>DASPVV010000149.1:0-7594 GCA_035622175.1 Terriglobales bacterium | reverse complement strand
ATAGGACGGATCCGCTTCCCGCCCCCTCGCCGCAAATACTCGCCGATCTCGGTGATGGCTTCGACGTGGGAGACGGTGTCGCGGCCAAACTCCCGCTCGATGGCAGCAAGATCCTCGCGCAGGAGAGCAAAAATCTCTTGGCCGTTGATGGCTGCTGATGTGCTCAAGCGCTTCGCCTGCTGGTCTCTCGAAGACTCAGCTTAAAACCGCAGTTCTGATCGACTTCGCCCGCCGAACCCCAACGTCTTCCGCCAACGTACTCCACAATATCAGGCTCAACTCGTGCGGTAATTGGTGAATTGCATGTCGATGCCGAAATCCTGCTGCCGCAGCAAGGCGATAATTTCCTGGAGCGTATCGCGATCTTTCCCGCTGATGCGCACCAAGTCTCCCTGTATTGACGCGTTGACCTTCTTTTTGAAGTTCTTGACCAGCTTTACGATCTCGCGCGCTTTTTCGATGGGGATGCCTTGTTGCAGGGTGATTCGCCGTTTGGCGGTGCCGGCGGTCGCCACCTCCACTCCGCCGTAAGTCAGACCTTTCAGGGGGATACCGCGTTTCACCAGCTTCTGATCCAGGACGTCGTTGACCGCCTTCAGCTTGAACTCATCGCTCGAGTGCAACACGATTGCCTCCTTTCCTTCGAGTTCGATGGCCGAGCGAGAATCTTTCAAATCGAAACGGGTGTGGACCTCTTTGAGCGCCTGCTGGATGGCGTTGGCAACTTCCTGCAGATCAATTTTGCTGACAATGTCGAAACTGTTCTCTGGCATGATCGTGGCTTCCCGTTATCAGATTACGCCGCCCCAGGGAAAGATGCTCCCTAAAAACTAAACGGAGTTGGCATTTTGGGGAAGCGAAAAGAAGCGATAGAAGTTTCGTGCGGTTTCACCGCCAACCTCCGCCGCCAACAGGCTTCGTAATTCACCGATCTGCCGCGCGGTCTCCGCCACAAAGGCGGGTTCATTGCGCCGGCCGCGGTACGGTACCGGCGCGAGATAGGGCGAGTCGGTTTCGATCAGCATGCGATCCAGGGGCACTCGCGTGGCCACTTCGCGAATTTGCTGGGCCTTGGGAAAGGTCACATTGCCGGCGAAGGAAATCATGAAGCCCAGATCAAGCGCCCGCTGTGCGTGCTTCCAGGTCCCGCTAAAGCAGTGCAGAATACCTCCGAGAGCGCTCCGCGCCCAGTGCTCACCGATCAACCGCAAACAATCCTCCCAAGCTTCGTCGGTGCCGCCCGAGGGACGGCAGTGAATGACGATCGGCAGCTTGGCTGAGCGCGCCAGCTCCATTTGACACACGAACACGCGCTGCTGCACATCGCGGGGGGAGTGATCGTAGAAGTAATCCAGCCCGATCTCACCCCAGGCGATGACCTTCGATCGTTTCGCCAGTTGCTCCATGCGTTCGAAGAGCGCAGGGTTGGCCTGGCGCGCTTCGTGAGGGTGAACGCCGACCGTCGAATAGATGAAATCGTATCTCTCGGCGAGCTGAATCCCCGCTTCCACGCTAGCCGGGCTATCGCCGTTCCCGATGGTGACAATGGTCTCGACGCCGGCTGCGCGCGCGCGCGCGATGACCTGTTCGCGGTCGCTTTGAAACGGCTCGCCGTCAAGATGGGCATGGGAATCGACGAACATAGCAGATCACGAAGGACGGACTACTTTAATCGAGCTCCGACCGGCACATCTTCGAGGAAACTCGCCAACACCGGTTTCCCTCCCTCCGCCGAAGCCGCGACGATCATGCCATTCGACTCCAGCCCGCGCAACTTCCGTGGAGCCAAATTGGCCACGATCACGACTTTGCGTCCGATCAACGTTTCCGGTGCGTAAGCCTCGGCAATCCCGGCGACCACTTGCCGCACCTCGCTTCCGAGATCCACTTCCAGACGCAACAACTTGTCCGCACCTTGTACTCTCTCGGCAACCTTCACCTGTCCCACGCGCATTTCCACCTTGCTGAAGTCATCGATGGTGATTTTGTGGTTGGCCGCGTCGCTGGGCGCCGAGGGAACCGCCGGAGTTCGAATGGGCCCGGCAGAAGGCTCGGCCTGTGAGGGGGCCTCCGCCGCCGTGGCGGCTCGAGCCACCTCCCTTTCCTCTTCCGCTTTCTGCATCCTTTCTACTGCACTCTTATCGGCCCGCGGGAATACCGGCTCGACCTTGCCGAGCTTAATTCCTAGCTGCAGCTGGCCCCACTTCAGGCTGGCGAGGTCAAAAGCGCCGATGTTGCCCAGCCCGAACTGGGCCCAAATCCTCCGCGTGGCCTCGGGAATGACGGGATGAACCAAGGCGGTGACGATGCGCAACGCTTCGGCGCTGGTGTAGAGCACGGTGGCCAGGCGGGCGCGGCTTTGCTCATCGCCCTCCTCGCCCAACACCCAGGGCTCGTTCTCCACGATATATTTGTCCACCGAGCCGACCAAGCTCCAGGCTAACTCGAGGGCGCGGGAAAACTGATACTGGTCAAACAACGACTGATACTCGGCAATGGCCTGGTTGGCGCTCTTGCGTATGGCGTCGTCGGCGGTCTGGTGTGCGGCGGCAGGCGAAGGATAGGGCACTTCACCGTGAAAATACCGGGTGATCATGGTAAGCGTACGGCTGGCTAAATTCCCGATCCCATTGGCAAGATCTGCATTGTATCGCTGCACCAAGGCATCGAAGGAAAACGATCCGTCTTGTCCGAAGACGACCTCCCGCAACAGAAAATAGCGCAGCGCGTCCCCACCCAGCACTTCCAGAATCGTTTCCGCGCGCACGATGTTCCCGCGCGATTTCGACATCTTGTTCTCTTCAAACAGCAGCCAGCCGTGGGCCAGAATCGCCTTGGGCAAGGTCAAGCCCGCTGCCATCAGGAACGCCGGCCAGTAGACACAATGGAAACGGACGATCTCTTTGCCGATCATGTGCAAATCGGCCGGCCAATATTTTTCGAATCGCGAGGCGTCCTCGGAGCCGTAGCCGAGGGCGGTGACGTAGTTCGAAAGGGCGTCCAGCCAGACATAGACCACGTGTCTCGGATCCCCGGGCACGGGCACGCCCCATTGGAAGCTCGAGCGGCTGATCGAGAGATCGCGCAGGCCGGTGCGAACGAAGGCCAAGACCTCGTTGCGGCGAGTTTCCGGACGAATGAAGTCCGGTTGCTCGCTGTAGAGTCGAAGAAGCTTTTCCTGAAAGGCCGAAAGTCGAAAGAAATAATTCTCCTCTTGCACGGTTTCGGTTGGACGGCCACATTCCGGACACGGAGCGCCGGGGCCGGCAGAATCTACGTATAGCTCGTCGTAAATGCAGTACTGTCCGCTGTAATGGCCTTTGTAGATAAACCCGTTCTCGCGAATCTTGGACCAAAGCGCTTGCACCCCACGCTTGTGCCGGTTCGAACTGGTACGGATGAAATCGTCATACGTGATTCCGAGACGATCCCAGAGCTGGCGGAAGGCGGCCGAGACTTCATCGATCCATTGCTCAGGCGGCCTGCCGGCGGCAATGGCGGCTCGCTCGACATGGACGCCATGCTCGTCCGTGCCCGTGAGAAAGAAAGTATCGGCCCCCAGCATCCGCTGCCGCCGTGCAATGGTGTCGCATGCAATCGTGGTGTAGGCATGCCCGATGTGGGGCCGCGCATTGACGTAGTAAATCGGGGTCGTGATGTAAAACTTCCTCATTGCGAACTTCCACCTCACGAAGGACCGGGGGCTCTGCCGAGCGGCGAGTGCCTTGGCGCTTCGCGCAGTCTGCGATTAACGGTTTCGATTCCCGGATTGCAAGTATTCCTGGAGCGCTGCCTCGATCACGTGCTTCAAGGGTACCTTGTGCTGAACGGCGATGCCGCGACAGTCTTCATATTCCGGCGCGTAATTGGTCACCGCCCCGTTGCTGCTCGCGACCTTGATCCGGACGTCGCCCCATTGCGTTTTCACCGTCGCCCACCGCCGCGCGACCACCTCGCGCTTCTCTTTGCGTTGGCGCACGCCGAGGGTCGTCGTCTCGCGAAACAGCAGGTGGCTCAACCGTGAGGCATCCTCGGGCCGGCACAAAACAGTGAGCTGCATTCCCGGCCGGTTCTTTTTCATCTGCACCGTCGTCCCAAACACGTCGAGAGCACCCTCCGCCAGCAGACGATCCATCGCATAGCCAAAGATCTGCGGGTTCAGATCGTCTAGGTTGGCTTCGAGGACGGCAATGGTTTCCTCCGCAGGCTGGGCGACCTCGTCGCTTGGGACATCGCCGATCGCGATCCGGCAAACGTTCGGTTGATCCTGCAGGTCGCGGGTGCCGGCGCCATAACCAATCTTGTCCACCTTCATCGCCGGAAAAGGTAGAAATCGGCGAACCAGCGTTTTGACAATCGCAGCCCCGGTGGGGGTCACGAGCTCGGCCTCGACACCGGAGGAATACACAGGGACACCCCGCAACAGTTCCAGGGTGGCGGGCGCGGGCACGGGAAAAGTTCCGTGCGCACAGCGAGTGGTGCCGCTACCCAGGTTCAGCGGCGAGCTTAGGAGTTCGTCGACCGCCAATGCCCCTGCACCCACTGCGGCGCAAACGATATCCACCATGGCATCGACCGCCCCCACCTCGTGAAAGTGGACCTGGTCGATCGCGACCTGGTGAATCTTCGCCTCGGCTGCCCCAAGGGCTTCAAAGATCTTGATGGCAGTGCTCTTCGCAGATTCGGCAAGTTTGGCCTTGGCAATGATTCGGCGAATTTCCTCGAGGCCCCGGCCCGAGCGCGCGGCGAGCGCGGACACCGCCGAACCCGAGCCGGCATGGGCATGGGCGTGCTCTCGCAGCTCCCCAGCTGCCGGCGGTTGGTGATGCGGGTCACCTGGCTCATGACCCGGTTCGTGGTGGTGGGCATGGCCTCGCCGGCCTTGCTCCCAGTACTGCTCGCGCGGCAAATCCTTCTCTCCGTAGGCATAGACGTCCACCTTGGTGGCGTGAACGCCACTGCGACTTACGCGCCCAATTTTGAGCTCTGCCTCGAGGTCGAGAGCTCGAACCGTTTCCTCGAACAAAGCCGCCGGAATCCCGGCATCGAGCAACGCACCGAGAAACATGTCGCCGCTGATTCCAGAGAAACAATCAAGATAGGCAATGCGCATGCATGGTGTCCCCGTGCCTGGGTTGCGGGTTTGTCATCGACCGTTTGCCAAACAGTGCAGAAAGAGACACAAAGGAACGACCCACGATCAACCACCGCCTTTTCATCATAGGGAACACGGCCACGACCGTCAAACTGCGATTCCCTCCTCGCTCTGCTACAATCACTATTCTCTTCAATAGCTTAGGGGAAACTTTGTACCGATATTTCGAACGCCGCCTCGCCCAACACCTCTCTGCATTGGTGCGCCGTAACTACCATCTTGAGCTGCCCCGAATCACGATTGAACAGCCGCCGCGAGTTGAGCTGGGGGACTACGCCCTTCCCCTCGCCTTCGAACTGGCCAAGAAGCTTGGCAAGCCGCCGCGCAAGATCGGGGATGAACTGGTGCGCGCCCTGGAACCACTCGAGGGATTTGCCAGATTCGAGCTTGCCGGCGCCGGCTATATCAATGCCCGCCTGCACCGCGCAGAGCTTGCCGGCGCCCTCGCCGCGGACCAGAGCTCACCTCCCGTGGTTTCACCGGGCAAGGTGCTGGTGGAACATTCGAGCATCAATCCCAACAAGGCCGCCCATGTCGGCCACCTGCGCAATGCGATCCTGGGGGATACCTTCGTCCGCCTTCTGCGTTTCTCCGGCCGTGAGGTCGACGTACAGAACTATATCGACAACACCGGGGTGCAGGTGGCGGATGTCGTCGTCGGGTTTCTCTACCTGGAGAAGAAACAGCGCTCGGAAATCGAAGGGCTCGCCCGCCAACCTCGTTTCGATTACTACTGTTGGGATCTCTACGCCCGCGTATCGCAATGGTACGAGCAGGACCGACAAAATCAGCCCGCTCGTCATCGGGTGTTGCAGGCCATTGAAGAGGGTGGAAACGAAACCGCGGTGCTGGCGGATCTTATTTCGACCAGTGTCCTTCGCCGCCATCTGGAGACCATGGACCGACTGACGATTGAATACGATTTCCTGCCCCGGGAAAGCGAAATTCTTCGTCTGCACTTCTGGGACGCGGCGTTCACCCAGTTGAAAGACCGCGGTGTGCTGTCTTTTGAAACCGAGGGCAAGAACAAGGGCTGTTGGGTGATGCGGAGGGCAAGAAGCGGACGCTCGGAAGCTGCCGAGGATGGCGAGAACAGGGAGAGCATGGAGCTTTCCGAAGAAGATCAAAAAGTAATCGTTCGCTCGAATGGAACCGTCGGCTACGTTGGCAAAGACATCGCCTATCACATGTGGAAGTTCGGTGTGCTGGGCCGTGACTTCGACTATCGCCGCTTCTATTGCTATCCCAGCGGCCACGATTGCTGGATTTCGAGCACCCAAGGTGAGCCCGGACATCCCCGCTTCGGCGAAGTGCGCGAAATCTATAATGTCATCGACGCACGCCAATCCGAGGCCCAGAACACCGTCATTGAAGCCCTGCGCAGCCTGGGCTACACCGAGCCGGCCGATCGCTTCACCCATTTCTCCTACGAGATGGTTGTGCTCACGCCGCGATGTGCCGCCGAGCTCGGCTACCAATTGTCCGCAGAAGAGAAGACCCGTCCGTTTATTGAGGTCTCCGGGCGCAAAGGCTTTGGGGTGAAGGCCGATGACCTGATGGATGCGCTCCTGGCTGCGGCCAAGAGAGAGGTGGATGCCCGCCATCCTGAACGGAGCGAAGCGGAACGCACTACCATTGCCACACACATCGCGGTCGGGGCGGTTCGCTACTTCATGCTCAAATTCACGAAATTGTCGGTGATCGCCTTCGACTTTAACGAGGCACTGAGCTTCGAAGGCGAGACCGGGCCCTATGCACAGTACGCGGTAGTCCGCGCCACCAACATTTTTCGCAAAGGTGGTTTTGATGCTGAAGCCTTTGCGCGAGAGGTTCGCAGCAACGCGTCTCCGGCGGAGTTTTCGAGATTCTTAAACGGAGAGGAGGCAAACGAACTGTGGCAGCTGTGGTTGACCGCAGCCAAAACCTCCGCCATTGTCGATCAGGCGATCGCAACCACGGAACCGGCCTACGTAGCCAAGCACGTCTTCCAACTGGCGCAACTTTTCAATGCCTTTTATCATCGCTACCCGATTCTTGCCGAACCCGATGCCAAGCGAAAACAGTTCTTGTTGGCAACCGTGGCCGTGGTACGGCGGGAATTGATCCGCTTGCTCGACGTGATGGGAATCCCCATCCCCCAGGTCATGTGAGGCAGCCACCGACCGAACCCAAAATCAGGGGCTTCCCGCCGAGAACTGCACTTGCCTAGCTACGGAAGTCCTTGGCCAGCTCGACCAAACTCCGCACCGCGATTCCCGACGGCCCCTTGGCGATCCATGGCTTGTTGTCTTCTACCCACGCCGTACCTGCGATGTCGAGGTGAATCCAGGGTGTGTCCTCGGCAAACTCGCGCAGAAACATGGCTGCGGTCACCGCCCCGCCCCAGCGTCCGCCGGTGTTCATGATGTCGGCGATGTTCGACCGAATGCTTTCTTTGTA
>DASPVV010000148.1:0-22649 GCA_035622175.1 Terriglobales bacterium | reverse complement strand
GGCGAGCTCGGCTCGAGCGACACCATGCACCGCTTGCAGGCGACCCACTCCTTCTGGACCTCGGAGCCAGCGGTCTTTCCCGATGAATACCCGGAATTCGGCGTTCACGGCCGAAGCGGCCGACTCTACGGATGGTTTGGTATGGGCCAGTCCCTGCTGATGTGGCCGGCCGACCTCGTGGGCACCGGGTTGGAGCGGCTGCCTGTCTTTGAGGATTACAACGGCAATGACCCGAGCGTCCGCAACATTGTGGTCAGTTATAGCACCAACATGCTGCTCAGCGGCTTGACCGCGCTCCTCTCGTTCCGCTTTCTGCGCCAGCTCAGGTTCACTGCCAAACAGGCGACCGCGGGTGTGTTGGCTCTGCTGTTTTGTACCACGCACCTGCACTACACCCAGAACATGATGGAGAACAACTACATCATGCTTCTGACGTTGGCGGGACTGTCTTTCGAATACGATTGGCTGCGAACCGGCCGCCGACGATCGCTGCTGATGGGTGCGGGTGCTTTCGGCCTGAACTTGCTGACCCGATTGACCGCAGGCATCGACCTGATCGTCGGAGGGGTCTTCGTTGTCCTTGTCTGGTGGTATGAGCGCGTTCCCGGTCAAGACCTGGCAAAACGTCTGATGAGCTACCTCCAAACCGTCGCTCCTGTCTATTTAGGCTTTCTCCTCATCGACCGCGCCTACCAGTACTACCGTTTCGCGTCGTTTTTCCACACCTATGTTTGGGTGGTTGCCCAGGAGTATCACAAACTCAATCCCGCACTCCCGCCCAACTATCCCTGGGAAACCCCATTCCATGTGGGGTTTCTTGGCCCGCTCCTCACCCCGGAAAAGTCGATCTTTCTCTTCGATCCTTTGCTCGTGCTTACGCTTGCGGTGGCGGTGCGCGGATGGAGGAATTTTGCGCCGGAAATCAAGGCTTACCTGGCCGCCTCTGTTCTGCTGGTGTTCGCTTACCTCAGCTTTTACGCCAGATACACGGTGTGGAGTGGCGACTTTGCCTGGGGAGATCGCTACGTTTCCACGCCCGTCGAGCTGGCGGCCTTTTTTTCCGTACCATTATGGCTGCGCTATCGCGCGCGGCTTGGAACGTGGCTCTGGAGAGCGGGTATGGCCTTGGTTGCGGTCAGTGCGATGGTGCAAGCCGCCTCCCTTGCCTTTTGGTTGCCGCTTGAGATCTACCAGATGGAGACTCTGGGCCACCCCACCTTTGTCATCGCTCTGCGCTTCAAAAACATCCTGGCCTTTGCCTTAGGCCGGATGGAGCGATGGGGGCTGACCAATTACGCGATGAGCCAGGATCCCTGGGACTATGTGCACATCACCACCTGGAATTTTCTCCCCTTTGTCCTCCGGCGGGTGGGGGAAGCGCCAGCCTGGGTGGTTCATACGGTTTGCGCGGTTTGGGTCGCCGCCCTCATAGCCTTGGGCCTGATATTGAGGCAGTTGCGCAGGGTCCTGCTTGCCGAGGACCCCAAGGCTAGCTGCGCTCTGCCAGACGCCTAATTCGAGGGGGGGAATGGCAAGATCTGGTTACGGAAGTGACGGTCACAGACTCGAAAGGCGAACTCTCTTCCCCGGCGTCCAGGTTGGACGAGGGGCTATAATTGAGGTATCCATGAAGTTTCGCGTGGTTGGGTTGATGTTCGCAGCTCTTTTCCTGTGGGTGGCAGCCTTCCAAGGGCAAAGCCAGTCACCGCAGGACCTGCCCTCCGCGCCTTCGGCGACGAAGCAACCGAGTCCGCCACCGGCTCCTCCTCCGCCCGGTTCCCAACCTACAACCCCTAAACCTGAGGTGCCACCCAGCGAGAGCATCAAGACTGATGCGATCCCGCCGACCGAGACGCCCGCGAACCCCAACGGCACGCCGAACACGCCGGCCGCGACCCACGCTGAGGCTCCGAGCTCTGCCTCGGGGGACGACACCCTCTCTACCATCCGCCGTACCGTCAATGAAGTGAACGTAGTCTTTACCGTGACCGACAAGCATGGGCGTTATGTTAAAGACCTGAAGAAGGAAGATTTCAGGATCATCGACGATGCGAAGCCGGCTGAGGAGATCCGCAGCTTTCGTGCTGAGACCGACCTGCCGCTGGAACTGGGGTTGCTGATCGATGCCAGCAATTCCGTGCGAGATCGCTTCAAGTTCGAGCAGGAGGCCGCGGTTGAGTTTCTCAATCAAACCATTCGGCGCAGTTACGACACTGCCTTTGTGGTCGGCTTTGATGTAACTCCCGAAGTCACGCAGGATTTCACGGACAATACCGAGGCCCTGTCGATTGGAGTGCGCATGCTTCGCCCCGGCGGTGGAACTGCCCTCTATGACGCGCTCTACTTTGCCTGTCGCGACAAGCTGTTGCGGTCCCAGCGCACCACGCCGGTGCGCAAGTCCATCATTCTGCTCAGCGATGGGGACGACAATCAGAGCCATGTGACTCGAGAAGAGGCAATTGAGATGGCGCAGCGCGCCGAGGTGGTTGTCTACACCATCAGCACGAATCTTTCCGGCAGCGGAAGCCACGGAGACAGAGTGCTCGAGCGCATCGCCGAGGCTACCGGCGGCCGGGCCTATGTTCCCTTCCAACTTACAGAAGTAGCCAATGACTTTGCGAACATTCAGGAAGAACTGCGAAGCCAGTATGCGATCTCCTACAAGCCCGCGGATTTCCGGCCTGACGGTCGCTATCGTACGATCCAAATCCTGGCCATGGAAAAGGGTCTGCACGTGCGCAGCCGCCACGGTTGGTTCGCACCCTCCCAGTAGATCCCGATGGCAGGGTACTCCGGCACTCCATTGCCCAAGAAGCTCGGCATCAGGGAGCAGTCGCGCGTCTGCCTCGTCGGCTTGCCGTCTGAAGTCGAATCCGACCTGAAGGACGCCTTGGCGCGCTGTCGCGTCGTGCAAGCGGGCCGAGAGCCGCTCGACTTTGCCATGATTTTTGCCAGGACAGGGGTGGATCTCCGAAGAGATTTCCTAAGGCTTGCCAGGCGGCTTGCCCCGGCAGGCATGCTCTGGGTGAGCTGGCCGAAGCGGGCTTCGGGAGTGTCCACGGATCTCAGGGAAGATCAAGTGCGAGGAATCGGTCTTGCCGCCGGCTTGGTCGATGTCAAGGTCTGCGCCGTGAACGAGGTCTGGTCCGGCCTGAAGTTCGTGATTCCCGTCAAGGACCGCGCCGCCCGGCGTTCCTAGTCGCCAGTTCCGGTTGAGCTAATCCTGCTTGGACACGGCGTAATAGCCATTTCGCGACTGAACCTTATAATCTTTGTTCTTGACGCGGATTTCGACCTTCCGGAAAGTTCCATCCAACTTGGCATTCGTGGGCGTGTAACCAATGTTGTATTGGCTGCGCAGCTCATTGGCGATCTGGTCGAATCCTGCCTTCAGTTTGTCGAGCTTATTGCCCACTTCGATGACTCGTCCTCCGGTTTCCTCGGTAAGCTTTCTCATCTCCCGATCGCCACTGTAGCCGCCGAAACCGTAGAACGCCCGATCCGCGCACAGCAGAACGTAAGCAATGCTGTCGGATTTCTGGGCAGCTTCAATGGCGTCTTTGATTCTCAGCTGGCTACCCTGATCTTCTCCGTCCGTGAGCAGAACCATCGCCTTGCGGCCCACCTGTTGCGCCAATTCATCATGCGCCGCCAGATAAACGGCATCATAAAGCAGCGTCCCTCGCGGGGTGCCCACGGTCGGGACCGTGCCTCCGCCCAGGCCCGGAATGCCGGTACCGCCACCCCCAGCCGTGTTGATACGGGCGCTGTTGAGCGCCACCTTCAGGGCATGGATCGAGCTTGTGAAGTCCTGCAACAGATCGACATCGACGTCAAAACTGATGACAAATGCCAGGTCTTTGTCGCGCAGGATTCGGGTGAGAAAATCGCCCCCCACTTCCTTCTCCATGTCGAGAACCCGCGTTTGGCTGCCGCTTGAATCGATCAGTATGCCGAGGGTAAGAGGAAGATTCGACTCTGCGGCGAAGTATTTGATCGTCTGCGGCTTCCCATCTTCGAAGATCTCAAAGTCATCCTTGGTCAGATTAGGAATGAGCGCTCCCTTCTTGTCTTTCACGTTGAAGAAGAGCTGGACTACGTTGACATTAACCTTTACCGTCGTGGCAGCCTGATCCTGATCTTGATCAGTGGGGGATGAGACCTGCGCGATCGCCTTGGCGACGGGCAGATAGCCAACAAGGATCCCTAGAACGACCGCACGCAGAATTCGAAGCAGGTAGGGTTTCGACATGAGGTGTCTCTCCCAGTTTTTTGTTAGTCTATCCCTTAGGCGGTTAGATGCAACAATTAACCGCACTAAGCATCCTAAGAGGAAGGGTTGCGGCTGAAAGGGCATGCTCGTGAGGACCATGACCGACGGATTGCGGACCTTGGTGCTGGCAGCGATTGGGCTCGGGTTTTTCGGCTTGTGCGGGTTAGCCCAACAGCAGTCAAATCAACAGATTCCGGATGCCCCTTCGACGGTGAAGCCGCCCAGCCAGCTTCCGTCTGCCCCTGAACCGCAAGTGCCTCCCTCAACCAATGCGCCCACACCTCCTCCGCCTGTGCCTCCGAACAATCCCCCACCCTCCTCATCCACAGCCACCCCGAATTCGACGCCGGACGCAGATGGAGCGGTTTCCCCGCCCCCATTCAAGGTTACGCCTGTTCCCTCCGGCAGTGTACCTACGGATCAGTCTGGCAGCCAAGTGCCCCTCTACAAGATTGTGGCCAATGTGAATCAAGTCATCGTCCCCGTGCGCGTCACCGATGAATCGGGACGCATGGTCAGCGGGCTCTCGCCTACGGATTTTTCGGTTTATGAGGACGGCAAGAAGCAGGCCATGAATTTCTTCACCAGCGATCCCATTGGGCTTTCGACGGCTGTGATCCTCGATCTTGGCATGCCCGATGCGACGTTACAAAAGGTGAATGAGACGTTTCCAGCGCTCCAGGCAGCCTTCAGCCGGTATGATGAGGTTGCACTTTATGTCTATGGGGAAACCGTGACCCGGATGGCGGATTTTGCCGCCGTGGGCAGTCAACTCGAGGCCAGGCTCAATGAATTGAAGGCGGTGCGGGGTGAGAACAACGGAGTTCCAGTCACCAGCGGCCCGATGGGACCGAATGGCCCGGCCATCAACGGAGTTCCCATGGGTCAACCCACAACTCCGGTGACCACGCCGTCGAAACGTGCTCATGTGATGAACGATGCAATCTTTAAGGCGGCGCTCGACCTGGGACGACAGGCGAAGACTCGCCGAAGGGTCATCTTTATAATTACCGACGGCCGCGAATTCCGCAGTGACGCCAAATACGATTCGGTGCTGCAAGTTCTTCTTTCCAACGACATCATGGTTTACGGCGTCGGCGTAGGTTCCTCGGCGCTTCCTGTCTACCGAACTCTCTCAAGACTGCACATTCCCGGTCAGGGATACAGCGATATGCTGCCCAAATATGTCAACGCTACCGCGGGCGAAATGCTCAGCGAAAACTCCAGGTCGGAAATCGAGGATGTCTATCAACGCCTGATTGGCGACGCTCGCAATCAGTACACGCTCGGATATATTACCCGCGCCGCTCCGATGAGCACCGCTCGCCGCGAGATCGAGGTCAGGGTCAGCCGTCCGGGCTGCCATAGTTCCGATGTTCGACCGTGCATCAACGTGTTCGCGAAAGAATGGTATTATCCGCTTCCGGCACGCCCCGACTAGATCCGGCTCGAGACCCACCCGTTCTTGCCCGAAGATGGGTGGGACACAAGCCTGCGAGGATACACGGGCACGCCAGGTTTGTCCTCGAGTTGGTTTCTCGCCTTGGACCAACCCTTCACTCGTAACGGAGGGCCTCAATCGGATCCAGTCGCGAGGCTCGAATCGCGGGCAGCATTCCACTCACCAATCCGATCAGGCCGAGAATGAGGATGGCGACGATCAATGTGCCCGGCTCGATCACCAGCCGAATATCTCCCGCTTCGGCGTGCTTGGCTACGGCGCTATACAACGTCAGCCTTCCCACCGAGAGCGAGACCGCGAATGCCAACACGATGCCAAGGACTCCCCCAAGAAATGTTATGGTCAACGCTTCGGCCAGGAACTGCAGGAAGATATCGCGGCGTCGAGCCCCCAGTGATTTTTCTACTCCTATCTCCCGTGTTCGCTGGGTCACTGAGACCAGCATAATATTCATCAAGCCCACTCCGCCGATTCCGAGGGTCAGGGTCCCGATAAATGCCAGCAGAAGCTTCAAGCCCAGCGCGATGGCTTCGAACTTCTGCACCTGTTCCATCACATTGAACACCACCAGGGCGCGGCGGTCGGCGGGATTGAACTTATGGGCGATGGCCATGCCATAACGCAGGGAACGCTCGAGCTTCAAGTAATCATTGCTCTCATAGGTAAGCCGAATCGCCTCCAAATAGTGAGTGTCCGCAAGATCGGCCATGGTGGTGAAGGGAATGTAGATGGCACGATTTACGTCGCTGTCCCCCACCTGGATTTTGGGAGCCAACACGCCGATCACCTCAAAACTAATCCCGTTGATGCGGATGTGTTCGTGCAAGGCACTGCGTCCCGAGAATAGCTTCTCCTTCGCTTCCGAGCCGATGACGGCGGCATGGGCGCGCTGCAGATGGTCTTCCATGTTGTGAAACCTGCCCCGATCAATGGTGAGGTTGCGAATCTGCATGTCATTCGGACTTCCACCCGACACCCGGAAGTCATAGGTGCGCATGTCATATTGAACATGGCAAGTCTTGCCCACGGTCGGTTCGATTTGGGTAATTTCGGGCAGGGATTGCTTGAGCAAATCAACGTCGTCCAGCGTGAAGCGGAGGGGAATGCCCGCCTTTTGCCCGCCCGCCTGCATCGAAGTCCGCCCCGGCACCACAATCATCAGATGCGTGCCGAAAGTGGCGAGGATGTTGGCACATGCCTGGCCGAAACCGTTGCCGTAGGAAAGAAGCATGACCACCGTCGCGATGCCCCAAGCCATCCCCAGCATGGTGAGAAGAGTGCGACGACGGTTATGCCTCATGGCAGCGTAGGCTTCTCGCCACAAATCCTTGGTCATGCTTTATTCCTGCCGCAGGGCCTCTACCGGCTGCAGCATGGCTGCCTTGCGCGCCGGATAGAGTCCCGCCCCGACCGCCGCGATGGTCAAGCAGCTGATCGCCAGCGCGGCCGTCATCGGAACCAGCCGGGGTGGGTCAAATCCCGCCGGGCCTTGAACTGAGTCCAAGGCGACCATCACTCCTCCGGCCACTGCCATGCCGAGCACCCCGCTGAACAAAGTCAGCAGGATTCCCTCGAGAAAGAATTGCCAAAGAATATTCCGGTTGGTCGCCCCCAGGGCCTTGCGCAGTCCAATTTCCTGCGTCCTCTCCGTCACCGCCACGAGCATGATGTTGATTACGCCGATCGCTCCCAGGGCAAGGGTTACGGCTCCAACGGTGCCGAGAAACATGTCCATCATGTCGAAAATTGTGCCCACCGCCTCGGCCTGCAGGACGGTGTCGTTCACGTCAAAAGCATCGCGATCACGATAATCGAAGCCGTGATTATGGGCGATGACCTTCTTTACTTCATCCACCGCGAGGCGGTGCTCGGCCGCCGTGCGTGGCTGGAAATTCAAAAAGGAGAAAGCGTGCCGTTCGCTTTCGCCGGTGAGCGGGAAGAACACGCTCATCACCTGGTAGGGAATGTAGCCCCGCATGTTCGTAGAGTTGTCATCGCCATGCCCGACCCGGATGATGGTGCCGACTACTTCGAAGCTCAGGCCATCCAGCAAAACGCTCGAACCGATGACCGGGCGGCCGGGGAAAAGATTCCGGGTCATTTCGTCGCCCAGCACAATCACATTCCGTCTCTGGCTCTCGTCCAGCCCATTCAGCCAGCGTCCCTGTTTCAGTGGCAGGTAGCGGATGCCGTTGTACTGCGGCTCCACCCCCACGATTTCGCCGTTGGCGCTGGCAAAATCGCTGACCGCACGCACGTCTGTGCGGGATAGCACCGGGCTGATGGCCAGTACGTGTCGTGCCTGTGCGCGGACGTCCAGGTAGTCCTGGTACGTCAAACGGTAGTGGCGGCCTGCGTACAGGCTCCCGGCTACGGCGGGTACTTGTCCAGGGTAGAGCCAAATGATGTTCTGCCCATACTCGGACATGTTCCGTTTGTTGCCCGACCGGAAACCTTCGCCCAAACCGACCAGCAGTAACAGGGAGCCTACCCCCCAGGCGATCCCGAACATGGTGAGCACGGAGCGCAGCTTGTGCATCCACAGGGTGCGCAAAATCTGCCCGAAGATGTCCCCTAACATGCGCATTGGCCCAACGAGACAGAATTCTACCTCCCCACACCGGCTCCAGGCAGAGATTTATTCAGTTCGTCTCCCCTCCGTCCATGTTGGCCCCATGACGGATGGGTAGGGGGCAAAGCCGGCGGGAAGGCTGAATCGTGAAACCTGAGCGGGGCGAGGGGGCCGATCCTAAGTCGGTTACAGCTAATGCTTTGCCTTTTCAGATTTGGCGTACTTGCGACGGAAGCGCTCCACGCGGCCGGCGGTATCCACCAGTTTCTGCTTGCCGGTGAAGAAAGGATGACAGCTAGAACAGATTTCGACGTGTATGTCGCCCTTGTGAGTGGAACGGGTGGTAAAGCTATTGCCACACGCGCAAAGGACGCGCACTTCACGATACGAAGGATGAATCGCTGCCTTCATGAGTCTTTCCTTACGGAGGTTATTAGATTCTAATGGACGGGGGAGAGATTCAGCAATGTCATGGCTTCTCAAACCCCTCAAACAGGCGCGTGGAGAAAGACGGTTCGGCTCGCCGGCCTCGGTGCTTAGAAGGAGGCTGATTGATACCTGTAGTCGATCGGGAGCCGCCGTTCCTACCCCCGCTGGTTGCGGCGCGGTGGCCCGGATTCGGGGCGTGCCCAGGCATGGTCGGTAAGAGATCTCTCAGGGGATGACGGGATGAGCGAGACCGTCAGGCTGAAGGCAAGCGACAGTCATGAACTGGACGCCTACGTGTCGTGGCCGAGCGGCGCGCCCACTTCGGGCCTGGTCGTGCTGCAAGAGGCGTTCGGGGTGAATCGCCATATTCGTTCTGTGACCGACAGCTACGCCAAGGACGGCTTTCTCGCCATTGCTCCTGCTCTCTATGATCGCATGGAGCGGGGAGTGGAACTGGGCTATCAAGCCGCAGACCTAGAGAAGGGGATTGCGTTGGCGAGGCGGCTCCATCCTCAAGATGCCATGACGGATGTCGCGGCAGCTTTGGAATACTTGAGAAAACACACGGAGAAAGCGTGCGGGGTCATCGGCTACTGCCTGGGCGGAACCATGGCGTGGCTTGCGGCCACGCGTCTAGACGCCGATGTCGCCATCGGCTACTACGGCGGACGCATCGCGCAGTTTGCGCAGGAGAATCCCCGCTGCCCGGTGATGTTGCACTTCGGCGCACTGGACAAGCACATTCCAAGGGAAGACGTCGAGCGCGTACAGGCGGCTCATCCTGAGGTGCGGATCTTCTGGTACCAAGCGGATCACGGGTTCAACTGCGGGGATCGGGCGAGCTACCATGCCATGGCCGCCCAACAGGCGCGGGATCGCTCGCTCGAATTCCTGCAAAGGGCATCCCGGCACCCTTGACCAGACTGTTTCTACAAGCCAAATCTCGCTGGTGGGCCTGTGCCCCTTCACCGCATTGGGCGCACATCAGACGGCTACCCCTCCCCGCGTTCTCATCACTTGTGGCAGAATCCGACCGTCCAGCGGGCGTGAATTCTGAGCGTGCAGACTGCTCTCGGCGGCCCAGATGAGAAAAAAGAAGAGAAGAGTGGAAAGATACCCCGCCTGAATCCCCGGTTCGAGCTGCACGCCGGCGTAAGACTTCTGTAATCTCCTTGCGCCTCAGTTTCCTACGTATTCTGCTTCCATTCGAGACCGATGGGGTGGAGTTACCCTGATGAATTCCTTTGCCAGTGGCTTTTCGTGGATAGCACGACACCGGTGGATCTTGTTGGTCGCTGGTGCTGTCGGAATTGCAGCTTTCTGCAAGCGGAGTCTTGAGACAGGCGAGACGCGCGCCGAACATGCACAGCATAAGCGGATCAAGTACCTTCGTAACCTCGCCGACAGGATTTCGGCTTATGCTCGCGAAATCCATCAGCGCTACCCAACTGGGGATGTGGTGGTCAGCGTGCCCGACCTGGCAGAACAGCTCGGCAAACGCCCTGAGGCGATTGCGAGCGCACTCGATCTCCTCTTCGGCGAACAGAAAGTCCAAAGGGCTCCCCTCGAAGGATATTGGAAGCTAAACGTCTAAGTTCGGTGTGGACCCGGCTGTGTGACACCCCTGCGGTTATGCCGGCTGCTCCTGTGAGTCATGCTTCGATGGCTCGACTAGGTGGGGGGGGCGGCGGTTTCCCGAGCCTGAAGCGGTCGCCGACTCGGCTACGACCTCATCGGGGGGTATTCAAAAGCTCGAGACTGCCCGGGAGGCGAGCCGCGCATTCACCACTTGCAGTTCGTTATCGTGGGGATGGGAGTCGGTTCCGCAGAGGCTAAATCCCGATCCAAGCTCCTGATCCGATTTGCTTGGGTTTTCCGCGTATCCATTGGGGAGCAAACTACCCCGAGATCGCCAGCGGAGAAACGCCATGAAAGGAATCGGACAGTCCCTTTTGCTAACTTCTGCCCTGCTGCTATCGGTCAGCATTCCCGGCGCGCAACACCTCGGTCCGTCGTCGGCAGATTCAAACTATACGATTTCGAAAGACCTGCCTGGAGTCTCCGGAGTCACGGTCCACGCCGGGACCCCTGCAGGGTTTGAGCCAACCGATGCCTTTGATGAGGAGTGGCAGGCCAACGGCTATCCTCGCCAGCCCGACCCGGACGACACCAAGGCCGATGTGGCACGGCGTGCGAGCGGTGGGTACCACTCGCGTCGCCGCCGAGCTCCTGCCCAATCGGGGAAGATCTCCCAATCAACGCTTGGCCACACTCTCGAGCGTAAGAAGCACCTCGAAAGTCGTATCCGCCAGCTGGGGCGGTTATTCCCTGGCAGGCGGAAGCCCGGTGTTCGATCAAGTCGTTCGTCTTTGGGTAGTCACGAACACCGGCTCAGAAGTCGAGTCGTTCACGAGCGACAGCTCCATGTGGCTAGGAGTCGATGGTGACTGCCAGTGCGATGCCTTGATTCACGGAGCAGGCGTGGCTGAATGGCCTGGCCAAGTATTCAGCATGGATTGAGTTTCTTCCTGATGATCGGCGCCATCATTGAACAAAGTACTCAGCTTCTGCCGGCAGGCCGAGTTCGCGATATGGCACACACGGTTGGGCCGGCCTTCGTTTGGTTCGGGATGGATCCTCGAGCAAAGCAGATGATCTCAGAAACTTGCGGCGAGCCTGATCACTCCTGGCGGCGCCGCCCGGATTCGTTGCGTTCTCCATCGACCGATTCGGCGACAGGAGGGAAACAGATCCTTCGGGCACAGCGCAGCCGTGGATGCGTTTCTACCGTAATCCCGCCGACGCCCTCACCGTCCTGTCATTCAAGGGCTGCAACGGACGTGCATTATGGGGATACAATTTCGCCAGGGTTGCCAGTTCTTCACTCGAAAGCGTGGACGGCGTTTGCAGAACAAACCACGTTACCCCTTCGGTGCAGGGAGGGATGGTCAGTGAACCGCCAAACGTGTAGTAGCTCCGTGTCTGGGGCAGAAGACTGGTGGCATCGATTGTCGTATCCACCGTGGTTTCCTGTTCCTTTTGACTCGGCAGATGATCGACAACCGCTTTCACTGCCGCATCACTTGCTCCTTGCTTGAACAGCACGGCAACCACGGCAAGGTGGCCCTCCGCATCTTTGTGCACCAGATGAATCACGAGATCGTAGTGCTTCCCATGGACTGCTTCTTCGCTAGGATGATGGTAGTGGAACTGCACGAGCTCATACTTCTTGCCGGCTACGGTGATAGAACTGCCGGGCGCGTAGTTTACCTGGACTGTGTGGCCGTTATCGATCAGCTTCAGCGGGGATGGCAAATAGTGGAAATCGATGGGCGGTAACTTCTCGGCTACCGTGTGCCCAATGTTGATTGGCGATTGCTCCTTTCCGGTCTTACAAATCGAATAGTCAGCGTTCAGATCGCCCCAGTGCGCCGGTCCGGTCGCGCCTTCATAACTCCAATGCGGGGGTTGAGGCTCCTGTGCGTAGGAAAGAAACGAGCCCAGCATGCAAATCAGAGCGAGTGAATGTCTTTTCATCGGCGTCAACTCCGGAAATGAGTCGTAGGAAATCGTCACCGCGGTGACGCTGCCACCAAGAACCGAAGTCTCCCTGGGTCTGGCCGCTTGGCCACCAAACTGAACCAGCTTACCGGAGCCAGCGATTCGAGGCAAAGTGGTATTTCTGCCAGGGCCTGAGAGTTCGAGCCTGCCGACCAAGTGCTGAACTCGAACCAGCGATAGACGGATTATGAGCCTGCCTGGCAGAGTTGATGCGCAAAACTTGCAACCAGAAGCCCTGCAGAACGTCGGCAAAGCTTGCAAGATCCGCAATTCCAGCGCAAGCGGAAACGTGGTTGGAAGCCCGACCGCTCGCTTCTCACGGTCCTCGGCTAGAATAAAGTGGCGTGGAATCGAAACTTGCCCAAGAAACCGACCGCAGCCTGGTCGAGGCCACCCAGCGGCTGAGCCCGGAAGAACGATTGAACGCCTTCCTAACGCATTGCCGGCTGGTGATGGAGCTGTACGAAGCGGGCCGGGAGCTCGAGGCTCGCAGCGGCCGACGGCAATCATGAGAACGACACGTTCCGGTGAGTCACTTCTTCTGTTGCTCGATGCCCTCGATCTCCTAGACAAGCGCAAGGTCCAGTATGCAGTGATCGGTGCGCTGGCTGCATCTCTTCATGGGGCCGTCCGAGCCAGCCTGGATGCAGATGTGCTCCTATTCGGCGCTGTGCCGGAAACACAAAATCTGGAGCGTGACTTCCAGGCCGCCGGATTCCGGGCGCAGCTGAGGCTCGGCGACTTCGAGGATCCTATTCCTGGCTTCAAGCTCGGCGATGCTTATGGCAACAGGGTTGATCTATTAGTCGGACTGCGCGGACTCGAACCACAGGCCTTCTCGCGAACCGTGGAAGTTCCCTTGCAGGGGAGGACCGTGAGGTTCATCGGGCGTGAGGATTTCATCGCTATGAAGGCCTTTGCCGGCGGGCCTCTAGACTTGGTCGATGCCGGCCGCACCATTTTGGCCGCAGGCCCGTCGCTCGACATTGGGCTTGCGCGACGACTCGCCAACCAATACGGCCCGCAAGCGTCGGAGGCACTCGATCGTCTGCTGGCGGGCCGGAGCGAGCGGTGACGAGTACAGAACGTGGCGATTTGCTTGGAATTCATGAGCCGCGTTTTTTCCCGCATCTTCCGTATGCCCCGTCAAACGATTGAGGCTTGTCTCGGGCAGGTTGGACGCGTGGTTGTTCTAGCTTCTCGTGCGATAGCGCTGCAGAATGCGGCCAAGTCGTCGAAAATCTGCAACGCCCGCGCAACTGGCGAGAGAGGCCTGTGCTTCTGGGCCGCGAAGCGCCGGTTTGTTCATGATCCAGCATTTTCCTGTAGGTAGCTGTTTCTAAATGTAGTTATTTCCAAACATCCGGTTCTCCACAGGAAGCTTAAAAATATTCTTGACAACACATATAGTGTTATAGTTAGCTATAACACTAGGGAGGCAAATATGAACTCACGCCTTGCAATTTCCGCTCTGTTCATCCTTATCGCCGTCCTGGTTATCGCATCGCAGGGCACCGGCCTCTTGGAGAAGCTCAAAGTGTTGCAAGCCACCTGCGCCAATAAAGTTTCTGAAGTCCGCGCGCTCCCGGTCTTGGATCACTCTGGCGCCGCCGGAAATCCGGCGCGCGCGGCGGGAACCATGTTGCCCGACGCCCAAACCATCACGTTCAATTTTCCCAACGCGACACACGTTCTGGGTGCGCACGCGAGACACCTGCAACGCTTCGTTCTAAACCTCATCCATTCTGATCACCAAGGAGAATGAAATGAAATCCCTTCGTTTTTGGCTGGCCGTCGTTCTGCTCTCGCTCACCAGCTTGGTGGTTGCTCAGTCGGACGCGCAAAAATCCGTGGAACCGTCTGACGCGCAGAAGTCCTTCGATAAATTGAAAGCTCTGGCGGGCACCTGGCAAGGTCCCATAACCGTCGACCCCAAGCGGGAGGACGTGAAGAGCGGAACGCTGGGACAGATCACCATGCGCGTGACGTCTCGTGGGCACGCGCTCGTCCACGAAATGCAGGAAGCGGGCACGCCCTTCGACGCGACAAAATACGATCATCCGGTCACGATGTTTTACCTGGACGGCGACCGCTTGACCCTGATTCATTATTGTGACGCCGGAAACCGGCCGCGTATGTCGGGCAAGCTGTCGCCGGATGGCAAGAAGGTGGAATTCGATTTTGTCGACCTTTCCGGTGGCAACGAGCACGGACACATGTACCATGCCCTGTTCACCATCATCGATGCGAACCATCACATCGAAGACTGGACCTACATGATGCCGGGAGACAAGCCGATGCATGCCCACATGGACCTGGTGAAGAGCAACTGAGCGAGCGGTTGTCGCTGAGGCAAGCAGGGAATCCGATGGATCTCGAATGGAATGACGGTCAGCCCATTTACCGGCAGCTTCGCGATCACGTCGTCGCGATGATACTCGACGGCGTGCTCAAGGAAGGCGATCCGCTGCCTTCCGTGCGAAACGTCGCCGCTGAAAATCGGGTAAATCCGCTGACGGTTCTTAAAGCCTATCAGGAACTGGTGGACGAAGAACTGGTTGAGAAGAGGCGAGGCCTCGGCATGTTTGTGAAGAGCGGTGCGCGCAACCTGCTGCTCAAAGCCGAACGCCAGAAGTTTCTTTCCGAACAGTGGCCGCGAGTGTACGCAACCATCGAGCGGCTCGGGTTGACGCCGAAAGAGCTGCTGGATGCTGCTGCTGCGGATCGCGCCAAGAAGGAGGAGCGCTGAGCATGTCAGTCATTGAAGCACGCGGCCTGCGAAAGGCCTTCAGCACAACGGTCGCGCTCGATGGTATCGATTTACGCGTCGAAGAAGGCCACATTCTCGGGTTGATCGGGCCAAACGGCGCCGGCAAGACCACCACCCTGAACGCCATTCTCGGCCTGACTCCCTATCGGGGAGAACTGAAGGTCCTCGGACGCGACCCCTGGAACCAGCGCGATGAACTCATGCGTGAAGTCTGTTTCATCGCGGATGTCGCGGTACTGCCGCGCTGGATGCGGGTTTCGCAGGCCCTTGAGTACATGGTCGGCGTGCATGCGCGATTCGATCGTAGGAAAGCGGAGGGGTTTCTCGCCAAGACTGCCATCGCGCATCACCGCAAGGTCCGGGAACTGTCGAAGGGCATGGTGGTTCAACTGCACCTTGCTCTGGTGATGGCGATTGACGCGAAATTGCTGGTGCTCGACGAGCCGACGCTCGGTCTTGACATCCTGTTTCGCAAACAGTTTTACGATTCCCTGCTGAATGACTATTTCGACGGCAGCCGAACGATTATCGTGACCACGCATCAGGTGGAAGAGGTTCAGCAGGTGCTTACCGATCTTATGTTCATCAATCACGGACGCATCGTTCTCAGTTGCAGCATGGAGGAATTCGAGGCGCGCTATGCGGAGGTGATGGTGAAGCCGGAGCATCTTGCGGCGGCGCGGGCGCTCAAGCCAATCTACGAGCGCCAGGTGCTCGGGCGCTGCATCTTGCTGTTCGACCACGTTGCCCGTCACCAACTCGCCGCCCTTGGCGAGGTGCGCACACCAAACATCGCGGACCTGTTTGTTGCCGTGATGGGCAATCCCAGAGGGCCGGCACAAGGAGCAGCCCGATGAATACCGAATCCAACGTTCTGCGCGAATCTGGGGTGGACTCGGAAACCGTGGCCACCGCGAGCCTGTCGCACACCCAGCCTTTCTACTGGTCGGTGCGACGCGAAGTGTGGGAAAACCGCTGGATCTATGTTGGCCAGTTGGCGATCGCGGCGGTGTGCCTATTCGGGTTTCTGATCAACATCACGCGTTGGCTCGCCAGAATGCACGGCCTAGCAACGACGAACCCCATGAAGCACTGGGAAACCGTCGCGCTGCCCTACGCCGTGGTGGCGGGTGTGATGATGGGCACCCTGATTCTGATGAGTCTGTTCTATTCTGCCGATGCGCTGTATAGCGAACGCCGCGACCGCAGCATCCTGTTCTGGAAATCGCTACCGGTTTCCGACCTCACGACCGTGCTCGCGAAAGCCAGCATTCCGCTGGTCATTCTGCCCCTTTTCACGATTGCGATCACGCTGGCCACACACCTGATCATGCTGCTGCTGAGCAGCATCGTGCTACCGGCGAACGGGGTGAGTTTGGCGTCGTGGTGGAACGAGCTGTCGATTCTTCAGATGTGGGGGCTGTTGACGTACCACATTCTGACCGCGCACGCCCTCTGGCCTTTTCCAGCCTATTGCTGGGTGCTGTTGGTTTCTGGCTGGGCTCGCCGCGCACCTTTGTTATGGGCAGCCTTGCCGGTAGTCGCCATAGCCGCCCTCGAGAAGCTTGTCTTGCACACGTCGCATTTCGCTGCCGTGGTCGGAACACGCTTGATCGGAGGAGGCGCGCCAACCGATTTCACAGCGGGAGAGATGTTCCCATTCGGTCCCATGACCCACATCACGCCGGGTAGATTTCTGGGCGCACCGGGTCTCTGGATCGGGTTCGCAGTAGCTGCCGTGTTCCTCACCGCCGCGGTGCGACTCAGGCGGTATCGAGACCCGGTGTAATGAACGGTGACACAATGGCATCAACCTGCAGAAGTTATGCCGTTGAACCAGCCGGTCTGCCCGATGTCGGCCCTTCCTAAATTGATGGCGGCGGTTGGACTCGGACCCACACCTACGGATT
Organism: Terriglobales bacterium; assembly: GCA_035622175.1. Taxonomy (GTDB): domain Bacteria; phylum Acidobacteriota; class Terriglobia; order Terriglobales; family Acidobacteriaceae; genus JAFAGX01. Next base: position 5,672 of record DASPVV010000148.1, on the reverse strand, counting down.
CTGAGATGTAAACTCGGTCAGACGATGAGCTTTGCATCGTGGCCGAATGTGGTCATTTGGCGGTTACGTGACAACGCAACGGGCAACTTGAGCAAGCATTTCGTGGTCCACGCCTCAGAAGATTAAACTGGGCGCCTGTCCTGATCGATGCCTCCTGGCGCAGGCCCATCTTGGCCCTTGGAGGCCGGGAACAGGACCTTGTCACTGGGACAAAGTTGAATCCCGGGCCGAGAAACCGTACCGTTGTAGTGGTCCGTGAGACCCAGTGAAATCAAATGCGACCAGGGAAACGGATGTTCACGTTGGGCGGAGGCCCTGATGAAGAACCGACTGGAATTTTATGATCTGCCTGTACTCGCACTGATGGTGTTATTGGCCGGCAACCTTCTCCCGGCAGCGGCGCAGTCGAAGCCTGCCCCGCAGAAGCCAGCCGCGGCCGGCACCGGCATAGACATCCCCATTCCCGACATCCCCTATACCAAGTTTGTGCTCGCCAACGGCCTGACCGTCCTCGTGCATGAGGACCACAAGATTCCCGTCGTGGCCGTCAATACCTGGTACCACGTGGGCTCAAAAAACGAGAAGCTCGGCAAGACCGGCTTCGCCCACTTGTTCGAGCACCTCATGTTCAGCGGCAGCGACAACTTCAATCACAGCTACATCAACGCCATGCAGAAGATCGGCGCCACCAACCTGAACGGCACCACCAACAACGATCGCACTAATTACTTCGAAAACGTCCCGAGCTCCATGCTTGACTACCTTCTGTTCGCCGAGAGCGACCGCATGGGCCATCTGCTGGGGGTGCTGGATCAGAAAAAACTGGACCTGCAGCGCGGGGTGGTGCAGAACGAAAAGCGCGTGGGTGAAAACCAGCCGTACGGCGTTACCGAGCAGATCATCACCGAAAACACTTACCCCGTTGGCCATCCTTACTCATGGACGGTGATCGGCTCGATGCAGGATCTCGACGCCGCTTCGCTAGGCGACGTGCAGGAGTGGTTCAAGACCTACTACGGCCCCAACAATGTAACCCTGGTGATCGCAGGCGATATCACCCCGGCCCAGGCCCGGGAAAAGGTCGAAAAGTATTATGGCGAGATTCCTGCCGGCCCTCCCATTGCCAAGCAGGAAGTGTGGGTGGCGAAGCGCAGCGGCACCCATCGCGGCTGGGTACAGGACCGCGTTCCCCAAGCGCGCATCTATCGCGTCTGGAACGTTCCCGAGTACGGTTCGCCCGAGGAAGTGCAGCTGGACTTAGTGGCACAAATTCTCGGCCGCGGCAAAGCTTCGCGCCTGTACAAACGCCTGGTCTATAAGGATCAGATCGCCACCGAAGCGACTGCCACCAACGACACGAATGAGATCGGCGGACAGTTCGACTTCACCCTCACCGCTGTTCCCGGCGGCGACTTGAAGAAGGTGGAAAAGGCAGCGGACGAGGAATTGCAGAATTTCCTCAAGTACGGCCCCACCGAAACCGAGCTCGCGATCGCCAAGATCCAGATTCTTGGCAACTATGCGCGCATGGTCGAGCGCGTTGGCGGTTTCGGCGGCAAGAGCGACCTGCTGGCACGCTGCCAGACCTATCGTGGCAATCCCGACTGCTACAAGGACTATCTGAAGCAAGTGAAGACAGCGACGCCGGCTGCGGTGAAGAAAACCGCCGATGACTGGCTAAGCGACGGCGACTACATCCTCGCCGTCGAGCCCTATCCCACCGATTTCAAAACCGGGGCCAGACTCGATCGTTCGAAAGAGCCCGCCCCCGGTGGCCCCGAGTCGCTCGATCTGCCTGCTTTGCAGAAGGCCACGCTGGCCAACGGACTGAAGATCGTGCTGGCCGAGCGCCACACGGCTCCCGTCGTGAACCTCACCCTGATGGTCGACAGCGGCTACGCCGCCGATCCCTCGAACGCACCCGGCACGGCCAGTTTCACGCAGCGCATGCTGGAAGAGGGCACGCCCACTCGTGATTCGCTGAAGATCGGCGAAGAGCTCGAATCGCTCAGCGCCAACTTCAATGCCGGCGCCAATCTCGACTGGTCCCTGGTGAGCTTGAACACCCTCAAGTCCACCATGGACAACTCACTCGATATTTACGCCGACCTCATCCTGCATCCCGCATTTCCCCAGAAAGAGTTCGTTCGTCTTCAGAAGGAGCGCATTGCTGGCATCAAGCGCGAGAAAGTTACGCCCAATATGATGGCATTGCGCGTCGTTCCCGGCTTGATCTACGGCAAGGGACATCCGTATGCCGTCCCCTTTACGGGCACGGGCACCGAAGCCAGCGTGGCCAACATGACCCGCGAAGACCTGGTCAAGTTCCATGAAACCTGGTTCAAACCGAATAACTCCACGCTGCTCGTGGTCGGAGACACGTCGCTGGCGGAGATCACACCCAAGCTGGAAACACATTTCGCTTCCTGGAAACCCGGCGAGGTTCCGCGCAAAACCCTTCCTCAGGTGCCGCAACCGGAAAAAGACGTCGTTTATCTCATCGATCGCCCCGGCTCCGGCCAGAGCGTGATTTGTGGCGCGCAATTGGCGCCCCCGCGCAATGACCCCGACGCGGTCTATCTGCAGCTGGTCAACGACATCTTCGGCGGCAAATTCAGCTCCCGCATCAACATGAACCTGCGCGAGGATAAGCACTGGTCCTATGGCGTGTTCAGCCAGCTGCCGAACGCTCGCGGCCAGAGGCCGTTTATCAGTATTTCGGCCGTGCAGACCGATAAAACCAAAGACTCCATGGCCGAGCTGGTGAAGGAGTACACCGGCATCGTGGGGCCAAAACCGATTACCGCAGAAGAAGTGACCGACGAGCAAAACAACTCCACGCTCGGCTTGCCCGGGACCTTCGAAACCGACCAGCAGGTCTCCGGCGCCTACGGTACGATCCTGCAATACGATCTGCCCGAGGACTACTACGACACCTTCACGCAGAGGGCGATGTCACTCACGCCCGACAGCGCGGAGCAGATCGCCAAGAAGTACATCCTGCCCGGCCACCTGGTGTGGGTCGTGGTCGGAGACATGGCCAAGGTCGAGTCTGGCATTCGCGAACTCAACCTGGGCGAGGTACACAAGATCGACCCGGACGGCAACCCGGTCGAGTAAAAGGAGCCAGGCCTGCGGCGATCAGTATCCCAAGCGCAGGCGCTCGGTTCATCGCCCAGGATAGCAGGGACCGCAATTGCTGCCGATCGTTCTCTTCTCGAGTATCCCGCGTAGCGGCTCAAGTGGCATGCCAGCACAGTGATTGCGTGGCTGGCCGCGAACCTTACGCCATCCATTCGCGGCCGATGGTCGCGGTCTGTTCCTCAAGTGCCGGTGCGGGGTACCAGGCTTACTCCTTGGCGATCACAAAGCGCTGGATGCGTTTGCCGGTATCCACCTCGCCGGTGTAGAGATTTCCGGCGGAGTCGGAGGCGATCTGGTGGATCCAGTGGAACTGGCCTGCATTGCGTCCGTTGTGGCCGGTGAAACCGAGGATTTTGCCGTCGCTGCGCTGGATGGTCCAGATGACATTGTCTTCACCGTCAGCGACAAACAGAAAGCTTTGGCCTTTGTCGGGAGAGAATGCGAGATCCCAGGCCGAGCCGATGCCGAGCGTCTCGGGACGCACGGGAAACTCCTTCACAAACTTGCCCTGCTTGCTGAAGACCTGAATGCGGTCGTTCGAGCGGTCGCAGACGTACACCAGACCGTCGTGCGCGATGTGAACGCAGTGGACGGGAGTTCGAAACTGCTGAGCGGACGGGGCCCCGGGCACGTAGGGGCCGGGGTCGACGTCGGATGGCTGGTTGCCATAGGCGCCCCACAGGCGCTTGAACTCTCCCGTCTCGGAATCGAAGACGATCACGCGTCGGTTGCCGTAGCCGTCGGCGATGTAGACCTCGTGCGCGGCCTCGTCCACGTCAAGGCCGGCGGGGCGGCCGAGGATGTCGGTGCGCGAGCTGTTCATCGGGTCGGTCGAGGGCTTGCCGATCTGCATCAGGAAGCGGCCGTCGCGGGTGAACTTCAGTACCATGCGGTCGGCCGGGTCGTTGCCGCCGATCCACACATTGTCGTTCCGGTCCACGTGGATGCCATGTTCGGTTTTGGGCCAGTCGTATCCCGCCGCGGCGGGACCGGGGCCGCCCCAGGCGTTGAGCAACTTGCCGCTCGTGTCGAACTCGAGCACCGGCTTCGCGGCGAAGCAGCAAATCGAGCGCGGCGGAGTTTGCGCTGCACCCAGTTCGTCGGCCGTGTCCGAGCCCGGACGCTGGAGCACCCAGATGTGGTCATGGGAGTCCACGGCGAGGCCGCCGACTTGTCCCAGAATCCAGTTGCTGGGCAGTTCGAGAGGCCAGGCGGGATCCACTTTGAATTTTGGGGGTTGCTGGGCCTCGAGGGGCGCGGGCGCCGCGAAAAGGGAGGCGAACAGCGCGACGGCAGACGAGCAGGCCAAGCTTCGCAGAAGTTTCTCGGTGAGCGGCATCCCGGGCTCCTATGGATCCTTATTGATGGTCGGGGTTGTAGGGGATGTGTTTCACAACATCCTGCTGGCCGACCTGCGCCCCGTACACGTTGCCTTGGTCATCCACCGTAACGCCTTCCGGACCGCTCCCACTGCTGACCTTCCCTTTTCGCGTGTCGGGAATGAAATACCGCACCTTGCCGTCTTTGACGTTCCCAATGCGAATCCCCCGTTCCCAGCCATCGTGATCTTGGACGGCGTTGGATTCGGAGTCCCCGACGTAGATCACGTCCTCTTTGTCGATGTAGACCCCGCTCGGCCTGCCGAATTGATACCACGCGTCAATCCAGTTGCCGTCCTGATCGAAAATCGCGATGCGGAAGTTCGAGCGGTCGGCGACGTACAGGCGTCCTCCCGAATCGATGGCCAAGCTGTGAGGGTGATAGAGCTGCCCGGACCCGTGACCGAGCGTAGCGAAGGTTTTAATGAATTTCCCGTTCCTGTCGAACTTCACGATGCGTGAAGTCGTCGATCCCGGGGCGGGGCCGCCGTGTCCGTCCGCGACGAAAATGTCGCCGTTCGGAGCGATCACAACACTCGTCGGCGCCTGGAAGGCGTTCGGAGGATCACCCCCCACACCCGGTGTCCCCAGTGTCATCAGGACCTTGCCCTCGGGACTGAATTTGACCACCGTGAGCCCTTTTCCCTTGGCCCCGGGAGACTCCTCGAGTTCCGGCGCAGTTGCCGCACGCTCGTCCGCCACCCATACGTTTCCGTCGTGGTCAAGGAAAATGCCGTGCGGAAAAATGAACATGCCGGCGCCAAAATGTTTGATCAGCTTTCCAAGATGATCAAACTTAAGAATGGGGTCCAGCTTTGAACCGGCGCAACTGTCGGTCGCAAAAGGGCTCAAATTTGGAACTCCCGCAGGCGCCTGTTTTGCGCCGCAGCGGTCCCCGACCCAGAGGGATTTGCCATCACGATCGATCGCCACAGCACTCGTTGCTCCCCATACTCGGTCGTAGAGCACTCCAAAGTGGTCGATGGTTGTGTACGGATTGGGCAGGTCGTTCGTGGGCTGAACATCGGCGGGGAAGACTTGCGGCAGGGTTTGTGCTTGCCCTTGGCCCTGGGCGTAGGCCGCGGGCCAAGACATGGTCATCAGCGCAGCTATCGTGGCCCGCGTCAGGCTAGCGCGATTGACCGCCCA
>DASPVV010000147.1:0-30057 GCA_035622175.1 Terriglobales bacterium | reverse complement strand
GCCCCATCACGGCCACACGCTCCAGCTCCCCACCGCTCATGGCTGTCCTCTTCAACCGACCTCCTCCGGCTGGAGGTCTCAGTCTAAGGGGACATTTCTAAAAAGTTCTGTAGGGGACACTATCATCAAGTTTCAACAGAGCATTATAAGCAGCACAAAAGGGGCAAGCCCTGGAACGAGCTCTCGGCCGAGCTCACCCAGCTGAAGAAGACCGAACCCTGGCTGTACGATTTTGACTCGCAGATGCTGCAACAGGCTCTAGCCGATCTGCGGCGTGCCTACATGAATTTCTTTGCCCATCGGGCGGCCTTTCCCAAATTCAAGAAGAAGAAATCGGCCCGGCAGTCGTTCCGCATACCCCAACGGGTTGGGGTGAAGACTGGATGCGTCTACGTCCCTTCGATTGGCCGGGTGCGGATTTGCCAGTCCCAGGAGATCGAGGGCGCGACGAAGAGCGCCACCTTCAAGCGCACGGCCGTGGGCCACTGGTTCGTAACTCTGGTGGTGGAGTTTACACTGCCGGAGAGTAAGGTTGAGGTACGGAAAGAGGAGGCGATCGGCTTCGATCTGGTGCTTGCGCCGCCGAACTTTCTGGTGGGCTCCGACGGCAGTGAGGTTGGTGCGCCGCGGTACTATCGGGCTGGGCAGAGGAAACTGCGGCGGGCGCAGCGCCGTCTGTCGCGGGCGCGGCCGGCCAGCCGGAATCGGGCCCGAGCCCGGTTGCGAGTGGCCAAAGTCCACCACCGTACGGCCAACCTGCGCCAGGAGTTTCTGCACCAGTTGTCTCATAGAATCGTCCGCTCGTGGTCGATCCTCTGTTTCGAGAACTTAAGCCTGAAATCGCTGGCGAGAACCAAGCAGGCGAAATCATGGCGGGACGCCGCATTTGGCGAGTTGCTCCGCCAGGTGAAGTACAAAGCGTTGTGGCATGGCAAACACTTTGTCCAGGTAGGCCGGTACTTTGCCTCCAGCAAGCTCTGCTCAGCATGCGGTTATCAAAACGACGCGCTTTCGCTCTCGGAGCGAGCATGGAGCTGCCCGGGGTGCGGGACGCAGCACGCGCGGGATGGGAACGCTGCGAAGAACATACGCTGCGAAGGTCTGCGCCTGGTCGCCGAGGGACACCCGGAGACGTTAAACGCCCGCGGACTGCGAGTGAGACTGGCGGCAGCCAGCATTGCGGGATGAAACGGGAAAGAATCCCCCGGCTTTAGCCGTGGGGAGTGTCACGGAAGGCAGAACGAAAAAGCAAGATGCGCAACCGAAGGGTGGGACGGGAGCTCGTTGCTGGAAACTTGAGAGTCAGCTCGCGATCACCTCGTCTTCGTTCGGTGGGAAATCGAGGCGGGGTAGTTTTCTTGCTACAAGATGATCTCTGGTCCACCCAGCGTCCAGCTTGTCTGTGAGTCCGCTTTGGTTCGACTCTTGGTTTGAACCCCCCGCCTTTGAAGACTGCCAAAGGCGAGGGGAGATCGTGCTCGGGGTTCGACAACTCAGCTCAAGTTGTTTGGGCTGGATTACTCCGAACGTTCCGGCGACGTTACCGAACGGACCCGCGGTGAAGAAGAGGTCATTGGTAGCACCATTGTTGGGTGTGCCGCCACCAAAGTCGATTCCCCAGAGCTGGTCGATAATAATGGGCCAATCCTGTGGCTCACATGTCTTGGTTCAGCGCGAAATGGAGAAGCGACGTTCTCCGTCACGTAGATTCCGCCTCTTCGGGGCGGGGATTTTCAAGGCATCGGGGTCTATCGTCCGATGGTTTTTCCTCGCAATGCACAGCGCTGCTTCCCGGCAGAGCCCGCCTCCGTCTCACCTGGCAAGTTCATTGAAGCTCCACCGCGCGGCACGCTGTTCTCAAGTCCCGGTTTGCTCGTCAGAACGCCAACCACGTAGAAAAGATTCTCAGGAGTAGCGAGCGATATCAGGCCGTCCCGTTTGCTTGTCGGCACCCCGCGACATCACTCGCTGCGTAGAACCGTTGCTGGTTGTACGCGCGAGGCGCGCCACGCCGGTAGCAGGCACGCCGTAGTCGCAACCCCGAACAGAAGTCCGATGACACCGGCGAACACGGCAGGGTCAAGCGGTTTGGTGGCATACAAGCTGGAGCGGATCAGTTGCGCGGCCGCGATGGCGAGGAGCGAGCCTGCGGCAGCCCCGCCCAACGCAGGAGCGAGGCCATCGAGCAGCATCAGATGCAAGACGTGTTCTCGTTGCGCCCCGAGTGCCAGCCGGATACCGATCTCCGTGCGGCGCTGCGTCACCAAGTATGCGAGCACGCCGAACAGACCCACGGCGGCAAGCAACAGCGATATGCCCGCGAAGGCCGCCAGCAATGTTGCTTCGAAATTTGCGTCGAGCGAAGATTGGTTGATGATTTGATTCATCGTAAGCACGTCCGAGACGGCGAGTTCGCGATCCATCTGCTGGATGACCTTCTGAATGGGAAGTGCTAGGCTCTGGGGATCGCGTGCGGCGCGGACGATGAGGGCGGCGCTGCTTTCCGTGCCGGCATCGATCGGAAAATACATCATCGGCTCCGGTGGCTCGGCCAGCTCGTATCGGGTGTCACCGACGACACCTACGATTTCGTAACTCCCCCGCCCGAAGCCGATCAGGTGCTTGCCGATCGGGTCCTCATTTGGAAAAAACTGCCGCGCGAACTCGGCGCTGATGATGGCTTCGTTGGCGCCATCGAGACGCTGATCGGAACCGAAGGTGCGCCCGCGGAGAAATGGGGTTTTTATCGACGCGAAGTAGCCGGGATCGCCCCAGCGAACAATCGCAAGTAGCGCCTGCCCCAGCGGCAAGGGCGGATGCTCGGCGATGGTCACACTGCCGTCGCCGAAGTATCCTTCGCCGGGAAGCGCGCGGACCAGGCCAGCCGCGTCCACTCCGGGCAACGCCCGCACGCGCGCGAGCAGATCGTCGAAGAATGCCACGCGCTGCGCCGGCTTGCTGTACTGTACTTTCGGAAGAGTGAAATGCATGGTGAGGATGTTGTCGGTCGCGCAGCCCAGGTCATTCGACCGCAGCCGCATGTAGCTCTTGAGCAGCAATCCGGCGCTGACGAGCAGAACCACGGTGAACGCAACTTCGGCGCCCACGAGCATTTTGCGCACACCGGTACGCGAAGAGCACGAGGTGGAACTCCGCGAAGACTCTTGCAGCGCCGCGACAAGGTTCCCCGAGCTGCTTGACAGCACCGGGATGAGTCCGGCGAACAGAGCGCAAATCAACACGAGTCCCGCGACGGTTGCGACCACGACAGCGTCAATGCCGATCGACTCCGCGCGCACCATGTCGCTTCGCGTGATGACGAACCATCGGAGAGCCGCGTAGGCGAGAGCGAGGCCTGCTGCTCCTCCGACCGAGAAAAGCACGAACGTTTCGATGAGCTGCTCACGAATGAGCCGGAAGCGACCGCCACCGAGCGCTTTCCGGATGGCAATTTCGCGTGCTCGTGCCGCAGAGCGGGCCGTCAGCAGGTTGGCAACGTTGAGACACGCGATCAGCAGCATGCAACCGGTGGCGGCCAGCAGCATATAAAGCGCGGGCTTGATTTTGCCCACCAGGTAATCGATGAGCGGCCGCATCCCTGCGCCGCTGCTCATGAACGGAAGGTCGAGATGGGCGTCGTGGATGCGGCGCACGATGGCCGAGACTTCCTGTGTGGCCTGCTCACGAGTGATGCCGGGCTTCAGCCTTCCAATGACGATGAACTCGTGGTTGTTGATCTGGGCCATCTCCGCGGGCGTTCGCTCATGGTACACGGGAAGGAAGATCTGTACCTTCTGCTCGGGAAAAGCGAACCAACGCGGCATCACGCCAATCACGGTGTAAGGTTTGGCATCCAGATTGATTTTGCGGCCGATGATGGAAGAGTCACCGCCGAAGCGGCGTTTCCAAAGTGACCAACTGAGGATCATGGTACCGTTGGCGGAAGGCTGGTCGTCCTCCGGCGTGAAGGAGCGTCCGATGCTGGGCTGGACACCGAGCGTGGCGAAAAGGTCCCAGGAACAGATCGTTGCCCGGACCTGTTCGGGCAGCGCACCTCCTTCGGAGAGATTGTATTGCGGAAAGTCTTGATAAAGCGCGAGATCGGAGAACGATCGGCTCTCGCGTTTCCACTCGCCGTAAATGCCGGGGGCGACGACGTTCGCCCGAAACCTTTCGCCGCTTTCGTAGAGCCGGACGAGTTGCTCCGGGTGGTCGAACGGCAGAGGTTTCAGGAGCACCGACCAGACGACGGTGAATAGCGAGATAGTCGCGCCCATGCCAACGGCGATCACCAGCACCGCCACCGCTAAAAATCCCGGCTGCCGCGCGAGCATACGGATGGTGATTTTGAGATCGCGGAGAAGAGTCTCGAGCCTGTCCCAACTCCAGACCTGGCGAGTTTGCTCGCTAATTACACTCGGATTTCCGAAGGCGCGCAGGGCGGCGTAGCGGGCCTCTTCTCGAGCAATACCGTGTTCCCTCTGCTCTTCTTCTTCCAGTTGAAGGTCCGATTGCAGTTCCCGTTCCAAATCGGCATTGCGTTTCCCGATCTGCCACCATCTCATCTCAGATCTCCTCAGCTGCGGGCCACATCACCCGCGCCACAGCTTCTGCCATCTGCTTCCATTGAGATTCTTCGACGACAAGCTGTTTTCTTCCCTTATCCGTAAGTCGGTAGTACTTGAATTCCCGATTCCGATCGAGAGCCATCTCCCATTTCGAAGTGACCCATCCCCTTCGCTCCAGCCGGTGCAGCGCAGGGTAAAGCGAGCCATGCTGGGTCTGAAGAAAATCATTCGTGGTCCGCTGAATATGCTTGCCGATCTGGTGGCCGTGAGCAGGGCCATAAAGAAGAGTTCGCAAGATCAACATGTCAAGGGTGCCTTGAAGAAGGTTCGCGCGTTCCGGTTTTTGTTTAGCCATAGAAGACATTCGACCATCACTTAGATCCAATGGTAGGCACTCGACCATCAACAGTCAAGCCGTAAGTTGAAAATCTATTCCTCCCGATAGGGTTTAGATTTCTGCGCCAGCCGTAAAAGACGCTGCTGGTTTCTTGGGAGATCTGTCAACTCGCCGCGGCAGAAGCCACCTACATGTGGGGCCGACGAAAAAGTACAATTTCGATGGCTGCCGTTGATTGTTTAGAAGGGTTAGTCTGTCATCCAGTCGCGATTACTCGGACGACACTCCTCGGTACAGTAACAGCCTGCAAGAGTGTGGAGATGAGAGCAGGGAAAGCAGACTCAGCCTCCGCTTTATGGAGCGCACGATTGAAAGCATGGTGAGGCTAGGGAACGGTGAGCTGCCAGCCTTGTCTGGCCTGGGACAACCGCCTCCAAGTTTGAGGTAAGCTGGGGGGCTCGAGCGAACGCCATGCCGGTACGGAGGTCAAACTAACCATGCTCGTTTCCGTAGCATACGGCCAACTCAGGGCTGCAAGCGTTGATGGTTTGCGGAATGAGCGCCTGATGAACTAGAGCCGACTCCAATTTCATCTTCAAGGAATTCTGTCGAAGGAGGGTAGCCGGTGGGGCCAACTGCTGTTTTGCTTATATCGTGTCTTGACCAAAAGGGGCTGGTCGCTGAGGTCTCTTCCTTTATTTACCAGAACGGCGGAAACATCGTGCATGCAGAGCAGCACATCGACGTACCCCAAGGAATTTTCTTTCACCGGATCGAGTGGGAACTAAGAGGATTCGGTCTGGCAGAGGGGGAACTCGAAAGATGCTTCGGCGACATTGCCGAGCGTTTCCGGATGTCCTGGCAGTTGTCATACTCCGAAAAAAAGTACCGGGTGGCGATTTTCGTCTCGAAATATGACCATTGCCTTGTGGACTTGTTATACCGCCACAAAATTGGCGAACTGCCCGTACATCTAGCGGCGGTGCTCAGTAATCATCCAGATCTCGAACCCCTGGTTCGCGGGCACAACGTTCCGTTCTTTGTCTTTCCCATCGCACCGCTCACCAAGGAGAGTCAAGAAGCTCATGAGCTCGAATTGCTCCGTGAACTTAATACGGATGTGATTGTACTGGCGCGATACATGCAGGTTCTGACCTCAAGGTTCGTGCAGGCTTTTCCGAATCGCATCATCAATATTCACCATTCTTTTCTTCCCGCATTCATCGGAAAACAACCCTACACCCAGGCGTATGAGCGGGGTGTAAAGCTGATCGGAGCTACCAGTCACTATGTCACCGAAGAATTAGACCAGGGTCCGATCATCGAGCAGGACGTGTGCCGGGTGAGCCACCGCGACTCGGTCGAGGACATGATTGCCAAAGGGAGAGACTTGGAGCGTCAGGTACTAGGTAGAGCGGTTCGGCTCCACGCCCTCAACCGCGTCCTTCCCTATGGCAGAAAGACAGTGGTGTTTACCTGACCGTTGCTCTCGAACCGCACGGCTGAGGTGGTCGCGGTGGCGAAAAGCTAGCAGGCACATTCATGACGCGAGACCATCGACTCGTATCGGCCCTCGGCCACGAGGCGCCGATCGAGTTGTTCAGATGCGGTGGCCGGTCTTATTCACTTCTCACTCACAAGCCGACCGGGAGCATTTGGCGACTGGTCAAAAGGTTCAACGATCCGCGTTGTCCGCATCGATTTTTGCGGTTCTAAATCTCGTCTTCGCCGGGCCCGAGGAGAAAATGAGCCCGGCGGACGGCTGGCGACAACCCGCGTCGTTTTACGCGACCCTGTCGATTACTCGTCCTTTAGGCGACACCCCCGAAAGGCGACGCACGGCCAGACTGATCATAAGGCGCGTGGTTCCGGTCATGACCATGCTGATTCCAACCAGGGTCCCGATCACCCACCCTGAAGTTGAAGGCCAGTGCCTCCAGACCAGGATGCCTAGAATCAACGTGACGATGCCGTCGAAGAGAATCCAGCCCGATCCCTCGGCACTGCGATTCTGGAAGTAGGCGATCAGGTCCATCACGCCCTCGGCAACAAAGAAGAAGGCCAACGCCAGAGTGAAAGACGCCAGTCCCAAGAGTGGATGCAACAGGAAGTAGATGCCGGCAATCAGATAAGCGACAGCGACCAGCAGCTTCCAGGCAATGCTACCTGCGCCTTTCGACTGGAAAGCGTGAATGAACTGAAAGCCGCCGCTGAGGACGATCAGCCAGGCCACGATCAGGACGACGCCGAGCGATGTTCCTAACGGAAGCGCGATGGCCAGGAAGCCGAAAACGATGAGCAAAACCGCCCATACGATAGAGCCTCCCGACCCGAGAGTGGCGAGTCGGTCTTGTGCCATGATTCACCCCCGTCAAAGTGTTGGTCTCACTCTCGTGTCTCCACGAAAGTGGAGAAAATACAGAGGGCATGAGTATACAGCAATATCGACGCTAGGGAACCGCGTTGCAGCATTGTTGGGAGGGTTGCAAAGTTGTCTCGGACAGGGGACAACGCGATCAAGGTCGTAAGTGATTTGCTCCGGTGGCGACCGGAACCCGGTCGAGTGACTGGGGCCATGTGCTTTGCAAGCAGCGCAAGGGTCATCCAATGGCACGTCGGACATTTTCCCGCTGCCACCTTGTGCGAGTGATGACCAGCGACCGTCCGAAGTCGACTACAGAGTAGGAATCTAGAGGCGAGGCCAGCAGCGAGCGCCAGCTTTGCGTGGGTTGATGTGGACGGTTCTCAACCCACCGCTGGTCGCCGATCCACTCTTTTGGTGGTGACGGTCACATGCGTCGCGAGTTTCGGGGATTCGTCTTCACTATAAGCCTCGAGGGTGATCGTTCCCGGAGTTTGGCTCGACTGTACGATCACCTGCGCGAGACCGTTGAATAAACTGCGCTGTGGCTTTTTGTCGGATTCCTGACAGTTGGGATCGCCGTTGCCCACACCGAGGAGCGCGCCTTCGCCGGTGACCTTGAAGCTGATCGTGTTGTCCGCCGTGGGGATGGCCCGGCCTTGCTTGTCGAGTACCTCGACGCTGATGAGGGCGACGTCTTCGCCGTCGGCGTTGATCTCCGAGCGATCGGCCGTCAAGCGGATTGCCTCTGGCGTGCCTGTGGTTTCCCGCTTTTTCACCAGGACGACTTTACCATCTTTCATGCCGCGCGCTTCCAATACTCCGGGTTCATACTTCACCTTCCATTCGAGATGCGTCAGGGGCTGCACCTTCTGTAAACCCTGACTCGTGCCGTTCAGAAAAACCTCCACCGAGTCAAGGTTCGAATGCACCCAAACAGAAACGGGTTCACCCTCGCGCCCCTCCCAATTCCAATGCGGGAACAGATGTAACACGGGCTCAGAACCCCACCACGCTCTGTAATAGTAAAAGTTGTCCTTGGGAAAGCCGCACATGTCGACAATGCCGAACTGCGAGTTGATGGAGGGCCAGCCGTAGGGCGTAGGCTCGCCGCGGTAGTCGAAACCGGTCCAGGCAAACCCTCCTGCCATCCACTCCCGCGCAGCATAGAATTTCCACCAAACCTCGGCGGTCTCGGCCCAATCGGGATAATTCCGATCGTAGGCGCTTACCCAGTTGCGCAACTTGTCGGTCGAGTAAATACCGCGAGTGCTCACCGTGCTTGCAGTTTCCGAGCCGATGCAGGGCCTCTTCGGATGGGCCTGATGCCAGCCGTCGGGCGCATCGAGGCTGTAGTTAAAGCCCATGACATCCAAGGCATCGGAAAAGTGCGACTCATAACTTCCGTTGACCGCAGCGGTGCAGGGCCGCGTGGGATCGGTTTCGTGGGTTCGCGCCACCATATCGGCCAGGACGCGGGGGCCCGGCGGAGTTTTCTGCATCAAGAACTCTTCGTTGCCCATGGACCAGAGAATCACTGCGGGAGAATTCCGGTAGCGCTTGACCATGAGCTCAAGCTGGGCCAAGCCTTCGGCGGTGGAGCTCATGGTGCGCGTTTCGCACATCATCATCATCCCCAGGCGGTCGCAGGCTTCGACCCACTCGGGAGTGGGCATGTTGTGCGAAGTGCGCACCGCGTTGGAGCCCATGGCTTTGAGTACCGCGATGCGATAGAACTGCAAACGGTCGGGTAGGGCAGCGCCTACGCCGGCATGATCCTGATGATTGCAAGTGCCTTTGATCTTCAGCGGCTTGCCGTTGAGGAAAAATCCCTTGTCTGCATCAAAGGTGGCGGTACGCACGCCAAAGCCGACCCGCTCGGCATCACGGATTGTTCCACCGGATTCAACCGACACCATTGCGGAGTAAAGGTTGGGGGTATCGGGTGACCATAACATAGGGTTCTCGAGATTGGTGCTTGCGGTGAAGTTGGCCGAGCCGTTGGGAGCGATCGACTGGGCCACACTGTCCGCGGTCGCGACGATTTTTCCCGCCGGATCAAAGATCTGCCAGCGTGCACGGCAATTCTCGGCCCGTCGACTTTCGTTCTCGACCACAGTTCCCAGGATGAGTGTGGCCGCATTGCCCCGGACGGTGGGCCGGATGTAGCTTTCCCAGTGCCCGAGGTGCAGGGCGTCAGTTTTGGTTAGCCACACATGCCGGTAGAGGCCCGCGCCTTCATAGAACCATCCGTCGCCGAAGCTGGCGTCCAGGCGCACAACCAGGAAATTCTTGCCACCGTAATTCAGAAAATTTGTTAGATCAAAGCGGAAGGGAGCATAGCCATTGTCATTGCGGCCGAGGAAGTAGCCATTCAGAAATACCAGCGCGCTCCGGAAAGCGCCGTCGAATTCCAGGGTGATGCGTCGATCGGCATCGTCCTTAGGTATGTCGAAGACGCGACGGTACCAACCGATGCTGGTCTGGGGATAGCGCCGGCCCAACGGTTTGTAGCCATGCGATTGCAAATCTTCATCACGAACGAAGGGCAACTCGACGGCCCAGTCGTGCGGCAGGTTTAAGGGCCGCCACTTGGAGTCGTCGAACTTCTCTTGGGCAAACTCAAAGTCGCCTGATTTGGAGAAGTCTTCCTGATCCTTGCCAAACCCCAGATCGCGCTCGGGATCGCTGGCGTGCCCCTGCATGAACCTCCATCCAAAATCGAACAGCAGATGCTCACGCGGAGCTCGCGCACCCAATGCTTCGGCGGACGTGGCAGCGGGGTGGCGTGCCAGCAATGCGTGAGAACGGTTCACCAGCCCACCGATCAAATTTGCAACCGAGAGCATCAAGCCAGAGCGAAGCAAATCGCGACGGGTAAGCCAAGCCATGCGGGCCTCACGAAAGAAATCGAATTGGAATGCGATTACGACATGCGTCAGGGAGGACCGACGGCACGACCGGGTCCTCGGCTCTCAAGGTATAGCCTTAACCGCTCCACGAAGTAAAGCTTGTACCGGGCAAGCGCCGGGACGTGGGTAAACGATCGAAGCCCGTGCTTCGCCGGTTTCATCTTAAAACCATTCTTGTCCAGTCGGGCGACTGGACGATCGATCCCATGGCCGTTAACAGCAGCAATTACGGAACGTTGCTTCTCTCCGGTATTTTCAGCAATGACTGGCAGCAGTACTATGTAGGTGTGAAATTCTCTGACCGGGCCGCTAGGTGACTGAAAGATACCTGCGCGACGCCAATGTACTCACTTGTTCCGCTAAAGTCAACGCGTGAACCTGCCGTCGGTATGGAGTCGGATGGATCACCTGGCGTCGCAACTCTTGCCTGGCCTGGGAGTCCCACGAGGGTTGCGGGTCTAAAGCAATCGCTTCTCGACAATCTCTTGTAGCAAAACCTACGGCCGCAGGTGACGGCAAGTGGGTGCACTCCTTAATGAAAGGGAATTTCCTTACCACGCTGGTTCACGAAGGCCGATAGACAAAGGAAGGCATGATGACTACCCAAGCGAATCCGACCATACAACAACTTGTTCCACCATTCACAAGAGAGACGGCAATCCTGAAGATACGTGCTGTCGAGGACAACTGGAATTCACGTGACCCCGAGAGGGTCGCACGAGGCTACACGGTCGATTGCCACTGGCGCAACCGCTCAGAGTTTCTCCACGGCCGAACGGAGGTCCTTGCATTTCTCACCAGAAAGTGGAGTGAGGAGCTGGAGTACCGCCTGATCAAAGAACTCTGGACTTTCGCTGGAAACAGGATTGCTGTCCGGTTCGCCTATGAATCGCATGACAAGTCAGGGAGGTGGTACCGGTCGTACGGGAATGAGAACTGGGAGTTCGATGCGGCAGGCCTATCGAAACTGCGGCACGCCAGTATCAACGATCTTGCTATCAAGGAGCAAGACCGGTTGTTTCATTGGCCATTGGGCCGTCGGCCTGACGAGCACCCAGGGTTGACTGAGTTAGAGTTGTAAGATGCTCGAGCGAACGTAGGATAACCGCTCGCGGTGGTACAGCTGCCAGACTGCGCTCAATGATTTCCATGGAAATTGGTTGAAGGCACTCCATCCCTTTAGATTGCGTCGATCGTTGACGGTTGGTTTGAAACGTTCTATATTGCGACCGCATGCAAGAAGAAAGAACCACCTTAAGGTCCCTCTTCCCGCAAATCGCCGTTGCGCTATTGGTGGTTACGACTTGTCCCGCCCAAGACTCGCATTTCTCGCCCAAAGGGCAACAAATTCCCGTACCCGAATGCTTGATCATGAAGGGACTGTGGGAGGGTGGCTCGAAGCCGTGCAGTCGGACCGAACACGAGGCTTGGCTAGGTGATATCAAGCACTGGAGGACGGAGCGCCGAATACGTATCGGCTACGACGGTGGCAGATACGATCTGCCGGCGCTGCACTGGACGCAGTCGAGTTTCATCCAGCCCCAGATGATGGTTCAGGATCGTTACTTTTACGATCCAGATACCGGCAAGTACACCGTGGATCGTTACCTTGACGACCTCGAGAAGCGCTACGGCGGAATTGATGCAGTCTTGATCTGGCCGACCTACCCCAACATGGGGATCGATAATCGAAATCAGCAGGACATGATTCGCAGCATGCCGGGAGGTGTCGGCGGCGTCAAGCAAATGATTGCCGACTTCCACCGCCGTGGGGTGCGGGTGTTGTTCCCGATGATGATGTGGGACCAGGGAACGCGCGAGCCGGGCATGCCGTGGCCAGATGCGATCGCCGGTCTGATGGCGGAAGTCGGTGCCGACGGCATCAACGGTGACACGCAAGACGGGGTTCCATTGGCATTCTCGCTGGCCTCGGATAAAACCGGCCATCCACTTGCTTTTGAGCCCGAGGGAAGCCCATCGGACGAAGCCTTGGCCTGGAACGTGATGACGTGGGGGCAATATCAGTTTCCGTTCACTCCTCTGGTAGACAGATACAAATGGCTTGAAACGCGGCACATGGTAAACATCTCGCACCGGTGGAATCGTGACAAAACCGACGACCTCCAGTTCGCTTTTTTCAACGGAGTTGGTTGGGTGAGTTGGGAGAACATCTGGGGCATCTGGAATGGAATCACCCCGCGCGACGCGGAAGCCACACGGCGGGTTGCAACCATCGAGCGTGCGGTAGCGCCCTTCTTGGTTAGCAAAGACTGGGAACCGATGTCTCCCATGCTCCGCTACGGCGTCTACGCCAGCCGCTGGCCCCTGGGAGAGGAAGCCGTCTGGACGATTGTGAACCGAAACGAGTACGACATCGAGAGTGACCAGATCGAGGTGCCTTCTCAGGCGGGATTTCGCTACTGGGATCTTTACCACGGAGTGGAACTTAAGCCTCAAACTCGGCCGGGTGGAAGAACAATACTTGCCTTTTCGATCGAGGCCAAGGGGTACGGGGCCGTTCTGGCAACCAACCGCGCGCCAGATGAGGGGCTCGTGGCGTTGATGGCCAAAATGAAAGCGCTGACGGCCACTCCGCTGGCCAATTACTCCCACCAGTGGAAAGAATTACCCCAGCACATTGTTCCGATTCAGCCGGCGAAAGCCACAGCTGATGCGCCGGAGGGAATGGTTAGGATCCCCGAGGGTGATTTCCTGTTCCAAGTCTCCGGCATCGAAATCGAGGGATCTAACGACATTGGTGTCGATGTCCAGTATCCGTGGGAGGATTCCCCGCGGCGCTTTCACCAGCACGCCCTGCATATCGAGTCCTTCTATATTGATAAGTACCCGGTCACAAACCATCAATTCAAGATGTTCCTGGAGTCTAGCCACTATCATCCCAAAGACGACCTGAATTTTCTCCGCGACTGGAAAGATGGGACGTATCCGCAGGGATGGGATAACAAACCGGTAACGTGGGTTTCCCAGGACGACGCGCGGGCATACGCGAGCTGGGCTGGAAAGCGCCTTCCCCATGAATGGGAGTGGCAATACGCTGCCCAGGGTACGGACAGCCGCCTCTATCCTTGGGGCAACGAATGGGAAGACAGCGCTGTCCCTTTACCGGACAAGTCACGGACCATGCGAGGCCCAGATCCTGTCGATGCGCATCCGAAGGGAGTCAGTCCATTCGGTGTGCTGGACATGGTAGGCAATGTATGGCAATGGACAGAGGAGTTCGTGGACGAACACACCCGGGGTGGCATTCTGCGTGGCGGCAGCTACTATCAGCCCCAAGGCTCGATTTGGTACTTCCCCCAGGCCTACAAGCTGAACGAGCACGGCAAGCTGCTATTGATGTCCGCCAGTATGGACCGCTCTGGAGGAGTCGGATTCCGTTGCGTAGTCGATGCGCAGTGATTTCAGCTACGCGTTCCTAATGCCGAGTACCGCCCGTGCTTGAGCGCAGCAAGCCATGACAGTACCTGTGACAATGCGGCAAATCGCTGAGCGTGCCGGCGTCTCCATTGGTACGGTGTCGCATGTGATCAATCAAACCGCGACGGTTCGGCCGCAGCTGCGAGAACGGGTGATCGAGGCAATTCGCAGCATGGGATATCAACCGAGCGCCCTGGCGCAAGGACTGCGGAAGAATCGCACCAACATGCTGGGCATGGTGATTCCCGATATTACCAACCCGTTCTTCCCGGGGGTGGTTCGGGGTGTTGAGGACGTGGCCTACAAGCGTTCCTTTCGCGTAATCCTTTGCAATGCCGATAATGATTCTTTTAAGGAAGCCTCGTATGTTCGAGAATTGCGTTCCTACCACATAGCCGGCCTTCTCATTATTCCGGCAGTGGGTGGAGACATAGCCAGCCACCTCCGGACCTATGCGTCCGCCTCGGTCCCGGTGGTCTGTATGGACCGCGTGCCGGATGGCTGGAAAGGGGACGCAGTCCTGGTGGCGAATAGAGAAGGTGCTTATCTCGCGACGCGCCATTTGATTCAGGCGGGGCATAGACGTTTGGCGATCATCGCTGGACCACTTGGGTTGACCAATGCAGACGAGCGCTTAAAAGGATTTCGGCGAGCGTTGAAGGAAGCGCGTATAGAGATTGAGCCCGAATTTGTACGGGAAGCTTCGTTCGATACCGAGAGCGGCTACCAGGCGGCGCTCCAGCTTCTGCATATGCTACCGCGCCCTACGGCAATTTTTGCCTGCAATGACCTCATGGCTTTTGGGGTTCTGCAGGCAGCTCGGGAACTTGGCCTGCGATGCCCTGAAGACTTGTCGATCGCCGGTTTTGATAGCCTTGAGCTCACAAAGTTCACAGCTCCTCCCCTGACCTCGGTGTACCAGCCCGGATATCAGTTGGGCGCGACCGCCGCGCGTCTTCTCATGCAGCGGATCGACGGGCTGCGGTCCGCACCCAAAAGGGTCCTGCTACCGACTGAGTTAAAGAAGCGAAACTCTGTTGGCCCGCCGCATGCCTCTGCTTCCGACGGCTCCGAACGAAAATCGAGGGTGGGCAAACGTGCCCGCGGTAAGTAGCAACAGCCCCGAGACTTTTAATGGTTGACAATTACAAATTGGGGGGAGTAGATTTGCCTCCTTTGTTGCGTGAAACGTTTCAAATGGGGCGGGCGCCACGCACCTAAGTTGTGCCTGCTCCAGGTCAGGAGACACACGATGCGGACCTTCGCGGCGCGGTTCATGGTTCTGCTGCCGACGTTGTGCGGTTTCACGCTGGTTTCGTTCGCGCAGTTCTCTCAGCGCGGGAGTATCGACGGTGTGGTAACCGAAGCATCCGGTGCAGTCCTGGCGAAAGCGTCGGTGACGCTGCTCGACATCGAGCGCAATCAAACTTCTTCCAGCGTTACCGATGCGAATGGCCACTATGAGTTTTCCCAGCTTCTGCCCGGAACCTATCAGGTTTCAGTGCAATCTCCGGGGTTCAAAAAGGCGGTCTCCGAGCCTCTCCAGGTTTCGCCGCAATCCGCGGTCCGATACGACTTCCAACTCCAGGTGGGCGCGGTCTCGGAGCAGGTGGTGGTGACTACCGCCACGCCGCTGCTCGAAACTGAATCTGCGGAGTTAAATCAAACCATTAGCCAGGAACAGATTGAGAGTGTGCCGATGAACGGTCGCAACTGGACGTCACTGACTGAGTTGACCCCCGGCGTCAGCACATCTCCTCGCGTTAACATCAATCTGGGCGGCACCTATGAAGTCGGGGCCTCGTACACATCCGGCGGTGCGGATTACACCGCCGGCGGCAACGCGGAGGGTTCCCGGGACAATGGATACTATGTCAACGGCGTGAACGCGAACGAAAACTATGAAAGCGGCAGCAGCTTCCAGCCCTCAGCTGAATCCATCGGCGAGGTGAAGATCGGCGTCGCCGACTTCTCAGCGCAATATGGCCGCGACTTTACCAACGTCAACGTAACCACCAAAGCAGGGACCAACATCTTCCACGGTGAAATCTATGATTACTTCGAGAACGATGCACTCAATGCGCTGGTTCCGATCAACAAGGCGCAGGGGTTATTGACCAAGAGCGCATATCGGTTCAACCAGTACGGCGGCGGCCTGGGAGGCCCGATCTACATCCCGAAGATTCTCAATCTGAAAGACCGCGCCTTTTTCTTCGTCAACTACGAGCGCAATCCGCATTCGCTCACCGGACCGAACAACCTGGCCATCGTTCCAAGCGCGGCGCAGCGGGCGGGCGACTTTGCTGGAGACTGCACCGGCCCGATCAATGCGGGCACCTTCAATCCCGCGAATGGTCTGTGTTCCAACCCAGCTGGGCAGATCTACAACCCCTATACCGGCAGCCCCATCCCCTTTAATAACCTGGTCACCGCCGGGCTTTTCAATCCGGCGACGGCCAGCTCGCAAATCACGGGTATCATCAACCTCTTTCCCCAAGCCAATCTGGCGCCGACTGCAGCCAATGACGGCGCCAATTACCAATATTCATCGCGGATGGCGGTCACGCCCTACCACTGGGATAGCCGCTACGATTATCGCATCTCATCGAAAGACAGCGTGTTTGTCGCGTGGTCGCAATACAAGGCCATACCCAACAACGCTGGCGGCCTGGTTCCCAACCTGATGCAAGCCAACGCCAATGTAAGCGACAAATCCCACGTCGTCACGATCGACGAGGCCCATGTCTTCAGTTCGCATTTGACCAACGAGTTCATCTTCGCAATCGGAAGCGGTGCTCTGCAAACCTTGAGCCCTGAGGAAATCTCCTACGCCAATAGCTCCTCCAACCCCTTTAACTCGATCTTCGAGCATACCGGCACCGCCAGCGCGGGCAATACGGGCATCCTCGGCTTGAATATCTTCAACTACGGCGTACTTTTTACTCAACCCAGCGTAGGCTATGAAGAATACTTTCTCGCTTCCAATAACTCCCGGCAATTCTCGGACAACCTGAATTGGATTCGGGGGCGTCACACCATGACCTTCGGATTTAACTACCTCCGCAAAGCTGAAGAAGATTTCGACAATGTCCGCTACGTGGCTTATGGCTGTGCGCCTGCCCCCGGGGCATACTGCGGCAACGGCCCGCAGATTTTCACGGCGAGCCAGGGCGTCGGCGGCGACGCTTTCGCCGACGTCTTACTCGGCTTGCCTTCCGTTGTCCATCAGCGCTTCAGTTACACCGTAGGAGCGTTCGCCCCGGAACCGAATGCGGTCATCCCGTACTACGGAGCTTACTTCAACGACAACCTGAAGGTTACTCAGCGGCTGACGGTCTCCTACGGACTTCGCTATGAATTGCCCATTCCCATCTTCGCCACGAACAGCCTTTGCTGTGCGATCTACGAGGCGGCAACGGACACCCTTTCCACTCCCGGAATCGCTCCCAGCGTCCCGCAGCACTATGCCCCGGCTCCCAAGCACGACTTCGCTCCCAGACTCAGCCTGGCGATGCAGCTTAACCCCAAGACTGTCGTGCGCGCGGGATACGGCCTTTACTACAACTCCGGCGCGAGCCAGATATCGAATCTCCTTTCCGGAGCCCTTTACGGGGGCGTGCCCGGCGGTTTCGTCGGCTATGAAATCGATAACTCCACACCGCAGGAGGCCAGCCGCTCTCAAGTCTTCCCCGCCTCGCCGCAAGTGGCCTTGGGAACCTACCCCGCCGCGACTGGCGCGGGGCAGGGCTATTATGGAGCAGGGGCTTATCAAACGGTGTTTTACGCTAACCAACAGTCGTTTCCCACCCCCTACATCCACCGTTACATGCTCGACATCCAGCGGGAGGTCGCCCGCAATTCTGTGATCACCGTCTCTTACCTGGGAGCGGAGGGAAGGAACGGTTGGTACTTCTATGACCTTAACGTACCGCCCTACAGGACGGGTTGGCCCTCGATTACCGCGTATGACAACGCCCGGCCATATAACTCCGGTAGGTTCGGCGACATCTACTTGCAGAAGCCCGGTCTGAACAGCAACTACAGTGCGGGCATCGTGAAATTCCAGCGCCAATTGACCAACGGGCTGCAGATTCTGACTCACTACACCTATTCAAAGACGCTTGGGGATCGAGGCATCAATGGACAGGGCACGCAGGACACCGGTTATAACTACCCACAGAGCATCATCCGGTCATACGGAGAAGAAACCTATTCCCACCGGCATCGCTTCTTGTTTGAGACCATCTATGGGCCTAAGTATGCGGAGCATCTGCCGCGCTACGTGCGGCCTGCTCTTGGCGACTGGCACATCTCCGCCATCACGACCTTGGAATCGGGCGATGCTCTGACGGTCTATAACGGAGCTGGTAACCAGGCGAACGATTATGCGCCCTACAACGGGTTGGGTAACCTTGATATGTTGCGGAACCCTAATTTCCCGCACTCCCAGCGCACGTTTGCAGAGTATTTCAACACCAGCGCATTCGAGGTGCCGCCCACGAACGTTCAAGGCACTGCGTCCCCGGGCGTAGTGCGGGGACCGGGGCAAAACAATTGGGATATCGCTTTCGGCAAGAATATTAATTTCACCGAGCGTCTGCACGCCGAGCTTCGCGCCGATATGTACAACGCCTTCAATCACACCCAGTGGAACGCCGTGAGTACTCAGTTAAACGGGTCCACGGGTCCGTTCGGACAAGTTACCGGCAGCCGCGAAGGGCGCATTATCCAACTCGCCGCCAAGGTGGTTTTCTAGAGAGACGGGTCTTTGCGCTGCAAGCGATCTCCTTCGGCCGCTGGTGCTCCGTTGTGCCAGACGGCACCGGCACCGGAACGTGTGATGCAAAGGGAGGAGGGACATGTATCAACCAGAGGCCTACGGAATTGCGCTGTTGTTTATGGTCGTCAGCATGTTGTGCTGGGGATCGTGGGCCAACGCCATGAAACTCACTTCCGGATATGCCTTTCAGCTTTTCTACTGGGATTACGTGATCGGCATTTTCCTCGGCAGCCTTGGCTGGGGTCTCACCTTGGGGAATTGGGGCGGAGGCGATCTCTCCTTTTTCAGCAATATTAGCCAGGCAGATGCGCGGCATATGCTTTGCGCCATGGTGGGTGGGGCGGTCTTCAATGTGGCCAATCTGCTCTTGGTCGCGGCCATTGACATCGCCGGCCTGGCCGTGGCCTTCCCGATCGGGATCGGCTTGGCCCTGGTGGTGGGCGTCCTTTTGAATTACGCAATCTCTCCCAAGGGCCATCCCGGGCTGCTCTTCGGGGGTGTGGCGCTGGTGGTGCTGGCGATTGTTCTCGACGCGCTCGCATATCGCCGCCGGGAGAGCGAGCGGCGCTCGGTCAGTGTTCGTGGAATCTGGATTAGCGTCGCGTGCGGCCTGCTGATGGGCGTCTTTTATCCGCTGGTGACCAAGGCGATCACGGGAGAACACTCCTTGGGACCCTACTCCGTAGCCTTGTTCTTCGCCTGGGGAGTACTGCTTTGCACAATCCCGGTGAACTACTTGTTTATGAAGAAACCGCTGACGGGCACTCCCCCGGTCAATCTGTCCGAGTATTTCCACGTCAAAGCGACGTGGCATTTGTGGGGGGTCGTCGGCGGCATCATCTGGGGTACGGGAACCGTCTTCAATTTTGTAGCGTCGCACGCCCAAATCGTTGGCCCGGCGGTCGCCTACGCAATCGGCCAAGGTGCAACCATGGTATCGGCGGTCTGGGGTGTCTTCATCTGGAAGGAATTTGTCAGTGCTCCGCCAGCCTCGCGGAAGCTGATTCCCGCCATGTTCATCTTCTTCTTGGTGGGGCTCGGTTTGATCGCAATTGCACCCATGGCGACGTAATCGGCAACTCGAATCTTATGCGGAAGCCCATCGTCGTCGTCGGCAGCATCAACCTCGATTTGGTGGTGGGAACTGATCATATTCCCCAAGTTGGGGAGACGGTCATTGGCCATCGGTTTAGCACCTTTGCTGGCGGAAAAGGCGCGAATCAGGCAGTTGCAGTAGCGAAACTCGGGTATCCGGTTTCGTTCGTGGGCAACGTCGGCAACGACGACTTTGGAACGCAGTTGCGCCTTGGGCTAGAAGATGCCGGCGTGGACACAACTTACGTGAATACAGTGGAAGGGGCATCCGGCGTCGCGTTGATCACGACGGCACTGCACGGCGAGAACAACATTGTGGTCGTGCCAGGCGCCAATGGCCACCTGAGTCCGAAGCTACTGGAAAAGGCGGCGACGTTTCTAGGATGGGCTGGATTTCTTCTAGCGCAGCTGGAGATTCCTTTAGAGACGGTTGAATATTTGGCTCAGTTCGCCGAGCAGCATGATATCCCGCTTATGCTCGATCCAGCACCGGCCCGTGAGCTTTCGTCAAATCTGCTTCGCAAAATGTGCTGGATTACACCGAATGAGATTGAAACGCAGGAGCTGCTTAAAACCGGCGTGGAAGATGGCGACCAACGATATCATGCAGCCGCCAAGCGCCTCCTGGAAGATGGCGCCAAGAACGTCTTGTTGAAATTGGGATCGCGTGGTTGCCTCATCGCGCAGGGCAATCTTCCCCAGAAGCTGATCCCCGCTTTTTCTGTGAATGCTGTGGATACGACCGCCGCCGGAGATGCTTTCAATGCGGGTTTTGCGGTGGGGCTGATGCGCGGTTGCACGGTTGCGCGCAGCGCGGTTCTCGCTTCCGCCGTCGCTGCGATTTCGGTCACAAGGCCCGGAGCGCAGCCCTCCATGCCAACCTTCGCCGAAGTGCGGACTTTCCTAAACGAACGTTTGGGGCCGGGGTCACTCTCGTGTGCGGTTGAGACCGGTGTCTAGGATTTCCGGTAAGAGCCGGGTCTTCGATTGCATAGTAAGCTGTTGATTGCGTACCTTGGCAGGGTCGTACGCCGGGAAACAGCCTCGCAAGATTCGGTTGCGTTCGAATCATCTACCTAAAGTTGCTGTGCTTGCGGCCAATCTGTGGCTTCGGATGATTGCCGCGCCGGCAAGCATGGCCAACCAATCAGCCAGATTCCACGGCAACATGGACCACAGCATGGAGGAGTTTCCTCGTGTGACCCAAGCTACCGAAGCCGCACCCGTCATCCCCAAAAGGACGAGCACTAGGGTCGTCGCAGCAATCATCTCCCTTTTGCTCGCCGTTAACCCGACAAAACAACCCAAGAGCATCGACGTCAATACGTGCGCCATTGCGGCGCCGTCGGTTGCGAAGAATACATAAACGTTAAAATGACGATCGAACACTCGGTATCTGTGGAGAACTGCGAATAGCGCCTTCTCGGGTAAGGGAAAGAGAACCTTGATCAGCAAGTACCCAGCAACGACAACGGCAGTAGTTGACCAGGGCGCCGAACGGAATCCGTTGACGAACAGATGCGGGGTGCTCTGCAGAGCCTGACGCCAGTACCATCGCCGGGCAACAGCGGCGCCCGATGTTGATGCAAGTTCGGAAAATTCCTCAAGGAGATCACCTAGGAGCGATTCATCTTCCGCAGAGGCGAATAGGACGATGAGCCACGCGGCAATGCAAGGCGGCTTTGCGCGGTCGTCATGCACAGTCATCGATAGCTCCGGCTAGCTCGAGACCTTCATTCATGCTCTCCAATGCCCGTTGCGTGCGGTTCACTGCAGTTACTCCCTTTGTGGTTACTGCGAAAAAGCGCTTTGAACGACCGCCGCGCTCGGGAGTAGGATCGCCGAGGCAGGATTTGACGTACCCCTTAGCCTCGAGCCGATCAAGCGTGGCATAGACTGCGCCGATCGACACCTCGCGTCTCGTGCGATTCTGGATCTCTTGCCGTACAGTCACGCCGTACGCCTGATCTGCAAGCCGTAGAACCGCCAGAACGATCAGATGCTCGAATTCGCCGAGGTAGTCGCGGCTAGACATTATCTATACAATATAGAATAAATCGAAGCCGGTCAACCTGGGAACGGTCAATGCGGCCATGCGCCACACCTCGGCAAGCTCGCAGCAAGCCTCTAAACTGGCAGCGAAGCTGCCTTCTTCATCGGTTACGACCCGCAACTACCTAGACATCGTTCGTGGCGGGAGGTGTCTAGGGGCTGACGATCTCTTCCATAGGGTGTCATGCCGAGCATGCGTTGGCATACACGCCCAACACTCGCCGAATGTGATACTGAATCATCTGCTCGGGAACTGCCTGCAGGGCTCCGGCCCGAATCGCCTCGTACTCCAGCGGTAGATACTGACTGACAAGGGCCAGGGGAATCGATTTTGCCGCGAGATTGTGGAGCAGGCGTGATATTTCTGCCTGGACCACAGGCTGATTCCAGTAATATCGGCAACGATCACTGAAGGCAAACGTGAGGTCGCGGCGCACCTCGTCTCCGCTGCCATGGTAGTAAGCTCTCCACTGACTCGGGTCGCGCAACATCACATCCTCCAGCTGTTCCCGCACTCTTGAGAGTTGGCGCTCTGATTTCGTCTCGAACAGTGCCCGTTCAATGCTGCTCAAGGCCAACACCGCCTCACGGTAGGCAAAGGTTAACCAGGGACCAACCTTCAAGATTGCAAAATGGTCCCTGATCATGCCAGTTAAGGCTTGGGGAGACTGGTAATCCGTCGAATGTGCTTCAAAGACGATTCCAGCATGATTGGACAATGCGGCAGATAACGATTGCGTCTTCACAGGGTCGTAGTCGAAGATCGCATTCGCTCCGAAATCGACTCCCGGTTGAACGACCAGGGCGATGACTCGTTGCCATGCAGACGACAGACCAAACCCAGCGAACGCACCGCGAAACGTCTGCAGGGTTCGGTTCGCATGCTCGGCTGTGGTTACCGGAGGGGGTTGCGCACTGACAGATTCTCCGCCCGGCGCGGGGACCTCGCTTCCGATCACGTACATCAATGGTGGAGAGCCTGGAGACAATTTCTGAAAGGCCTCTTCGGCAGCCTGGCAAAGAAGCGCGGCTCTCTCGGCAATCAGTTTCTCCGGCAGACCGCTCTGATCGTCGGCACTTGGCATGCTCGCGTCCAGGTGAATCTTTTGGTAGCCGGCAAGCACGCAATCCCGTACCAGCTCACAAGCTTTTCTTAATGCGGAGCCGGATGGCTCGGCGCGCCAGGGGAAAGGGCCCAGATGATCCCCGCCGAGCAGAATTCGCTCGTTCGGTAGTCCGGCCTTCTCTGCAGAGGAGCGGATGAAATGTGCGAACTGGCTCGGCGTAGAGCCACTGTAACCACCAAACTGGTTGACTTGGCTTGAAGTTGATTCGACATGCAGAATTGAGCCGTCTTGTAGCGATTGCTGAACGGCCGCTTCGATCACGGCAACGTGAGCGGAGCAGACCGCATACGTTCCGCCCTTTCCCGACTCACGATTAGCTCTCAGAATCTCTCGAAGCCGGGCACCAGCCTCCCCACAGTGCTGGTTCGGTGGCTGCCGCCTCGAGTCACGCAGGGGCTTTTCAGTGCGTGCCATACCGTTTTCGTGCCTCTGCAGACACGCTCTTGCGCGCAGCAATCCTCACGGTCTGATGCAGGTCGTGCCCACCAAAAAGCAAGGCAACCGATCATACTATAACGAAACTAGCGTGCAGAAAGGGGACTTCTGGCCCGAAACCGATTGGTTCGCCCGGCACTCAAAATCTCAAAGTCAAGTCGCCTTTTCAAAAAAAGTAATACCACTCGAAGAGTCGCGATTTGACCTCATGCCTTAGTTCGGTGCTGGAACTTGCGTCCGCAACTCTCGAAACCACTCTGTGACAATGTCGAGTTCGGGGGTGGAAAGGCCCTCCGAAACTTTGCGCACACCGATGAACTCGCCTTTGGGGCTGACGCTGAAAACTGCGGTACGCGGCGGCAGGCGCACAGCTAGGGTGGTGTGGCCCACGTTGCCGGTCACGGGATCGAACGCAACTTGCATGACGGCATCGCCGGCCGAGTAATAGAGGCTCTTGCCGTCGCGACTCCACATGGGACGCACTCCGCCACCGGAGGAGACTACGCTGCGCAGACCTTCGCGACCGAAGGGCTGGACGTACACGTCATCAGTGCCGCTTTCATTGGATACAAAGGCGAGCCACTTGCCGTCGGGAGAGAATATCCCTTCCTGCTCGTTGAAGCGGGTGGCGATGAGCGGGCGCGGAGTGTGGGCGCCGTCGAGTGGTAGCACATAGATGTCGGCGTTAGCGCCAGTCCATTGGGTGAAGGCCAGAAGTTTTCCGTCGGGAGTGGTGGAGTCGGGAAACTGCGTGGTGTCGCCGCTGGTGAGGCGTTCTTCAGCGGCGCCATTCACTGGACGCCAGAACAGGTTGCGGGTGCGGTTGGAGCGGGAGTAGATCACGTGGGAGCCGTCGCCCGACCAGATGGCGGTCTGATTGTCTCCGCCGGCGAAGGTGAAGCGCGTCAGAACTCCTCGGGCACGATTGAGCAGCCAGATATCGTCGTTGGCGGCGCGAACCGTGATGGCGAGGTTTTGCCCATCGGGCGACACTACCGGCTCATCAAAAATACGCGGGCTCGGAGATAGAACGTTGGGTGTGCCGGAATGGCTGACCGCAAGAACTTCGCTATCGTCGCTGTGGATCGGTCCGCCCGGAGCATAGGCCAGCACGCCATTGTTGGAAACGGCCAGCGTGATATTTCCCGCGTTCTCGCTTAACATGCCACCGTGGAGAACTTCCACCGAAGCGCCCAGGGGCTTGAGCCTGGCGGCATCGAACGGCATGGCAAAAAATGAGCCCCCACGAGCATATAGCAGATATCCGGAGGGCAGGTATATGCCCGCCGAGCCTCCCTCGACCATGGTTACGCTCTCGTGAGTATCGAGGCGATAGGCGAAGATCACGGCGTCGTCGTAACTGGTGACGTTCAGCGGACGGCGGGTGAGCAGCACAGCCTTCCCGCCGGGCAGGAGTTGGGGCGATTGATAGTCAGCATCTTTGGTAGTGTCCACTTTGGCCAATAGTTCCGGCTGGCCTCCGTTGGCAGAGACGCGCATCAGGTCTCCGGGAGTAAAGTAAATGAAACCGTCGGCCCCCCAGTAAGCTCCACCCATGAAGATGTTACCGATTTCGCAGACGGTGACGGGCGCACCGCCTCCGAGCCTCGCTTTCCTCATGAAGCCCTTCGAGAACCAGGCCAGCCATTGGCCGTCCGGCGAAAAGAATGGGTTGATCGCTGCCTCGCCGCCAGGAACAAGCTCGGCGGCGGAGCGATCCATACGCCGGACGAAAAGGGCCGTACTAGGCGCAACAGTCTGTGACCCCGTAAGCACGCGCGAAGAAAATCCGATCGCCGCAGCTCTGTCGGTTATTTCTGCTGGACCTGGTGCAGAAACATTGCCGCCTGCTCCTGGCTGCACGGGAGGGAGTGCCGCCACGTAGGCAATGGCCGAACCATCGGGTGCAATTGCCAATGTCGAAGTGGGATTGGGCAACGCCATGGACGCATCTTTTGGAAAGGATATGGCGAAACGGATGACCGGACTGGATTGTGGTGTGGGCCGCGCCCAACGGTTGACGAGAGCTACGATGCTGCCTCCTACGAGCAAGGCAACGAGCGCGATGGCGGATGCGATGCGATTCGTAAGTCGCCCGGAGGCGGGCTTGCTGGCACCGTCCTCGGTGTTCGCGATCATCGTCAATTGCAACATCACATCGTGGGCAGTGGACCAGCGCTGCTCGGGATCTTTAGTCAGACAGTTGGCGATCGTTTTTTCGAGTGCGGGCGGAATGCCGTGGCTGGCCGCGCTGATTGGAGCAGGATCTCTTTCGAGAATTGCGCTGGCGACGCTGAGCTGGCTCTTGCCTTCGAATGCGCGCTTGCCGGTCACCATCTCGTACAGCACCGCGCCGTAAGCGAAAACATCGCTGCGCGCGTCGGCTTCCTTGCCTTCGATCTGCTCCGGAGCCATGTACTGGAACGTGCCCACGATCGTGCCTTGTGTGGTCAGTGGGTGAGCGCCGACCGGAGTGGATTGAGTCATGGTGAGGCCGGAGGAAGATGGGGCGATGGGCGGCGTCGCTTTCGCCAGCCCAAAATCCATCAGCTTGGCCCCGGATTTTGTGAGCATGACGTTGCCCGGTTTCAGGTCGCGGTGAATGACTCCGGTGCGGTGAGCTTTTTCGAGTCCCTGGCCAATCTCGATGCCGTATTTCAGAACCTGCTGCAATGGCAGTGGCCCCTTGCGCAGGCGGTCGGCGAGGCTTTCGCCTTCGAGAAACTCCATGACGAGATAATCTGTCCCGTCCTGATGTCCGACGTCGTAGAGCGTGCAGATGTGAGGATGGTTCAGCGAGGAGATAGCCCGCGCTTCGCGCTCGAATCGCTGCTTGGCTTCCGGGTTGGACGAAAGGTGAGAGGGCAGGATCTTGACCGCAACGGTGCGGTCGAGGCGCGTGTCCCGGGCGCGGTAGACTTCACCCATCCCGCCTGCGCCTAGCGGTGACTGAATTTCATACGGACCGAGTTTGGTGCCCGAGATGAGGGCCATGCGTGAGCGCAATTATAGCTTGCATGAACGGTTGCACGACGATGGGTCGTTCGGGATGGTCAGTTACCGAAAGTTATCCAGAAACGGACTTCTAACCCGCGGCTTCTGGGGAGTTGGCAGTGCGCCTGAGAAAGGAAGCTACTCCCTGTATTGCTTGCAGGACGCTCGCAATTTCAGCCACGGCTGCATTCGTGTGAAGAAGCCCGCCGATCTCGTCGTCTGGGCACTGCGAAATAATCCGGCTGGGATTTGCAGGGCGTGCAGGCCACAATGAACGTCGACAAAGACAAATCTTCAAGCGAACCTTGCCCGAATTCCTGTCCTGATCGTACACGGCTCGGCTGCAGTGAACGAGGAGGATCAGATTCGGTTCTTCGACGACATTTATGGTTATGATGCGGAACAGGTTATCCCTATGCCGGGTAGGGCGTTGGAGAGCTTTCCAGACAACCACACGTAGCTTAAAATGAGAGGCTTGGGGCAAAAACTCTGGCAAGGAAGCGAAGCTTCTTCGATGACATCTCGGAGAACGAATAGCAAATCAGGAGTAGTCCTCCCCTATTTGTCGCTGATGATCTTTCTGCTGATGGCGGCGCCGGGGCAGAGCACAGAATCGGCCCTGTCGCCGCGCGAATACCGGCTCCGTTTCTATCACACCCATACAGGCGAGCGGTTGGACGTCGTCTATCGTCATGGTGATCAGTACATCCCCGAAGCGTTGGACCAGCTTGACCATTATCTGCGGGATCACCGGACCGGAGACGTGCGCCATTTCGACCCTCGCCTCTTCGACCTTCTCTACGACCTGATCGCGTCGCTCGGCGATTCCGAAGGCGAGATCGACGTGATTTGCGGCTATCGCACGCCCTGGAGCAACGAATTTCTCCGTATGCGCAGCCCGCATACCGGCGTAGCGCGGCACAGCCTGCACATGCAGGCTGAAGCCATCGACATTCGCCTACCTGGGATTCCGACCTCGGAACTACGGGATGCAGCACTGCGCTTGCGTCGCGGAGGGGTGGGTTACTATCGTAGCTCGGATTTCGTGCATGTCGACGTCGGGCGTGTACGCCAGTGGTAGTGCTTTGAGGTAACATTCGCAAGGGTGCTCAACAGCCAGCTGGAACCTCTCGCATAGATGCACTCCGGCCCGTATGCGCGCCGTCACACATAGCTTCCGGTTAGTCAACCCAGCATCAGGCCCGGGGTGGGCGGCCGGGATTCTCGACCCATTTTCGACCCTGCTCGTCATTCACCCGGAATCCGGCAGCAATCTGCACGAAGCGTGTCTTCTTGACGGGCGATGCCATGCAGAGGGTTGGCAGGGTTATACTTCCATCCGCGCATGCCACTGAGACTCGGCTCTCGCCTCGGACCCTACGAAATCCAGTCGCCTCTCGGCGCGGGCGGTATGGGAGAAGTGTATCGCGCGCGCGACAAGAAACTCGACCGCGATGTCGCGATCAAAATTTTGCCCGAGCAGTTTGCGCAGGACCAGCAACGCATGGCGCGCTTCGAACGCGAAGCACAACTCCTCGCGGCGTTGAATCACCCGCATATCGCACACATCTACGGCTTCGAGGATTCGGACGGAACGCACGCTCTCGTGATGGAGCTGGTCGAAGGTCCCACTCTCGCCGAGCGGATCGCGAACCGGTCGCTGCCTCTCGATGAGACGCTGCGCATCGCGCGCCAGATTGGCGAGGCGCTCGAGCTCGCCCACGACCGCGGCATCATCCACCGCGATTTAAAACCAGCCAATGTAAAGCTCACCGTCGACGGCAATGTAAAGATTCTCGATTTCGGCCTCGCGAAAGCTCTCCAGGACGAGGCGTCCGCAACCGATATTTCGGATTCGCCCACGCTGACTGCCGCGGCGACACAAGCCGGAATCATCTTGGGTACTGCTGCATATATGTCGCCAGAGCAAGCGAAAGGGAAATCGGTAGACCGTCGCACAGACATCTGGGCGTTTGGTTGTTTGCTGTATGAAATGCTCGCAGGGAAGATGCCTTTCCGCGAAGCAACGGTCACGGATACGCTCGCGGCAGTGATTCGTGCTGAGCCGGACTGGGCTCAGCTTCCTACCGACACACCCCCGTCGATCCTCGATCTCGTCGCGCGGTGCCTGAGAAAAGACGCGAAGCAGCGGCTGCAGTCCATCGGCGATGCGCGTATCGCGATTGACGAAGTTCTGTCCGGTTCAACGGAGGAGATCGTTCCGGGCGGGGCCGCGCCGGTCATTTCGCATCGCAAAGTTCGCGAGCGCACAGCCTGGGCTATCGCCGCCGTTGCCATACTGATCGCCATCGCTCTGGCAATCGGGTTCCTGCAGCGCTCCCCTAAGCCAACGCAGCCGATACGCCTGAGCGCGGAACTCGGCACCGATGCAACTCTGTCTGACACCACCTACGGTGCCAACGCAGTTCTTTCCCCCGATGGCACACGGTTCGTTTTTGTTGCCGTTGGTGCCGATAAAACGCCGCACCTCTATGTCCGTTCGCTCGATCACATACAGGCCACTCTACTTTCCGGCACGGAAGATGCACGAGATCCCTTTTTCTCACCCGACGGCCAGTGGATCGCCTTTTTCGCCGGAGCCAAACTGAAAAAGGTTTCCGTCCAGGGTGGTCCTGTGGTCCCGCTTTGCGATGCTCCAAACGATCGCGGTGGAAGCTGGGGTGATGACGGCTCGATCGTGTTTGACGCCGGAAACCTAGAGGGCTTGTCCGAAGTCTCTTCGGCGGGAGGAAAGCCCGAGCCGCTGACCACTCTCAACCAGCAGGCGGGGGAAGTTACGCACCGCTGGCCACAGGTTCTACCCGGGAGCAAGGATGTGGTCTTCACCGACAGCACTAAGGGAACCAGTTTCGACGATGCCGATATTGCTGTGTACTCCACAGTTTCAGGGAAGGTGAAAACAGTTCTTCAGGGTGGCTCATACGCTCGCTATCTGCCGAGCGGCCATCTCGTCTATGTGCACAACGGCATCCTGTTTGCTGTTCCCTTCGACAGCAAGAGGTTGGAAGTCATAGGCCAGACTACTCCCGCGGTGGAGGGTGTGGCATCGAATCCTGACAATGGTGGAGCACAATTCTCCTTTTCCGATTCAGGAACCTTCGTGTATGTCGCAGGCTCCGCCGTGAGTTCGGACGTCTCCATCTACTGGATGGATGCCGCGGGCAAATTCACTCCCCTCCGCGAGACACCGGGGAATTACAACGATCCCGCGATTTCGCCCGATGGCAAACGATTGGCCATGGAGATTACCAATGGGAACAGAACCGACATCTGGGTGTACGAGTGGGAACGAGACACGCTCACCCGGCTCACTTTTAAGGGCGATTCAAACATTCGTCCCGTCTGGACACCTGACGGCCAGCGAATCGTTTACAGGCCTGCGGAGAAAGGGGCCGTGGGCAACCTCTGGTGGATTCGCGCTGATGGCGGCGGCGATGCCCAGCGATTGACCGAAAGCAACTACGGACAGGTTCCCTGGTCCTGGAGTCCCGACGGCAAGACATTAGCGTTCTATCAAAATAATCCCATCACAAGCTGGGACATCATGACCATGCCTGTGGAAGGAAGTGAAAAGACCGGCTGGAAGCCGGGGCAGCCAAAGCCCTTCGTGAATACTTCCGCCAGGGAGATGTATCCCGCGTTCTCTCCTGACGGCCGGTGGATCGCTTACATGTCCACCGAATCTGGTTCCCCCGAAATTTACGTCCAGCCTTTCCCTGGCCCAGGCGGCAGGTGGCAGATTTCCACGGGCGGAGGTGGGTTCCCCGCGTGGTCCCGGAACGGGAAGGAACTTTTTTATCGTACGAATGACTCGAGAATCATGGTGGTCGGCTACACTTCTTCGGGCGATTCCTTCCATGCGGATAAGCCGCGACTGTGGTCGCCCGGCCAATTCACAGATCGCTCTGTTTTTAGCAACTATAGTCCGCACCCCGA
>DASPVV010000146.1:0-3124 GCA_035622175.1 Terriglobales bacterium | reverse complement strand
ACTTCTCCCATACCGCCCGCGCCGAGAGGCGACTGGATTTCGTAGGGTCCGAGGCGAGAGCCGAGTCTCAGTGGCATGCGCGGATGAAAGTATAACCCTGCCAACCCTCTGCATGGCATCGCCCGTCAAGAAGACACGCTTCGTGCAGATTGCTGCCGGATTCCGGTGAATGACGGGCTAAACGTAAACTGAGTCGGGGGCGCACCATCATTTCGCGGTCAAGGAGGACCGCGAACGATGCCGCGCAAGCGTTCCTCACAACGTAAACACCTGAAGCCCAAAGCGGTGCTTCGTCTACCTGACTTGGACCAAGCAAAATTTGCCGTTCTCAACAGCTTGAGCTCCGTCGATGCCCGACGAGGGTACCGTCACGCCATTGATGAATTTGTTGAATGGTACTGCTCCGAGCCGAGACTGTCGTTCAGCAGGACTGTCGTCCTCCGATACCGAATGCACCTCGAATCCCGTCATCTTGCTCCGGGCACGATCAATCTCCGATTAGGCGCTGTTCGTCGCCTGGCCTATGAGGCGGCTGATTGTGGGCTCCTGAGCCCCGACTTGGCTGCAGCGATCAGAAGGGTGAAAGGGGTCAAGAAAATCGGCTTACGTTTAGGAAATTGGCTCACTACCGAACAGTCCCAGACCCTTTGGCAGGCTCCCAATGGCGACCGCCTGAAGGAGAAGCGCGATCGCGCGCTTTTGGCGATGCTACTCGCGTGTGGTCTGCGCCGGCATGAAGCAGTTGATTTGGATTTCGGCCACGTCCAACAGCGCGAGGAGCACTGGGCAGTCGTCGATCTGAAAAAAAAGCGGGACACACCCGCACAATTCCGATGCCAGCATGGGTAAAGGAGATTGTCGATCAGTGGCTCCAGGCAGCGAACATCTCCTCGGGGAAGTTATTCCGACGTGTGCACAAAATTGGGAAGGCATGGGGAAATGGAATGACAGAAAAGGCGGTCTGGCATGTTGTTCGGGAGTATGCCGCGAAAGCAGGGATTGAGAAGTTAGCTCCGCATGACCTGCGCTGTGCACGGCTTTGCCACGCCGCGGGAGGCGAATTAGAACAGATCCAGTTTCTGCTCGGTCACGTTTCCATTCAAACCACGGAAAGATACCTCGGCTGCAAACAACGCATTCGCGGTGCCGTCAATGACAAGATCGGGATAGAGCCACCCGGATGAGGGTCTCCGTCCGGCTTGCCGACCATCCGGGAGTCGGACGAGGCCGCCTTCTACACCGCGGAGTTTATCGGGAGCAAGCGTAGTATGGCGCCCGGAACCGCTATCCTACTGAAGCCGCGCTGCGGAGCATGCCGGTCCTCGCATGGCAGTTGTAGTATTCGAAGTATTGCTCGTCGGCGGCCGCTACCGTCACCTCATGGTATAACCTCAGCTTGGCAGCCGGGCCCAACGCGCCGAGGTACTTCATGGCCGCGCCGAAGATCGCGAGGTGCGTAGGATGCGACTCGGCCCAAGATTCCAGCGCTTCCAGGCTCTTCCACCAACTCATGCCGAAGGTCTTCTCCGTTGCGCGACCGTTTCTGTCGAACACCGTCATGTAGCGGTTCGCGAAGCAGCCGATCTGTAAACCATCATCGCGCAGAAAATCCATACCGGCACGCAGCACAGGCTCCACGTCCTCAAGGTACATGCGGCGCTCGTCTGCCTGGGTCGCGGACCAGTCCTGGCCGGACCGGATGAGACATATGTTTTCGTGCGGAATTACGCGCTGGTGCGATCCGCTGGCCACGACCCGTGGTACGCCGAGAGGCGTCATGTCATGCATCTGCGACATCGGAATGCGATCCCGTGCAGCTCCCCAGTAGGCATGCTCTTGTACCGGGTTGCTGAAGCCGTCAGCCAAGCAGGCCACACCTTCCGGATCGTTCGATGAGAACAGCGTCTCAAAACGCTCGACAGAAGGCCTGAGTACCTCCGTGAAGGTGCCCACATTGCTCCCTACGATGGCCTCATTGGCCCAATTGGCACCGTACCTCCCAAACCAATCGTCGAACT
Organism: Terriglobales bacterium; assembly: GCA_035622175.1. Classification (GTDB taxonomy): domain Bacteria; phylum Acidobacteriota; class Terriglobia; order Terriglobales; family Acidobacteriaceae; genus JAFAGX01. The sequence goes on along the minus strand of DASPVV010000146.1, from coordinate 1,106 downwards.
TTGGCGGGGCATCCCAGTAGCCGATGGAAATGATGTTGGTGAAGCTGGCTTCGTCAACATACTGGGCGCGATCACAATGGCCCGGACCTCCGTCACTCGTGAACGCACTGGCGATGCTCTTCAAAGCCCTTTCAGTCCCGTTGGAGATCGCGCCGCGGAATTGGACACCGAAATACGCCATCACGACTTGCTTGGTCTCTGGTTTGAAACGGGCGACGGTGGCTGGATAAGGCGGAGCGTAATCGTCAGCTACTCGACGACGGCGCGTGCGTGGGCATTCCAGATGTTTAGGTATCGCCGATTCCATGTTTAATCTCCCTCTTACACTGAAGGCAGTCGGATGTCCTAGACAGCGTGAAGCGCAGTTTACTCGATAGACAAGAGGAGTAGGGAGCGAATAACGCTAGTGTTTTATCTGAAGCGCGCATCCGAACAGCGAGTGGGTTCGGCGACGATGCTGTGGCGCGCTTTCGATGAAACCGTCCCACCGCCTCCCAGCTTTTCGAGGATGCGGTGGTGCGAGATCGTTTGCCCGACCAGTTGGGAGGATGTGCTCATTGGCGGGAATGTTAGGTCGAACGGCTGAGGAGGTCAACTGCGACGTACTGCCGAGTGTCAGGCAGCTACGTCAATAGCGCGAGCATGCCCCGCGCCTGACAGGAACGCCTCTAGCAGCGCGGCTGTTTGCTCTGGCATTTCTTGCGAAATCTCGTGTCCGCAGGGCAACGTGACGATCCTTGCGCCCGCGATTTGGGCAAGTATCGTGGACTTCAACATGTCTGGCGTGAGCAGCGGATCGTAGCTGCCCGCCAGCACTAGAGTCGGAACCCCAATCTTTTTCGCCTGCTCGATAAAGGACAGCCCACAGATATTCAACGTCTCCTCCAAGCCGATCCGAGCGGCTTTGGCGAAGTCGTCAAGAAACAGTTCCGTGAGTTCTCGTTTCACTGGAATCTTCGTGAACGGTGCGAGGATCGTCTTAAATGCGGCGATCCGATCATGCTGGGTATCGCACCATGCCTTCGCCATCTCCAGCGGAACCGGGAAATCGCTGGCGGGAACCGGGGCGATGAGCACCAGTCCAAGCACGCGCTCCGGGTGGACAG
>DASPVV010000145.1:0-86948 GCA_035622175.1 Terriglobales bacterium | reverse complement strand
GGAACACGGGATCAAGACGGCTTCGCGGGCGGTTCCCGAGCATTGCAGCGCGTTTGTTGCCACCGGTAGCTACACGAAAGATGGCAAGGTGGTGATCGCACACAATAACTGGACGAATTACCTCGATGGCGAGCGCTGGACCATCATCTTCGATATTGTCCCGGCCAACGGCAACCGCATGCTCATGGACGGCCTGCCCGGCGTCATTCACAGCGCCGACGATTTTGTGATGAATTCGCGAGGAATCATCATTACCGAAACCACGATTGGCCACTTCCATGGGTATGACCCGGCTGGGATTCCGGAATTTGTGAGGGCGCGCAAGGCGGCGCAGTATGCGGCTTCGATTGATGACGTCACCCGCATCATGAAGGAGGGCAATAACGGCGGCTATGCGAACACCTGGCTCATCGCCGATATCGGGAAAAATGAAATCGGCCGCCTCGAGCTAGGGTTAAAGAACGTTACGCTCGAACGAAAGAATGACGGGTATTTCGTGGGCTCAAACTTTCCGATCAGCAAGAAGCTGATCGAGGAGGAGACTGACTTCGATCCCCACGATATGAGCGAGAGCTCTAACGCCCGCCACCTGCGCTGGGAGCAGCTCATGGCGGAAAACAAGGGCAAGATCGACTTAGCGGCGGCGCAGCGCTTTCTGGCCGATCACTACGACACGTTCGAGAACAAACAGGACGCGGACGAACGTACTCTGGATGGACACATCGACCTTTCTCCGCGAGGAGATCGAGACTGGCAGCCACCTTTCGGAATGGCGGGGGCGGTTCAGAACAAGGCCACCGACGCCAGCCTCGCGGCACAAATGAGTTTGGTCGCCGCCGCAGGTCATGCCTGCGGTGCTGACTTCAGGGCGGCCGATCATGTGCGCGCACACCCGGAGTTCTCTTGGCAGAAGGATCTCCAGCGGGATATGAACGCGCACCCCTGGACGACCTTCAGCGTGGCGAGATAACCAACGCATCTCAGCCTGCGGGTGCCGGTTTTATCGCGACCGAGCGGTCAAGATCTTCCCCTGTTGACCTCCTTCACGGAGTTCGGTGCCTCGCCCTTGTGACCAGGGCGCGCGCGCAAGTTGCGCGCAAAAGGATACACGGGACGGGCCGGGTCGGGCCGAAATCGAGCGGCAACTCGAAAAGCACTCGAACCGATCGTTCTGAACCTCGGCGGCGAGCTATCGTCTGCCCGCCATCCTCGACTAGGGCAGATTTTTCGCCGTAGATCTAGGGAGAGCGCCAGCGATGAGCTCGTCGGCCAAAGCCGTGGCCTCGTAGATGTGGCGCAAGGCCTCCTGAATGCCGCGGACGTCAACGCCTACGTTGCGTCCAACTTTGTCTTCGTAAAAGAAGTTTCGCGGCAAAGCCTGCATATTGCGGTCGAAATTAACCCCCACAATTTCGCCCGACTGATTCACCAGCGGGCTCCCGGAATTCCCCCCGATGGTGTCCGCCGTCGCCACGAAATTCACGGGCGTATCGAGATTCAGTTTGGATTTCGATACCATCCAGCGTTCCGGCAAGCGGTAGGGCGGCTGATCGCCGTGCTCGGCCGCGTGCTGGTAGACCCCTCCGAGTGTGGTGAAATAGGGGACTTGCCGGCCGTTCTCCGTGTAGCTTCTCACGGCTCCATAGGCGAGCCGCAGCGTGAACGTAGCGTCGGGAGGCTCGTTGAACCCGGCCATCGAAAAGCGCGCCTTGGCGATCCTTGCTCCCTCCTGGCGCTCGACCGCTTCCACTTGGTCATCGTAAAGTTTGCGCACCGCGCGGGCATCGGGGTCAATCGTGCGGGCAAGGACAATCAGGGGGTCGGAAGAGGCTTCGATGGCGGGGACGCCACCGGAGTACAGTTGCTGGCGCACGGCCACATCGTCCAGTTTCGTGCCCCCGATCAGTCGTTGGGCAACTTCCTCGGCGCTCTTTCCGCCGAGTACTCTTGCGACCATCGGATTGGTGTCGCCCAGGGCTCGCTGCATATCCGCCAGGGAGTCCGCCAGCTTCACCGTCTCCAACAGCTTGTAAATAGGGGCGGGGGAAAAAAGTTGTTGTTCAAGCGAGGGCAGTCCGGCATCGGCATACTCTCGCAGCCGCTCCCCATCTGGCTTGGTTCTTTCCTGCGTCACCCGCGCCAGAGTGTGTGCGATTCCTGCCAATTCAGAGTTGAATCCGTACATGCGCTCAAGATAGGCGAAAGGTAGGTGGGTTTGCCGATTCACGACCATCGCCTGTGCGATGGCGCTCCAGGGGTCGCCGATGTCCGCCTTCAACTGGGGACTCGATGCTACGAACGAGCGCAATCTCTGTTCGTCGAGAGTCTTGGCCGCCATCAAATCCTCGTCCTTCAAACCCCGCTCGGAACCGGAGATCGCCTTGTAGCTGTTCTGATATCCGAACAAGTTCTGCCTGGCAATCCGCGTGTCTTCCTCGGAGATGGCGCTGAAATCTTGCAGTAAGGCGATGCGGCGGGCGAGTGTGGCAAGGGTCAGAGGGTAAGCGACGTCGCGCAAGAACTCCAATTCGGATACGGTCTTCAGCCGGTCTGTCGAGCCCGGATGTCCGGACACAAAAATCAGATCGCCCTCCTTCACACCCACGCCGGCCCAATGAAGATAGTTGTCGAGGTGGGCTGGTTTGTCGTTTTCGTAGACGCGAAAGAATGCCACGTCCAAGTCGTAACGCGGATAATTGAAGTTATCAGGATCCCCTCCGAAAAAGGCTACGTCGAACTCCGGGGCAAACACCAGTCGAACATCCGTATATTTTTTGTATTCGTAGAGGTTATAAACCCCTCCGGCATACAACGTCACCACGTCGCAGCGCAGACCCGTCGAGTGAGTACAGTTCTTCTCGATCGCCGACATTGCGGCTCGCCGGGCCTGACCTGCTTCGGCCACAGGCATTGCCGGCTTGACCGCCGCGTTCACCTGGGCGGTTACGTCTGCAATGGTGAGTAGTTGGTTCAGCTCTAGGTCGGGGCATTTGGCTTCCTCCGCCAGGGAGCGAGCATAGAAGCCAGTTTTCATGTAGTCTCGGCCGCCCGTCGAGAGCTGTTGAATGCATTTTGATCCGACGTGGTGATTGGTTAGGGTAAGACCGTCGACAGAAACAAACGATCCAGAGGCCCCATTGTTGAAGCGAACCGAAGAAAGGCGGACGTGGTCAAGCCACTGCTGGGTCGGTTCAAAACCGTACCTGGCCCTGACGCTCTCCTTGGGGAAGGAGTTGTAGAGCCACATGCCCTCGTCGGCGAGGGCGTGGAAGCGGGCTAGAAACAGCAAGCTAAGCAACAGGAAAACGCGATTGACGACGGTTGCTCTGGGGCGCATACCAGGAAAATCGAGTGCGGATAGCCCGGGACGAAAAGCGATGCAGCGGACGGTTTGCCTCGCTAGTTCGGCCGGAGTTTCGATGCACTCCTACGCTGCGAGATCGTACGCTACTTCGCTCCTCGACGCAACGTGAGGGCCCCACCCTAATCTTTCCGATCGCGGTGACGAGAGCAGAGAAAAGAAGACCCGCGGCAGCCGATAGGTACACCTACCGAACCGTCGCGGGGATTGCGTCTTCTTCCGAGCGGTTAGGCTGCCACGGCAGTTTCTCTGCCGTGATGTTCAGCATGGATCTGAGCCGCTTGCGCGGCATGATGGCTCGCGTGATGAAGGTGGCCTTCAGCCACGTGAGCGTGATGGCCAGCCTTCTCGTGATTCCCCTGATCGTGATGCCTGGCCGCTTCCTTATGGTGGTGCGCGGCTTTCTCGTGGTGATCTGCCGCACGGCGATGATGTTCGGCCGCTTCCTTAGACATGTTGGGTTTCTCCTCAAAGAGAATTGACGAAGGGGTCCGATTCGACCCAGGAAGATGCTACCTCGGTTATGTTACGGGCAGGTTAACAACCCGGGGAAAGCCAGTCTCCCACCCAACCCCCGCACAGGTCTGCCCGAGCGTCAGGAACCGGATCCTGCGCCTTCGTTCCCGACAGGAGTGCCTTCGATCAAGCGATGACCCCGTTTCGAGCGGAAGCACGCGTTGACAGGTGAAGGAACTTCCGGGGCAGTTCGGGAGCTCCAAAATTCTGCAGTGGTGGAGAAAAGATCATGAAAACCATCGAGCGTCGCTATTCGAATCGCCGCGCGGCTTCACTCGCCGGCACCTTCACGAGAACTCTCCCCAGGAGTGCGATGTTTTCGTTCGCTAGATTCCTTGCCGTGGTCGTCGCTCTGGCCTCGACCGGCGCCGCGCAGTCCGATCAGGATCTGGCGCGCACCATCCCACCTCCAGCGTCGAGGCCGCAAGTCATCGATCCCTACGCCGCCGCCGGGCCGACGATTTATGTCACCGACGCTTCCGGCCATCTCGCGACCATCACCTTGGGTACGTATTCGGTCCACATCCTTGGCTCGGAAGGTGTAGTGCTCACTGACATTGGCTTTAGTCCGAAAGACGGCCAGCTCTACGGTGTGTCGTTCGGCGCTTTCTACCGACTCAACCGTGAGACCGGCAAGGCGACCTTGATCGGTGAACTGGGCATATCGGACGCAAACGCGCTCGTGTTCGATGGACAAGGGGTAGGGTACACGGAAGGCTTCGAGTCTTCGGAGCTCTACACCATCGACCCCAAAACCGGTCACGTGTCGCCAGTCGGATCGACCGCGCCCTTCAAATCGGCCGGGGATCTGACCTTTTATAACAGCGGCCTCGTGCTCTCGGGCTATTCTCAGTCGAGTCTGACGAGGACTACGCCCGACACGCTCGTGCTGCTCGATCCTAAAACCGCCCGGCCCTTGGCGTATGCTGAGCTCAAGATCACCAATCTTTTCGGGATCGTGTGCACCGGCAAAGACTTGCTCTTCGGCTTTGCCGGTACCAGCGTCTACGAATTGTTTCCGGGCAAGGAGAACATCGAGCAGCGTGCCGTGCTGCTCAAGGACCTTTCGAGCACAGGGCTCAGCCAGATCTACGGCGCGGCCTACGACGGCTACTTCCTGTACTGAGCCTGAATCCCTTCCGGACGGCAAGGGGAGTGCGTCGACGAGGATTGCCGTTTCCGCGACCTTGCCGACGTGCTCCACATGGCTCGGTCTGGTTTCCGCATTCCTTTCGCCGAGCGCCTGTTGATCGGCCCGGCGAACGATTCGCTTTTAAACGCGCACCAAGAGAGATAACCTCATTCCGATGGGGAATGGGCCTATGATCTCAGAGAAACAATCGTGGGATCTACACGCATAGCAACGAGCCAGGTAGTGCTTTACTTCGACAAGCAGGAGGACGCGGTGCATTTTACTCTAGCTGCCAGCTCGGTTATGTCCGCAGAAGGGCCGGTCCGCAGCAGCGACGCAGTGGTCAAACTTGCAGAGGAGATTTGTAAAGCCACTCGAATCACGGCTGAGGGTGCTCTGGACCAAGGTGAAGGATGGCACAACTAAGATGATTCGAAAAGCTGCGCTGCGAGTAGGGGCCCCCGCCCTACTGGTTTTGATGGCATCGAATGCGTATCTTGCTGTCAACCATTTAGAACGAATGGATAGGATCGCGGCGCTCACCCTGGAGAGCTCCACGATCCAAGCGCATATCTCCAGTGTTCTGAAGGACTTGACCGATATGGAAACCGGCCAACGGGGGTACCTGTTGACGGAGAACCCTTCGTACTTGCAGCCCTACACCGACGCGAAGGCCAGGATCGCAAGCGATTTTGCCGGCCTTCGTGCAGGTTTAGCGAATCGATCGCAGCACGAACGGTCCTTGGAGTCGCAGCTTGAGTCTGTGGCAAGCTCCAAGCAAGCGGAGATGGAGCACTCGATCAGTTTGCGCCAACAGGGGTATCGCCACCGCGCATTCAAGCTGGTGGATTCAAACGAAGGCATGGAGTACATGGAGAAGGCTCGCGGGCTGCTGTCGTTGCTGTCGGCGGCCGAGAACAACAACTTTGCCAGCCTTGACAGGGAAAGGAATGTCGGCCTAAGTAAGGCTTTGCGCGACAACATCGCTGCCAATTTATTTCTGCTCCTGCTGACGGCATGTTTGTTTGCACTCATGCGCTACCATGAGCGGGTGCTCGAGCGAGAAGCTGCCCAGAGCCGACAAGAGCTGGTCGTGCGGGATTTGCAACTGGAGAAGCTAACCTCTGCCCTTTCCAACCAAGCCCGCTCCAATACCTCGGTTATCGAGGCGAACGCTCGCTTGCTGCTGCAACACTACGGGGGATTTCTACCGCGGCAGGGCCACGAGTATGCTGAGCAGATCAAGGAAGCTTCGGCACAAATGGAGCGACTGCGACAAGACTTAGTTGGCAGCCCAGCCTCCGATAAGGCTGAGCAGGCAGCGTTGGACTCCGTCGCGTAAGCTTCGCAGGGCAACGTTTGCCGCCTGGGTTGAGCTCTCTGCCGCCGCGCCATCACGACTTGGTTGGCCCAGAATCCTGGAGGCTGCACCTCGCCCCACTCGCTGACTTGAGAAGTCTCGGGCTGGCGGCATCCGTCGAGCTTGACAGTCGGGGTTATCATTTCCCAAGCGAAGTATCATGAGGCTCGTCTCCTACCCTACATGTTCTCCAAAAGACGAGCCTCACAACAAAACCATGTTCCACCCAGACTGCAGAAGCAGAAGCCTACCCGACCAGAGCGTGCGTGTTCTCGGCGGCAGATTTCCTGACGGGTTGCGCGCGGGTGAACCATGCTTGTCATCCGGCCGGCGACGGTCACTTTGAGCCCCGCCCGGGCCATCTCGCGCCTCAAACTCTCAGCTTCTGGTGGTGAGGAAGTTGATGCTGACAGTTGCCAGATTCGAAGGCGGAAACTTGCGCCGAGAAAACCCGTGCGTGCCGTCGTAGGCGACGGCGGGAGTTTTTTCCAGGTTGGCCGCGGTTAGCGAAGCTCTCGCCAGGATTCGCCAACATTTCCTCGCTGCTTAAGGGAGCGGCCGCGACTTGCCAGGCTTGGCTGGTTCCGCTTAACATTCACCATCGGGTAGCTGTCCTCAGCTTGTTGGACATGGGGAACGGGGATCGATGCGGGCTACAAACCACAGGTGGATCCCGAGGCCAGCCCCATGGGCAATCCTTTTCCGAGGGGAGGGAGTCTTCTGTCTCGTGGAGTTGAACCACTCCGCGGGGGTTGGCTTCGCTTCCCTTTCCTTGGGCCGGCCCACGGTTGAATCTTGTCCGAGCGGACCACGAACTTGATCACCGACTGTCACATCCACATTGCGCCACTTGAAATGTTTCGTCCCGATGCGTTGGAATTGATGCGCAGGAGGCGGACCAACTTCGAGCAAATCGTGGAGTTCTGCCGCTCACCCAAGTCCTTTCTCAAACACCTGGATGCGGCCGGCATCGACCGTGCCGTGCTGATCAATTATGTGGCGCCCGACATCATTGGCTTTACCTCCGGCGTCAATCAATATATTGCAGACTATACCAAGGAGAATCCCCGGCGCTTGCTTTCCTGCGGCGGACTGCATCCGCGGCACACGACCAACATCCTCGCCGACGTCGAGCAGATTCTGCGGCTGAACCTTCGCATGATCAAGATTCACCCTCCCCATCAGCTCTTATTTCCCAACGACTATCAGAACGGCGTCAAGGAGTTGGAGATTATTTACCGGGCGGCGGAGGCCAATGGCATTCCGGTGATGTTCCACACCGGAACCTCCATTTTTCATGGGGCGCGCAACCGTTATGGCGATCCCATTTACGTGGACGATGTGGCGGTCGACTTTCCCAAGATGAGAATTCTCTTGGCCCACGGCGGGCGGCCGTTATGGATGCATACCTGCTTCTTTCTGCTGCGGCGTCATCCCAATGTGTTTCTCGACATCAGCGGCATCCCGCCGAAAACCTTGCTGCACTATTTTCCCCGCCTGGAGGAGATCGCGCATAAGACGCTGTTTGGCACTGACTGGCCGGGGCCCGGCGTTCCCGACATCAAGCAGAACCTCGACGATTTTCAAGCTTTGCCGCTGAGCGAAGAGGTCAAGCAGCAGATTGTCAGCAAAACCGCGCTCAGCATTTGGCCGGCGTAGCGCGTTGGTTCAGGACGCAGCGGTGTTTTCGACCAGCAAAGCAATGCCCTGTCCGCCGCCAATGCAGGCGGAGGAGATTCCGTAGCGTCCGCGCGAGCGCTTGAGCTCTCGCGCCAGCGTGATCGCCAGGCGAACTCCGGTTGCCGCTAAGGGGTGGCCGATCGCGATCGCGCCGCCGTTGACGTTTACCTTGGAGTGATCCAGCCCCAAGCCACGTTCGCAGGCCAGGGTTTGGGCCGCGAAGGCCTCGTTGATCTCAAAACGGTCAATCTGCTCGAGGCGCAAACCGCTGGTTTCGAGCACGGCTCGTATCGCCGGAACCGGCCCGATTCCCATGACCTCCGGCGGCACGCCCACCACCGCGCCGGCGACCAGTTTGGCGAGCGGGGGGTGGCTGTTTTGACGCACGAAGTGGCCGGACGAGACCAGGGTTGCGGCCGCGCCATCCACGATCCCGGAGCTGTTGCCGGCGGTTTGCACTCCGCCAAACGAGGGTGGAAGTTTCGCCAGCACTTCGACCGGGGAAGGACGAACGTGACTGTCCTGGCTGAAGGCTTCTACCTTCTTCGCCAGACGGATGCCGCGCGGATGATAGCCGGGAAGCTCGAACGGCTCGCTGACGAGCGGCACAATTTCGCCGCTCAAAAAGCAGCTTTTCTGCGCCGCCACGGCGCGGTCGAAGCTCTGGGCGGCAAATTGGTCCGCATCCTCCCGCGAAACCTTGTACTGGTTGGCTAGAGTTTCCGCGGTGCCACCCATGGTCAGGTTGGGACAGGGATCAAGCAGCGCCTCCCAGAGGAAATCCTTGAATTCCACCTGGCCCATGCGGAATCCGCCGCGATGGGTGTAGGCCGCCACCGGATTCCTCGACATGGATTCCGTTCCCACCACCAGACTAAGGACGGCCCGGCCGAGCAGGATCGAGTCCGCGGCTTGGAGAATCGCCTCCATCCCGGTACCACAAACACGCTGCACCAGGTGAGCCGGCACTTCGATCGGAACCCCGGAATAGAGGCCGATATGGCGGGGAAGCATGTAAGCATCGAAGCTGGCCTGCGCCATGTTGCCTGCCACGACCATGTCAATCGCGGCCGGGGAAATACCGCTCCGACGGAAGATCTCGCGCGCGACCTTGATGCCGAGATCAATCGGAGAAACCAGACCCAAAACTGTGTTGTAATCGGCAAACGGCGTGCGGATGCCGTCGACCAGCCAGACATCGTCGTAGTGTGCACGCAATCCTTGGGCACGCGTCATGTGGTGTCTCCCTCATTCCCGCCAGCGGAGCTCGAGGTCAATCGATCTCTGCCGCCCAAACTCAAGCCGCCGGTCTTTCCTCAACCGATGCCCGAGCGCTCTTCGAGGTTGCAGCAAGCTCCCGGGCGCGGACCTGCGCCTGCGGCATGCCATACCGCGCCAGGTGCTTGGTTCCCCAAGCCGACATGAGCTTCAGAATCGGTTTCAGGCTTTTGCCGTGCCGCGTCAGAGTGTACTCGACCTTGGGAGGAACGACGGCGTAGACCTTGCGCCGGACAAGGCCATCTCGTTCCAGTTCCCGCAGATGTTGGGTGAGCATCTTCTTGGTCATACCCGGAATCAGGGTACAAAGCTCGCCGAAGCGCCGGGTTCCGCCTTCCAAATAGAAAAGAATCAGCGGCTTCCATTTACCGCCAATAATGCGAGCGGTCAACTTGACCGGACATTCGGGTTCTGGCATCCCCAGCCTCCCGCAGATACCTAGTTACAAAAAAGTGCCTACTACCAATAAAGATACTCTAGCCTAAAATCGCGCCTGAGCCTAGAAGTGCGCCGATCCGAGTGGCCGAGCTTCTGTTCCATTCTAGGTGTGCGGAAGGACAAACATGAGTAGGCAGCGCCCGATCGTAATTTACGGAGCCAGCGGCTTTTCAGGACGTCTGGTGGCTGAGTTCTTGCGCGAATATAACGTTCCCTTCCTGGCCGCCGGACGCAATCGCGACAAGATCGAAGACGTGATGAACCACCTGCCCGGGATCGAAAGCGCCGACTACGAAATCGTCGCGGTCGGGAACACGGTGGACGATCTGGTGAAGGTTTTCAGCGGCGCCAAAGTCGTATGCAATACGGTCGGACCATTCCTTTACCACGGTCCACGGGTGATTGAAGCTGCGCTCAAGGCTGGGTGTCACTACCTCGATATCAGCGGTGAGCAGACCTGGATTCGCGAAATCTCGGAAAAATGGGGAGAAAAGTTTGCTGCGCGGGGTTTGCTGGCCGCTCCGGCGACTGCCTTTATGTCCGCCGTCAGCGATGCCGCCATTCGCCTCTGCCTCGAAACGGGGGCAATCGACACGATTGAAACCGTCACCATGTTCAAGGGCATCCCCACGTTCGGTTCAACCCAAACCATCTTCGCCGTCATTCAAACCGACGCCCATTATCTTGAGCAGAACCGCTATCAGCCTTGGCCACGCGCTGCCCGCTACGACGTTGCCCTGCCCGGCTATCTGCAAACGCAGCTCGCCCTGGCTTGGGGCGGATTTCCGCAGCCGGTCTGGTTCGAGCACCATCCTCAGGTGGCCAACGTGAAATCCCTGGGCGGTCTGCTGGATCGCCAAATCATGGAAGGCGTGGCAGCCACGGAGAAGATGTTTGAGGAGCAGATTCGCGCTTTGCCCAAGACCGAGCGGGAGAAGAGACTGGCGGAGATGGCAAGCGCGGTTCAGGGAGGAACACCGCCGCGCGAGAACGCGCGCGAGCAGCGCACCATCGATGTGGTCGCCGGGCGCGGTTCAACCGACTACGTCGAGTGCGTAGTGCTCGGTACCTGTTGCTATCGACAGACCGGACTGATCCAGGCCTTTGCCGCGCACCATCTTGTACATTCCCATCCGCGCAAAGTAGGTTTTGCTTCCGCCGCCGAGGCTTTTGGGCATCGCGAACTCCTACGCGTTCTCGAGGGCCACGGACTGTCGAAAGTGAAGCTGTATTCCTGAATTGCGGGCCATCGATGCGGGCGATCGACTATTTCGACAAGGGAGCCGAGCGAGCTGGCGGGCGGATGGCCATCGTGGATGGCGACGCCCGCTACACCTATCAGGAAACACGCTCCATCACCGAGCGAGTCGCACGCGCCATGAGGGCACGGGGATCTGAACCCCAGTCCTGCGCCGGCATTTACTCCCAAAATCATGCTGCCGTCCTGTTCACCATGTTGGGCATCATGCGGGCAGGGGCGGTCTGGGTCCCCATCAACTTTCGCAATGCCGTGGATGCCAATGTCGAGTATATGAATTACGTGGAGATGGCCTGGCTCTTTTACCACAGCCACTTCCGGGACAGCGTGGCGGAGATCAAGGCGCGCGTGCCGTCTCTTCGCCACTGCGTGTGCCTCGACACTCGGGACGACCCTCACCCCTCGCTCGAAGAGTTCATGGCACCGGCCGGCGATGGGGAAGAATTGGATTGGGGCGACGAATACGGCAACCTCGACCGGCTGGTAGGCCTCGTGCCCACGGGTGGCACGACTGGTCCCGCGAAGGGAGTACGCGTGACGGGCCTGGCGTGGGGTACGATGACGGAAATGGCAACCCACTACTGGCGGGGGGAGACGGCTGAGCCCATCTGCCTGAACACGGCTCCTCTATCTCACGCCGCCGGAGTGGTGGCCTTTACCATGTTCGCGCTCGGCGCAACCAACGTCATCCTGCCGAAGTTCGACGCCGGGGCAGTGTTAGGCAACATCGAACGTTTTCGCGTAAGCCATTTGTTTCTTCCGCCCACGGCGTTGTATCACCTGCTGGCGCATCCCGACATCGGCAAGTTTGATTATTCCAGCCTGCGGGTTCTGCTTTTGGCGGGCTCGCCCGTCTCGCCCGACAAACTCAGGCGCGGCATCGAGATCTTCGGGCCTTGCCTATGCCAATCCTACGGGCAGACGGAAGCGCCCATGCTGCTGACCTTCCTCGATGCCAGGACTTTGGCAGCTGCCGCCGGCGGAGATCATCCGGAACGGCTGGCCAGTTGCGGTCAGCCGACGTCAGCGGTCCGACTGGCGATCATGAATGAGGAAGGTCGAATTCTCCCGCCCCACGAGTGCGGAGAGATTGTGGCGCGCGGCACCCTAGTTGCTGGTGGCTATTACAAGATGCCGGCAGCCACGGCGGAACTCCGCGCCCACGGCTGGCACCATACCGGAGATATCGGCTACAGGGACGAAGATGGCTACGTCTATATCGTCGACCGCAAGAAAGACATGATCATTACCGGGGGTTTCAACGTGTATTCGGCAGAGGTCGAAGCCGCGATCATGGCCCTCCCCGAAGTTCTGGAATGCGCGGTGATTGGCGTACCCCACGATGTTTGGGGAGAAGCGGTCAAGGCCGTGGTGGTATTGCGAGAGGGAGAGGCTTTGAGCGAAGTCCAAATCCTCAACCACTGTCGCGCGAGGTTGGGAGGAGTGAAAGCGCCCAAGTCGGTCGAGTTTTGGCGGGACATTCCCAAAACTCCCGCGGGTAAGACCGACCGCAAGGCGATTCGCAAGCCTTATTGGGAAGGCTTGGCGCGACAGGTGCATTAGATACTATGCGCGTGGCACGATGTGAAACGGCGGGGACGCAACGTGACGGTTGTCGCGGTGGGCTGCATGGTCAAGAAAGCGCCGGCTCGGCGGAACGACTCGCGGAGGAAGAGAGCAGCGCCCAAGTCGTCGCCCCTAAACCCTCGCTCCCCACGACGTCAGCACGATCGTCGAATCGTTGAACAAGACCCGCCGGCTCGTACTCGTCGATATTCCTCGGCCGCCGCGGTGATCGCCGGCGAAGTTGCCGCGCTGGAATTCGAACATCTGCGCGCCCCGATCCGAATCGTCATCGGTTCCCTAGAGCGAGCCGCTCGAACCCTTCATCCTTCCGAATGAAGACAAGATCATCGGACGCAGTCCGGTCGGTGATGGCGCATCACCTAGTTGCGGCGAGAGATTTCAGGCCGCCCGGCGAGCTTCCCTTCCTCCCGCAATCCGTCCCTTCCGCTTGACTCCGTTTTTAGGTCAAACATTTGCTAACCTTCTCTGCAAAATTCACACCACATTCACAATCTGGTCACTCGACGGTAACACGACTCAAGTTAGATAGAACTCTCGTTTCCAATCAACCTACAACACTGCTGGCGGTTCATCTGCGGCAACAGAGCAATCTTGTGGCAGGCACTCGAAACTACGCCTGCGTGTGGGGTCGGAAATGCGACAGCTCATTTTTGTAGTGGAGAACGATGCGAACGTTCGCCATTTGGCAAAAGAATGCTTGGAACGAGCGGGCTATCGGGTGCGAGCGTTCTTAAGCCTGGATAGGCTCGAGAAGTTGGAGGCTAGTCCACCGTCGCTCATTCTACTCGCGGTGCGCTCGGACCAGGGAGATCGTGCGGCGTTTCGCTGGCAACTGCGCGAGAACAATGTTCTGCAGAGAATCCCGACCCTGATCCTGCTCGACAACGTTGCCGAGGACGATCAGATCCTGGCGCTGGCGGATGATTGGATCATCAAGCCGTTCGATCCTCAGGAACTCATAGCCCGCGTGCAGGCGGTCTTGCGGCGCTCGACACTGCCAGCAACCACAGCGCAAGCCGACTCTGCTGAGTTGATCATTGATAGTTCGGGGATGAAGCTTTTTGTCCGCGGAGTGGAGGTGTCGACGACGGCGCTGGAGTTCCGTTTGATCGAATACTTGGCCAGACACCACAGTCAGGTATTCACCCGCGATCTCCTGCTCGATGCGGTATGGGGGCAGATGCAATTCGTGTCTCCCCGTTGCGTCGATGCATGCGTGCGACGGATCCGCGAGAAGATTGAACCGAAGCGCTCGCGCCCGACGTATCTCAAGACCATCCGTGGAGTTGGATATCGGTTGGATACGGCGGTTGTCTGGGAGTCACCGGTGAATCATGATTGCGGCTGTGTGGCCTGTCGAGGGGCCGAACAGCAGGTCGACAGCTAAGTCCTACTGCTGAAACAGGGAGACCACCAGCGGCGAATCGTTGACCGTATCTTGCGCGATCAGGAAAATGGAGAAACTGCCCTCGGGATTGCCGACCACGGCCACGGCTGGCAACGTGCACGTTAGGGTGGGGCTACAGACTCCGAGGGGGTCAGGAATCTGAAGCGAGGCGGTTTTGTACAAACCAGACTCGGTCGGGTCTTCGCTGCCGAGATTCAAAAGCAAATCGTTATTCAGTGCGTTCGCGGCATCGTTTTGGAAGGTTCCTCCGCACATGCCGGTCGGTGGCGGTGTAGTGCCGGACGGGCATGTGGTATTGGCGAACTGCACCAGTTGCGTAGGGGCCAGACAAAAGGACGTGCAGGTTGAAGGACTCGCCACGACTGCCGGCTCATAGATGAAGCCGAAGTAGTTGCCTCCGACGACCGAGCCTGGGTTGAGAGCGCTCGACGGTTGAATGACGCCAATTGCCCCGAGATGAGCCGCGGAGGATTCGAGGGGGACCAGCTGCTCGGCGACGAAGAAGCCCGAGGGCCCGACGGCAATGCTGGCAGGAGGACTCGAAGCTATGGCGACTACCGAGCTGTTGGCCTGCGCTCCGCAGGTGCCTGCTGGCAACGTGATTGTCGTCGGAGGGGAGGATACGAGCCTAGACTGCGCCACAGAGGAGAAGTTCCAGGTGTTGCCGCTGGTCGTGGCTTGGAGGCTGCCGTAGGCGGGATCGGTGGCAACGGCCCAGGTTGCCTGCGGCAAGGTGACAAATTGAAATGTCACCGTGCCGTTGATGCTGAGACAACTGCCGGGCACGAGCGCAGCCAGGGGCGTGAGGTTATCTCCTGGACGCAACAGCAAGGCGCGGCCCGGAATCTCCAGGGCGTACCCGAACTGCTGGAAGGGTGGGGAAACGTTGCTTTGGGCAAGATCAAGAAAATCGGTGGGGTTCAGGATGGAAAAGAAACCAGCGATGGTGCCGCCGGCGGGATTGGATAGATCAGCGGCTGTAAACACGTTCGTGTTGTGGTTGATCAAAATCTGCCAGGTGTTGCTCGAACCCTGGGTTCCCCAGTAGGAATTGCTCTCTCCGGCAGGACTCAGGGTCGGGAGACCGGCAAGGGCCGGCGCGGGCTGGCTCGAACTGCTGCTACATCCTAACTCCCAGACAAGGACCAACAGAAATGCGAGCCAGTGCCGAACCGACAGGTTGAAAAGTCTCGACTTCTCCCTCATGCCGGATGACTCTCGTTTGGCGTTTCCTTCATCGACCGATCCTTTCTGCGGGTCATTCGACGACCACGGTTACGGTGGCGGAGCGTTTCATGGCGCCGGCCGTCGCGTTGACCGAAATGGTGTACGATCCGGCGGGAGTGTTCACGCCGGCGTTGCTGACGGGCTGGCTGGCGCTGCTCCCGCCACAGGCCAGCTGCCAGCAACAACTTCCCACCAGCAAAGCGAAGATCGCCGAGCGCATCCTTCCTGATCCCTTGCCGCAAGACAGCAGGACGCCGAGCAGGATGGAAGCGACCATCATCCAGCTGGCATAAAACATGCCCGATCCGGATCCACGCGAAGGCGGCATGGCGAGCGCGGTCGCCGCACTGGTGACCACGGTAAGAGTCGAGGTTGCGGGAATTCCGTTCAGGTTGGGCGAGAGCGTAGCTGGGGAAAATTCACAGCTCACCCCCGCGGGCATCTGCGACGAGCTGCAGGCGAGCCCGATGTTCCCCGCAAATTCATTTTGCGGAGTCGCCTTCACCGTGAAATTGGCGGAACCACCGGCGGGCAGCGTCGATACTGCCGGACTAATCGAGAGAACAAAATCCGGGCTTCCGCCGACGATCTGGGTCAGCGGCAATGAAGTGCGCGGGTTGAAAACCGCATTGCCGCTATAGACTGCCGTGATTAGGTGCGTGCCGGTGGCGAGTCGTGACGTGGTAAAGGAGGCAGAACCGCTGGGTCCGAGAGCGGAAGTGTCGAGTAATGTGCTGCCATCGTAAAACTGGACCGTGCCCGTGGGCTGACCATTTCCGGAAGGGCTGGTGACGGTCGTACTAAACGTTACGGCGACTCCCAGACCCGATGGGTTCAGCGAGGACGTAGGGGTGGCAATGAGGGCCGAAACTTTACCGTTACCGTTGCTGATCAACACGCTGGCGGTGTTGGAATTCAGGTTGGCGACGACGAGATCGGGCACCCCGTCCTGGTTGATGTCGGCGACCGCCAGAGCTACCGGAGGAGAGCCGGCCACAAAAGACTGAGCTCGACCCAAGCTCAGGGAACCGCCCGTCGAGGTGTTCGGCAGGAACCACACCTGATTCAGGGTGCTGCTCGCGATGGCTAGACCGGGCAAGCCGTTGCTCTTGAAATCCCCGGTCGCGAGGGCGGTGACGCCGCCTGAAATGCCAGTCGTTGTCGGCGCATATACAACGGGAGTTCCAAAGCTGAGGGTCGAACCCGAACTGGTGTTGGGGAGGAGAGCGACCGTGCCATCCTGGCTCACGGCAGCCAAGTACACGGGAACCTGATTCTGGTTCAGGCCCAGGGCCACAAACACCGGCTGTGAATGCTGGGGAAGACCCGTGGTTAGCCGGGAGGAGCTGGCAAACCCACCCGCACTATTCACCGGACCTTGAAATACCCACACGGACCCTGTGTTGGCGTCCCCCGCCACCACGTCGGTGAAGCCATCTCCGTTGAGATCAGCGGCCGCGATCGAAGAGAAGCTTGCGGTAGGAACCGAGGCCGGCGCCAAGGCAGTGAAGTTCCCCAGGGTGTCATTTGAGTTTGACACCGCGGTGAGGTGGCCGGCACTGTCGGCCACCACCAAATCTTGCTGGTTTTGAGCATGGCCGGAGAAGAAAACTCCCGAGGCGACGAAGAAGGCGTCGGCATCGGTGGGCAACTGGACCGGGGAAGTTGTGTTAACAAACGGAGATCCACCGCTGCTCTCAAAGGCTGTCAGCTGTGCGCCCGTATCGGCGATCGCCAGGTCGTTGATGCCGTCTGCGTTGAAATCTGCCGCCGCCATGGAATCAATATTGGCGGGCGGAGAGGTTGGGTCAGAGATGGGTCCGATGGTTTCGGTGAGATCTCCGGCGAGGCACGGGGGCGGGCCCACGTTACAGTCATTTTCGAAAGGCGTGAACCCGCTGTTGGTAAACGAGGAAGCCTCGGACTCGGTGGCAACGACAACATCGTTCACCAAATTCGAATTGAGCGAATAGAAGTCGGTCGCGACCACAGCGTTGGCACCCGGAGCTTGACCGAGGCCTTGCGCAACATAGTCCGTACGCGCAGTTTGCACGCTGTTGCTGCACTGCAGATTCTGACTGTTGTAGAGGCATGCGCTTCCGTATCCCAGCCAAAGCTGGTTGCCCTGTTCATCCGTGCCGTTCCCCAGGTTGGAAAGAACGCTGACCACGTTGCCGGATGGCCCGGGAAGATGGGCGACGGCCAAGTCCGGAATGGGTTGCGCCGCACCCACGTGGAAGTTTCCCACCGCCAAGGAAACCGGACCGGATCCGGTTCCGAACTCCTGTAAGACTGTAGGCAAGTTGAAGGCGCTGGTTCCGTCCCCGAGCGCTGCCATCGCCGAATTATCGCCGAGCCGAACCATAATAAGGTCGGGCACGGAATCGCCATTGACGTCGGCCACCGCAAGTGCGACCGGGCTGGTCGAAGGCTGAAAGAACGGCTCGGTGAAAAGGAAAGGGGGACTGAGCTCGTCGAGGAGAATGTCAATCGTGGGAGAACAGCCGCTCGAAGCTGGCGGGAAACTCGCCACCACGAGATCGCTCACTTGCGGCTGGATGCCGTTGGGATATTCGAAGAATCCCGACGCAACGGCGGTGACCGGTGGCGCGATTTGGTCCTCATAGTAGCAGGGATCCCCGGTCACCGGAGATACGACCGTCGCCGGAGCAAAGTTGATGGTCTGTCCCACGCCCGAGGTTGCGTTGGTCAGCTGGGCCACCAGTCCGTCGTTTTGGGTTACGCCGATAAGGTCAGGAAAGGGTTGCGTCGGACTGGTGAAGTTCCCCAGGGAGAGCAACAGCGGTTGTGGTGCCTTGAGGCTGGTTGAGAAAGGTCCAAGCGGCGGGCTTAGGTTCCCTCCTCCCGCTCCAGGAAAAACCCAGGCAGAGCCGGTCAGCGAATCCCCAATCACCACATCGGTAATTCCGTCCCCGTTCATGTCAGCGGAGATCATGGCGGTCACCGCGAGTCCAGCGCGCTGTCCGCGGCCGGCGATGGTGAAGCTGCCACTGCTGCTGGTGAGAAGGGTGACGTTGCCGACGGCATCGGTCACGACCAGGTCCTGCCAACTCTGACCTTTCTTAGAAAAGCTGCCGGTGGCGATGGAGTAGGGCGCCGTGCCCCCAGAAATGGAAAGGCTGGACGGGGCGCCGAAGCCGGCACTCCCATTTCGTTGGTTGAGAAAAATGCTCACCGTACCCGTCGAATCGACGACCGCGATATCGTCTCCCGCGCCATCTCCTTTGAAATCGCCGGCGGCGATGGCGGAACAACTGACCACCCCCGCGCTGGTTCCGCAGGGAGTGCCGCCGGAGGTAATCGCGTACTCGGGAGCCACCTGGAATTGTGGTTCTTGGGCCTCGGCGCTGAACCCGCCTGCAACTGCACAAACCAGCCCAGCCAGGACGACGAGAATTCCCCCGCCCTCCCGACGAGCTTTGGCGCCGATGGGGCGGATCTCCGTACCCGGCCGAAGGTGCCAGCGCGTTAGCAAGGGTTCACGATTCACGGCAGCTACTCCTGAAACAGATAGATCGACATCGGTGACTGGTTCACGATGTCTTGCGCGATGAGAAAAATCGCGTACTTATTCTCGAGCTCACCGGCCACGGCCACGGCAGGAAATGTGCAGGTCGGATTGCCTTGGGAATCCTGACCCACGGCAGAACCGGTGCACACGCTGTTTGGGTCAGGGATCGTGACCGTGGCTGCGTTGTAAAGCCCGTTGCTGGTTGTATTCTGCGCTCCTAGATTGATGATGATGTTGGCGTTCACTGGCTGCGTAGGGTCATCACTGGTGGAATCCATGGCATTCGCCAAGGGGAATTCGCCGCCCAGCAAACTCGTTCCTCTAGCGCAGGTCGTATTCGGGCAAGGAGCGAAGCTGGCAATCGGGTTGGGCGGAGGTTCGGTGGGCGTGCAGGGCGCCGAGCAGGAGGGAAAGGGAATGCTCGGCTCGCTCACGAACCCGAGATACTGAAGACTGACGATGTTCGGGGTATTCAGCGGGCTCGTGGGCTGAGGCAAGCCAACCGCGCTCGACAGGCCTGGGCCCTGATTCAAGATAAAAAAGCCGGATGGTCCGACCACCAAGGTGTCGGTCGTACTGATGGTCGAGTTCGGGGGGATACTCACCACCGTGCCCATGATCGCCGGAGCGCACAGGCCGGGGGAGAAGTTTGCCGCAGGCTGACTGGGCGATTGCGCGAGGGTGAACTGGGACAAGTTGAAAAAGTACCATGTGGTTCCGCTCGTGCTGACCTGGAAACTGCCGTAGGCCGTGTCGCTGGCCGCATTCCAAACGGCACTGTTCCCTCCCTCGAGCACCACGTTCGGCATGGTTACGAATTGAAAGTTGACCCCCATGATGAAACTCAAGCAACTGCCGGGAACCGCGGCAACGGGTGGGGCAGCGGCCGGGTTCCCATTAAGATCCGTCGCCGTGTCGGGACGAAAGAACGCTACCCGTCCCGGGATCTCGAGGGTGAACCCTGCCGGTTCGAAGGCAGGACTCGGAGCGGTGTTGGTTTGCGAGAAGTCCAGGAATCCTCCGTCGAAAGCAAAGATCCCGTTGAGCGCCAGCGGAAATCCGCTGCCGTCGGCTTCTTGAGAATAGTCGGTGGCGTTGAAGCTGTTGGTGGTGTGATTAATCGTGATCTGCCACATGTCCCCGGTGCCCTCGGCTCCCACGTAGGAATTCAGCGGACCCGCAGTCGACAGCACCGGAGCAACGGCGGTCGTATTGTAGATACTACTGGTCCCGTTGCACGCCGAAGCGCACAGCGTCGCCAACAAGACACAACTGGCAGCAATCGATTTCCGCTGGGGCCGCTGTGGCTTCACCAGAATTGGCATTCCGCAAACTCCCTCGTCAGATGGCTGCGGTTAAAATGCGTACTTCAGGCCGAATTGCATCGTGCGCGCCCGATGCGCGTCCACCGGATGCAGGAAGGAGCTACCCGCCAGGCAATTGGAAGCGCCGGCGGAGTACCCCGCGCTTTGGTCCCCATAACAGCTAATCGTGTTGTTGGCTTGATTGCCCAGGTTCGGATCGTAAATCCGGAACTGGGTGTGGTTGAAAATATTGAAAACCTCCGCGCGGAACTCGAGCGTGCTGCCTTCGGTGATCTTGAAATGCTTGAGCATGGCGATATCGAAATTCAGACGGCTGGGATTATTCAGAAAATTGCGCCCGGCATCGCCGAAGGTGAGGCCTCGCGGTGCGACAAAAGCGGCAGAGTTCAAAAGCTGCGGCCCAACGCTCTGCGGGTTGGTACTGCCAAGCGGCGCCCGCTCGTGAACATCTCCCACTACATCCGGATACGATCCCGCTCCTGCGCCATTGGCGACTCCCGCGTTGTCCAAGACCGATACCGAGGTACTGCTGCCGCCGTTGATGACGCTGAACGGTATTCCCGACTGGTAGATCGTGATGCCGGACAGCTCCCAGCCGTCGAACGCGGTCCGGGCCAGGCGCGAAGGGGCCGACGGCACGGGCGGAACCGGAGACGTTCCATCCTCGTTGTAGCCGGTGTTGAGCAGGGTAAACCATTTCCCAAGGGCGTCAGCGCCGGGAAGCGCGTATACATAGCTAATATTCAGAAGATGGCGTTGGTCATAGTTCGAACTAGCGCGGTTAGCCGCCAGATCAAAGGAGTTCACGAAGGTGGCGTCGGAACGATCGGAGGAGTCGTCGATCGAATGGCTGTAGGTATAGGAGATTCCCAGATCCAGCCCGTTGTGCATCCGGCGAAGCGTAGCTTGGAAGGCATTGTAGGTGGAGTTGGCGATGTTCGACAGAGAAAAAATCCTGCTGAAGCCGGGTGCGAACTGACGCAGAGAATCCGGGGACCTGCCTAAGAACGAATCACAAGCCGCCTGCAGGTTGAAAAACGCCGGTTGCGCAGGATTGACAAAGGTCCCATCGCTCAGCTCGGCGCCGTTACTCTGGAAGATGCAGTCTCCCGGAGGCTGACCGGGGCTCGGGTTGCTGATCAAGGGCAGAATGGGTTCATGGAGGGCAAAAGGATTCAAAGCGTCGGGGACGGGCGGCAGCTGATTGATCTGACGTTCCGCGGTTAAATGGGTCCCTTTGCTGCCCACGTAAGCGAAGGTCGCGACGGTGTTTTGCGGCAGTTCCCTTTGGACGCTGACGCTCCATTGCTCGACGTAGGGCCACACGGCGTGGGTTGGAATGGAGGTGACGTTGAGTGGAAAGGCGCCGGTCGGCGTGCATCCAGCGATGCCTTGCGCGTTCGGCAATCCCCCACCGATGCAGCTCCAGCTTCCGTTCGTGGGGGTAAACTGCAACATGTCAAGTACCAGGGGAGAGCTGCCCTCGAGCGACCCGGTATTGGCTTCGTTGCCGGCACCGTGTTCATAGAAAATGCCATACCCGGCCCGCAGTGAGGTCTTTCCGTTTCCTCGCGGATCCCAGGCGAACCCGATCCGCGGAGCGGGATTGAACAAGTGACCGCTCATGCAACTCGCCGGAACTCCTTGGACGCCACAGCGCACCAGTCCGTTCGTGATCCGCGGGTCTAGATTGTTGACATTGAGGGGAATAGGAGATCCCGAGTTGGCGTCGATGAGTCCGCCCGAAGGATCGACCATGGCTTGGCTGGCTAGGGAATGATTGAAAGCCGTCGCTTCCCAGTTGTAAGCGTTATGATTCTTCTCAGAATAGGTTCCGAACAAGCTCACCCGCAGACCGAGGTTCAGCGTCAAGCGCGGCGAGAATCGCCAGTCATCCTGGAAATAAGGCTCGGCAATCTGGTAGCGCTGATAGTACTTGTGCTGCGCGCTATCCTGCTGAAAGGTGTGCACACCGTCTTCCTGCGCCGTATGCAGAAGGAAATCGGCGAAGGCATTCCCGGTCGGCGACGCACCGGGAAGACTACTGCCTGCGCCCTGATTGGTGAACGTGATAATTCCCTGCACGTCGCCGGTGGTGGCACCGACCGGAGAATTGATCTGGTTTCTCTGGAAAATGATGAACTCCGAACCCATCTGCAAGGTGTGCTTGCCCAAGGCTTTGCTCACCGTGTCCCCTACGGTATAGGTGGGATTGGTGTGCTCCCAAGGCATATAGCTGGGGTCGACGACGAAGCCGTTTCCTCCGTAGGCCGCGTCGGTGCCGGCGATGACAACCCCTGGCATTTTGCCGCCGAAGCCGTTATTGAACAAAGCGCCCATCGGGCACTGCTCGAGGACTCCGACAATCGGCGGCGGAGAGGGGGCGCAAGGGGCGTCGAGGACCGCAGGCCGTGCGAGCTGCGCGCCGGGCCCGGGGACGTTCACGAGCGTGATATGAGAATCGCCGTAGCTGACAAAGAAGTCGTTCAAGAGCGTGGAGGAGATGGTGTACGTAAACCGAGCCATCACGCTCGTGCCAGGCCCGAAGAAGCGATTCTCGACCGTGGGGAAACTGTTCTGCAGGTAGCCCCACTGTGGGGTTACGACCGTGGTGTTCCAGGAGTCGTGAATGAAGCGGAAGGTCGCGCGCACCGAAGTGCCGATACTGTGGTCGAGGCGAAGTAGTTCCTCGCGCCAGGAAGTTGGGGGAGAAACCGTCGCCACATAACAAGGTTCGACGAGCGCCGGCTGGCCGGTGCTCGGGTCGATTCTGGTTTCTCCTACCAGGCTCGAATTGCAGCCAGAATAGGCATCGGGCAAAGGGATCACCCCAGTGTTGAGGATGGCCACCGCATTCCGGTTGAGGGCTCCCGTCGGAATTCCTGCGGGGGCGGGTACCAGTTCGTTCCCCGGGTAGGTCTGGTTGCCGCCGATTGAGGGGCAGTCAGGATACTGCGAACGAGAAAAGATCTGGAGCGGGGTAGCGTAAGGATAGCGGTCGGGGCAAACATCATTGAAATCCCCACTGCGTTCGGCCAGGGTAGGAACCGCCTGATTGAATTCGAAAGGCGACCGTTCCAGGCGGAATTCTTGCGAAAAGAAGAAGAAAGTTTTGTCTCGCCCTTGGTTGTATAACTTCGGGATCAGGAGGGGGCCGCCGAAGGTGAACCCGAAATCATTGCGCCGATAAAGGGGCGCGCCTTTGGTCTCGTCGAAGTAGTTGCGCGCGTTGAAGAACTCATTGCGTAAGAACTCGTAGGCGTTGCCGTGGAAGTCGCGGGTGCCCGACTTGGTCGTGACCAGCACCGTACCTGACGCCGTGCGCCCATACATGGCGCCGTAATTCGAGGTCAGCACCTTTACTTCCTGGATCGCGTCCAGGCTAGGGTAGACAATCAGAGTGCTGTTGGCGCCGTTGATACCAACATTCAGCAGATCGGACCCGTCCACGTCGAAGGTGTTATATTCGACCCGCCCGCCGTTGACGCTATACTTTACACTCCCGCTCACTCCAACTTTAGCTTCATCTTGTCCGGTCTGATTGCTGACACCGGGGGCGAGCGCGATCAGCTGAGTGAAGTTGCGGCCATTCAATCCGTAGCTCACGACCTCGGTTTCGGTGATGGTGCCCGAAACTGCCGCAGTTTCGGTCTCGACCTGTACCGTCTTTTGACCTTCGACGGTGGTCGCCGTAGAAGCACCTGCGAGCTCAAGACTGACGTCGAGCGGCAGGTTCTCGCCCGCGCTCAACCCAATGCTTGGAGCCTGGAAGACCTTGAATCCCTGCGCCGAAACCGAGAGATCGTAATTGCCGGCCGGTAGGTCACGGAATGAGTACCGACCTTGCTCGTTCGTGCTCGTGGTTTGCTTTCCGCCCGCGCCGTTGGTGATCGTCACTTCGGCGCCCACCACGACCGCCCCACTGGGGTCATTGACCACTCCCGAGATGGAAGCCTTCCCTGTGGCCGGCGCCTGGGATTGTGCCGAAGCCAGCCCCGCCAAACCAAGAACCACGCACAGTAAACCTTGAAGCCAGCTCGTTACCAATATCTTTACCTTTAGCCGCGCAAATTTGACGGAGGGTTGAGCAACCTCGACACACCGACTCCCCTCGGGCCACCAGAAACTGCCGTGTCAGATCGAAGAGTTTACGAGAGGGAAAATTTTTACCGTAAATGTGTTACCGGCAGATGACCGGAAAGTTAAATTCGTGTGAGTAATTGAGAAGCACGAAGGGTTCGAGCTCCCGCCCGCCTGGCAACAATTTCCACAAAACTGTATTCGCAATTCATACGATTTTGATCCTGCGGTCATTCTCGCGACACACAACTCAGAGATGCTCCCCCCAGGAAAATGCAACTCGTCGCATCCAGGGAACCGGTTTTCGGCCGAGCATTGCCGGAAACCACGGCGTCCGACATCCAGGTATGTTCCTGGGTTTTACCGCTTGGGGGAGTCTTTCCGCTTTCGAGAATGAGATCAACGACACTTCAAAACGAATGACAAAGGAGAATTGTGCATGAAAACAGCAATCAGTGCGCTTTTTGCTTGTTGGTTGGTGGCATGTTTGGTGATGCCGGCCGCCGGCGCAACAGCAACCGTAAAGTTCCTTGGCGCGGGATCGTCCGCCATGTGGGAAGAGTTCGCGGTTGCCGCAGTCAACTCGGGGCTTGCAGGTCCAAACTCACACCACTGGACAGTGAAAGGAACATGTCCGGTCGTGAACTGTGCCGAAGCCTTGGACCGCCGGAAAGGTCCGACAGCCACCGTCGATAACCCCCAAGGCGGGAGCCTCTGGGTGGTGTGGAATTCCTCGGAGACCGAGGTTTGGGCGTATCTCTCGGTCGATTCGGTAGTGGGCAACCGCCTCTTCTTCGCTCAGCCGAGAGCTACCCTTGTGATCGATAGTACTGCGTTGGTCGCGACGCCGCCCAGCGGTTTGAATGTAATCTCGCCCGACCTCTTTAAGTATGGTGTGCACACCACCGCGACCAACTGCCCGACCACGGGAACCCACACTGCGACCTGTGATGATCCCAGCCTCCCCAGCAGTGTTTATAACGCGCTGTATGGTGCATCCGTCACCGCGGCCATGACCGATATTCGGCCGGAGGATGCTCTGTTTGCTTCGCTTCGTGTCAACTGCCCCCCGCCGATTAAGTTGTCATGCCTCGGCTATGGAACAGGCGAGGCCGTAGGTAATCCGGTGGAGAGTGCATTCAGTAAATCGAACGCTACGCCGGTGAGTTATGCGATTACCGGAAGCGATCCGGTAAGCGGCGACCCGATTCCTGTGTTTAGCACCTACCCGGTGGGTGTGGCGCCCATTGTCATCCTCGTCAACCGCCAGGATGCCAAAGGGTTGGGATTCCAGGTGGACGGGAAGTTTGCGATTACAAACATCGACCATGCCACCCAATTACACACCCTCTTCACCGGCGACGAATGCAATACGGGTCTGTTCACCAGTAAAGTGTCCCATGCAATTTACCCAATCCTGCGCGAGCCGTTGTCTGGCACCATGAACACCTTTGAGTTCACCAATATGACCAACCCCGTACCCGGGAACGAGTTCTCGAGCTCTCAGGAAACCGGAGTCGGGGACCACAATCCCCTTGAACTTGCCTGCTCAACTGGCGGAGGAACGCGCTATCGTGCCATCGGCACCGGAGAGGTCATTGGCGCTATTCTCAACGGCAACCTCAACAGCAAAACCAATACTTTACCGATTGCCGACTTCAACGGCGAAGACTCCATCGGCTACGCGTTCTTCAGCTATGAAAACGTCTCCAAACTAGCTAACGCCACGACCCCGAGTGACTACGGATATCTCACCTTGGACAGCGTTGATCCTCTGGTTGGACTTCCAGGGTATGTGGCTGGCCAGCTGCCCGTGTGCTCGCTGCCTTGCGCCGCCGAACCCGGTACCACGTACACGAACATCCGTAATGGAACCTATCGCTCCTTCTCGTTCTTGCGGCTGATTGCCGAGAAGGGCACTACTGACGCCACCAATGCTGCTGCCCTCGTGGCAGCGGCACAGAGCGTGGTCAACCTCTATGTGCCCGACTTCGTTCCTTATAAGGCCGTCGGCAAGGATCCGGGCATGAAATTCTACCGCTCGCACTTTCAGGTGCCGGGGGTCGGCCTGGCCACCGTGAGCAACGGAGTTCCCTTCGCAGATCCATCGACTGAAGCTGGCGGCGATGTCGGCGGTTGCATTGAACACATCGCCGACCCCAGCGTAACCGATAAACACGAGAACGTAGCCGGGGGATGTAGCAAGTAAGCAAGACCCTGGCAAGGCAGGTAGCCTGAAACCATGGCCACCTGCCTTTTTCCTTGGATGTAGGTAGTTTCATTTTGCAACACAAAGTCGAAGGAGTTTCAGTTGCATCGACGAATTGCGAGTTTCGCCAGCGCTGTGATCCGGTTTTTTCTTACTTTGTCCGTGGCGTCGCTGCCCAGTTGGACACAGCCGTCCCCGGGTCAGGGAACTCCCCAAACTCCTCCCGCGCGCACTGGCTCGATGGGAGCCGCCGGGGTCGCCCCTTTTGGCTCGTTTAAGGAAGATTGGAGTTCGCTCTCCTTGGCGGGAAGCACTCTCGATGCCCTCCCGCCGGTCGTTGGAGAAAGAGACAACTACCCGGACTTCACCCGCGAACTCATCGAAGTCCAGTGGCGGCCAGAGGATCCTATCTATCTTTACGTAATCCTACCCAAGAAGGTGAAGCATCCCCCGGCTATCCTTTATCTTTACAGTTACCCATCGGAAACCGACCGCTTCCTTGATCAGGACTTTTGTAAGCTGCTGGTCAAAAATGGAACTGCTGCGGTTGGTTTCACATCCGCCTTGACTTCTCAGCGCTATCACGACCGTCCCATGAAAGAGTGGTTTATCAGTGAGCTCGCGGAATCTTTAGCCACCACGGTTCACGATGTACAGATGATCCTCAACTACCTCGGTACCCGCGGTGACATCGATATGGACGGAATCGGTATGTTCGGAGGCGGCTCCGGGGGGGCCATCGCCATTCTTGCTGCCGCGGCAGACCCGCGCCTCAAGGTGCTCGACTTGCTCGAGCCTTGGGGCGATTGGCCCGATTGGCTCCAGAAATCTGTTCTTGTGCCCGACGAGGAACGGGCGGCGTACCTGACGCCAGAGTTTTTGAAGCGGGTGGAACCACTTGATCCGCTCAGGTGGATCTCGCCGTTGAGTTCTCGCCGGGTCCGCCTTCAGCTTGCTCCGTATGACACGCTGACGCCGAGCGTGGCCAGAGCGCGTCTGGAAAAGGCGATGCCTGCTAACGTCGAGATTGTGCGCTACGAAAATGACCAAGCCCTGTTAAGGGCGGCTGCTTCCAGCCAATTTTTCGATTGGATTCAGGCGCAGGTGCTCTCTTCCGCTGGCGCAACCACGGCCCTACTGAGGCATGAGGCCCGCGCGCGAGACTAGCTCACGATGGTACCCGTTTTAGTCCTCAGGCCTTGTCCCATCCCGTGTTGACAGGAACAACCCCGCGGCGAAGGCGGACGCTCGAACCAGGGCAAACATCAGCACAATCTACTGCAAGCCATCCCCGGGCGACGATCGCAAACCAAGCCGGATTTCCGAGAGGCATCGAAGGCAGCCGATACGCGCCTTCCACCAACTGAACCGCAGCCCACTCGATCTTTACAATATTTTACGTGCAGGCTAGCAACAATCCGGCGGTAACGGGGGTTTCCATCCACAAGTGTTGCTTTGCTTGCAAGTGCAGAGTTTCGCCTTTCCGCAGGGTAAATTTTTTTTTTGTCTGCATGGAAACGGGCTGCGCCGCATGTAAGAATATCTCGAAGAGGGCTGGCAAAAGCGGTTCCGGCGCGTTCAGGAACTTAGCTTCGAGTAGTAGAATCTTCCGACGGCATATGCGGAGCTTGTCTTCTCTGGCGTCGGCAGAAGGATGATTTCTTGCCTTAGGGAGGCGGGGCGAGGAATCTTTTCGAGCCAGAGACTGAGCCAAGATTTCGCTGCTTTGCCGGGTTTCACTGGCCATCATTCGTTTTGACTGGTGTGTCGCGATGGCTGCTGTGGCTGAGCGCCAGGTGACAGCCGCCGGAGGAAAGAACCCAGGTGGGGTGGGCTCGAGCCCACCTGAGAACATCTGCCCGAGGGGCAGCTGATCGCTGGTCGGACGAAACACAAACCTGAACCATCTCCCCTGCCGGTGTCGGCCAGGGTTGATGATCTGGGGGAAGGCGCGGCAGCTTTTGGGGGACACGGTTGGGCCTTTTTTGCCTTGACCGGCACCGCATGAGGAGAATTCGATTCTTTTGAAGACTCTCTTACACGGCAACTCTTACCGTTCTGGTCTTTTTGCCGTTTTGCTTTCCAGCCTGCTGGCTGTCAGTTCGGCCGGTCAACAAACAACACCGCCCGCCGATACCTCCCAAGTTCCGCAAAGCCAGGAGCAGAACAAGAGTGACAAAAGTAGTAGTCAAGACAACAGCGATAAGAGTAGTCAAAACAACAGCGACAAGAGCGGTACCAACAGCAGCGACATCAAACGACAGGAAGAAACGGGCACTTCGAACGATCGACTTTTTTATGCGTTGCCCAATTTTCTGACCGTAGAAACCAAGAATGTGCCGCCGCTCAGCCCCGGACAAAAATTGAAAGTGGTGACCCGGGGATCGTTCGATTTCATTCAGATTCCCTGGTACGGGCTCCTGGCCGGGGTGAGCCAGGCGGAAAACAGCGAACCGGGGTACGGCCAGGGAGCCGCCGGCTACGGCAAGCGATATGCGGCCTATTTTGCCGACGGCACCATCGAGAACTATTTCACGGGGGCTTTCGTGCCGATTGTGCTCCATCAGGATCCGCGCTATTACACCATGCTTAGAGGGAGCTTCACCCACCGGACCGCCTACGCCATCAGCCGCATTTTTGTTACGCGCAGCGATTCCGGGCGCAAGCAGTTCAATTATTCCGAGATCGTTGGCGCTTTCGCTGCCTCGGCAATTTCCACCTACAGCTACCACCCCAAAGGCGATCGCAACCTGCCTAACACCCTCAGCGTGTGGGGGACGCAGGTGGGATACGACACGCTTACCCTCGCCATCAAGGAGTTTTGGCCTGACATTCGTCGCAGGCTGAGCAGAAAGAAATAAGCCGCCGGCGATCGGCTCGCGCGAGCGGGCCAGCGGAACCCGCGTCCGGCACCCGCATCCAAGTTTCTAGTCCCGAGGTCAAGATGATTCTTCTCGAAGCGACAAGGCACACCCCGTGGGTTGCCAGACATACGTTGGCCGGCAGTGCGCTGGCCTTGTTTCTCATCGCGGGAACCTTTCCATGCCGCGCGAACGATCAGACTGCAACGTTTCAAATCCCTCCGGTGAAGATCCCTCTGAACGTGAAAGACCAGCCGATCACGATCGCCGCCTCCGCGATCGTTGCCGTAATCAGGAAGGAACGGGGTTTGAACCTCGTCAAACTAGAACTCTCGGCCGACCTCTCGGATCTGCAACAGAATCTGACCGGAGTTCTCAGTGCTGCCCTGGACAAAAATGATGGCTGTGGAGACCACATTGCAATCCAGCACGCCACACTCGCGCCCCAGGAGCCGTCGAGCCAGGCGGTTGTCGAACTCCATTATGAGCGCTGGGCTTGCGCTAAGGTTTTCGGGAAGAGACAAGCGAAGCGGCTGACGGGAGGCAACGCCGTCATGCAGATGAAACTTACCCCCGCGGTCGAGAAGGACGATACCGAACTGCGACTCGTGCCCGATGTCGGACCGATTGAAGCGGACGGATCTTTTGGTGAACTGCTGCGCTCCGGGACCCTGGGAGAAATGCTGCGCGAAAAGATCCGAAACGAAGTCCTCGCGGCGTTGCAGAAGGGTACCAACCTCAGCGCAACCCTCCCTCCCGCCATTCAAGGCTATGCCAGGATCCAGAATGCACGGTTCAAGGATGCCGGTTCCGGGCACCTCAGCGTAGTTTTGAATGGGGAATTCCGCATCACCGACGCGCAAGTTCAGTCTCTGTCCCAACAGGTCAGGGAACGCCTCGCCTCCCGGTAAGCTGAATGCTCGGGTTTGCCCTGGCAGGTCGTCGGACATTGGCCGGTCGGAGGCGACGACTCCGAGCGCTCGCCTGGGCGCGAAACCCCATGGCGAACCGCTCCATCGACGCCATCAGGATCCGCCCGGCCGTGGGCCCGCGGTTGAGGCTCGCGCCCATGTTGGACCCGGCTGTGGTTCGCCAAACTGCTTCACTTTACCGACATTTACCTGCGGTTTACTAAATCCTGACATTGGCGAATGGTGGCTGGCGGTACCATAGATATCGGTTGCCAGGGCTCGGTACATTTCAGTCGGTGCGATCCGGTAGGCGGGGTCGATCCGCTCGGTGCCGAGCGCGAGGGCAGCAATGAACATTTCCGCTCCCTTCATCAAGCGGCCGGTCGGAACCTCGCTTCTGACATTTGCCCTGTTTCTTTCCGGGGCCTTGGCCTTCAACTTCCTTCCGGTTGCGCCGTTACCCCAGGTGGAATTCCCGGTCGTTCAAGTCTCGGCGAGTCTGCCCGGCGCGAGTCCAGAGACCATGGCTTCGGCCGTGGCGACCCCGCTCGAGCGTCAATTCGGACGCATTGCGGGCATTAACCAAATGACCTCGACCAGTCAGCTAGGCTCGACCAGCGTCGTTCTGCAGTTTGATCTCAATCGGAATATCGATGCCGCGGCGCGGGATGTTCAAGCCGCCATCAATGCTGCCCGCAGCCAACTGCCCTCGTATTTGCCGGGAAACCCCACCTACAGAAAGGTGAACCCGGCGGACGCGCCGATCCTCATTGTGGCCCTCACCTCCGATTCGGTCACGCGACCGGCGATGTACGACGCTGCCAACTCGATTTTGTCGCAAAAGCTGTCCCAGATTGGCGGAGTCGGCCAGGTGTTCGTCGGCGGAGCGGCGAATCCCGCGGTGCGAGCCGAATTGAACCCGATGCAACTCAACGCTATGGGGCTGGGGATCGATGCGGTGCGCACTGCACTCGGCGCCGCCAACGCGAACTCGCCCAAAGGCAAGCTCGTCGACCCCGCCGACATGTGGACGATCAACGATAACGATCAGATCCTCAAGGCCAATCAATATCGCCCGCTCATCATCGGATATAACTCGAATAGCGGCGCCGGGGTGCGCCTGTCGGATGTTAGCGATGTGGAGGATTCTGTCGAAGACGTGCACACGGCGGGGCTGGCGAACGGCCAGCCCGCCGTCCTGATTATCATCAATCGCCAGCCGGGCGCCAACATCATTGGCACCGTGGACAATGTGCGGGCCTTGCTTCCCCAGCTGCAAGCCTCGATTTCGCCGGCCATCAAGCTCAGCATCGTGCTCGACCGCAGTATCACCGTGCGAGCGTCGGTTCACGACATCGAGTTCACCCTGATCATTTCAATCCTGCTGGTGATTTTGGTGGTCTTCGCCTTCCTCCGCCTGGTGCGGGCCACCCTCATCCCCAGCATCGCCGTGCCCCTGTCCTTGATTGGAACGTTTGGCGTGATGTACCTGCTGGGCTACAGCCTGAACAATCTGTCGCTCATGGCGCTGGCCATTTCGACAGGCTTTGTCGTCGACGATGCCATCGTTGTCCTCGAAAACGTGACGCGGTACCTTGAGCAGGGACTGCCTCCGGTCACCGCCACGTACCGCGGGGCGCGAGAGATCGGCTTTACCGTGCTCTCGATGAGCACGTCTCTGGTCGCGGTGTTCATCCCCATTCTCCTGATGGGTGGACTGGTGGGACGGCTTTTCCGGGAGTTTGCCGTCACACTCAGTGTCGCCATTGTGGTGTCGCTGGTGGTGTCCCTCACCACGACGCCCGCGATGTGCGCCCAACTGTTGCGCTCCTTGAAGGAAGAAGAGCACGGACGTTTCTATCGGGCCACTCAGAAAATCCTCGATGCCAGCCTCGAACTTTACCGCTTCGGTCTAGGCTGGGTGCTCAACCATCAACTGCCGATGCTCATCGCCACCGTGGTCACGGCATTGGTCTCGGTGTACCTCTACATCGTGGTTCCCAAGGGCTTCTTCCCGCAACAAGATACCAGCCGGATCACCGGCTCCATCCAGGCCGCTCAGGATATTTCGTTTGCCGCCATGAGCAGGAAGATGAACCAGTTCGTGAATATCGTCCTGAAGGATCCCGACGTACAGACCATCGTCGGATTTGCCGGCGGGAACACAGCCATCAATCAAGGCCGCATGTTCATCATGCTCAGGCCCCTGGGGGAACGGAAGGATTCCGCCGATCGAGTGATCGGTCGGTTGCGCAAAACTCTTGCCGCCGTGCCCGGCGCCACCCTGTACATGCAATCGGCTCAAGATCTGACGATCGGAGGACGACAGAGCCAAGCCCAGTACCAATACACCTTGCAAGGCGAAGACCTGGATGAGCTGAATACCTGGGCGCCGCGGTTGCTGCGCAAGCTGCGTACCCTTCCCGAACTACGGGATGTCAACACCGACCAGCAAGACAAGGGGCTCGAATCGAGGGTCGTCATCGATCGCGACACGGCTTCGCGCCTCGGCTTGGCCGCGCAAGACATCGACAATGTGCTGTACGACGCTTTTGGACAACGCTTCGTTTCGACGATCTACGAGTCTTTGAACCAATATCACGTCGTCATGGAGATTGCTCCCGAATTTCAGCAGAGTCCCGATACCCTGCGCAACGTCTTCGTGCGCTCCTCGAACGGCAGCATGGTCCCGCTGTCCGCCTTCACTCATTTCAGCTCGGACTACACCTCACTCGCCGTCAATCACCAAGGACAATGGCCGTCGGTTACGATTTCCTTCAACCTGGCGCCAGGGGTCTCTCTCGGCCAAGCCACCGAAGTCATCGAACGAGCCGAGCGTGCCATCAACTTTCCCGCCACCATGCACGCAAGCTTCCAAGGAACGGCGGCGGCTTTTCAGGAGTCTCTCGCGAATGAGCCGATCCTGATTCTGGCTGCCCTGGTTACGGTTTATATCGTTCTCGGAGTTCTCTACGAAAGCTATATTCATCCGGTCACAATTCTTTCGACTCTGCCTTCGGCCGGTGTCGGAGCGCTGCTCGCGCTGTTGATCACTCACAACGAGCTCAATGTAATCGGTCTGATCGGCATCATTCTCTTGATTGGTATCGTCAAGAAGAATGCAATCATGATGATCGACTTTTCTTTGGAAGCGGAGCGGGGGGGCGGAAAATCTCCGCGCGAGGCAATCTATGAGGCTTGTCTTCTTCGCTTTCGTCCCATCATGATGACCACCATGGCGGCTCTGCTAGGCGGCCTGCCCCTGGCTCTAGGGACCGGTACAGGCTCCGAACTCCGCCGTCCGCTGGGCATCACCATCGTGGGCGGCCTCATCGTCAGCCAGGCACTGACCCTGTTTACGACCCCGGTCGTGTACCTGTACATGGATCGCCTGCGCCAGTGGGCCGCACGCCTGAGACCGGCTGCTAGCCGCAAGACGTTGCTCCCCGACGTAAGCCAAGCGGATTAGAATCGAGTCTCCGATCATGCTCATTGCCGGTCACGGCGCCCGGGCGGCGTCGAGGTCGCCGGGTGCTATTATCAGTTAGTAAACATTCGTAAAACTATGCAAAGAATTGTCGCCCGAGCTGTTCACCTGGGCAACTTCGGGATTAAAATCTGCCTCGGCGAAAGCAAGCCCGGGAAGCAGGGTTTGCGGGAAAGATGGCGGATGGGGAAGAGGTGTTGGTACGCCTGGGTGCTCTCTGGGCTCGCCGCTGCCCTGGGAGCGGTCGCGCAAAATAACTCGATCATCAACCAACAACAGCCCATCGGCAGCTCGCTGCACGGTCGGCACGCCTGGATCGTGATCGGAGGACCGGATCGCCTGAACATGACGGGCATCGCCACCGAGGACCTGAAGGGTTTTGACCGCGCTTTGGCTCTGCAGGCGACGAGCGAACAGGTCACCGCCTACGACGCCATGGTGAGAAGCACCGAGACGGCGATGGACCAGCTGCAAATGTTGCAAGAGCAGGCGGGTAAGGGAAACAGTTCTTCCCAGTTTTCGAGCACTGCTCACGCGCTCGGCCAGGCTCTCGAGAAAGCCCGCAGCCAAAACAAGCAGTTTCTCGCGTCGTTTTCGAAGCCGCAGCAGTCTGGGTTGCGGGAGTTGACGCTGAAAGTGGTCAAAGCCGAATCTGACCTGGCGCAACAGTCGAACTGGGTTGATCAAGAAGTGGGAGAGGCGAATCCGGACGTTCGCCAGATCGCGAGCGGGGTTAAGAGCCTCGACCAGGCGCTCACCAATTTCTATAACCAACAGTTCACTCTGGGAAAAGGAATGGGGATCGAAGACGTGATGGGCGGCGGAGACCTCAGCTTGAGCCTCCCCCCGGCAAAGACCCAGATTAATGTCGAGAAGCAGCCGATCGCCGTCACCGTGGACGGTACGATTGCCAAAGTTGCTGACGAAGGCCACAACCAATTCCAACTTGAGCTCGCCGCCGACGTCTCCGGCCTGCAGCAGAATATCAGCGGCTTGTTAAGCTCCAAACTCAATAAATCCGAACGCTGCGGGGAGCAAGTCGTGGTGCAGGGAGCTTCGCTCACGGCGCAGGCGCCCGCAAGTTTAGTCGTGACCCAGTTGCACGTGGCGCGCTGGACGTGTTTCGGGTCCTTGGGTCTGGCAAGCCCCAACGAGTTGGCCGAGGGCAACGGCACAATTGAGTTGAAGTTGACGCCCAGGGTGGACCAAGGGCGCAAGTTGCGGATTGTTCCTCAGGTCGACCGGGTCGAGGCCGACAGCTTCGTGGGGGAGCAGCTACGCTCCGGCTCGCTGGGGACGGCATTGCGCGAGGAGACCACCGGGTTGCTGTCGTCGACGCTCGAATCAGAGAGGTACTTCCAGGCGATCCTTCCATCCGTGGTGCCAGATTACACCGTGATCGAGAAGGTGGAATTCCGCGAAGCGGGCGGCCTGCGGGTTGTGCTGGACGGGACGATACAAATCTCCGACGAGCAGATCAAGCTATTGGTCAACGAGCTCAGAAATCGTATGTCGGCACAGGACGGGTTGCCGCAGTAAGTTTCTGGCTTAAGCAAGCTCTTCGGTTCGAGCGCGGCCACGCGGAGCGTCCTACCTGCCAGTAGCAAGATCAGGCCACCGTCTTCGGCGGTGGAGATCTGAGCCATCCGGGGGGTGCAAGAGGAGAGGGCTTGGCGTCGACAAAGCGTGAAGGCGCCTGCCCCCTGCGCTCTCGACCAGTGACTCAACTGCTCTCGATGACGATCAGATCGCTCTGCAATAGAGGATCAGAGATTGTGCAAGAATTTCCTGCCACTCCGGGACGCACAGCGAAACCACCGGCCAGACAATGGCTCCCTGCTAGCAGAATAAGCAGTTGAAAAATAATGTATTTGACCCTGCTTTTAAGGTCACGCCGTGGCCCGGCTGTGGGAGGTGGCGCGGGAGGCGGCTAGTGGCCGATGAATTGCAGCTACCCTTACGGCGTGCTCAGCCGCAGTTCAGGAAAGTTTAGTTGTTCTCCTGGTTTTACCAATCTTGTGGAGGCCAAAATGCGCAGAGCACGTCTTCTCCTATCCGTTGGACTGATCCTCTTCTTGCTTCTAGCCGGATGCAACCAAAGTCCGGTTTCGAGCACGTCGCCGAATTACAGTGGGGCAAACTCCGATGCCCAAGTCAGCCTCAGCATGACCGACGAGCCACCGAGTGGGGTCACGGTCTTATTCTTCCAAATCAGCCTTACCGCCGCCTACCTGACGCCGGCTATGGGCTCAACCACGACTTCCCTGTTGAACAATAACACTCCCATCCAGGTGGACGTTACCCAACTGCAGGCGATTTCTGCATTTCTGAGTACGGCCAATGTGCCCGCCGGAACCTACAACAACCTGACCCTGAGCTTTGCCAATCCGCAACTGGTGATCTTCAATGCTGCGGACCAGGCGCTGGCGAGCACATGCCCGCTCAACACAGTCTGCCAACTCACCCCATCCGTCGATAACTCTTCGACCCTGACGTTTTCTTCCGCGCCTTTTCCCGTGGCGGTCGACCAGAGTACGCCGCTCGGCTTTCTCCTCGACTTCCATTTGAACCAGGTGATCCAGTCAGATCTTTCCGTCAATCTTGGGGTTGCGAACGGCGTTACTGTCGGCGAGCTGCCCTCGGCGCCGCCTAGCGGCTTTCCCCCGTTTGGTTTCCTGGTGGGTACCGTCGAGAGCGTTAGTACGAGCTCATCGAGCTCGCCCCAATTCACCTTGCAGACGCGGTTTGGCCGCACCTTCACCATCGACGTGAATAGCAGCACCAGTTACCAGAATTTTCCGACGAGCGTTTGTGGCACGGGCAGTTTCTCCTGCCTCGCCACCGGGCAGGTGGTTCAGGTGCAAGTGGCAAACGTCGAGACGAGTGGAACCTTGCTCGCCGCCGACGTCTCCTTTGTACAAGTCCCTGGCCAGCAAGTGGTCGAAGCGAACATCATTGGCCTGAGCACGTCGAACGGCGCAACGGTCATGAAGCTTCTCCTGCACTGGTCCCCGGACTCCGGGTCATTGCCGTTTGGAGGCGTGGCGACAGCGACGGTTTCCCCGACCGCTACCTTCTCGGTTGGTTCCGGCAATTTCACGATTCCCTCCGGGCTGAGCTTTACCAACACCTCGGACCTCGTCGTCGGCCAGCAGGTAGAGGTCGGTGTGGTAGCCGGATCGCTAGCCAACTCCACCGGCTCAGGTCCCTGGTCTCCTCCCTCGGTTTCCTTTACCACCGATACCGTGGAGCTTGAGCCAAGCCAGATCACGGGCGGCGTAACGGCGACCAACGCCAGTGCGGCTAGCTTCACCCTCACCACGCTCCCGAACTTCTTCGCGTTCTGGTCGAACCAGTCGGGCTGGATGCCGATGACCTTCACGGTCGACACCACCTCGCAGACTGTCTACCTGGGTCTTAGCTCAGACAGTTTTGCGGGAGTGACGAGCAACAGTATGGTCTCGGTTCGCGGCTGGCTGTTTTCGACGCCGAGCAGCGCAACAGCGTCCACGCTGGTGGCGGAAACGGTTCTCGGACGGCCACAAGGATTTTTCTGATCGCGTAAGCCCGGGAGGCGGCGAGGAGTTCTGCGCCGCTTCCCGGTTATTTATGGTGGCTACCTGATGAAGGCGGTGTTGCCCGACGAACCTGAAGCGCAGCCGCCAAGGAAAAACACCTCTCTATGCGAACACCGTGCGTGTCCGCACAGCCCCTACTCAAGGGCAGCAGACCAACTTCCAAACCCGCCATTTTGCAGACATGATCCGGCTGCTGCCGTGTACGTTCCCGAGGCCGCGGTGAAGGCCAAGTTGGCTGTACCCGTAAAGTCGATGGTGCTCTCTGTCTGCGTGAGTTGGAGGGTTAAGGTATTGCCGCTCAAGGTTCCCGACATGGACGCCGAGCCGCCGCAAGCGGCGGCGTCTCCCGTCAAGCTGACCGTGCCAGTAATCTGATTGCCCACTTGCGTAAGATTTGCGGTTAGCTGGAAGGCGGACGTGGGATTGTCGTTCGGGATAAGAGCGAGCAACCAGGTTCCGGTCATGGCAGGGTTCGAAGAGGAGCTGCAAGCAGATAGAAAGCCCAAAGCCGCTGCCAAAGCCATACGAGCAATGTTCTTCATGTTTGACCATTGTAGCGAATTTTCGCCCGGCACCGAAGCCGGCTCGCCGGACTTTTCCCTCCACCCACGTCTTCGCGAGTTTCCCACTTGGATGGGGTCTCGAGCAAAGTTTCCAAGCTCCTCGCACTCGATAACAAGAGGATTTCGCGGTGCGCATTCCACGTAGTAATTCTCTTGAGTCTTGGCGAAATAGGATCGGCCCTTAAGCTCAGGAACTTGGCTCCTTCGCAAGCGACCGATCCCGAGAAACGACGTGACCCACGCTTCGGCTGGCACTCATGTCTGCGCGCTTCGAATGCAAGATCTATGTTCCCCGCGGAACATAGCGCGTGTGGCTGTTCCAACCGGCGACGTTCCACGTGGAACATTGGCTGTGGAAAGGCGGGGCCTTGTTGCCCGCAACTCTTACATAGTCCACAACCATGTTACCCACACGCTTCTGCACTGAAATCTGTCATTGCAATCCACATCGCGACCGAACTATTCTGACAAGGTCTCGGCGTTCTCCAAAATCTGAATGGGACGCGTTCTCGCTGTAGCCAACCAGAAGGGCGGCGTAGGCAAGACCACGACTGCCATCAATCTGGCCTCTTCCGTTGCGGCTGCCGAAGTAGACACTCTGCTCGTCGATTGTGATCCTCAGGCCAACAGCAGCAGTGGGCTGGGTCTCAGCAAAGATCCCCAGCGACCGAGTACGTATCATTTGCTCATGGGCATGGCCGGAGCCGAAAGCGCGCTGCACAAGACTGAGCTTGATCAACTCTGGCTGATTCCCGCGCACAAGAACCTGATTGGCGCCAATCTAGAGTTGATCGACGTGGAGCACAGAGAGTTCCGGCTGCGCGGCGCCCTCGGGCCCCTGCGCGATCGCTTCCGTTACATCGTGCTCGATTGTCCGCCCGCCCTCGACCTGCTTACCCTCAATGCCTTGGTCGCCGCCGATGCGGTGTTAATCCCCATGCAGGCGGAATACTTTGCTTTGGAAGGAATCTCCGAGTTGCTCGATACCATCGAGCGCATTCGGATGTACCTGAATCCCTCCCTAACGATCGACGGCGTTGTCCTGACCATGTTCGATGACCGTACCAACCTGGCCCAACAGGTGACCGCAGAGCTGAGCCGCTATTTCGGCGACAAACTTTGCAAGACGACCATTCCACGCAATGTGCGACTGGCCGAGGCGCCGAGCCATGGCCGACCAGCCTTGCTCTATGACGTGCGTTCGCGCGGAGCGGAAAGCTACATCCAGCTGGCCAAGGAGATGCTGGAACGCAGCGGACTGCTAGTCCAAGAGCAATCGCCATCCCCCGAACATGTCGAGGAACAACAGGTCGTCAACGCTCCCCGCTGGAAGCGTTGGATCACTGGGCGAAGCAAGTTGACCATGATGAATATTCACGGCCGGTGACGCGTAAGGTCGTCGGGATCACACCTAAAGCAATCAACACCACCAGAACGGAGAAAAGAATGGAAGACAGACTAGCAATCGAGAAAACCTCGGAGAAGCGGCGTGCCCTGGGGCGTGGGCTGGATTCGTTGTTGCCCGCAGGACCGCGAGTCGTAGCTGTCCAGGCGGTCGTAGGGAATCTGGCGCCGGTGGCATCGGCGGAGGCGGGAGTGGAGCCCCTGGCGATGCCGCCGGATATGGCATCGAGAGTCCGGGTGGAGGCCGGCGAGGCAATCGTTCAGATTGCTCTCGATCAGATCGACGAGAACCCCTACCAAACGCGACGGATCTTCGATCCGAAGACACTGGAAAGCCTGGCCGACTCAATCCGCTCGAACGGTGTGGTGCAGCCGGTCGTGGTGCGTCGCTCTGCGGCCGACCGCTTTGCGCTCATCCTCGGCGAACGGCGCTGTCGAGCTGCGAAGCTGGCCGGACAATCCACCATCCCCGCGCTGATCCGACAGGTCTCGAATCAACAAGCCGCCGAGATGACCGTCATTGAAAATCTGCAGCGCCAGGACTTGAACTGCCTGGAGCAGGCGCATGCTTTTGCCCGGCTGAGCCGGGACTTTGGTTTGACCCAAGAGCAGATCGGTCAAAGGACCGGATGCTCGCGCGAATCGGTTTCCAATTACATGCGACTGCTGAGGCTTCCTCCCGAGGTGCAACAGTTTCTGGCCGACGGGAAGTTGGGCTTCAGCGAGGCGCGCGTGCTCCTGCAACTGACAAACCCGGACAGCATTCCGCACTTCGCCAAGGAGGCCGTCGAAAAGAGCCTGTCCGTGGCCCAGTTGACCGCACTCGTCGATTATGCAAATTTGCCCGGTCCCGGACCTTCCCCCGATTCCCCGCGCGCGCGCTGGGTCGATCCCAATGTGCGTGCGATTCAAAGCTCGCTCGAACAAATCCTGGGATGCAAGGTACGAATCAGCGATCGCAAGGGAAAAGGGAAGATTCTGATCGAGTACGCAAGCTTGGAGGATTTTGATCGCATCGTCGAAATGCTCAAGGGCAAGTAGGCCAGAGCTGCAGACTAGCGTCGCAAATTCATTTCCAAAGCAGGCGCGCGCGCACCTTTCTCGATAAGAATCAAGTTGGTAGACACTTAGGATTCACCCCGAATCAAGATGGTTAAAAGTGGAATAAAAAGACCTACCCAGAATTCTTCTCGCCAAGAATCAAGATCGTAGGAGTCAAGATTGGCACTGGAATCAAGATGGTAAAAGTGGAATGAAGACGCGACTGGCAGTGAGTTTTGCGCTGAATTTGTCAGCCGTTGGCTGGCTCCCTGCGGGTAAATCTGCCAGGAGCGCCACAAACCTGGTATACGTGTGCGTCCCCTGGAAGCGGTCGCGCTGGCCACTGGGAGCACGTCCAAGCGGTAGAAAAACAAACCAGCGTTACCGTGCCCCACGCGCAAGACAACGTCATTTTTGCGGGTTCGCGCCCTCGACCCGCACGGGCCGCCGCAGCCTGCCCGTGGTCCCTGTGCCGGAGCCATAGACAGCTGGTAAGATGGTTGCTTAACGCAATCACCCGGCATCTCACGAACCAGGGTGATTGCCCTCTTTTGTCATGTATCGCGGACGAACGTTGTCATTGAGTTTTCCTCCCTTCACTCCCTGGGTGAAGCGCATCATCATTGCCTGCGCAGGAATTTATTTCCTGCAGGTCGTCGTGGGCCGCTTGGCGCCCGACGCCGCGTTCCATTTGGTGCTCTGGTTTGGGCTGATTCCGGCAAGGGTGC
Organism: Terriglobales bacterium; assembly: GCA_035622175.1. Taxonomy (GTDB): domain Bacteria; phylum Acidobacteriota; class Terriglobia; order Terriglobales; family Acidobacteriaceae; genus JAFAGX01. The sequence continues at coordinate 45,984 of DASPVV010000145.1, read as the reverse complement.
TTGCGGGATGCCTGTGGCAGTTGGTCACCTACTCCCTGCTTCACGGCAGTGTCGGGCATGTGCTCATCAACATGCTGATGCTCTGGATGTTCGGCGCCCAGGAAGAAATGGATTGGGGATCGCGAAAGTTCCTGGAGTTCTATCTTTTCTGTACCATGGGGGCGGCTCTTACTACGGTTGCCGTGGCCTATTCCCCCATTCACGGCGTGAGCCCCCAGGTGCCCACGATCGGCGCATCCGGGGGAGTGTACGGAGTGCTCATGGCGTTCGGCATGCTCTACGGCGACCGGGAAATCATCATGTTTCCGCTGCCCTTCATGATGAAAGCCAAGTACATGGTCGCCATCATGATTTTCCTGGTCATCCTTGCGACGTTTGATCCTGCGCAAGGGGGAATCGCGAATTTTGCCCACCTCGGGGGATTATTTTTTGGATTCCTCTACGTGAAATTCGTCCCTCGCCAAGGCCTGGCTTTTCGCGCCGGCGAAAGCTATTTCAGTTTCCGCAACGCCTTTTACCGCTGGAAACGCCGCCGCTCGGCTCGCAAGTTCGAAGTCTACATGCGGCAGCACAATCGCACGGTACGCTTTGACGAGCACGGAAATTATGTTCCGCCCGATGAACCGGATAAGAAAAATGGGGGTACGAAGTCTGGCTGGATAAACTGAAAGCGGCAGAACCGAGCTTTTCCCCGCCGTGAAGAATTGCCATTGGCGACTTCGACTTTCGCACCAACCATGTTGCTAGCCATCGATCACGGTCCCATCCGGGAGTTGAGGCTCAATCGTCCGCCAGTCAACGCCCTCTCGGGCGAGCTGATCAGCCAGTTGCGGCAGTCCGTCGAAGCGGCCGCGGGCAGCGGTATCCGGGCTCTGATCCTCTCCGGCATGCCGCGGCGGTTCTCCGCCGGGCTGGATTTGCCACTCCTGGTCGGCCTGGACCGTGCCCAGATTCGCGCCGTTTGGCGCGAGTTCTACGGCTTGATCCAGGCGCTAGCTTGTTCGCCGATTCCGGTTGCTGTCGCCCTCACCGGACATGCCCCTGCCGGCGGAACCGTGCTAGCCATCTTCTGCGATTGGCGGGTCATGGCCGAGGGAGATTTCAAGATCGGCCTGAACGAAGTGCCGGTCGGACTTCCTCTGCCGGGGGTAATCCTGGCCGCTCTCCGTCGCTTGCTCGGTGCGCACCAAGCGGAGCGGCTTTCGGTGGGTGGAGTGCTGCTCTCCCCGCAACAGGCTCTCGAGGTGGGATTGATCGACGAGGTGGCTGCGATCGATCAGGTCGTCGAGCGTGCGCTCGCCTGGTGCGAGGCCTTGCTAGCCCTTCCGGTTGTGGCCATGACCGCCACCCGGCGTGCCGCCCGCGCCGATTTAACCGCCTACTTCGGCCAGAATCTCGAAGCCGAGATGGCGCAAGTCGTTGCCGACTGGTGGAGTCCGGAGGCCCAGCGCTCTTTGCGTAGCCTGGCGGAAAAACTGGGAACGAAGAAGGAAGCGTAGATCGACCCTACTCGAATGGCCGGTGGTCGTCTTCCCTCTGGCTTCCGCCGAAAAAACTTTGGAAGTGCTGCCCGATCGTTGTGGGCAGCTCCTCGAGTCTCTTGTTGCCCTTGAACCCCAGATCGTGACCCACGCCTTCGATCGTCAACAAGGAGGTCTTTGCCGGGATCAGCCGCAAAGCCGCTTCCATCTCCTGAATCGATCCAAACGGATCGCGCGTTCCCTGAACAAACAGGGCCGGGGTTGTGAGCCTGGGCAAGTGCTGGGTGCGAAGCTGATCCGATTTGCCAGGCGGATGCAGGGGATAGGAAAGCGGGAGCAGTCCCGCGGCCAACTCCGGCGCATCCGCGCAAAGCATCGTCGCCTGCCGCCCGCCATAGGACTGCCCAGCAAGAAATATGCGCCGGGCCCCCAATTTTTGCAGCGCCTTCACCGCGTTCCTCAATCCTTCCCGGTCGCGCGCCGCATTTCCCGGCCGCGGCGGACCATAGGGGCGGTCTTGGCGAAAAGGCAAATCGCAGCGCAAGACCGCAAACCCGACCGCCACAAAGGCTTGCGCCAACGCCACCAGGAGTGAACCGCGACAGTTGCCGCCCGCGCCGTGGGTTAAAACCAGGCCGTTTTGAACCGGTCCTTGGGGGTGGCCGAGAAAACCACGCACCGGCGGGTCCGCCGAGGCGTCGGAGAAGGGTTCGAAGCTCGAGTTCACGGTGTTCATTCTGCCATGCTACCGAGTCACAGGCCAGGGCTTCGAGGGCAGATTGGAACCGCGGTTTGCTACCGGCATCAGGCGGGCCAGGCACGATCGAGCTTAGGGAGAGAGAACTGGGGTCGCGAGGCGTTAACGCAACATCGATCCCAGTTCCTGCGCGGCCGCCCGCAAATGAGGAAGAAACTTCGACTCCAATTGCTGGATCGAAACCCGCTGCGCATGGGCGCCCACGTTCAGGGCCGCCACCGCCTTACCGTTCGCGGTGATGATCGGAACCGCCATCGAGCGCAAGCCGATCTCGAGCTCCTGATCGACGATCGAGTATCCGCTCCCGCGGACCAGGCCGAGGACCTGACGCAGGGTATCGGCGGAAACAATGGTGTGCTCGGTGTAACGAGTGAATCTAGCCCGACTGAGATACGCCTCCATGTCGTCCGGTTCCAGGTGGGCCAGCAGGACCCGGCCGAGGGAGGTGCAGAAGGAGGGCAGGCGGCTGCCGACGCCGAGCTCGATCCCCATGACCCGGGTGACATGCACGCGGGCGACATAAATAATGTCCTGGTCATCGAGAGTTGCTACCGACGCAGACTCATGCAGCAGATGGCCGAGGTGTTCAAGAATCGGCTGGGCTGCTGTGCTCAGCGGCATGGTGGAAAGGTAGGAGTGACCGAGCAGCAGAATTCTCGGCCGCAGAAAAAATCGGCCATGGTCATCGCAGCCGGCAAAACCCAGCTGGCGCAGCGTATAGAGGCAGCGGCGCACGGCGGCCCGCGACAGCCCTGTCTTGCCGCTGAGTTGCGAGATGGTCACGTGACGCTTGCGGTCGGAAAACGCCTGAATCACAGCCAACCCGCGCGCCAGCGAAGTCATGAAGTTCGGATCAGGCTGGACTGAGCCGGTGCCCGAAGCAGGGGCTCGGTCGACTCTTGCGCCATTGAATGAGGGAATATTCCGCAGACTTGGGGAAGCTGCCACGGCCATCATCCTTCAAGAACTGAGAGCATATACTGCTTCTCCCCTGTACGCGCATCATTTTGAATCGTTTTAGAAATTTTTGCAAGCGCTACCAGGCCGGGACTCACGGCCATCACGAACGATCTGGTGTTCGGCCGCGAGCCCAGGGCTCGGCGGGAGCTCGGAAAGCCCGATGCCTGGACTAAAACGAAAAGCTTGCTTGCAGGTCGATGCGCCGGCTGGCGGTCCCGGAGGCAAAAAGGCCGGTGGCAAGACTCTGATACTGACCTACTTGAGGAGAGTCAATATTGGCCACCGGGGAGGCAAGGTTCAAGCGATTAATGGCGTTGCGCGCGAATACCCCAATGGTGAGATTGTAGCGACGGTTGGTGGTAGCGCCACCAAACGGACCTCCTCCCCGAGTACCGGCACCGCCCAAGCCCCGGCCACCGAGGCCGCCGCCGGGACCGCCACGCCCGCCGCCACCCCCGGGACCGCCGCCGCCCTGGTTCGCGGCGCCCGCTCCCGCAGTCTCTTTGCCAAAGCCGAACGTCTTGCTTACGCGGAGGTTGGCAGTAAATAAGGTGGGAGCTGTACCGTAATTGACGGGGAGTTGCTGGGTGGCGACGGTGGGCGCGGCGTTAAAGGTGCCGAGAGGAGTGCAGACGACATTGGCGCTCTCCGCGATTCTCGCGGCACAGGTGCTCGGAGAGACAAAACCCGGCCGGGAATTGTAGGTATCAGCCCCGAAGAGATCCTCGCCTACGGTGAGGTTGTAGGGAGAGCCGGAATTGACCACGATGAAGGGACTGAGGCGAATCCCGTGCGGCACTGCGATCGTCCCGCCTACCAAGCCGCGGTCTTGGATGTCGAAGGACGCCCGTCCGTAGTCCACCATGGGATCGTAAGGATCCGACAGGAAATTCGGAGTGCTCGTGGCCGCGCCCGAAGTGAAACCGCCAGTGACGCTGGTCGCGCCGTTGATCGAGCTGGGGGTTCCAAGATTGCTTTTGGCATCGTTCAGCACGTAGAAACCAAACAGTGAGAGCTTCGATCCCAGGCTGGCGCGGAAGTTTGCGATCAATTGATTTTGGCGAAAGATGCCTTCCGAATCGTACTGAAAGATGTTCTTATTTCCGTAGAGGCTGGCGTCAGGGCGCACGCCGCTCGTCGGGTCGGCTGGATTGAAGGTTCCGGGCAAAGGGGCATTGATGTTTCGGATAAAGAGCTGATGCTCACCTCGCGAATTGAGGTAGGTGAGGGCAAGCGTCGCATTCTTCGTGAGCTGTCGTTCGATGCCGACCGCGCTTTGCAGGGTCGAGGGCGCTTTGAGATTGGGGGCCACCTGGTAATAAGTCGGGGAAACCTGGGAGGAGGAAATCAGGCTCTCAATGTCGCTCGGGGTGGGCGTCGCATAGTACACGGGACTGCGCACCACGTACTGGTTTTGGCCGAGACCGTTGGCGTTGAGGCGCTCGGCCTGCAAGAGGAGGTCGAAGGTAAAACGGTCGTAAAAAATCCCGAAACCCGCGCGCAGCATCGTCTTGGGGGCTCTTCCGCTGCCGAAGCCCCAGGAATAGGAAACACGCGGAGCCAGGTTGGCGTGGTTGGAAATGTCCCCCTGGGTTTCAAAGCGCAGGCCGTAGCTCAGATCCATGTTGTTGCGGATGCGCCAATCATCCTCGCCATACAGGCCGGCATCGACCAGCGTGACATGAAACAACGCCGGCCCGGTGGCGATCGAGAATTGACTTGGGCCGCAGGTGAGAGACCCGGCCGGGCAGACGCCATTCCCTAGCACAGTGTTGCGATAGGCGGTTAGCGAGGGAAAGGTGTAGACGCCGTTGAAACCGATGCGGGACTGGTTCGAATCCGTGGTGGCTCGCAACCTCCCGCCAAATTTGACAAAGTGCCGGCCATGGGCAATCGAGGTGTAGTTCTGCAATTCATAATGGTTTTCATAATCAAGGACAGTTCCCGTCTGGTTTCCTCCGTTGGTGAATGCCCCTAAGACCGACAGGGTCAGCTGCGGAGTCACCAGCGGCGACTGATTGTTGCTGTCGCGAATGTACTGGAAGCGCGTCTCATTCACCATATTGGCGTTGATGATCTGCGTGTCGCTGATCTGTACGGTCTGCTCCGTATCGCTCAGGTTGTAGCCCTGCGTAGGGTAGAGGGAGAACTGCCCGATTCCCTGGTTGGTCTCAAGGTTGTGCGTGAATTGGTAGCGAACCATCAAGGTGTTGTTTCGACTCAATTGAAAGTCGACCCGGGGCGTGACATTGGTCCGCGTCGAAGGGTTCGCGATCGCCTGCGTGAAAGAAGTAGGGTTCAAAGCCGGGTCCAGCACGGTCGCATCCACGATGTTGACCATGTTGATATCGCGCCGCTCAACATTGAAGAAAAAGGACGCGTTCTTGTTGATCGGACCGCCGATATTCCCGTTATAGAGTTCGGAATGATAGGGCGGCTGTTCAACCTCGACCGGGCTCCACAGGGCGTTGAAAGAGGAATCGTTACCGTTCACGAAGCCTTGTCCGTGGAACTGGTTGGTGCCCGGCTTGGTGAAAATCTCGATCCGTCCATAGCCGAGCTTGTCATATTCCGCCGAAAACGGATTCTGATTGATGCGGATTTCACGAATCGAGGCCTTGGGGGGAATCTGCCCTCCGGTAAAGCCGTCAATGTAAATCTGGCCGCCATTCGGTCCGGCCGATGGGCCTGCCAATGCCTCGAGCTCGGACTGCAGCTCGTCGGGGTCGTCGGAGAGGGCTTCGAGGTCCTCTCCCTTGAGGACGATCGCGCTCGCGTTGTTTTCCGGAGCAACGTTGATGGTCGTGCCCTGCTCCTCGACCTCCACCTTCTCTTGTTCCACCTTGATGTCCAACTTGATGTTGAGTTGCTGGACCTGACCGGCGGCAACCGAGATGTTCTGGGCCTGGGAAGGCGCAAATCCGGGGGCGGTGGCGGTGAGGGTGTAGTTTCCCGGCGCCAGGCCATTCAGTTCATACGATCCTTGGCCGTTGGTTTGGGCACTTACCGCATTTCCGCTTGACGGCTGCAGGCTAACCGTGGCTCCGGGAATCACGGCCCCCGTCGGGTCCGTAACTTGCCCACGCACGGTGCCGGGTGTGGTTTGGGCAAGTCCCCCTCCGGTGATACCCAGAAGAATCAGACCGATCAACCAGCCAAAGCTTTTCATGCCGCTCGCTCGTAAAAGTGGCGCCTTTCGCGAACATCGCTCCAAACTGCGACTCGGTAGCTTTACTATGGGATGATGATTTGCCATGCCTGCTCGATTGAGAATTATTGTAGAGCGTAAAGCTGCCTAGCGACGTAAAGTTGTGTAACAACATGGGCTTGGCTGAAACTTTGGTGATGCCGCCAGGCTAGAGCTGGGGACGGCCGGACGCGAGGCCCGCAAAGCCAGCTAGCAGCGTTGGCAGGGAAGACTTGAACCGTATGCCCGACTGGACCAGCACGAATAGGCTCCCTCCCCTGGCGCTTCTACGTTTCCCGATGGCCGGCCTAGTTTTTCTTCTGCCGCTTTTGATGGGGAGTGTCGAGGCCCAGGAACCAACCTTCCGCAGTGAGACCAACCTGGTCCTGGTGCCCACTCTGGTGAAAGGCGGGGATGGCAAGCCCATCTATGGACTTCAAGCCAAAGATTTTGTCGTCGAGGACGACGGCATCGAGCAGGCAGCGCAGGTGGAGGAAGAAGCAGACTCCGAGCCGGTCTCGCTGGTGGTCGCAATCCAGCGTGGGCGCAGAGCCGCTTACGAGATCCCCAGGATCGGAGGGCTCGGCTCGATGCTCGATCCTTTGCTGAGCCAGGGCTTAACCGAGGTTGCGATCGTCGAGTTCGACAGCCAAGTGGAGCTCAAGCGCGACTTCACGAGCGATGGCAGGGTGATTGCCGAGGAGTTGAAGAATCTCAAAGCCGGCGATAACGGCGCCGCCATCCTCGATGCAGTCTATTTTTCGGAGAAGCTGCTCGACCGCGTGCCCGCGAAGCGCCAGCGCGTGCTGTTGCTGATCAGCGAGACGCGCGATCACGGCAGCGTTTGGGCTAGGAAGATCGACCAGGTGGTAACTCTGGTGGGGAGTAGCAATACCAGCATGTATGCGCTGGCGTTCTCGCCATCGCGTTCGAACATCCTGGATACGATGCGCGGGACGAACCAGGAGGAGATGCACGAAGGCCCAGACCTGTTGGCGCCGATCGTGATGGGTGTGCAGGCGATGCGAAAAAATTCCCCCCACGCGATTGCGGCGATGACGGGCGGGGAATACGAATCCTTTTCGACGCGCGACGGCTTCGAAAACCGCATGCTCGAATTCACCAACCACCTCCACAGCCGCTACCTGCTGAGCTTCGTGCCCAAGGATCCGCATCCCGGCGTCCACGCCATCCGAGTCAGGCTGAAGAGACCTGAACTCGGCAAAGTGCTGGCCAGAAGCAGTTATTGGGCCCTCGGCGGAGGACAATAGCGGACCGCCTGGTTGTGCGGGAGCGTAGTTTTTGCCGGCAGTGCTCGGACCTGGTTGTTTTTTCCCCCGGTTGACGGCGGTGTTCACTGCTGCCGAGCCGTGTCCGCTGGCAACGGTTTTTGCGTCAACTGGGCTGGCGTGGGCAACTGCGACTGGTCCCATCCCCCGCCGAGAGCTTCGATCAGGGAAACGGCTGAGGTCATTTCCCCGACCTGGATCGTGATTAAGGTTTGCTGATCCGCGAGCAGCGTAGTTTGCGCCGTAAGCACGTTGATATAGGGGTCGATCCCGGTCTCGTAGCGTCCCAGCTCCAAGCTGAGATATTGCTGGGCGTCCTTGACTGCGGCCTGCTGTCTCTCGATCTGTTGCGAGTAGAGGCGCACGGCCGCGAGGGAATCCTCCACCTGCTCGAAGGCGGTGAGTACGGTCTGACGGTAGGCGGCCAGATCGGCGTTGTAGGTGGCGGTGTATTGTTGCAACTCGGCGCGATATAAGCCGCCGTTGAAAATGGTCTGGGAGATGGTAGGACCGATCGACCAGAACCGGCTCGGCCAGGTGAACCAATTCTTGACCTGGGAGCTCTCGACACCCCCCGCGGCGGCAAGCGAGACGGTCGGGAAAAAGGCGCCGTAGCCGATCCCGATGACCGCATTCGCCTCGGCCAGCGTGCGCTCCGCCGCGGCAATGTCAGGACGCCGCTCGAGCAGTTCGGAAGGCACGCCCACGGGAATCGGCGGCGGTGCCGTCACCTCAGGACGCACCGGGATCGAGAACTCGGAGGCGATTTTGCCGGTCAACATGGCGATGGCGTGCTCGTATTGCGCGCGCGCGATCTTGAGGTTGATCGCTTGGGACTCGGCACTCTCCAGGGTGGATTGGGCCGCGACCACCGAGACGTAGTCATCCACGCCGGAATCATAGGCAGCCCGCGTAAGCTCCAAGGCTTTCTTGTCAGCCACCACGGTTTGGTCGAGAACCTTCTGCAACGCGTCCTGGCCGCGGATCTCGAAATAGTATTCCCCCAGGCTGGCCTGTTCCGTGAGCCGCTCATTCTCGAGGTCGGCGGCACTTACCTGGGCGCCATATTGCGCTTGCCGCACTTCATTGCGAATCTTGCCCCAAAGATCAAACACCCAGGAAACATCGATGGGAAAGGACCAGATGGTGGCCTGCTCGCCGGAGCTCGCGGTCTGGCCGGTGGCGCTCGTGTTGTTGGTGTTGACCAGGTTGGCGGAGGCTCGCGAACGCTGCCAGGACGGATTGGCCGTCACCGTCGGCCAATATTGGGCACGTGCCTGGCGGATGGCAGCGCGCGCCTCCATAAGGTTCTCAAAATATTCCTTGATATTCTGATTGTTGATGTTGAGTTGCTCTTCGAGCGCATTCAACTCCGGGTCCTTGAAGATCTCCCACCATTGGCCGCGCAGCATGGCCTCTTGCGGGCTGGCTACTTTCCATCCCTCGGTGGATTGGAAGTTGACCGTGGACTCCTTGTAGCTGGGAGCCGCGGGCGTGGGCGTGGCCGGGGGATGGTACTTGGGCCCAACCGCGCAGGCCGCCATCGCTCCCACCCCTGTCAGCAAGCACAGGAGGCGAGCGCGGCGATTTTCTTTGGCGGGCCCTACGGTCGTCCTCATCGTTCCTCCGCGAACTGCTTGCCGGCGCCGGCGGGCGAAGCGCGCAGCCGCAGGCGATCGAGCGTCAGGTACACGACTGGGGTCGTATACAGGGTGATCAATTGGCTCAAGAGCAACCCGCCCACAATGGTGATCCCAAGCGGCCGGCGGAGTTCCGAACCGGTTCCCGTCCCGAAGGCCAGGGGCAGCGCTCCGAATAACGCGGCCATGGTAGTCATCAGAATGGGACGGAAACGCAGCATGCAGGCCTCAAAGATGGAGTCCCTCGTGTTCTTGCCTTCCTCGCGCTCCGCCAGGAGGGCGAAATCAATCATCATGATGGCATTCTTCTTGACGATGCCAATGAGCAGCACGATTCCGATGATGGAGATCACGTTGAGATCCATGTGGAAAAGCATGAGCGCGAGCATGGCGCCGACACTCGCCGATGGCAGCGTGGAAATGATGGTCAGGGGATGCACGAAGCTTTCGTACAAGATGCCGAGCACGATGTAGACCGCGAGCAACGCGGTCGTGACCAGGATGGGTTCTGTCGAGAGGGATTGCTGGTAGGCCTCGAGCGTCCCGGAGAAGAAGCCTTGGATGGTCGCTGGTGTGCCCAAGCGCTGCTCCAGTTGCTGAATCTCCTGGGTTGCTTGGCTCAAAGAGACATTGGGCGCGAGATTGAAGGACACGGTCACGGAGGGAAACTGCCCGGTATGGTTGACCTGCAGCGCCGTAGTATTGGTTTGTGCCGGGGCCAGGGTCGAGATCGGCGTCATCGCGACCGCGTTGTTCCCGTTGCTATTGCTCTTGATGTAGAGGTAGTTGAGGTCCTCGGGTGACTGCCAGTACGCGGGGGCGACTTCGAGCACCACGTAATACTGGTTCATGGCGGAGTAGATGACGGAGACTTCCGCCTGGCCAAACGCCGAATAAAGCGCGCTGTCGAGGGAACTGGCGGTCTGGCCCAGCCGCGACGCGGTAACCCGGTCATAGGCCAGCAACTGTTGCAGGCCGCCATTCTGTTGATCGCTGTTGACATCCTCGAGGCCGGGAAGGGTTTTCATGTGGCTGAGCAGAAGCGGTCCCCAGTGCGCCAGATCCGCAATATTGTCAGTCTGCATGGTGTACTGATACAGAGCGTTGCTCGACCGGCCCCCGATGCGCAGATCCTGCACGGCTTGCAGGAAGGCTGAAGCCACGGGAAGACGATTGAGTTTCGGACGCAGGCGATTCATGATGTCCGCCGCGCCCACCTTCCGCTCCGCCAGCGGCTTGAGCGCGATATAGATAAAGCCTCCATTGCTGGCCCCATTTCCGCCGGTGTAGGCATTCACATTGGCCACCGCAGGATCCGCCTTGATGACCTCCACCAATTGCAAAATGGAATGATTCATAAAGGGAAACGAAGCATCCTGCGGTCCCTGCACGCCGCCGACCAGGGCTCCGGTATCCTGCTGCGGGAAGAATCCCTTGGGAATCCGCACGATCAGGACGAAGTTCAAGACAATGGTCAGCAGCAGGATGGCCAGGGTGAATCCGGGATTGGCCAGCACCCACTCGAGCGAGTGACGATAGAGCCAAAGCATGCCGGCAAAGAACTTCTCGCTCGAACGGTACAGACGGCCGCGCTTTTCCGGCTCCTCCGCCTTGAGCAGGTGGGCGCACATGGTGGGAGTGGTGGTCAGCGAGATCACCATCGACACCAGGATCGCCGTGGCCAGGGTCACGGCGAATTCGCGGAAGAGCCGTCCGACGATGCCCGCCATCAGGAGAATCGGGATAAACACGGCGACCAGCGAGATACTGATCGAGAAAACCGTGAACCCGATCTCTTGGGCTCCCTTCAGAGCTGCGTCGATCGGCTTCCATCCCTGTTCGAGGTAGCGGGAAATATTTTCCATCACCACAATGGCGTCGTCGATGACGAAGCCGGTCGATATGGTGAGGGCCATGAGCGACAAATTATCCAGGCTGAAGCCGACCAGATACATGATGGCGAAGGTGCCCACGAGCGATACCGGGACGGCGACGCTTGGAATCAGGGTGGCGCGCGGATTGCGCAGAAAAACGAAGACCACGAGAACGACCAGAGCCACGGAAATGAGCAGGGTCCGTTCGACGTCGGCGACCGAGGCGCGAATGGTGGTGGTGCGATCGAGCACGATGGTCGCCTTGATGCCCTGCGGCAGGATGGCCTCGAGGAACGGCAACTGGGAACGAATACGCTCCACCGTCTCGATGATGTTCGCTCCAGGCTGGCGAAAGATGATGACCGTGATCGACGGAACCCCGTTGAGGTAGCCCGCGGTGCGCAGATTCTGCGTCGAGTTGACCACCTCGGCTACGTCGGAGAGGCGGACCGCCAGGCCGTTGTTGTAACCGATGATCAGCGGCTTATATTGTTCGGCGTCTGAAATCTGGCCGTTGGTAATGATGTCGGTGGTCATGGCGCCGTTGGACAAGCGTCCGGTTGGCATGTCGGAGTTTTCCAGGCTGAGCACCGACTGGATGTTGCTCAGGGTTAACCCCCGGCTCTCGAGCTGGGTGGGATTCACTTCGACCCGCACCGAGGGCAAGGCGCCGCCGCCGACCACCACCTGGCCTACCCCTTGAATTTGGGAAAGCTTCTGCTCGATGACGGTGGATGCTTCATCATAGAGCTTGGGAATCGGATACTTGTTGGAGGTGAGCCCCAGGATCATGATGGGGGCGTCGGCCGGGTTCACCTTGCGGTAGGTCGGGTTGGCGGGCAGGTTGGCCGGCAGGTAGGTGCGCGCCGCATTGATGGCGGCTTCGACGTCGCGGGCCGCGCCGTCGATATCGCGCGACAGGTCAAATTGCAGGGTCACCGAGGTACTGCCCAGCGAACTCGAGGAGGTCATCTCGGTAACGCCGGCGACGTGCCCGAATTGCCGTTCGAGCGGAGTGGCCACCGAGGACGCCATGATCTCTGCGCTCGCTCCGGGCAGGCTGGCCGACACCGAGATGGTCGGAAAGTCGACCTGGGGTAGGGGAGACACCGGCAGCACGGTAAAGCCAATCGCACCCGCCAGCGCGACGGCCAGCGTCAGCAGCGTCGTGGCCACGGGCCGGCGGATGAATGGTTGCGACAGGTTCATGCTTTCTCTGGCGCTGGTTGCGGCCCCTTTTCCCCGCCTGGCTCCGGACCGCGAAAACGCTGCCCCAAACGGTCAAAAAAGATGTAAATCACGGGGGTGGTATAGAGGGTGAGCACCTGACTCACGAGCAGGCCCCCGACCATGGAGATGCCCAGCGGGCGACGCAGTTCCGAGCCGTATCCGCGCCCCAGGGCCAGGGGAATGCCGCCGAGCAGTGCCGCCATGGTGGTCATCATGATGGGGCGGAAGCGCAGCAGGCTGGCCTCGTAGATGGCCTCGGTCGAGTTTTTCCCCCGCTCGCGCTGGGCTTCGAGCGCGAAATCGACGATCATAATGCCGTTCTTTTTCACGATCCCGATCAGCAGAATGATGCCGATGATGGCCACGACGCTCAGGTCCTGGCGGAAGAGCATGAGCGCCAACAGCGCGCCCACGCCGGCCGAGGGCAAGGTAGAAAGAATCGTAACCGGGTGGATAAAACTCTCGTAGAGCACGCCCAGCACGATATAGACGGTTCCGAGCGCCGCCAGAATCAGCCAAGCCTCGTTCGAGAGCGAGTTTTCAAACGCAGCCGCGGTTCCTTGAAACTGGCCCTGCAGGCTGGCCGGGAAGCGAAGGTCGTTGGCGATGCGGTTGATATCGCCGATGGCCGTGCCCAGGGCGGCGTTCGGCGCCAGATTGAAGGAGACAGTGACGGAGGGAAACTGTCCCTGATGATTGATGGAGAGAGCCTCGGTCGTGTTCGATACGTGGAGGAACGCGCTGAGCGGGACCGCGTTGGCGCCGGTCGCGGCGACCGTGGTGTTGGGGGTGGTTCCGGAAAAGACACCGGCGTTGAGGGACGAGTTCGCCGGCGAGCTGTTCCCCGCCGCGATCACCGTTTCTGCCGGCTGCAGGGTCGCCGCCGCCGGCGTGTACAGCACCGAAGTGGTGGTCGCATTGGAGCCGGCCGAGCTCGATCCGGAGGCGGAGAACGAGGTGGAAGCCGCCGCGCCCGTCGCGCCCGTCGACGCATTCGATTGCAGGTACACCGAGCTTAGCTTGCCCGGATCCTGCTGCCATTCCGGCTGCGCTTCCAGGATGACGTGATACTGATTCAGTTGCGTGTACAGGGTATTGATTTGCCGTTGCCCGTAGGCGTCGTACAGCGTGTTGTCGACGGTGGCCGGAGCAATTCCCAAACGCGAGGCGGTGACGCGATCGACGTCGAGCGAAATCGCCTGCCCCCGAGTCTGCTGATCGGTGGCCACATCTTCCAAACTGGGCACCTGCTTGAGCTCCTCGACGAACTTGGCGGCCCAGGTGTTGAGTTCGTTGATGTCCGGATCTTCGAGCGTGTACTGATATTGCGTGCGGGTCACTCTGTCATCCACGGTGATGTCCTGCACCGGCTGCATGTAAAGGCGGATGCCGTGTACGTCGGCCAGCTTTTCTTCCAGCCGCCGAATCACATCGGAGGCCGTCAAGTCGCGCTGCTCGATGGGCTTCAGGTTGATGGCCATGCGCCCGCTGTTGAGCGTGGTGTTGGTCCCATCGGCGCCGATGAACGACGACAGGCTCTTGACCGAGGGGTCCGCGAGAATGACCGAGGCAAGCTCCTGTTGTTTGGCTGCCATGGCGGAAAAAGAAATGGATTCGGGTGCCTGCGAGATGCCCTGAATGACGCCCGTATCCTGCACCGGAAAGAAGCCTTTGGGAATCACGATGTAGAGCACGACGGTCACCACCAGGGTGGCCGCGGCGACCAGAAGGGTCAGGGTTTGGTAGCGGAGAACCACCGACAGGGTGCGGCCGTAGAACTCGATCATGCTGCGAAAGGCGCGGTCCGAGGCCTGATACCAGCGGCTCTGCTCGGATTGGGGGTTGTGCCGCAGGATGCGCGAACACATCATCGGCGTCAGGGTGAGGGATACCACGCAGGAAATAAGGATGGTCACGGCCAGAGTTACCGCGAATTCGCGAAACAGACGGCCCACCACATCGCGCATGAATAACAGGGGAATCAAGACCGCGATCAGGGACACGGTCAGGGAGAGAATCGTGAAGCCAATTTGTCCGGCGCCCTTCAAAGCCGCCTGCAGCGGCGATTCGCCCTCTTCAAGAAAGCGCGAGATGTTTTCAATCATGACGATGGCGTCGTCGACGACGAACCCGGTCGAAATGGTCAACGCCATCAGGGAAAGGTTGTCCAGACTGTAGCCGAGACTATACATCGCACCGAAGGTGCCCACCAGCGAGAGCGGCACGGCGACGCTCGGTATGATGGTGGCCCGCAGGCTGCGGAGGAAGAGAAAGATGACCATCACCACCAAGCCGATGGTCAGCATGAGCTCGAATTCGACATCGTCCACGGAGGCTTGGATGCTGGTGGTCAGATCCGTCAGCTGGGTAATCTCGATGGCGGCCGGCAAATTGGCCTCGAGCTGGGGTAAGAGTTTCTTGATGCTCCTGACGACGCTGATCGTGTTGGCCCCGGGCTGGCGCTGGATGTTCAAGACGACGGACGGCGTGGTGTTCATCCAGGCCGCCAGTTGCACGTTCTCTACGCCGTTGACCACGCTGGCGACATCCTTCACCAAAACCGGAGCCCCGTTGCGATAGGCGACGACGACCTTGCGATAGTCACCGGCGTCGGTGATCTGATCGTTGGCGTCAATCTGATAATCCTGCCGCGGGCCGTCGAAGTTGCCTTTGGCGGCGTTGACGCTCGCCTGAACGAGCGCCGTGCGCATGTCTTCCAGGTTGATGCCATAGGAGGACAGCTTGGTGGGATTCACCTGAATCCGCACCGCCGGTTTCTGTCCGCCGCTGATGCTGACCAGTCCAACGCCGTTGAGTTGCGAAAGCTTCGGCGCCAGGCGCGTGTCAATCAGATCTTCGACCTGGGACAAAGGCATGCTGCTCGAGGTAACTCCCAGGGTCAGAATCGGCGCGTCGGCGGGATTGGTCTTGTTGTACACCGGAGGGGTGGGCAAATTGGCCGGCAGGTAACTCTGGGCCGCGTTGATCGCCGATTGCACCTCTTCCTCGGCGACATCGATGTCGAGCGAGAGGTTGAATTGCAGCACGATGACCGACACGTTCCCGGCGCTGGTCGAGGTCATTTGGCTGAGGCCCTGCATTTGGCCAAATTGCCGTTCGAGAGGTGCCGTCACCGTGGTCGCCATGACCTCGGGATTGGCCCCGGGGTAAAAGGTGAGCACCTGAATCGTGGGGTAGTCGACTTGCGGCAGGGCCGACACCGGCAATTGCGTGTAGGCCACCAGGCCGACCAGCAGAATCGCCGTCATCAGCAGAATCGTCGCCACCGGCCTCAGAATGAATGGGCGGGACGGGCTCACGGCGAATGATCCTGGCTCGGCGAATTCGGCAGCGGAGTCCCAGAAATCGTCACTTGGGAACCGTTCTGCAACTTCTCGAAGCTGCTGTCGGCCACCACTTCGCCCGGCTTCACACCCTGCACCGCGGTTTTCCCCGCGTCCGAGACACCGGTTTTCACGCTGCGCAGGGAGGCTTGGGAATTCTGAATGACGTAGACGAAGGCAGCGGCACCGTTGTGCTGGATGGCAGAGCTCGGCAGCAAGGTCTGCTCATGAAGGGTTGTGACCAACAGCCGTGTATTCACGAACTCGTTGGGGTAAAGCGCACCTTTCGCGTTGTCGAACAGGGCCCGCAGCTTCACCGTTCCGGTCGTCGTATCAATCTGATTGTCGAAGGAAGTCACCTTGCCGATGCCAAGCTTGGTTTGGTTGGTACGATCCCAAGCCTCGAGGGGAAGGTTCAGGCCGTGCCGAGGCTGCGCCATCACCTGCGCCAGGTAGTCCTCGGAGATGGTGGCGACAACCGTGATGGGCTGGGTTTCGGTGAGGACCACTAAGGACGTGGTTGCATTGGCGGTGACCAGGTTCCCGGGGTCGACCAAACGCAGGCCGACACGCCCACTGATCGGCGCGCTAATGTGGCAATAGGCAAGCTGGACCTGGTTGTAGCGCAGCGTGCCTTCGTCATTTCGTACCGTCCCCCGGTCCTGGAGCACGATTTTTTCCTGATCTTCCAGGGTCTGCCGCGGGATGGCGTTTTTGGCCCAAGCTTCCCGGTAGCGCTCGAGATCCATTTCCGCCTGTGCCAGCAGGTTCTGGTCCCGCTCCAAAAGCCCCTCAGCCTCGGTCACCATCGCTTGGTAGGGCCGGGGGTCGATGTCGATCAGAGGATCGCCTTTGTGCACCCACTGGCCTTCCTGGTAGTCGACGGCGGCAATGACACCGGTAACTTGCGCCGTGATGGAATCGGTATAGAGCGCCGTGACCGTACCGATGGCATCGAGATAGACACCGATGTCTCCCTGAGTGGCGGTTGCCGTGGTGAGGGTCACCGGCCCGCTGAAAGCGGCTCTTCGTCCCCCGCCCGCGGCTGCCGCCTGACCTGCTGCTGGCGGGGCGGAGTGGCGAAGGCCCCAATACAAGATCACGCAAACGAGCAGGAGACCGACAACCCAGATCCCATACTTCCTTTTTTGGGGAGGCCGGGCGGGAGCAACACCGTAATCTACCGAGAGGCGGGCCGGGGGCTTTTGCTGATCCATGAGATGCAGTGGTTGATCGTCGCCAACCAAAAGAAATATTTACATTTATGTCCATCGAGGAACAACACGTTTGGGGCTGGCCAAGTTGCGGCAGGTTCCCGGTTAGTCAACCCGATCCGCTGCGGCTCATCACCTCCGGCCAACGAAATCTGCGCTCCCATCGTTGACGATTAGCACACTTGGATGCCGAATCGGGTTTTGCCGATGGCTATTCAAATTTGCCGGTCAGCCCGCTTGTGTACCCGCCCAACTCCATCTAAGCTTCGAACCGAGATGAAACAAGGCAGCAACCCGGAACAAAGATTTTCAAAAAAGTCCTTGCTTCCGGGCTGACTGCGCGCATCTCACTTCAAAAACCTACGCCCGCAGATCGGGCGGATGGGAGGGATCAGTCTGTGAATCGAGTCTTCCACTTTCTTCCTGCCGTCATCATCGCGATCGTCTGGCCTGCTTTGGGATGCAACAGCACCGGCAGCGCTCAAGCACGCTTATTGAATGCCTCACCGGGCGAGGCAACGCTCAATGGCATGATCAACAGCGACACGTTCGCCACGAACGTTTCCTATGGGACCGCGTCGAACTACGCGTCGGTAACTTCGGGCTCGGGAACCATGGAGGTCGAAGTGCCGGGGGCGACGTCTCCCCTCCTGAATCAGACCATCAGCCTTGTCTCTAAGACTCCGTATACGATCATGGTGTCGGGCTACCCTTCAAGCATTGGCGCCATCATTCTGACGGATAACACCACCGCTCCTTCCTCGGGAAACATCAGCCTGCGCATTATTAATGCCTCACCTTCTCTCGGAGTCGCCGATGTGTACGTGGTTGCGCCCGGCACAGCGCTCGACAGCGTGAGCCCGACCGTCACTGCGTTGAATTTTCAATCGGCGACGAACTATCTTTCGATGGCTGCAGGCAGCTACGAGGTCTATTTCACGCCCACCGGCCAAACCGTGGCGGTGATTGACAGCGGCGCGTTGAGTCTTAGTTCCGGGCAGGTGAACAGCATCGTTGGATTGAACGGCGCCGTTACTGGCTACACGACAGCGGTTCTGACCGACATGAACTGATCGCCCGCGCCACCTTAAGCCGTACGCGACCGAGCTCCCGCCGCCCGTCCGGCAATCCTGCGCAATTCTTCCCGACCGCAATCGTTTCGGCGGATATTCTCCTAGTCCAACAGAGTGATCCTCTTGCAAGGACTCGCTCAACCTCCGGCGCGGCTGGCGAATGCCGTCCGCGGGGAGCGATCTCCGGCGCTTGCTTGCCGGCCGGCCGAGGGAGGAACCAGCACGCCGACCGCCTCCGCTTCTTTGTCTCTCAGCGGGAACCCGATGACGGCATGGCCGGATCGAAGGCCTCGATCGTTCATTTCTTTCCCGAGAAGGGCCATCACGCCGCAGCAATCGAGGATGTATCTTGGTATGGCATTGTGCAGTTTGAAGACGCTGGTTACCATGGCGGTACGGAGCCAAGGCCGGGCTTGAGGAAGGCAAGCCCCGTGGCAGCATTAGATTCCAACCCTCACCCGAGGAGAATGATCGAAATGCCGAAGACTCCCGAACAGTGGCTGGAAGAAGCCAGTCCCCAGAAGGAAGGGATTTTCAAGCTCTTCTTGGGCTATGCCCCGGGTGTGGGGAAGACCTACAACATGCTGGCGGAGGGAGTTCGGCGGAAGAGCCGTGGCGAAGACGTCGTCATTGGTTTGGTCGAGACCCATGGACGGAAAGGGGTCGCCGAACTGGTTTCCAAGCTGGAGACGATCCCGCGGCGCAACGTGGACTACAAAGGCGCGTGCTTTGATGAGATGGACCTCGATGCAATTCTAGCCCGCAAGCCCCACGTGGTACTGGTCGATGAGCTGGCGCATACCAATGTCGAAGGCAGCAGGCACGCGAAACGGTATGAAGACGTCATGGAACTGCTGAACGCGAGAATCGACGTTCTCTCCACCATGAACGTGCAGCACATTGAGAGCTTGGTGCCGATCATCCGTAGCATCACCGGTGTCCAAGTGCGGGAGACGGTGCCGGACTGGGTTTTGCAGAGAGTGACCGAGATCGTGCTGACGGATTTGACGCCGGAGGCGCTGCAGAAACGAATGCGCCGGGGTGACATCTATCCGCTCGAACGGGCGGAGCGAGCTCTGGGACATTTTTTTCGGCCGGCGAACTTGCTGGCCTTGCGCGAACTGGCGTTGCAGCAAGTGGCGCGGGCGGTCGACCGAAGCCTCGAGTTGTACCTCGAGAAGGAGGAAGGCGGGAAGAACCTCGGGGTCCGCGAGCGGATCGCGGTTGGCGTCAGTTCCAGTCCTTCGGCCCAGTACTTGATTGCCCGTGCGGGCCGCATGGCGCAACGCATCGATGGAGAGCTGTTTGTAATCTACGTAGACATCGGGGTAGACGAGAGTCCGGAGAATCAACGGTCCTTGGCCCAGAACCTGCAGTTCGCTCGCAATCTGGGTGCACAGGTTGTCTGCACCAAAGGAAAGAGCGTCGCCGAAGAGGTCGCCAAGATCGTGCGCGAGAAGCACATCACACAAGTGGTGTTCGGGCGCTCGTCGCAGAGCGGATGGCGGCGGTATCTGTACCTTTCTGTCATCCACAAGTTCTTGCGCGATGCTCCTCCGGTCGACGTTCACATTGTCACCCAGGAGGTGAAGTGAGGCGCATGGCAAGAGGTGACATTCTCGGCCGACGACCCAAGGCAGAGCAGCCAGATTCTCACCCGCGCAAGATCGAGCGTTTGTCTCGAGCCGCTCCCCTGGGTGTTCTCCCCGCCGGTATTTCTCTACCCTCACGGCAGCTCTCCATCCCGCCAAGGAGAGTTCGTAACTGCGGCGGAACGTTTACGAACTCTTTATGAACCTTTTATTCGAAATTTACACTTCTTCCTGTCCAATGATCTAAGCACCCCTGGCTCCGGTGGTCGAGCCCGACGGAACTAACCTGCGTGCGTGCAATCGGAGCCAGGGCGATCGAGAAAGGACAGGGTTTGATGTCGATCCACGAAGTATCCGCCGAACAATTAGCAGAACTCTTGCATCATTATCAACGGGCCCTGGCGCCGGATTTTGGCTGCTCGGGCACACCCAGCGGGGAAGCGTGGGAGGAAATGCCGCAGCCAGAGAAAAGTCGTCTGATCGCTGCGGCCCGCCTGGCTGTATTGGAATTATCCGCTACCGGCGGCGGAAGGGAAGATTCCCGAAGCTATTTCGCAGAGCCGGGTGAAGCCGAATGGGGTTGCTAGACCGGGACGATTCGCTGTCGTCGGCCCCGGCCGATACGATCTCCGCACCGAACCATGCGTCGCCTACCGCCGTGTTCCGACTTCGTGGTCAGTAGCAGGCGAAGCCGACTCGTTGCACGCCCTGTGCTGCGAGTGATGACGCGACCCGCGTTTCGATCGAGAGTGGGGTGGGCGCCGCCAACGGGTGTTCCTCAAGACTATTTTGAAATGGCCGACAAGAGGGAATTCCGGCCGGAAAGCGAGGCAGTGCTTGAGAAGGCAAGCGATGCGATCAGTTCGAGTCATGCCGTGCCGCGGGCTCCTGGTACTCTTAACTGTTCTTCTAACCAGTCGAGCCCCCAGTCTGGGGCAGACCACGAGCGGCGGGACGAACCTGCTGCCCACCTCGGTCGAAGGCGCCGGCCATCAGACCGCCCAAGACAACAACCCTATCCCGGAGGGAAACGCGCGGATTCTCGAAGAGCTCGAGAGAATGCGCGCCCGCATCGAGCAATTGGAGACAGAACTGAAGCAGCGCGAAGCCGCAGACCCGCCGCCGAGCGTGGTTGACACCGCCAAGGCGAGTCTGCCGCCAACCCTGCCCGTCGCGGTTTCCGACGTGGTGACGCCACCTGCTCAAAGCGAGGCGCAGCCGCCTCCTCCGACAAAAACGGCAAAAGCGGAACCGTTTGCCTTCGGTGACTTTACCTGGCTGAACGGCAATGCGCGCACCAAAACCCCGGCGTTCGACAGCAAGTTTTTCACCCCGGAGATCCGGACCGACTTGTCGTACATCGTAGACTTCAATCATCCCGCCGACGACAGCATTGGCGGATCGAGCGAGGTCTTTCGCGCCTACGAGTTCCAAGTGGCGCAACTCGGCGTGGGCGGCGACTTCCACTATGACAACGTGCGCGCCCGCTTGATGACCCAATTCGGCATGTATTCGGAAACCACCCCGCGCAACGATGCCAGCCCGGGCCGCGGCCAGTGGGATCTCGATACAGCCTACCGCTACGTTTCGGAAGCCTATGGCGGGTATCACATCAATGCCCTGCACGGAATCAACATCGATGCCGGGATTTTCATGTCCTACATTGGCCTGTTCAGCTACTACAACTTTGACAACTGGGCCTACCAGCCATCCTACGTTTCTTCGAATACGCCTTGGTTCTTCAATGGCATGCGGGTGCAGGTCTTTCCTACCGAGCATCTTAAGATAGAACCTTGGCTGATTAACGGGTGGCAGTCCTACGGGCGGTTCAACCACCGGCCGGGCGTAGGGGCGCAGATCCTGTGGCGGCCGAACGGGTCCATTTCCCTGCTGGGGAATCAGTACCTGCTGGGCGCCGATGACCTCGGCATCCCGAACCGCATCCGCTACCACACCGACGACAGTCTCGAGGTTAAATACTATGACCACCCCGAGATGTTTCTGGACAAGGCTGCCTTCTCTCTGACCGGGGATGCGGGATGTGAACATGGAGGCGGTGTGAGCTGTGACACGAATTCTTACCAAATCGTCGCCGGCCAGCGGGTCCTCGCTCCCAAGCAGAGCTTCTTGGGTTACATGATCTACAACCGGCTGTGGTTCCACCGAGATCTGTTTGGCTTTACGCTCGGGGGCGGAAAGATCAACAACCCGGGACGCTACTTGGTGCTGCTGCCCCCGATCAACGGTGCGACGGCCATTTCCGGAACCCCGTACTTCCAGGAAAACCCGGGAGATCCGTTCAAGGCGTGGGATTCTACCGCAACCTTTGATTACATGCCCAGCCAGTACATCACCTTTCGCTGGGAATATAACCACCGAGAGGCGAATGTCCCGTACTTCACCGGACGCGGCGGCATCACCCCGCCCGGGGGCAATACGGGAGAGCCGGGTTCGTTTGTGCCGGGCTGGTATCCCGATCTCCGCCGGGATGAGAACCGGCTGAACCTGGCCATACTCGTCAAGTTCTGATGGTCGCAACCGGCGGCCGGGCCGAGGGCCGGAATATCGGCAGAATGGATCGAGGAGACTTATGATCGAAGATTTGCTCTATGTGCTGCTTACGGTCGCTTTTTTTCTGCTGTCGATCGCCTATGTGCAATTCTGCGAGCGGGTGAAGTGAGGAGGGTGCCATGAGCGCGGAGTCCATCATCATGCTCATTGTGAGCGGGTTAACCGCGGTTTATCTGTTTTACGCACTCTTGCGTCCGGAGAAGTTCTGAGATGACAGCCAACGGATGGTTGCAAATCCTATTCTTTCTCGCCCTGGTCTTCGTCGTGACCAAGCCCATGGGCGTCTACATGGCGCGCGTTTTCAGCCGGGAACGGACGCTTCTCGACCCCGTATTGCGGCCGCTCGAGAAGTTGCTCTATCGCCTGACCGGAGTCGAGGAAGATCACGAGATGCGCTGGACGGAGTATGCCGTCTCCATGCTCTTGTTCAGCTTGGTTTCGATGTTGGTGCTGTACTTCGTCGAGCGCGTTCAGGGTTGGCTGCCCTTGAATCCGCAGAAGTTTGGGGCAGTCAGCCCGGCTTCTCTGGCTTTCAATACGGCTGCGTCCTTTACCACGAACACCAACTGGCAGAACTATTCCGGCGAAACCACGATGAGCTATTTCACTCAGATGGCGGGGCTGGCTTATCACAACTTCGTGTCCGCCGGGGTCGGAATCGCGCTCGCGATCGCCTTCATTCGCGGCATCGCTCGCCGTCAGACCGAGACCATCGGCAACTTCTGGGTAGACCTGGTGCGCGCTTGTCTTTGGGTGCTCTTGCCCTTCTGTGTGGTGGGATCCTTGCTGCTGGTGTCGCAAGGCGTGGTGCAGAATCTGCGGGCTTACGACCGAGCTTCCCTGCTCCAGCCGATCGAGGTGCCAAAGCTCGGCCCGGACGGCAACCCGGTGCTCGGGTCCGACGGCAAGCCCGTCCTCGAGACCGTGGCCGAGCAGACCGTCGCCCAGGGACCGGTGGCATCGCAGGAGATCATCAAGGAATGGGGGACGAATGGCGGCGGTTTCTTCAATGCCAATAGCGCCCATCCTTTCGAAAACCCGACTCCGTTGTCGAACCTCATCGAACTGTTCTCCATTTTCGCGGTATCGGCGGGTCTCACCTACACGCTCGGCCGCATGACCGGTTCCCAGGCGCATGGCTGGGCGGTATGGGCTGCCATGGCGATTCTGTTTCTTGCCGGAGTGACGGTGACCTACTGGGCGGAGTCTCGCGGCAATCCGCTGTTGGCCGGTACCGATCAGCGGGTGGGTACGCTCCAGGCCGGGGGCAACATGGAGGGCAAGGAGGTTCGTTTTGGAATCGCCAATTCCGCGCTTTTTGCCACGGTAACCACGGCTGCCAGTTGTGGAGCCATCAACGGCCAGCATGACTCGTTCATGCCCCTCGGCGGCATGGTCCCGCTCGTCAACATCATGCTGAGCGAGGTGATCTTTGGGGGTGTGGGCGCCGGCATGTACGGAATGCTGATCTACGTCGTTCTGGCGGTGTTCATTGCCGGGCTCATGGTGGGGCGCACGCCGGAGTACTTGGGAAAGAAAATCGAGGCTTTTGACGTCAAAATGGCCATGTTGGTCGCGTTGGTCTTTCCTCTGGTAATCCTCACCCTGTCCGGGCTTTCCGCGGTGAAGCCCTTCGGCACATCGAGCATCTCGAATCCCGGACCCCACGGCTTGACCGAGATCATCTACGCCTTCACCTCGCAAGCTGGCAACAACGGCTCGGCCTTTGCAGGGCTGAATGAAAACACCACGTGGTACAACCTCTCCGGCGCCCTGACCATGTTGATCGGGCGCTTTTGGATGATGATCCCGACGCTGGCCATCGCCGGAAACCTGGCGGGAAAGAAGTATGTTCCGCCTTCTCTCGGGACGTTTCCCGTGACCACACCGCTTTTTACCGTGCTTCTGATCAGCGTGATCCTGATCGTGGGAGCGCTGACGTTTTTCCCGGCACTGAGTCTTGGCCCCATCCTCGAGCACCTGCTGCTCGCGGCGGGCAAGACGTTCTGAGGAACCTGCGATGGCAAAAAAGAAAAGAGCGATTTGGGAATGGAAGATTGTGCGGCGGGCCGCCTTGGACGCAGCTCTCAAGCTCAATCCGCGCACCATGATGGGCAATCCGGTCATGTTTGTGGTCGAGATCGGCAGCGTGATTACCACCGTGCTGCTTTTCAAAAGGGGACCGGAATTTAGCTTTAACCTGCAGATCACGCTGTGGCTGTGGTTCACCGTGCTGTTTGCGAACTTTGCCGAGGCCATGGCCGAAGGACGCGGCAAGGCCCAGGCCGACACTTTGCGCAAGGCGCGCTCAGAAACCATTGCCAACCGCTTGAACGAATGCGATGGCCAGGTGGAGAAGGTGCCGAGCTCGAAATTGCGGGCGGGCGACTTGGTTTACGTATCCGCGGGCGAGTTCGTTCCTTCCGACGGCGAGATCGTCGAAGGCGTCGCCTCGGTCGATGAGTCCTGCATTACCGGAGAATCCGCCCCGGTGATTCGCGAAGCTGGAGGAGACCGTTCGGCGGTGACCGGAGGTACGCGCGTCTTGTCCGACCAAATCAAAGTAAGAATTACTTCGAACCCGGGGGAGACCTTTCTCGACCGCATGATCGCCCTGGTGGAGGGTGCGGAGCGACACAAGACTCCGAATGAAATCGCCCTGAATATTTTGCTGGCGGGCCTGACCATCATCTTCCTGCTGGCGGTGGTGACGTTGCAGCCCTTTGCCATCTACTCGGGTTCGCCGCAGACGGTTTTCGTTTTGGTGTCACTGCTGGTTTGCCTCATTCCCACCACCATCGGAGGCTTGCTCTCCGCCATCGGCATTGCCGGGATGGACCGTCTGGTGCAGCACAACGTGCTTGCCATGTCGGGCCGCGCGGTCGAAGCAGCGGGAGATGTGAACACTTTGTTGCTCGACAAGACGGGTACGATCACGCTCGGCAATCGTCAGGCGTCGCGTTTTATTCCCGCGCCGGGGGTGGGCGAGCAGGAGCTGGCCGACGCGGCCCAGTTGTCCTCTCTCGCCGATGAGACCCCGGAGGGGCGCTCCATCGTCGTCCTGGCCAAGGAAAAGTACGGCTTGCGCGGGCGTGAACTCTCCGCCCACGAGGCGCGCTTCGTGCCTTTTACGGCGCAGACGCGCATGTCCGGGGTCGACCTGAACGGTTTCGAGATCCGCAAAGGGGCGGCCGACGCCGTGCAAGCCTACCTGTTCCAGAATGGTCGCGAAGTCCCGACCGAGGTTAAGGCCACGGTGGAACAGATCGCACGTTCGGGAGGCACACCTCTGGTGGTGGCGGAGAAAAGCCGTGGTGCGCTGGGCGTGATCGAGCTGAAGGATGTTGTCAAGGGCGGGATCCGGGAACGCTTCGACCAACTGCGGGCCATGGGCATCAAGACGGTCATGATCACCGGGGATAACCCGCTCACGGCGGCCGCGATCGCGCGCGAAGCCGGAGTCGATGACTTCCTGGCGCAGGCTACTCCCAAGGACAAGATGGACCTGATCAAAAAGGAACAGGCCGATGGCAAGCTGGTGGCCATGACCGGCGACGGCACCAATGATGCGCCGGCGCTCGCCCAGGCCGATGTGGGCGTGGCCATGAACACCGGGACGCAGGCTGCCAAGGAAGCCGGCAACATGGTGGATCTCGACTCGAATCCTACGAAGCTGATTGAAGTGGTTCGCATCGGCAAGCAATTGCTGATGACGCGCGGATCGTTGACCACCTTTTCGATTGCCAACGATGTGGCTAAATACTTCGCCATCATCCCGGCCATGTTTGCCGGGACCTTTCCCGTCTTGAATGCGCTCAACATCATGCGCCTCAAGACCCCGCAATCGGCCGTGCTTTCCGCGGTCATCTTTAATGCGGTCATTATCATTGCCTTGATCCCGCTGGCCCTGCGCGGCGTCAAATATCGTCCCATGGGTGCCGCCGTGCTCCTGCGCAACAATCTGTGGATCTACGGCGGGGGCGGCATCGTCATCCCGTTTATCGGGATCAAACTGATCGATATGCTCATCACCGGCATCGGCCTGGCCTGAAGGGAGGCGAGTATGAAGAAGAATCTTGTCACCGCAATTTTAATGACCCTGGCGACCACCATCCTGCTCGGGGTCATATATCCGCTGGTCATAACCGGTCTCGCGCAGGTTTTGTTCAGGGAGAAGGCAAACGGGCAACTCATCGAGGTCAATGGAAAAATCGTCGGCTCTCGCATCCTTGGGCAGGCCTTTTCCTCGCCCGGCTATTTCCACTCCCGGCCGTCGAATGCAGGAAACGGATATGACGCCACGAATTCGAATGGTTCGCAGTTGGCACCCACCAATCAAAAACTCATCGATCGGGTGAAGAGCGACACGGCCGCTGCCCAAGCGGAAAACCCGGGCACTCCGGTCCCCATCGATTTAGTTACTTCTTCCGCTTCCGGTCTTGATCCCCACATTACGCCGGCAGCGGCCGCTTTCCAGACGGCGCGAGTGGCGAAGGCACGCGGAATCAGCGAGCAGCAACTGCGGCAGTTGGTGGCCAAACACACCGAGGGTCGCCAGTGGGGATTCCTGGGAGAACCGCGGGTCAATATCCTCGAATTAAACCTCGATCTCGACCGCCAGTTCCCCTTATCTAAGCAGGCCAAAGCTGAGTAAGGAAGTCCGGCGGAGGGAGTTTCGAAAGCATGCAGCCTGTAAACCGGCGGTAATTCGAGCCTTACAGGTCAGGCCGTCCGGGGACGGGGCTGAGACAAGCGGCATTATTCACCAGAGTTATGGTGCGCATTCGAACTTTTAATGAGTAATTCCGGCGATTTATGTCCTATCTTGGCTACAGCAAATGTCCGCTTGGGGGGAGCAAATGGCGCGCCTGGCAAGGATTTCAGCGGTTCTGTTTCTAACCGTGGTGGGGGCGAGCTTGGCGGTGGCGCAGACTACGTCTCGGAGCGAGCAGTCTGGTAGTGCGCTGGGGAAGCTGAATTATTTCGCCGGAACCTGGCGACTGGAAGTGCACATGAAGATGAGCCCACTGGGCTCGAGAGCCTTCTTTGGCACAGAGCACAATGAGTGGGAGCGCGGTGGTTCCTTGTTGGTCTCCCGCCAGGAGGGACTGCCGGCGGAGGGCTCAGGCGGACTGGCGGTGATGGCCTATAACCCCCAAGAAAAGGCGTACACCTATCATGTCGTGAAGGACACGGGAGAAGCGGAGGATTTGCGGGGAATGCTCGAAGACCACACCTGGACTTGGATGAGCGACTCGGCATCGGGTAACCAAGTGCCGCGAACGCGATTCATCGTTCAGGAGATTTCTCCCACATCGTATAGCCTGAAGTTCGAGACCTCTTCGGAAGGACGCGATTGGTCGACAGTCATGGAAGGGAAGGCGGTTAAGGTTTTGAAGAATGCCCACCAGGACGTCGCCTTCTTGCGGTAATGGCTTCTCAGCCAAGAGCGCTGGGGAAGTTGTCGTGATCCGCGATCGTAGAAGCCCGGCGCAGGACTCGCGATTTCGGTGTTAGCTCTTCCCCGCGTGCTCCAACTACTCGCCGGCATCGGACACCACTCGAACCCTCCAACCGCGATCGAACATCCTCTTCGATACGGTGGCCGATCGAATCGCGACTTTTGTCCTGATTTCGTGTTCATATAAATAGCTTTACGGGTGATCAGAGTTGGCTCTGAAAGCCTGTGCTAGGTTTAGGTTCCGTGGGATAGGGAGTCTGAAGGGGGGTCTCGAATGCGATATTTACGGCATTTGGCTTTATTGAGTGTCCTTATTCTGCCGGCGGTATCAGCTCATGCAGGGGTTGCCTTTGGGGTCGCGGTAGGCCCCGGATATATCGGTCCTGCGCCGGTATGCGCGTATGGCTATTATGGCTATTACCCTTATGCCTGCGCGCCCTACGGTTACTACGGTCCGCAATGGTTCGTGGGCGGTGTCTTTATCGGTGCTGGTCCGTGGTACCACGGCTATTATCGACCCGGCTTCTATCCTCGACCCACGTTGTATGCCCGTGGCTGGAACGGTCCGGGAGGTTATGGTCGAGGATTCTATGGGCGTCCTAGCTATCGATCCTACGGCCGCGGCGGATACGCTTACCATGGCGTCACGCACGGGCCGGTGGGTGGCGCCTTCCGCGGTGGCGCCGGTGGTTTCCACGGCGGCGGGCATCGCTAATTGCCGCGCGACGCCAGCGTGATTCTCTCGATCGGAGCGGGCCGTTTCGGCCCGCTCAGCTTTTTCGAAAGATCAAACCTTCTCCAATCGCCAACTATGAACGCCGATAAGCGGCGCGATTTTCGCGATCCATTGCCGCGCTGCCGGCGCAGAGTATCGGTTGTTGACCCTCGACGAGTTTATCAACAAGACCGGCAACCCGATCATGCTGCTGCTGAATGCTTCCCATTGGAAGCTGCCGGTTACGGAAAGGCCGGCGCTGGGGTCGACGGAAATCTGGACGCTGATTAATCCCACCGACGACAGCCATCCCATTCATCTGCAGCTGGTGCGCTTCCAAATCCTGCCCCCCGCCCGCGAACTCCGAGCTGCGCTTTTTCCCCACGGTATGCCTCAAGGCAGAGGGAGATTCCATCTGCCCGTGGGGTCCCCGCCTTGCCTAGGGCCGCAGGTAGGACTGACCAAGGTCAGCTCATTGTCTGCGGACGCGATTTCGCAGCTGTAGAACGGCGTATCGAAGCCGAACGACGTGTATTGCTGTGAGCTGGATTTTGAACCTGCGTCGGTGGCGGAAACCGAGTTTGTGACCAGGCGAAAGTCCTCTAACCTCCGGTCGCGCCAGATGAGCTTCGTCGATTCGTATTTCTGCGTGGTGGCTACGGTAAGTCCGAAGGGGGAACTCGTGACCGGATAAATCAGGTCAACCGTGATCGGAAATCTGTAGTTCTCCTCGATCACCGTGATCCCCTGGTCGCTCGAAACCGTAGTCAAGGAAGACAGACTCGTCTCGACCGAGGTGTTTTGATCAAGCACCGAAAAATCGACGGTGTCGAAATCGATCGTCTGCGTTCCGGAGAAGTTTTGCTGCGCGGACACGGCCGTCGAGACCGTTCCATGGGAAGTCTGCACGTAGCCTGCGATCGTGTACTGGCGCTGGCTCTTGGCTGTAATCGTACCGGTGACGGTGGTGGTCCCTGCGAGATTGTCGAAGACCGCAGGAGAGGGAGGAGTCAGCGTGTTGCGCGTGACCGCCCCCGAGACTTTGGTGGAGGCGGCATCGAGATACAGTAAGAGCGAGGCGGACACGGAGAAGTAGTCGTCGTCGTCGAACACGCTTAGGGCAATCGTGTGCGGCTGGCCGTTACTCAGCAGCCCGGCGAAGGGAGTAAGGTTGACGCGATAGGGAACAAAGTCCAAAGTTTGGGCGCCAGGAATCGGGACCCATTCATCGGGCAGAAACCCGGTAAACACCCAGGGAGATACGGGGGCGATCCCGGCCGGCTGACCGTCGATCGTGACCTCGGTCTCTCGAAAGTCCGTGTTCCCGCAGCCGTAAACCTCGTTAATACTGCTGAGATTGTTGGGAAAGCATGCGTACCACTGCTCGTCATCGAACTGGCTTTGGGCGACCACATCGAGGTAGGCCTGCTCCACATTGGTGGGCAGGCTGAAGGTGGTCGTCAGTTGGTCGCTCGGGGTGTATAAGAAATCCGGCAGGTTGACCCCTCCCTGTCCGTTAGATTGAACCAGGGGAAGTACCAGATCGGCAGCGGCAGGCAGGCCGCGGCGCCACCGCGCGGGATAAAACTCCAGATTCGCGCTGACGGTGAAGACCCCGTTCAAGAAAGTGTCATAAGGCGGCGGGCAGTCGCTCGTGCAGTTCTGCAGTACGATGGTGCCGGGCTGCGAGCTCTCGAGCAACGCCGCATAGTCGGTGATATCTCGCTCCACGTGCCAAGTGTTCGTGAGGCTGGCCAGTGGTTCCGGCGTAGTCCCGAAATAGAGATTGGCGTTATTGATGTAGACGCTTGCCGTTCGGTCGAATTGCACGCCCGGATTCTCGCTGAAGTCGATCTCGAAGACGATTTTTTCCCAAGGGCCGGCACAACCGGCGGGGGGAGCGAAGGTAAAGCTCTGGATCGTGTCGGCAAAATGGGCAAACGTATAATTCGAGAAAAGCGGCACTACGCAGGGCGGTTGCGGTGGCCGGGGTACCAACGGATCGGCGGTGACGGTGTAGGGCGTGCCCACCTGGCGATTCTGGCTCTGGGCCCATAGTGCGGTTGTAGCCGTGAGGAGCTCTGCCACCATTGCCGCCAGCATGATTCGATTGACTGCATTCATTGCGACCTCCTGTCGGAGAAATCCGACCACGACATCTTTACCGAGTGCAAATGCCGACGAGGCTTCTCATCGAACCCTCGAGCAAGACAAAGCGCCGGGACTCGCGAGCGCTGATCCAATCGACACCTTCTTACGCCCATCATCTGAGGAGAACAAAAACCAGCAAACTGCCAATGCTAGCATGAACTCATTCCGCCCGTGCCAAGCGCGCCGGTCGAGAAAGTCCATCGTTCGACTCTCGGACAGCCCGGTTGCTCTTGAACCCGATGGCTAGCCGGCAACAACCTTATCGGGTTGCGGTGTCGCTTTGCTGCGGCGTTGACGTACCCACAGATAGGCCAGCGGCCCGGATGCCAGGTTGAGCAGTCCCCATTTCCGCGTGCCGACATCGCTGTAGATCATCACCCAGGTGAACAGCAGGGTGGGAGCGACGACCATGAGCAGTGCCCCGAAGCGGCCGCCGGGAGCGCGAAAGCTTCTCGGCACATCCGGATATTTGCGGCGAAATTGCCAAAACGAAAGCATGGTCTCAATCGAGGTCGCCATGCGCGTCCACGCGTACACGGCGATGAGCTGGGGCACCGTAAATACGGCGAGGGCAGAACACAGTGCCGTAGACAGGAGAATCGACCGCACGGGTGTTCCGAACCGAGCGCTGATTTTTCCCAGCCCAGGATGAAAGTACCCATCCTCCGCCATGGTGAAGGGCAACCGCGAGACCGAGAGCACCGTGCTGTCCAGCAATACGAAGCTTGCGATTCCACTGGCCACGAATATGCCCGTGCTCAGCGCGTTGCCTCCCATGAGTCGGCCTGCGGTCACCAAGTACCCGGTTTCCCACTCCCGCCAGTTGCCGAGCGCGGCCAGACCCGAGGCTAGGGTGAGTACGTAGATTGCGATCGAAAGCGGAATCACAATCGCGAGTCCAATCGGGAAGTTGCGCGTCGGGTTCTCAACTTCTTCAATCACCGTGGAGAGCTGTTCGTAGCCGGCATACGTCCACAGGGCGATGGCCAAGCCTATGCCGTAAGCTTCCTGCCAAGGTTTGCCGGTCGGCAAGAAGGGATGAAAGGGATTGAATCGTGCATGGTGAAAGCCCACGATCACGAACACCACCAACGGCACCGCCATGACGAGCAGGAGAAGAAGAGTCAGGTTTCCCACGACATGAATCCCGCGCACGTTGAGGTAAGCCACGACCATCAGCAGAGTAACTGCAACCGCCCAGTGCTCGATCCGTGAGTGCACCGGCAGCCAGTTCTCAAAGTAGTCCGCCATGGTCACCCCGTAAGCTGCACTCATCAAAAACGTGCCCGTCCAGTTCCACCATCCGCATTGGAAGCCCCAAAAATCGCCCAGAGCAGCCCGGCTCCAGCGATAGAAGCCCCCTTCAACGGGCAGAATCGTAGTCATCTCGGCCGTGGCCAAGGAAATTGGAATCGACAAAAGGAACGGGACCACGATCAGGAAGGTCAGCGCAAGCCCCGGCCCGGATTGGGAGATCATCGACTCAAAGGCAAATGGACCGCCGGTGCAGTAACCGAACAGCACGGCCACGAACGCTGCCAAGCCGATGCGGCGCAGATTCTTGGTCGGACGGTACAGGGAGCTGGGGACAAACGAAGGTGAACCGGACGGTGGCGGCGGTGAGGGCATCTTCTCCAGTCCCTAGGGAAACAGGTCAAGGCATTAAAGACCAGCGGGAAGCCGACTTTCAAGCGATTCCTCCGGGTTGTTCTCTGTTTAGAAACACCTTGTCCCCCTCCCCGATGGTGCCGAAGTCATTTCTTCGAAGTCTCGGGAGCGTGCCGGAGCTATAATCGAAATCCGGATCAGACGTTCCACTGCGCGAGGCAAACCATGGAGTCGCGCCGCCCATCTTCTAGGACAAAACCCAAGCCAAGACCCAAGAGCAAGAAGAATCCCCCAGCGGCTGCCTTAACACCCGAACACATTTTGCAGCTGGGGCTGGGATTCTGGGGTTCGAAGACGCTGCTGAGCGCGGTCGAGCTGGGGTTGTTCACGGAATTGGCCAAGGGGCCGCTTGACGGTGACACGCTGCGCCGACGTCTGTCGTTGCACCAACGCGGCGCCCGTGATTTCTTCGACGCGCTCGTCGCTCTAGGGATGTTGTCCCGGCGCAACCAGCGGTATGCCAACACCCCCAATGCCGATTTCTTTCTGGATCGCGCCAAGCCGAGCTATATCGGAGGCATGCTGGAGATGGCCAATGCGCGCCTTTATCCCTTTTGGGGCAAGCTGACCACGGCGTTGCGCACCGGCCTGCCGCAGAGCGAAGTGCGCACCGGCGAGACTTTTTACCAGGCGCTCTATCGCGATCCGGCGGCCATGAAGAATTTCCTTGAAGCCATGACCGGCATCAGCCTGGGTGCTTGCCAAGCTCTGGCTCGGAAGTTTCCGTGGAAGAAATACAAGACCTTTGCGGACATTGGTGCGGCGCAAGGGGCTTTGCCGGTTCAGCTCGCTCTCGCTCATCCCCACCTCAGGGGCGTGGGCTTCGATCTGCCGGTTTGTCGCCCGATTTTTGACGAGTACGTCAGTGCCTATGGTTTGGCGGACCGCATCGTTTTTCAAGCGGGCAGTTTTCTCGCCGACCCCTTGCCGGAAGCCGACGTCCTGATCATGGGTCACATCCTTCATGGCGAGAGCGTGGACGATAAGCGGAGGCTCATCGCCAAGGCATATCGGGCGCTCCCCAAGGGCGGGGCGTATCTCGTCCTCGAAGAGCTGATTGACAACGAGCGGACCGAGAACGCGTTTGCCTTGTTGATGAGCCTGAATATCTTGATTGAGACGCCGAGCGGCTTTAATTGCACGGCCGCGGATTATCAGGGTTGGATGGCGGAGGCCGGTTTCCGCACGACCTCGGTTGTCCCCCTGGTTGGTCCGTTGGGATTGGTCGTGGCCATCAAGGCCTAACCGACGCCGTGGCCATGCGATTCCGCAGCGCCTTCCGCGCTGGGATCACGGCCGAGGATGCAATCGCTCGAGAGCTTTCTGGGCGGCTGCCCGCTCGAACGCCATGGGCGCTCCCTGCGCCTCGGTTTGCAGTTCCGCTTCAAATTGCGTGAGATGAAAAACTCCGACTAATTCTTCACCCTGCTCTCGCAGGGGGAAGAAGGGATCGTGCAGGGCAGCCCTGACGACGTCGGCCAGTTCCCGGGCGTCGTCGTGTGCCGCGGCCTCCTTCAGGCCCGCGAGTCCGGCGAGCGCGGACAGCCGGATTCGTTCCGGCACACCAGGCTGCGCTTCGGCCACGAGGATTTTGACGGCTCGCGGGTCTTCCGTCGCCACCAAGGCGTTGAACGTCGCTTGCATGACGTGGATTTCAGGCTTGGCCAGGGCCTCGGCCTCTAAGACGTCGAAGGCTTCGGCCGCACCCGATTTTCCCAGGTTCGTGGCCGCAGCTGCTTCCACCGCGTAGCTGGCATCATGGTGCAGGGCGTCGACCCACACGTCATCGAGTGCCCGGTCCTTGGCGAAGGTACCCAGAGCCGCGATCACCGCCGTCCGCACCCGGCTATCGGGTTGCCGGGCGGCGGCCAGCAGGGCCGACTTGGCCGCTTCCCCTCCGATACCGCCCAGACTCGCGGCGGCGGCGGCGCGCACCGCATAGAACCGGTCGGCGCCGAGGATCTGTCGCAGGGCTTCGACCCGCGCCTGCGGGTTCGGAAGGGTGGCTGTGCCCAGTTGCTCGACCGCCCACAGGCGGCTCATCATCGAAGGATCTTTTTCGGCTTGCGCAACCAGCGCCGCTACGGACGTGTCAAACTGGACGGTTTTATCGATGAAGTCTTCGGGATCAAAATCCACCCATTGCGGTTCAAAATCGAGCGGGACGTCGAATTCCTGCTGCCTCAAGTGGTCGCGGACCTGGGTCCTCTTCCGCTCGCCATGGGCGCCGTAGAACGCCAGCTCGATGGGCATGTCGAAGACGGGCGTTTCTCGATCGGCAGCTTGCCTCTGCGCCACGCTGACCTTCTCCATTCTGGTTGTGGCGTCATAGCGGGCTGCGACCTGGTAGTCCGGACGTCCAGCCCTGAATACCCATTCGTCGAAAAACCAACCCAGTTCCTGCCCGGTCGTGGACCGCAGGGCTTCGATCAGACCGGCCGTATCCGTGCTCTGCGCGTGATGTTCAATCAGGTAGTGATGGAGCGCCTGAAAGAACAACTCATTCTGGGATGCGGGATCGGACGCAGCTTCCGAGCCATCCAAGCAATAACGCAGCATGTCCAGTACGGCTGCGCCTTTCTCGTGCGTGGTTCGGTCGAACATCTCCATGGCATCGCGATAGTGGCGGTCCACGATCGGCCGGCGGTAGGAATCGCGGTCTTCCTGCTGCTCCGCCAGCTGATCGTTGTAAATGGCAAAGCGATAGGCGTCGTTCCCCTCCTGATGCTGTGTGTAAAGCGCTTCGAGGTAGGTCGCGAAACCCTCATTCAGCCAGATGTTGGCCCAGTCCCGCCCCTGCACGTAGTCGCCGAACCAATGCTGCCCCAACTCATGCGAGACCAGGTTCGTGCTGGGATAATCTTGATCGGCGCGTGCATCGTGCAAGGTTCGGTCGGTCAGAGTGGTTGCGCTGACATTCTCCTGGCCCCCGAAGGGGAAATTTTCGACGGCGGTTTGGGCGTACTGCTCATAGGGATAATCGACGCCCGTGGCCCGGGAAAAAAATCCAATCATGTCGGGCGTCAGGTGAAATGATCGTCGGGCTGTGGCCTCATCGACCGAATTCCCGACGTAGTAGTCGACTGGCTTGCCCTTATAGTTGTCGGTAAACTTGCGCCAGGGACCCACCGCAACCGAAATCAAATACGAGCTGTGCGGAATGCTTTCCCGCCAGTCGTAGGTCACCTGACCGGAGGAACGAGTCACCTTGACCAGCTTGCCGTTCGAAACCACAGTTTGTCCCTCGGGGACGGTTGTGATGGTCTCGCTGGTGGCCATGTCGTTCGGATAATCCCAGCATGGGAACCAGAAGTGATTGAACTCGGCTTCGCCCTGGGAAAAGACCTGGCGCGGGCGGTTGGGATAGCTCGGCGTAGGATTTACGAAAAACAATCCGGTGCGGGGGAATCCATGGTAGAGGATACGCACGCGGAGCCGGCCGGTTCGGTCGTACTCGCGATCCAGGGTGATCCATAGACGCTCGCCTTCGGCGGCGTAGAGCAAGCCGACCGGGGCGCCGCGCTCTGGCTCTAGGGTTACCGCATCGATCGTGAGTTCGGCGCTATCCAAATAGAACTTTCGAAAATGCCGCTCGAACGGGCGCAGGGTGACGGCTTCGTCCCCCAAGACTTCGCCCTTCGCTTGGTCGAATTGTAGAGTCAGCTGGTAATTCTCAACGTGATAGGTCCTGCTTGGAGGCCATTGCCGAACCTCAGGGTTGCCGAAGCTTTGCCCATCGGATGCGGCCCCGGCCGCTGCCAAGATAAAAACGGGAACCAGCCTCCACGCGAGACAGATCCCTCCCTTCAGCTTCAGCTCTCGGGCCGGAGGCAGAACGCTCCCGGCACGGTGGCGTGTGACAGCGATGGCGAACCTTTCCTCCATCGGTCCTTTTCTAAAGATTAGCTAGATCAACCCGTGCGGGTACGATGCCAGAGGCCGATCAAGGTGTCTTGAATCCATTTGACGCCATGTCTTTGAACTTGGGGGGAGAGTCCAAAGTCGAGCCATCACCTGAAAACGCGGGGTTGGCCCGGTTCTGGTTTGATTGAGCGAGACGGGCTGCTCCTTCTACAATCGGACGTGCCTTCACCCGCCGATGGTCCCATCTTTCGTCGCATCACCCCCGGGATTGAAACCTATTCCTACAGCTTCAGCTTGCCGCGGCATCGCCACTTGCGCCCCTATGCCACCGTGGTGCTTGCGGGCAGCCTGGAGGAATCAGGATATGCCGGCCGCATCCGCGCCACCGCGGGAGATGTGCTGATCCATGCCACTCTGGATTGCCATGCGAATGCCATGGTCTCGGCAGGACTCAAGCTGATGCGGCTGAATTGGTCAGATTCGAGCGGAATCGGCGGACTCTATCATTTGGACGAAGTCGAGGAATTGGCGCGAACGGCGGAGAAGGATGTCACCCAGGCGGCTTTTCTGCTGGAACGCACTCTCAGATGGAAGCGCCTGCCTTCCCCCGGGCGAAGAAATGATTGGCCTGATCTGCTGCTGGCAGATTTGGCCAAGAATGCTTCGACGGACATTGGGGGGTGGGCGGAAGAGAACGGCCTGGCGCGGGAAACCGTGTCTCGAGGATTCGCCGCCGCCTACGGGATCCAACCGTCGGTTTTACGCGCGGAACTGCGGGCTCGTGCCGCCTGGCTGCGCATCACAAGGGGGGCCGACTGCCTGTGCCGGATCGCAGCCGAGACCGGCTTTGCCGATCAGGCCCACATGACGAGATGGATTCACCGCATTACAGGTGCTCCGCCTGCCGTCTGGCGCCGGGTTTCTACCGGATAGCATCGTCCCTACCGCAAGCTTGTGCGGCTGAGCCCGGCAAAGCACAACGCACTCCTCTTCAACCGGTTGTGCAAGCCCGGATTCGAGCGATCAAGAGAGATCCTGGGGGCCCGAGGACGGAAGAAATCGCGCGCGTTCCTGATCCCGGAGTCGACCGTAATCTCTGGATTCGAGCCGTCCGCATTTCGCGAGCATGGCGCGAGAGAGTAGAATCTCTTCCCGGAACAGGAGAAGACCTATGAAAGTCTGCTTTACATTGGTCGCGGTCTGCGGTGCTGTGCTTTCGCTGGCGGGTGCCGCGCAAGCCAGGGGGAAGGGGAAGGTCGTCATGGTTCAGATGAAGAACGCGCAGGGCGGGGACGTGGGAACGGCTACGATGAAGCAGGCGGGGAAAGGGGTGAACATCAAGCTTGCCCTCAAGAACCTGCCTCCGGGAGAGCATGCCATCCACATCCATCAGAATGCAAAGTGCGATCCTCCTGACTTCAAGTCGGCGGGCCCCCATTTCAATCCCGACAACAAGAAGCACGGTCTCGAAAACCCTGACGGCCATCATGCCGGAGATATGAAAAACTTCACGGTGGGGGGCGACGGAACGGCAAAAGCTACCGTCGCCGATCCCGACGTGAATTTCGGTACGGACAGCCATTCGGTTTTCAGCAATGGCGGCACAGCCCTGGTCATTCACGCCAAGGCCGATGACATGAAGACCGATCCGAGTGGCAATTCTGGCGACCGAATCGCTTGTGGGGTAATCACCGCTCCATAGCCCACCGGGTTACCGAGTCCTCCTCATGCAAAGGGGTTGATTCATGGGGTCGCGTGGAGGCCGCGGTATGGCATGGTACAAGTTCGCGGGGCCGATCTCGCCCCGGTGAGCAACCCCATACGGCAGGCCTCACTTCCGACTGTCGTCGGCGTTGCGGGCAATGAATCGGAGGGAGGCTGAATTCATGCAATAGCGAAGGTACGTAGGCGCTGGCCCATCGTCGAATAGGTGGCCCAAGTGCGCGTCGCATTCGCTGCAAGAAACCGCCGTCCGGACCATACCGAGGCTGAGGTCTCTCGCGGTTCGAATGTTCTCCTCTGCGAGCGGGGCCCAGAAGCTCGGCCAACCTGTTCCGGAGTCAAACTTTGTGTCTGAGCTGAACAAGGCATTGCCGCAGCAGATACAGCGGTAGAAGCCCCTCTGGTGCAGATTCCAATATTGCCCGGTAAAGGCGATTTCGGTATCGGCATGGCGAGTAATTGCGAAGGCACCCGGCGACAGTTGCTTTCGCCATTCCTCCTCTGTCTTGACCACCTTGGGCACGCGCATCTTCTTCAGCCGCTCGCCCGAATCGGAAAACTCAATGATGGTCACTTCCGGGGAAGATTGTGTCGCTCCAGCCTGTAGGAAGCTTGGCTGTTTCAGCCACCACAAGATCATACCCGCAGCCACCGAAGCTGACGTCTGAAGGAACGCGCGCCGCTTGGTTCTGACTGGCTCTTCGCTCGTTGCAAGATCAGACTCGAACATGAATGCCTCTCCTCGATACTATTTCGCGGTATAAAGGTCCGGAAACTGCTCGCGAAGGCGCGCCAGCTTTGGCGCATCGTTGTAGACGATATACGGATTGTCCGGATGATGGGCAGCATAGTCCTGGTGGTAGGACTCCGCGGGATAAAACGCCTGCAATGGCACCACCAGGGTTACGATCGGACGCGGAAACAGTTTGGCTCCCGCCAGCTGCGCAAGATAGGCCTCAGCGATCCGTTTTTGTTCATCGTTGGCATAGAAAACGACAGAGCGATATTGGTTGCCCGTATCCGGACCCTGCCGGTTCAACTGAGTGGGGTCGTGGGCTACGGAGAAAAACACTCGCAGCAGCTGGCCATAGGTGATTTCAGAAGCATCGTAAACGATCTTCACCGATTCCGCATGGCCTGTCTGGCCGGTGCTGACCAGTTCATATTGCGCTGTATTGGCTGCTCCTCCGGAGTACCCCGAAGTCGCGCTGACCACGCCCTTCACGTGCTCGAAAACGGCTTGTATGCCCCAGAAGCAGCCGCCCGCGAGCACCGCTGTTTGTGCGGCTTTGGCCGTGGCGATCGGAGCGTCGACGGCAGGGCTGGGGAGAGCGGCATTTGCTCCGCCGCCGGCATTGCAGGCAGGTATGCCCCCGAGCGTTGCCGTTAGGAATAAGGCGGACAAGCGCAAAAGAAACCTAAGCATAAAAACCCCTCCCCGGTATCTGGCATTCGAGCCTATCTAATCAGTTAGAGTCTAAAAAACGAAAAAAGTTTCCCAAGGTGATGGGCCAAACCCCTGAGTTGAGGCTAGCTTCGGGACCGTGCAACAGGCAGTGCCCGCGGTATCGGACCCCGGCCGTCCAGCCTGAATCCCCACGCACGGCCCTTGGGTTGAGAAAACGTAGCCCGGAGAGAGACGTCAGGCGGCACGCGTGAGGCGGTCGTATTCCGCGCGGCTAGCATCGGAGACGAGAACCCAAAGCGTGTAGATGCCGAGGGCGGTGCCGAAGGGAGGGTGGAACAGCGAAAGGATTCCAAGCACGATGGCAACCCCTCGCGCCCAGGGCTGGTGCTTGAGCAGTCCCCAGCCAACCAGGACGCCTCCGACGGCGACGACGAAGATTGAGCCCCCGAGGAACGACAAGATGAGCGGCCCGATGAAATGCCCAACATTTTCGCTGGCAGGGATGCCGAGGCGGACGACGCTACTGATGGTCATCAGGGCCAGGCCTGGAATCGCAAAGAACGACCCGGCAACGATCCACAGGATGCCGAGCGTACGAAGATGCCGTGCGAGACGGCTGGGCAAAGTTAGAGACACCGCAACAATCGGCTGCCCGCAATGGGGGCAGACATTGAACTGGGGCTGAATTTGGGAACCGCAGGCGTTGCAAAACATGCCTACCCCCGGGGAACGGATCCTCGCCCAACCCTACAGATTCGCTCGAGTTCTTGACCACCCTGCTTTATTCTTTCGCCGCGATCGTGACCAGTTTAGCCCAATGCGATCCATGCCCGCGAGCCGCCATCTCTTGGCTGCAGTTTCGCGAAGTTGGTAAAAAGACCAGCCGACCGACGAGGAATCGCCCGCCAAGGCTAGGGAGGGGGCCAAGTTGGTGGAGATGAAGGCTCACCGCAGACTCTAATCGCTTTTTCATCCAGGAGACCGATCCAAACTGAGATCTAGTTTCTTGTCAGTTCGAGCTCAGTTTCGCCGCCTGCCTCGAACTTGCAAGGCCTCTCCTGACAGACACTTAGATTGGAGCCAGATGAGGCAGGTGGATTGCAATGGATTTCCTTCTACGTCTCAAGGAACACCCCGGTCCAGGCTGGGTAGTTGGCCTGGCTCGACGGAGATTGGGAAATTAACATGGGAAAATTTCAAGTCATCGTGGTTCGACCGCAGGGCTATCTGCACAGCGAAGCGTTCCGTGAGTTGGCGGAGACCCTGCAATTGGGGTTGACCAGTCTCGGCCACACCGCCCAAATCCAAGAGAACATATTTGAACCTGCCGCCACCAACATCTTTCTGGGCGCTCATCTGCTTTCCCCCCGGCAAGCCTTGCTGGTCCCACCCGGTTCGGTCATTTACAACCTTGAGCAGTTGAAGGGAATCGATCTTCCCCCCGCCTACCTCGAATTGGCCTCCCATCACCAGGTATGGGATTACAGCCTCGAAAACATCGAGAAATGGAAAACCACGAACTGCGCCTTCACGCCGGTTCACGCGCCGATTGG
Source organism: Terriglobales bacterium (assembly GCA_035622175.1). Lineage (GTDB taxonomy): Bacteria > Acidobacteriota > Terriglobia > Terriglobales > Acidobacteriaceae > JAFAGX01. The sequence goes on along the minus strand of DASPVV010000145.1, from coordinate 5,230 downwards.
GTACGTGCCGGAGTTGAGCCGCATCCCGCCCGCCGAGACCGAGGACATCGATATTCTTTTCTATGGCTCGCTCAACGAACGCAGAATCCTCATCCTGAACGCCTTGCGGGATGCCGGCGCCACGGTGCGGGCGCTGTTCGGGGTGTACGGCAGAGAGCGGGACGAACTCATCGGGCGCTCGAAGATCATCCTCAACATCCACTACTACGAGGCCAAAGTATTCGAGATCGTCCGCGTGTCCTACTTACTGGCAAATTCAAAAGCCGTGGTAACCGAGTCCTCCCCGCTCATGGAGGACGGGCTGGGGGACACAATCCGCAGCCTGCCGTACGATTCTCTGGTCGAGGGTTGCCTCTGGCTGCTCAAGAATGAAACGGAGCGCCGTTGCTTGGGGGTGCAAGGCTTCGAGTGGTTTTCCAAGCGGGGCGAGCCCGAAATTCTGGCCCATGCCCTTCGTCAGTGCGTCGCCATCCCGACCAAACCCGCCGACAGCGTTTCGATTCCGCGCAAATTGAACCTCGGAAGCGGCAAAGACTGGAGGCCGGATTGCTTCAATGCCGATGTTGATCCCGCTTGGGAACCGGACGCAGTCCTCGATTTCAACCATCCCATCCCCATCGGACAGCCGTTAGAGACGCGGCGCTTCGGCACTATCGTCTTCGAGAACAATTTCTTCGACGAGATCATCGCCAACGGCGTGCTGGAGCACATTCCCAATCTGACCACGGCCATGACGTCATGTTTGAATCTGCTTAGAGTCGGCGGTTTGTTCCGCATCAGCGTTCCCTATGACCTCTCTTGGGGTGCGTGGCAAGACCCAACGAATGTACGCGCCTTCAACGAGCGCAGTTGGCTGTACTACACCGATTGGTTCTGGTTTATGGGTTGGAAGGAGTTTCGCTTCGATCTGTTGCGCTTCGATCTGGGTTTGAGCCCGATCGGAGAAGCCCTGAGAAAGCAGCAGATGAGAGGGGAAGACCTGCTGCGGCACCCCCGGGCTGTAGATCAGCTGCATGTGACTTTGCGCAAGCGGCTATTGAGCGCGGCCGAGAGGCAGCAGTTGGCCCGGCATTGGGTGCCCCCCACCCGCCGGACGCCGCTGGCGGGTCAGCCCGGTGCGAACCAGCAATTCCAACCCGTACCCTCGCCCGTCGAGGTCCAGTCCCCAAGTCAGGCTCTGGCCCTCAGCAAATGATCCCCAATCCATGCGCATCCTCTACATCTCAGCCGGCCAGGCTCCTGACTACATGTGCGACATGCTCTTTCATGGGCTGCGCATCCTGCTGGGGGCAGAGGTAGTAGACGTAAACCGGATGTGGTTTATGTATGCTCAGGAGTTCGCCGAGGGAGGCCACGACAGATCCCGGCTCTACGGTCGCGGCTTCACGATGTATGGATTGCTCGAAGAGGATTCGGGGGTTGACCGGACCGACATCTCCCAAAAACTGCGCACCAGATACTTCGACCTCGTCATCTACGGCAGCGTTCATCGCTGCCGCTTGTTGCTCGACGAGGTTCTGGCCTTCTATCCTCCGCAGCGGGTTCTGTTCGTCGATGGCGAGGATGAGCCCGATCTGGTGTCGCCCCTTCTGGAGTGCGGAATCTATTTCAAGCGAGAAATCGCATTCGAGCATCGAGATCTGCGGCCCATCGGCTTCGCAATCCCGGAGAGCCGAATCGGCAGCGTAGCCCGACAGAAGTCAAAGCTATTGGCGTTCATCGATCCCAGGGATCTGCGAACCTATATCTACCATGACGAGACGGACTACTACGGCGACTATGCGCAGAGTCTTTTCGCGGTTACCACCAAGAAGGCGGGTTGGGATTGCCTCCGCCACTATGAAATCCTAGCCAATGGGTGCATTCCTTATTTCCCCGATCTCGACGACTGCCCCCCCGCGACCATGGTCTTTTTCCCCAAGTACGAACTGCTTTGGGCGAAAAGCATGATCGAATCCCGCGGGCTGGAGTTTTTCGATACCCGCGAGGGCCGGACGACCTGGCAGGGGCTCGAGCAGCGGGTGGAGGCCATCTTCCGGCGTCATTCGACAACCTTGGCCTTGGCTCATTACGTTCTCGAGACCGCGGCCTGGCTGGGGGACCAGCCTGCAGGCTCCGTCCTACCGGCAGGTTCTATCCCCGCGGCTCGTTCCTCAGGCTTGATCGCTCTGCCAAGTCTTCAAACCGCATGATCGCATCCCGGATTGGGTCTTTCGCCAGAACCACTTGGTCGAGAGGGCGAGGATGACTTTGCCTCGGCCGGATCCAGAATTAGGCGGTTTTATGAGTGCCCGGCGAGCTGAGTACTTCGGAGGATTCCCCCATGCGGCTTAACATCTGATAAATGGTGTTGCGGCCTACACCGAGAATCTCAGCCGCTCTTGCCTTGTTTCCGCCAACCACGTCGAGCACCTTCAGCAGGTAGCGTTGCTGCACGGTCTCGAGAGTTACCAGTTCCCGCTCTTCGTAGTCGGCGACCTCGACAGGAACGCGAAACATCTCCGGCAGGTCCGCCAGGTCGATGACATTTCCCGTAGCCATGATGCAGCTGCCGCTGATCGCGTTCTCCAACTCCCGTACATTCCCCGGCCAGGAATGAGCCGCCAGCCGGGCTTGGGCTCGGCGGGCGATTCCGGTGATTTCCTTCTTGTAGCGAGCAGCATATTTTTTGAGAAAGTGACGCTCGAGCAGAGGCAGATCTTCCTTTCTTTTACCTAAGCTCGGCACGGAGATTTCGATGGCTGACAGACGATAGAAAAGATCCTCGCGGAACTGCCCGCCCGCCACCATCTTGCGAAGGTCCCGGTTGGTCGCCGCGATCACGCGTACCTCGACGGTGTGGGGCGTCGGCGATCCCACCCGCTGGACCTCGCGATTTTGAAGGACTCGTAGGAGTTTGGCTTGCGCTGGCAATGCCAGTTCGCCGATCTCGTCCAAAAATACCGTGCCCCCACTGGCGTATTCGAATATGCCCTGCTTGTTCTCGACGGCGCCGGTAAAGGCACCTCGCACATGTCCGAACAGCTCGCTTTCGAGAAGCGTCTCGACCAGGGCGGAACAGTTGCAAACCGCAAAGGGTGCGGAGGGCAGCGGGCTCAGATTATGTAGGGCCCGGGCGACTAAGTCTTTCCCTGTTCCAGTTTCCCCCGTCAGCAACACCGATTCGAAGTGGGGAGCGATCCGCCGGATTTTCGCGAAAACCTCCAACATGAACGGACTGCGTCCGATCATCCCTTGGAATTGGAAAACATCGATCAGGTCCTGGTCGAGGCGAAGGGTTTTCTGGCGGGTCGCGGCTTCATCGACGAGACGCCGAACGCAGCTCCGCAGCCGGCCAGCATCGAGCGGCTTGGACAAGTAATCGCAGGCCCCTTTGCGAATGGCATCGATGGCGGGCTCGGTCGAGGGATCGTCCGTCATCAGGAGAAAGTCGATTCCCGCGTCGCTTTCGAGGACTCGTTCCAGCAACTCAAGTCCATTCATGCCGGGCAACAACAGATCAGACAGAACGATCCGTGGCCGAACCTCAGGGAGGCGCTTCAGAGCGGACTCGGCATCTGCGGCGGTGAACAGTTGTACTTTCTCGCCGGCCAGCGTGTTGCTCACAAGTTCGAGAGTCGCCGGTTCATGCCCGACCACCAACATGCGCAATTCCGCGTCAGTCCGGCGCACAATCCTTCCCTCTCAAAAAACCCTGCCCCGCGGCAGGCATGCTGCGACTCGGTTGGTCAGGTTCTCGAGGCGGTCTGATGGCCTCATGAGGAAACTATCATCAGCTCTAGAGAGCGTGGAAGCATGTCCTTGCCATGAATCTGCCCAGGTACCACGTCAGTTAACCACGCCAACCGAAGAGGAAATGTCTTGCGGTCGTCCAGTTGCGTGAAAAACAAGCAGCGCTGAACCCCTCTACCGCTGGGCCCAGGCGGTCCGATTGGGTGCAGTCGTTTGGCAGCGGCGATCGATCGGCGTCCCTGCCGAGAAGCCAGGGAAGTTACGGAAGGTTAACAAAGAATGATTCCCGGCCTGCCCTGATAAAGTTTTCGCCCCATGTGGCCGATATTCGGCTAGGTCCATTACGGGTATCCCTGCAAGAGGATGGTTCTGGTACGACATCGAGCTTGTGGCAAGCGCCCAAGGCTATGGACGAGTTTTCCATCACGCGACCGGAGCCGGCGACCCCCGCCATTGATCATGGTCGACGGCAATCACCCAGCCGCGACCCGAAGCGGCGTCGTCATCCGCCTGAGATGACCGAACCTCCAATTCCCGAACCGCCCGAGGCTGCGGGCGATGATGACGCCTCCCATCAAATAGACGAACTAGCGTGAGCATTTTCGGGCGCGCTCGGAGGGAAACCAGAAGCGGATGATGATCGTTGTGCGTGGAAATTCTCACCGCCGCCGGGTGAGGAAATGCAACCCAGGGTCGGGATTATTCGGACTCCGCAATCAGAGCGGCGGCAATTTGTAATGGTTCAATCCTGTAATCGCGGTTCGCGATGGCTTGGCGGAGGGCCTCGACCTTGTCCTGGCGGATTTCAGTGGAGGCAAGGGCTCTGGCGGTGAGCGCCGTGACGCTGACTCGATCGCCGGATAGAGTGGCCTTGTCCTCTCCGATTGAGTGGTCACGGTCAGTACCTGACACCGCGCCGGTTTCAGCTGGTTCGCGTTGCGGCGAAGTAATACTCGATAAAGTCGATCCGTCGTGTCCGTTGAAATCAACCTTCACGGTTAGCCCTCCTGGTTACGCCTTTCGCGACGATTCTGATCGCACCGAGGATAAAGCAACTTTCTCAGACTCCGTGGGCAGATCACACATTTCCTTTACCCGCAGGCCATAGTTCCCGTCCACGACTACCACCTCCCCTCGGGCAATCAACTTGTCACCCAAAAGCAAGTCGGCGGGCTCTTGCACCTGGCGATCGAGTTCGATGATCGAGCCGGAGCTTAGATCTAAGATTTCACGCAAGGTTAGAGTACGCTGGCCAAATCGCAGAGTAAGGTTGAGTTCAACGCCCAAAAGCAAGTCCAGGTTGTTCTCACCCGACGCGGTTGCCTTCGCTGCCGGGGTGTCGCTTGCGGGCGGCGCTGTCGGAACAGCGCTTTTCGAAGCAAGACCTTCCACCAGTTCCGTGTCCAGTCGAAAGCCTATCGAGACCGTGCCGGTCGAAGCCTCGACCGCGGCCAGAGTGACTCTGGTTCCCGTCCAGGTCGGAACCTCAATGCTCGAT
>DASPVV010000144.1:0-6789 GCA_035622175.1 Terriglobales bacterium | reverse complement strand
GCTTGAGGGCGATCGCCTTTACGGTCGCTTTGCCCATCAGATTGTGAGCGCCATTTACGTTCTGCGGTCCGCGCTGTTCTGTACCGCCGGTGTAGAAGAGTGCCGTAGTCTTGCCGGCAGCCAGGGCCTCCTTGACTTCCGTCCAAGTCATCATTTCGAACTCAACGAGCGGCTCCTGGATGCCTCGATGGCAAGGGTCTTGGCCGCTGGGTTCGCCGGAGCCTGCGTGAACACACTGGATACCAGCAACATGAGTGCCGCGATTGCCGACAGCATACCGAGGGATCGCTTTCTCATCTCTGCCTCCAGGGATTCGCCTCAGATTAAGCTAGTTGGCGATAACGGGCAATCCAGAAGTCACCGGAACACTTTGCCAATTTCTTGTTTGCCGACCATCCCCGAAACTGGCTTGGTTTGCGGACACGGCATGCTTGTCCGGACTTGTCTCGGCTCTTGTAGTTAGGTTTCAGACATATCGAGCATGAGCAGCGTTTCACCTTCTCTCCCTTCGGGATGAGTGAATGTCGGGAGTGCTACAATGCCCCGCGTAGGCAACCAAACCCGGGAATTACCAATGAAAGGCTATTGCCTTGCGATTCTATTGGCGACCACGTTTTATGTGGCGCTGAGTGCGCAAGAGCTTAGTCCCACCGATCAGGCAGCTGCCGACGCCGCGATCAGAGTGATTCGCCCCGAAGCGATCGCCGCACACATGCGCTTTCTCTCCGATGCCCTGCTCGAAGGCCGTGGAACAGGGGAGCGCGGGCACGAAATCGCCGCCCGTTATGTGGCGAGCGAACTCGAAGCCATTGGACTCGCGCCCGCGGGAGTAAATGGCACATGGTTCCAGCCTCTTCAGCTGCGGAAGGCGGAGCTCATCCCTGAGCAAACTTCGTTCGAACTGGTGCGCGACGGCAAATCGACGATGCTGGTGCGCGATCGGGACTACATCATTTACGCCAATTTGCTGCAGACCGACGCAACGGTGAACGCGGGTGCTGTTTTCGTGGGCTACGGGGTGACTGCGCCAGAGTTTCAGTATGACGATTACTCGGGCGCTGACGTGAAAGGAAAAGTAGCCGTAGTGTTGCGTGGCGCACCGGCGCGATTTCCTTCTACCGAACGAGCGTATTTTGCCAGTGCGCTTACGATGCAGCAAAACGCCGCTGCACATGGAGCAATCGGCGTTATCGTCATTGATTCGCCGGAGTTCTTGCAGGGTCAATGGAATCGTGTCATGCTCCAACTGCGCGCCGATCCGCCCATGCGCTGGCTTGACCCGCAAGGCGCTCCCTCGGACACGGTTCCAGAAATTCGCGCTCTCATCAGGACCAATCAAAGCGGCGCCGAAGCTCTATTCGCGGGCGCTCCCAAATCATTGCCAGAAGTTTTTGCAGCCGCGAAAGCAGGCCAGCCAGGATCTTTTCCCCTGCCGGGTACTGTGCGGATTCATCTCGCCAACCGCTTCACCAGAGTCGAAAGCCGCAACGTTATCGCGAAACTAACCGGTTCGGACCCGACTCTCGCGAACGAGTACGTCGTTTACTCGGCGCATCTCGACCACCTCGGCATCTGCCGCCCGGGAGAACCAGACCCCATCTGCCACGGCGCCGCCGACAACGCCTCGGGCACCGGCGCGGTTCTGGAGATCGCACGCGCATTCGCGAGCTTGCCGCGTGCGCCCCGGCGCTCCACTCTTTTCCTTTTCGTCACCGGCGAGGAACGAGGATTTCTGGGGTCGGACTATTTCGTGCACTATCCAACCGTCCCGCTCGAAAACATCGTTGCTGACGTGAATATAGACGGCGCGCCCGGCTTGCGCTTTCCCATCAAAGACATCGTCCCGCAGGGTGCCGAGCATTCCACTCTCTCCAGGGATGTATTGCCAGCTGCGCGCGAGATGGGGTACACGATCAGTCCCGACCCACGCCCCGAAGAGGGATTCTTCACCCGAAGTGATCAGTATTCATTCGTGAGGCGCGGCGTGCCCTCCGTCAAAGTCGATGGGGGAACTCAGAGCACCGACCCGACGATCGATGGCGCCACGCTCGCCAAAAACTGGACCGCGACCAATTACCATACTCCGAATGACAACATGAACCAGCGGTTCTACTTCGACGCAGCGGCGAAGTCCACAGCGTTGAACTTCCTCATCGGCTACGAAGTCGCCCAGCAGTCCGAGCGCCCGGCGTGGAATGCGGGCGACTTCTTCGGCACCAAGTTCGCGCACAAACAGTAGCTTTTAAAATCGAGCGCATTACCCCTCGGATAATGGGTAAACCAGAAGTCATCGGAACGGATTGTCAGTTTCTTGTTGGCCGACCATGCGGCCAGTGACAACGGTTCGCGTAGGAATGCTTTGCCAGCCGCAGCACGGCAGGCAGAACTGCTCCAGCGCCGTCCTGTGCAGGGAAAGGTTCCCCAGCATTATTGCATTGCTTATAATTCTCACTCAGTTATGACGCTCAATTCTTCTACAAGACTTGGGCACTATGAGGTCCTTACGCTGCTGGGCGCGGGCGGAATGGGAGAGGTTTATCGCGCTCACGATGCAAAGCTCGGGCGCGATGTCGCGCTCAAAGTCGTGCGTGAAGTGTTTGCGGGCGATGCCGAGCGCATGGTTCGTTTTCGCCGTGAGGCGAAAATTCTCGCTTCGCTCAATCACCCTAATATCGCTGCAATTCACGGCCTCGAGGACGCGAGTGGCACTCCCGCACTCGTTATGGAGTTCGTCGACGGCCCAACCCTTGCGGATCGCATCCTCCAGGGGCCGATTCCAGTGGACGAATCAATAAGCATCGCCAAGCAGATTTGCGAGGCGCTAGAGTACGCACACGAGCGTGGCATCGTCCATCGTGACCTGAAGCCTGCGAACGTGAAGGCCGCGAACGAGGACACCGTCAAAGTCCTTGATTTCGGATTGGCGAAGGCAATGGAAGGTAAGGCTTCTTCGCCCGTGAGTTCCCAATCTTCAACGATCAGCCGGATGGAAACTGAGCTAGGCATTCTGTTGGGCACACCGGCTTACATGTCACCCGAGCAGGCGAAAGGCAAGTTCGTCGATCACCGCGTTGATATCTGGGCTTTCGGTTGTGTGTTCTACGAAATGCTGACCGGCAAACAAACGTTCACAGGCGAGACGGTGACAGACACGCTGGCAGCTGTGATAACCAAAGAACCGGACTGGTCGCGGCTGCCGCCCGCAACGCCGGCCCGGGTGCGTGTTCTGCTGCAGCGCTGCCTGCAAAAAGATCCGAAACAGCGGCTTCGTGACGTCGGCGATGCGCGCATCTCGCTCGATGAAGTGTTGGCTGGCGCCTCAGATCCGTTGCCCGGTATTGTCGTGCCCGCAGCTGTGCCGCTTTGGCGCCGCGCGCTGTCATGGGCGATGCTAGCTATGTCCGTGGCTGCACTTTCGGCGGCCATTTTGCTTCATTTCCGCCAAAGGCCTGCGGCACCCAAGACGGTGCGCTTTCAAATACCGGCGCCGGAGAACACCACTATTGGAGCTGCTGGCGCCTTCGCCTTGTCTCCCGACGGGCGCCAGCTCGCGTTTTTCGCAGTGGGTTCGGATCGCATATGGCGTCTTTGGATACGTTCGCTTGATTCGTTGGTTGCGCGCCCGCTTCAAGGTGGCGAGTCTACCGGAGCAAATCCCCCGCCGTTTGCATGGTCGCCCGATAGCCGTTACATCGCCTTTGAATCGGCGAACACACTCAGGAAAATTCCCGCCGACGGAGGCCCGGCACAAACGCTTTGCGACGGATTTGCTGTCGCTGGCTCATGGAATCGTGACGGCGTCATAATTTTCGGCGACGAAACAGCCAATGTCCTCATGCGGGTTGCCGCATCCGGCGGACCGCCATCCGCTGTCACCGCCCTGGATCCCTCGCGGGGCGAAATCAGGCACGCGTTTCCATGGTTTCTTCCCGATGGGAAGCACTTTCTTTACCTCCGTCTATCGAGCCAACCGGAAGCCAGCGGCGTGTATGTCGGATCCCTTGATACTGCGCCACGCGACCACGAGACACGTCGACTCCTGGCGACTGAAGGGCAGACAATCTACGTCCCGTCTTCAAACCCTGATATGGGACAGTTGCTTTTCTTGCGCGACGCAACGCTGCTTGCTCAGACGTTCGATGCCAGGCGCCTCGAACTCAGCGGCGAGCCTGTCAAGATTGCCGAGCCGGTCGGGACTTACAGATATTTCGGTTTCTTCTCCGCGGGCAATAATGCCCTGGCTTATAGGATGGGAGGCGGAAGTGGCGATTTCCAGCTCACCTGGTTCGACCGAGAGGGCAAGGTTTTCGGCAAGATGGGGGAACCGGGGAACTATTCCAACGCTACTTTCTCTCCCAACGGAGTGCGCGCTGCCATCGGCCTGCACGATCCCCAGACCGGGCACTGGAGCATCTGGCTGTTCGATCTTTCGAAAGGCACAAGCGCCCGATTCACGTTCGGCGCTCGCAACGCACGCTTCCCCGTATGGTCTCCGGACGGAAACCGCATCATTTTCTCCTCCGTATCGAATGGCATAGCGGCTCTATATCAGAAGCCGGCCAACGGTACTAAGGAAGAGGAGCTTCTTCTAAAGTCGGACGAAAACTTGTCTCCCACGAGCATTTCCCGCGACGGACGCTTCTTGCTGTACACGTCTATGGGTCTGAAAAGGTTGTCCCTCGGGGTCCTTCCCCTAAACGGCACCGGAAAACCGCTGGCGTTTGCGCAGACGCCGTTCAACGAATGGGACGGCCATTTTTCTCCGGATGGCCATTGGATAGCTTATAAGTCAGACGAATCGGGCCAGTATGAGGTTTATGTGCGGCCGTTTTCCCCAGACTCTGTGACGGCACACTCCGTAGCAGGCGGTAAATGGCAAATTTCCTACGGCGGCGGCATTCGCCCACGCTGGAGTGCGGATGGAAAAGAACTTTACTACCTGGCTCCCGATGGAAAGGTCATGGTGGTTGCCGTCGTTACGCGTCCCGTTTTCCATGCAGGGACGCCCAGACCTCTCTTCCAGGCGCCCGCGCAGCCTGGGCGCGAGCTTGGCGACTACACAGTTGACGGCAGGCGCTTCCTTTTTCCGGTTCCGCTGGGACCAAACGCGCAGCCTCCGTTCACCGTTGTACTAAACTGGCAGGAAGAACTGAACAAATGAGATCGTATGACGATTAGCCGGGACAAGGGTCCCACCGGAATACCGCCTGCCCGAAGGTTTCACGACTCTTGGTCAAAAAGTTCCGCCCAGCGCTTCCTCAACAAGGTCATCGAGCCGCTCCTTGGCCAGGCGAAGCTGCGGAGCGGCACTCTTTCGCTTTGTACCCATACCGTTTTCCCCTATGCGTTCCAGTCCTGCCGGTTGAACGGGCCGCGAATCAGGTTAAAGTCTCTAGGCTATTGTTTTCGGCGCGGCAGAAATGGCGTACCTCCCCTGCCACGCAGAAAATCCGTCCAAGCTAATGGAACCGGTCCTGACATGCCAGAAACACTAGACGGACTGCGCAAGACGAACCGCGAACGCCAGGCTCGATTCTAAGTCTGAACCACAGTGGTTGCGAGCAGCGCGAGAGAGCCGTCTGCAGCACTGTAAACCCTGAGACCAGCCCTTATCACCACCAACCACAGTCCATCTCTCGGCGGATTAGGGGGCCGTCGCACTGTCACCGTAGATATCGTTTCGCGATACTTTTTGGATAGCTTCTCTCTAGAGAACCAGTTCAGTGGTATCACTTTCAGGACGAAATGCTTCCAATCGACGACGCTCGGTATCTATGTTCGCAGCATGAGCGAGGATCGTTTGGACTCCGTCAGACGCAGTGAACTGAGCGACCAAGTGTCCCTGGTACCACAATATTTTTCTTACCTTTCTCCGGTTCGATGTTCCTTTATCTATGTAGGGGAATTTTTCTGTATTGGGCACGCCCTCCGGAGATACAGCTGTTCGCAGGACAAAGCCCTGATCTCTCGGCCTATTGAGCCTCTCTGGGCTCGCCACAAGTGCAAAGGATGTTTGTCCCGCGCTCGGCCTGCTCATGTTCCTGTGCCGATTGACCCACTCACGGTTGCGGCATAACATTCTCGCAAATGGGCACATCCTCCCAGTTTGTTGGACAGACCATTTCCCACTATCGCATCGTCGAAAAGCTGGGCGGTGGCGGGATGGGTGTCGTTTATAAGGCTGAGGACACCGAGCTTGGTCGCTTTGTCGCATTAAAGTTCATGCCCGAAGATGTTGCTCATGACCCGCAGGCATTGGAGCGTTTCCGACGCGAAGCCCGTGCCGCTTCCGCTTTGAACCATCCCAACATCTGCACGATCTACGAGATTGGCAAACAGGCTGACCGGTCTTTCATTGTCATGGAATTTTTGGATGGGCTCACCCTGAAGCACCAAATCGGAGGCAAGCCCTTGGAGATCGAAACGGTGCTGTCTCTGGGCATTGAGATTGCTGATGCGCTCGACGCTGCTCACTCGGCTGGCATCGTTCACCGTGACATTAAACCCGCGAACATCTTCGTCACCAAGCGGGGCCACGCCAAGATTCTGGACTTCGGGCTGGCGAAGGTCACGCTCAAGCCGCAAAGCGTTGCCCTGAGCTCCCCGACCGTTGAGTCAGAGGAACATCTAACGAGTCCCGGCAGTGCCTTGGGCACGGTCGCCTACATGTCGCCGGAACAGGTGAGGGGAAAGGAATTAGACGCACGCACCGATCTGTTCTCGTTCGGGGCGGTTCTCTACGAAATGTGCACGGGCACGCTGCCGTTCAGGGGCGACACTTCGGCGTTG
>DASPVV010000143.1:0-95380 GCA_035622175.1 Terriglobales bacterium | reverse complement strand
GAGCGGAACACTACCTTCGGATTGTGCTTCTGTAACACCTTCGTGATCGCCGCCGTCAACGTCGTCTTCCCGTGGTCGATGTGCCCGATCGTCCCCACGTTCACGTGCGGCTTGGTGCGTTCAAATTTCTCTTTCGCCATTTGGTTTCTAGCTCCTAAACGCTGCCCTCAGCCGTCTCCGGCTCGGCTGCGGGTTGAGATCGGGCGACAGCCGTCGGGAAACCCTCCCCCGCACCGCACAACTGCTCTCTCCCCGCCGCGCTTGGCCTCGACCGCGTCCCTTCATCTGCCCACCGTCTTGCCCTGCACGCGGGCGATAATTTCTTCTGCCACCGAGCGCGGCGCCTCCTCATAGCGGGCAAAATGCATGGAGTAAGTCGCACGCCCCTGGGTGCTCGAGCGCATATGGGTGGCGTAGCCGAACATTTCCGCCAAGGGAACGATCGACTTGATCACCTGCGAACCTGCGCGGTGCTCCATGCCTTCGATGCGGCCCCGGCGGGAACTCAGATCGCCCATGATCGCGCCCGCGAAATCCTCCGGCACCACCACCTCGACCTGCATCACCGGTTCGAGCAGAACCGGCGAGGCTTTGCGAGCGGCCTCCTTGAAGGCCATGGAACCGGCGATCTTGAAGGCTATCTCGCTTGAATCCACCTCGTGGTAGCTGCCGTCGAGAAGCGTGGCTTTGATGTCGACCATTTCATAGCCGGCGAGAACCCCGCCTTCCATCGCCTCGCGAATGCCATGATCGATCGGCTTGATGTACTCTCTCGGAACGGCGCCGCCTACGATCTCGCTGATGAACTCGTAGCCTTTCCCCGGCTCGACGGGCTCAATGCGAATCTTGGCGTGGCCGTACTGCCCGCGGCCGCCGGTCTGGCGGATGTACTTGCCTTCGGCTTCGGCGGGCCGGCGGATGGTCTCGCGATACGCCACTTGCGGTTTGCCGACGTTGGCTTCTACGGAGAACTCCCGCATCATGCGGTCAATGATGATTTCCAGATGCAACTCCCCCATGCCGCTAATGATGGTCTGGCCGCTGTCGGGATCGGTGTGGACTTTGAACGTCGGGTCTTCCTGCGCCAGCTTGGCCAGAGACAGGCCCATCTTTTCCTGGTCGCCCTTGGTTTTCGGCTCGACCGCAACCGAAATCACCGGAGCCGGGAATTCGATGGACTCAAGCAAAATCGGGTGCTTCTCGTCGCAGATCGTATCCCCGGTGCTGACGTTGCGCAGACCGACACAGGCGCAAATATCGCCGGCGTAGATTTCGCTGATTTCTTCGCGCTTATTGGCGTGCATCTTGAGCAGACGCCCGACGCGCTCGCTGCGCTGCTTGACCGTGTTGTACACCGCGTCCCCGGTTCGCAGGTGGCCGGAATAGAGGCGGATGAAGACCAACTGGCCGACAAAGGGATCCGTCATGATCTTGAACGCCAAAGCCGAAAGCGGTTCTTTGTCGTCCGCCTTGCGTTCCACGGTTTGACCGCGGTTCGGATCCGTTCCCTTCACCGCGGGAATGTCGCGGGGGGAGGGAAGAAAATCGACGACCGCATCGAGCAGCGGCTGCACCCCTTTGTTCTTAAAGGCGCTCCCACAGATCACCGGGAACACCTTCAAAGCGACGGTCGAGCGGCGCAGAGAAGTCCTCAACTCCTGGGGCGAAATGGTTTCCCCCTCCATGTACTTGTGCAACAGCTCGTCGTCGTTCTCGACGATGGTTTCAACCATCTGGTTGTGAAAGGCGTTGGCCTTCTTCTTGAGCTCCGGGGGAATCTCTTCGCTGACGTATTCCGCGCCCAGGGTTTCATCCTTCCAGATGATCCCCTTCATTTCAAACAAATCGATGACGCCTCGGAATTTGTCTTCTTGTCCGATAGGAAGCTGAATGGCCACCGGGCGGGCATTGAGACGCTTGCGGATGGTGTCAATGGCATGCTCAAAATCAGCTCCCATTTTGTCCATCTTGTTGATGAAACAAATGCGCGGAACCTCATACTTATCTGCCTGGCGCCACACGGTTTCCGATTGCGGTTCCACGCCGTGGACGGCATCAAAGACGGCGCAAGCGCCATCGAGGACACGCAGAGAACGCTCCACTTCCGCGGTAAAGTCCACATGCCCGGGGGTGTCGATGATATTGATCTGGATGTCGCGCCAGAAGCACGTGGTCGCCGCCGAGGTAATGGTGATGCCGCGCTCCTGCTCCTGCTCCATCCAGTCCATGATGGCGGTGCCTTCATGGACCTCTCCGATACGATGCGTCCTTCCCGTGTAGAACAGGATGCGCTCGGTCGTAGTGGTCTTGCCGGCATCGATATGGGCCATGATGCCGATGTTCCGGAAACGCTCTAATGGGACTGTTCTGGGCACGACTTTATTTCTTCCTTCTGGGCTCCGATCCTCATCCGCGCAAGCGGCCAACCCTACGCGCCACTTACCACCGGTAATGGGCGAAGGCCTTGTTCGCCTCCGCCATGCGGTGGACATCCTCTTTCTTCTTGATGGCCGCACCGCGGTTATTGGCCGCGTCGAGCAATTCGTTGCTCAATTTGTCGATCATGCCTTTTTCGGCTCGTCCGCGGGAATAGGCGATCAGCCAGCGAATGGCGAGCGACGTGCGCCGGTCCGCGTTGACTTCGACCGGCACCTGGTAGTTGGCGCCCCCAACCCGCCGGGTCTTGACTTCGAGCAAGGGCTTGCAATTTTCGACCGCCTTTTTGAACAGCTTGAGAGCGTCGTCGCCACCCTTCTGCTGCAAACGGTTGAGAGACTCATAAAAGATGCCCTGGGCCGTGCTCTTCTTCCCGTTCCACATCATCGAATTGATGAACTTGGCCGCCAGATCCGACCCGTAAACCGCATCGGGCTGGACGGTGCGCTTGGCGATGTGTCCTTTTCGAGGCATGGCAGTTTTCCGCTCCGGGTTTTGCGCCGGCTCGTCCCCCCTTATTTGGGTCTCTTCGCTCCGTATTTGGAGCGTCCCTGCTTGCGGTTGGCTACCCCGACTGCATCCAGGGCGCCGCGGATGACGTGATAGCGCACCCCGGGCAAGTCCTTCACTCGGCCCCCGCGGATCAACACAATCGAGTGCTCCTGCAAGTTGTGACCGACGCCCGGAATGTAGGTCGTAACTTCGATTCCATTGGTCAAGCGTACGCGAGCAACTTTCCGCAGTGCCGAGTTGGGTTTCTTCGGCGTTTGCGTGTAAACACGGGTGCATACCCCCCGCTTTTGCGGGCATCCCTGCAAGGCTGGGCTCGCCGTCTTGTACCGTGGCCGTTTTCGGCCGGCACGCACCAACTGATTAAACGTCGGCATGGTTCGCCTTTCTCTCCCCCAGCCGCGAGTTCTACCCACACTCGGCGCGAAGCTGCGCCGGTCGAACAACGCCGCTGTGGTTTTCCCTGATTGACGGTCTGGGTGGCGATCCGCCAGCCATACTTTCCGCCACTTACACTGCCCAGCGGAAGATTGTTACCTTACCATTCGGACTAAAGCCTCCGACGGTGGCGCCAAGCCTCCGATAGAAGGAAGGCACTCCGTTTCGTCAGCATCGCCCTGCATAGCCTTCCCGCGGGAGGAAGCACGCGCAGGCACGTTTCAGCGAGGATATCTTCGAGGCTAATCGAAGAGGTATATCTTTGTGGCTCAGCTGCTCTGTTTGGAATCTCCCGCTTAGACGAACCCCAGAGCGAAAGAACCACCGCGTACAGGTAAGCCCGGATTGACTCGCGGAACCAAACTACTATAACAACTCGCCTCCCGAATCGTCAACCGGGGCGTCCCGCTGAAATGCTATGGGTTGCGACAGCCATTGCAGTATCGCTTTACGCCCATGATCCTGCACTCGGGCTTGTCGTCAGCACAGGCGTGGCGTTCAGCAACGCCCCTTGCGCCCCGCCTTCCAATTCGCAGGGATTTCCCAGGGATTCTCCGCCCGGACTCTCCCTTCACCAAATACACGGCCCTGAGCAGTTCCGAACAACTACGCCGGGATGATTGAGCTGATGGCAGCGGCAGTTGGCTTACCGCAGGAACCGCGGATTCGCATGGGGCGCGCTGGCATCCAATCGCACCCATCCTAGCCTCCAACTACCAAGATTTTTCTCCATGGGCCGACTCGCACCAGGCAAATCATCGGCAGGCGCGAGCGGATCGGGCCGGGATGTTGCTGAAAGGAATTTCTACCTCTACACTGAGAGATTCCCAACAGCGGCTTGGTGGAGGACCACCCCGGCCGGGAGGATGCATGGGTCGAAGTGCTGGTTCCGTGGTTGTGGTCTTGGCGGGTTTTGTTCTCTTAGCTCTGCTGGTCGGATGTGGCAATAGTAAGGCGGTTAAGACCACGAGCTTTCCCGTTCCCGCAAGCATCGCCATCGCACCGACACCATCGGTTTCTCTCGAAATCGGCACCACCGAGAGCTTCATCACGACCGTGGAGAGTGCCACGAAGACTACGATCAACGAACCTGTCTCGTTCGAGTCCACCAATCCATCCGTGGTGAGTGTGGCTGCCAGTGGTCTGGCATGTGCGGGCAGCTGGAATTCCCTAACCAGCCCCACGTTGTGTACGCCCGGGACGGTCGGAGTGGCACAGGTGACGGCAGTCGCACAAGGAGTGGTAAGCCCGCCGACGACCGTTTACGTGCACCAGCACATCGATCACATTGCGCTGGTTGATCTTTGCGCTGTTTTATACCCTGCCACGCCCTGCACGATACCTCGCAATCCTTGTCAGTCTCTCCTCGAGCAGAATACGGTCCAAAACACCGTCTACGAGGCCCACGCTTACAACCAAGGCAACGACATCACTCCCACCGTCGGCCAATTTACTTGGCAGGCCAGCAATCTGATGGTGGTTACGCTCAGCAACACCGTCAGCACCCTGGCGAACCTGGTGAATGGCATCTCTCTCAACCAAGTGGTAGCGACGGCACAAACTCCGGGGACGACCCCGGTGTTTGCCTCGGTCGGCACCGCCGACAGCGTTCCCATCACTTTTACCACCTGCCCCGTCCAGTCCATCGCGCTTCAAGTAACGGGCGCGACCTCCAGTTCGAGAACGATCGAAGCTACGGTTACCGACAGTTTGGGTAACGTGATCTTGTCACCGGGATTGCCGACTTCAGTCGGGCTGACCTGGAGTAGCTCCCAACCCGCATCGGTCACGGTGACAAGCAGCGGTGCGGCCAGCGGATCGTCGGGCGGGGCCGCGACCATCATTGCTTCCTGCACACCGCCGACCTGCAACACGGGATTTGTGCCCTCCCTGGCGATCTACCCGGAGAATGCCATCGAGTTCGTAACGGATCCTTCCTCGTCCTCGTCTTCGTCCTCTTCCTCGTCGTCGACGCCGACGACGACGACCACCAGCTCTAAGACCGTTTACGCCAGCAGCACCGGGTGTGGGACAAACGACAATTGCGTCAGCACGGTCGTACCCATCACCGAACCTGCCAGCGCGGTGGGGACGTCGATCAGCTTGCCGGTCACGCCGAACTCGCTGGTCTTTAACGGGCAGGGGACGAAAGCGTATCTCGGCACCGATTCCGGACTGTTTGGCAGCCAAGGGTTGATGGTTTTGGACAGCAGTTCGAACAGCATCACTCAGTTCCCTTCCACCCCCGGCAAAGTGCTTGCCGTGTCGCCGGATGGCAGCAAAGTTATTGTTTCTGACACCGCCGATGTTCCCAATGAGCTCTACGTGTTCGACACCGCGAGCGCGACCAGCCTATCGTACGAGATCGCCGGAGCCACCGCCGCCAGCTTTTCGCCGGATAGCCTGAAGGCCTATATCCTGGCCGGAAGCACGCTTTACGTTTATTCGAAAGTGGACCCCTTCGAAACGATTCCACTGCCCTCTCCGGCCAGCGATGTGGCGTTTTTTGCCGAGGGCGCGTTTGCCTACCTGGCGGGGGGCGTCCCCGCTGGGGTCTTGGTGCTGAGGACCTGCGATAACGGAGAAGCCGGCACGGTTCCGATATCGACGGTTCCCACGTTCATCCGTCCCCTACCGAATGCGACGCAGATGTTAGCGCTCGCTCCGCCCAATCTCGAAGTGATCACGGCGAGCACCACGCCAACGGGCTGCACACCCGCGGTGAGCAACACTTCCTCCTCGTTTAATCTCGGCTTTGGGAGCTTTACCGCCTCGCAGTTGATTGTTTCTCAGACCGGCTCCACGGCTTACATGATTTCCCCCGATCTGAATGCCGTCTTAGAGGCCGCGATTGAGGGCCAAACTTCCTCTACCCTCCCGCTGGCGGGAAACGCGCTTCCCCTTCTGGCCTCGCTCTCGCCGGATGCCACTCTGCTCTTCGTCGGGGCGAGCGATGGAAGGGTACACGCCATTAACACCTCGAGCGGCGCCGATGTGGGGCAAGCGCAATTCCCGCTTGGGCTTTGTCAGAATCCGGCCGGCAGACCGTACACCGGGATCACCTGCAATCCCAATCTGGTGGCGGTGAAGCCATAAGGGGTTCGGGATCGTCGGCAGCGAGCCTTCTGCGGAAGAGAGTCGGGGAAAATTGCTGGCTGGAGATCAGGCGCATCGCCAACCACCGACGCCTAGGAACCGACCGCCTTGTCCGCCAGCTCACGACCCACGCTGTCGAGCACCCCATTGATGAACTGCACGGACTCCGGAGTGGAGAACTTGCGGGCAATTTCGAGCGCCTCGTTGATCACGACGGCGCGAGGCGTGGCGGGAAAGCCCAGTAACTCGGCCACGGCGGCGCGCAGGAGGTTGCGATCGACCGCCGCCATTCGGTCCATCCGCCAGTGCTCGGTATGGGTCGCAATTAAGTGATCAATTTCCACACTGCGGTCGGTAGCCACCTGAAAGAGGTCTTCCGCGAACTCTCGCACATCCTTTTCCAAGGAATGGTGCCCGTTCCAGAAGGTACGCCCCACCTGTTCGGGGGTTTGGCGGCCCATGTCAGCTTGGAACAACATCTGCAGAACCAGTTCGCGGGATTTACGGCGCGTACCCATGGCCTTGTCTCACGTCGTCGGTGATGCGTTGCCCCAACCGGCGGAACTCTGGCTCGAGTTTAAGTTTACCGGAACAGACACGCGAGGATAGGCGAGAAATCATGCTTTGCGCCGAGAACGGTGGGAAGCTGTCGGTTCCCTTCCTGCGATCCGGCGGGCCCGGCCGCGTTTCTCGCCGAAAGGCGCCGGCTTCGAGTGGATGGCCTTTCCCCTGCCCGGGGAAGCAGACCCTCGCATGCCAACCGCTTGGGTTAAATTCGCCATTTCGATGGCGGCGAGCGCTGCTTCGAAACCTTTGTTGCCCATCTTCAGGCCGGCACGATCGATGGCTTGTTCGAGGCTGTCGCAGGTGAGAACGCCGAATGCATGTGGAACGCCGGTCTCCTGCGCCGATTGCCCGATGCCGCGGGTGACTTCGCTGGCGATCACGTCATAATGAACCGTATCGCCGCGTAGCAAGCAGCCGAGGCAGATGACGGCGTCATGGTGCCCGCTGGCGGCGAGGGCACGCGCCGCCGCCGGGATTTCGAAAGCCCCGGGGACGCGAACGACCGTAATATTGTTCTTGCCCGCTCCCGAGCGGCACAGAGCATCCTGCGCGCCGGATAACAACCGTTCCGTGATGAAGGCATTGAACCGGCTGACCACAATGGCAAAGCGCTTGCCCTGGGCTTGGAAGGTTCCCTGCTCGGCGACGGGCTCATCGCTTGTCTCGCGTACGTCGACCCAAAGCTTGCCCGGAAGCTCGATGGAAAAACTCGCCCTGCCCCCGCTTCGGGAATTCCCGCTGTGTACCGCCAGCTTCATCCGTTCGGCGATATCGCGAATCACCTCAGGATTCGAGACATCGACGGCAATATGCAAGGCAACTCTGTCTCGGCCACCTGAGGCGGGTCCGGTTTCCTTCGGGCGTGACTCCCGGACCGTCAGAGCACCCTGGGGTGCCAGAAGGATCGTGTCGCGAGCCTGGCGGGCCAAATCGAACCCGATCGCACGGAAGAAGCTCGTGACGACCTGATACTGTTCCGGTAGGAGAGGATAGGAACCGAGATGGACCGACTTCAGCATGCCCAATCCACGATCCCTCCGGGCTGAGCGCAGAACCGATACGTTGCCTGCCGCGAGCAACCGATCCTTGGCGGTGGCAAAACCCTCCATGAAACCTTCATAGCGGAATCCTCGAGACCCGCGAAAAACCTGAGCGGGCCTACCTGCCTTTGAACTGGGGTGGACGCTTCTCGAGAAAGGCCCTCGTGCCTTCGTTCTTGTCCTCGCTCGCACAGGCGACACTGAACAGAACCGCTTCGAGGTATAGCCCTTCCGCCAAGGGCGTCTCCATTCCCCGGTTCACTGCTTCCAGGATGTACTGCACGGCCAAGGGCGCGTTGGCGATGATTTGGCGAGCGATCGCCTCGGCGCGGGGGATGAGTTCGGCAAAGGGAACCACTTCATTTACCAGCCCAATCCGGTACGCCTCTTGCGCGGTGATCATTTCGCCCGAGAGAAGCAACTGCAGGGCTATGCCCTTGCCCACGAGTCGAGGCAGCCGTTGGCTGCCACCGTATCCGGGAATGATGCCCAGCTTGACCTCGGGCTGGCCGAACTTGGCGTTTTCACTCGCCAGCCGTAGGGTAGCAGCCATAGCCATTTCGCACCCCCCACCGAGAGCGAATCCGTTGATGCAGGCGAGCACCGGCTTGCCCAGATTCTCAATCAGGTTCAGCACATTCTGCCCGCGCAGAGTGTATTCTTTGGCGCTCACCGGGTCCTGCTTCGCCAACTCACCGATGTCCGCGCCGGCCACGAAAGCCTTCTCGCCGGCGCCGGTCAGGAGGACGGCACGGATGCTCGGGTCATGCCGAACGGCATGAAAGGCAACCCGTAACTCCTCCATGGTGGCCATGTTCAGCGCGTTCAACACCTTTGGTCGGTTGATCGTGACGTAGGCGATCGCGTTTTTCGTTTCGAAAAGAAGATTCTCGAAGCTCATGAATGTTTCCTGGTTAAACGCTTCCGGCCCTGCCTAAAGCCGCATGGCGGGACTCGGTACTACCGGCCAGCGTCGGTCCCCTCGATCCTCACAGCCGATTCGGCTTGGGGTGATTTGGGTCGGAATAATCGTAGAAGCCTTTGCCAGTCTTACGCCCATACCAGCCCGCCATCACTAACCGCTTGAGGAGGGGAGGAGAAGCAAACCGACTCTGTTTGAATTCGTCGTACATCACGTGCGTAATGTAATAGGTGGTCTCCAGACCCACGAAATCGAGCAAAGTAAACGGTCCCATGGGATAGCCGCAGCCCAGCTTCATGGCATTATCGATATCTTCGATCGAGCCAACACCCTCTTCGTAGGCGCGGATGGCGTCGAGCAGATAGGGCACGAGCAGTCGATTCACGATGAAACCGGTTTTGTCGCTGGTACGAACAGGAACTTTGCCCAGCCTCACGGCAAATTCATACGCCACCTCATAAACCGGTTCAGCGGTCGCAATCGTGCGCACGACTTCGACCAGCTTCATCAGCGGCACGGGGTTGAAGAAGTGCAGGCCGATAAAACGATCCGGGCGCCGGGTCGAAGTCATGAGCTCGGTAATCGAGATCGAGGAGGTGTTTGAGGCAAAGATGGCCTCTCTCTTCACGATCGTGTCCAGCGCAGCATAGATTTTCCGCTTCTCAGCGACGTTCTCGATGATGGCTTCAATGATGATGTCGCAGTGGGCTAACTCTTGCTGGCTGGTGCTTCCCTTCAGCCGGGCGCGAATCGCCCCTGGGGCGTCCTTGAGCGAGCCCTTCTCCGCCAACTTGGCGAGCGACTTTTCAATTCCGGCGAAGCCTTTGTCGAGGAACTTCTGCTCCACCTCGAACACGGTCACATCGAATCCGGCGGTCGCAGCGACTTGGGCAATACCGGAGCCCATGAGGCCGCAACCGAGAACACCCACTTTGTTGATTTCCATCAGGCACCCGCCCTCGAGACAATGTTTGCGCTCATCCGACTTCCCGGCCCGGCAAGCCCATTGCCAGATGGATCGAAGGCACGAGGAATCTGGAGCTCACGCGGCCGCCTGTGGAGGCCGGCGACGGCGGACGCCGTCTAGGATGCCGCCGGCGTTTCCAGTCCTCATCCGGCAAGTGTGCTCCAGGCCAGGCGGTTCCCGCATCACCTCACCGCAAGTGCTTGGAATCAGAACTCTTGCGAGCAGTCAGCGAGGACTTTTCAGTGTAACAGCGTGGCTTGCCAGCAGCAACCAAGGGGAGTCGAGAAACTCGCCAGGGGGGAAGCAGTTGCGGTGAATGTCCGGGAAGCAAGAGGAGAATGGCTTGCGAAGTGGTCGAAGCTTGGTTCGGGCCCTGCCCGTTCTCGGGATTTCTCCGGCCTAAGCGACCGCCGAGTTGGCTAACGCGGGAACTAAAGCAACCGTCTTATTCGTTCCTTGAGCAGCTGCCTCGGACAAGGCCTGCTCGGCACGATTGATGACTTCCGTCACGATGTCCACCGGATCGTATTCGTTCCGGATCACAGCTTGCGCGAGTCCAGCATTGAAGCGGAGGGCCTCTTTCCTCTCTGCCGCTTTTGCCTGCGCTGTCAGCCGCTGCAGCTTTTCCGCAGCGAGGAGGCCATCCTTTTCCCCCGTCTCACCGAGAACGATCGCGATGGTAGTGGCCTCGTAACGAAACGCCAGGTCGTTCTGGCGGATATTGGCGCTGAACAGCCGCCCGATTTCCTGCATCAGGGCCTCGACGCCACTCTCGCCCAGCTCCCTGATCAGGGACGTCTTATCTCCAAACTGCATGAGTAAAACCGACAGGGGCGTGCCCTGCTGCATATTGCGCCGGGTTTCCGCCATCAACAGATCCAAGTACGATGCTCGCTTGAGCAAGCCCGAGCGTTCATCGGTGACCGAGAGACTCTTGACCAAGCGGCGGAGACCGGCATTGTTCAGCGCAATGACGATCTGATCACAGATGGTCTTCAGCACCAAGAGTTCGTTCGAATTCCAGGCCAGGGGCGTGCTTTGGGTCAGGATGAGAATCCCCACATGTTCGTTTCCGTCCACCAGGGACAACGCCAACAACGAGGCAACGCCGAGAGGAACCAGGAGATCGCGCATCTCAGGTTCCGGCGCGAGCTGAACATTGCCGACGCCCAGTGTGCCACCCCGTTGTATGGTCAAGTCGTGAACCGCCACAATGAGTTTCTCGAGTGCTCCGCTTTCTGCCGCTGCGGTTGCCTCACCACAATATTCCTTGCTGCTGGTGGGACGCAGGCCGGGTTTGCGCATCGCGACCACGCATCGGCTGGCCTTCCACTGCTCTCCGATTTCGCTCGCAGCCGTCGCCAGGACAGTATCGGCGTGGCTCTGCCGGTAAATCTTACGGGTGATTTCGGCGACCCGAGCAAAGCTGCTCAGATCGGCCGGCGACTGGGAAGCAGGGTCTGGCTGCGGCGGCGGAGCCGGAACTGCGGTGGGCGCAACCCGGGGAATGGAGCTTTCCGCGGGTCGCTCGGCACTCGGGTACTTCGGCACCAGCCCGGCGTTCAAGTAGAGTTGGTGCAGGGCATGATTGCGATCCTCTTCGTGAGGAAAGAGCTGCTGAATCCGTTGCAATCGCTCGAGCGCCTTCGATCGCATTCCGTACTGCACCAGGATCTCTGCTTGCAACATTAAATCCTGCAGGGCTGCATCGCCCAAAAGGTTTTCCCCGGAACGGACCGGAGCTGTCGCCGAACCCTGCGCACCCGAAAGCCGTGAGGCAATGGCGTTGTAGCGGCGATCGTCGATCTTGCCCTGCAACATTTGCAGCCGTTTATGATGTCCGTGCTCATAGGCATCCACTTCGGCGGCGCGATCCAAAAACTCCGCGGCTTTGTCATAGTTCCCCGTACTGCAATGCAGATCGAAAAGCTTCAGCAGGGTGTGGCAGTAGTCGGTCTCGCGATTGGCGGCATTGAAGAGCTCGCACATGAATTCCAGCATGACCGCCGAAGGCGCGTGGGTCACGATGATCTCTTGCATCATCGACAGGAAGCCGCGCCGATCGCCTCGGCGTTGTTGGTGCGCCGCAAACTTTCTCGAAAGCGCCACGGCGGCCTGCTCCTGTCCGGCATCCAGATAGAGTCCAATCAATTTGGCGATGTCGTGGGAACGGGCAGGTTGGTCTTTGAACAGCTGCCACACCACCGCCTCCGCATCACTCAGGCGGTTGGCGGCCAACAGTGCCTGGGCGTAGGTCTGGCGCATTTCCTCGGAGACCGAGCCAGCGTTGACTTGGGATTCCATGGCTTGAATGGCCGCGTCCGCCTGCCCTTGTTCGAGCAGGCCCTTGCCGTAGGCCAAAGCGATCTGCGGGTCGGAAGGATCCTGGGCGTATGCCCGCTCGATCCAAGGCGCGGAGTTGCCACCGCTAACCTTGGTCAGCTCGCCGAGCCTCAGGAAGGCAGCGGCGGCCGTCTTGCCATCGCCGACTTCGGAGGAAAGTTCTCCCAGCCGAAGCAGATTCTTCTCACCCGCGTCCAAGCGCAGGATTCGCTGCAAAACCGCCAGCGACTCTTGTTTGCGACCCTGTTTGGTCAGTTCCTGGAACGCGTGTTCGTAGGTCTCGATCGCCAGCTTGCGGTTTGTATTCTCCAGCAGTCCGCCAAAGCGGAGCTTTTGTTCCCAGGTCGGATCCGCAAAACGAGCCAACTTCTTGTAAGTCAGGCTCGCCCGGGTCGCATCCCCGGCTTGCACCTGGCGCTCGAACATCCCGCCCAAGAGCTTGACCGCTTGCGGAATCCGCTGCAGGGAAAGGCTAAGGTCGGCTGCCATCTGGGTGATGGTGTCATTGGCCGGATCTGCTGCCAAGACCTGCAGGTACTCATCGAGCGCTTCTGCCGTCTTGCCCTTCTGCAGAAGCTTCTCGGCGCGGTCCACGCGCTTGGTAATCTCAACCCGGTCCAATGGTTTATTGATATCTGGCATGAAAGACGACCAGGTTTGTGGTCCCGTAGAAAATTCTAGGGTTGGGTCATCCGGGCAGCAATGAAGTATGCCGCCCGAGGATTACGTTCGTCACCCCGCTCGGGATAAGTCTTTGCTGTTGAGGAGCTTTCTGGTATAGGTGCCGGAATGGCAGAAGCCGACGAGATTTCCCAGGAACGAGGTCTCCACCACCAGCTGAATGCCGGGCAGATGGTGATGGTGGCTGCGGGGGGGTCGATTGGCACCGGCCTGTTGTTGGGCTCGGCCGCAGCCATCGAAGTGGCTGGCCCGGCGGTCATTCTGAGCTTCGTGCTGGCAGCGTTTGTGAACTGGACGGTGGCGATGGCCCTGGGTGAGCTGTCCAGCACGCACCCAGCCGCCGGCTCGTTCGGTATCTACGGCGATCTCTACTTGAACCCATGGGCCGGTTTCATCGCTCGGGCAGGCTATTGGGCAGCCATCGCCATCTCCATCGGCGCCGAACTGGTGGCGTCGGCCACGTACATGAGATTTTGGTTCCCCCAGGTTCCAGCGCTGATCTGGGTCGTCCTGTTCTCCTTTCTCCTGCTGGGGGTGAATCTTTGGAACGTGGGCCGCTTCGGCCGCTTTGAATTCTGGTTCGCCATGATCAAAGTGGTTACGATTGCGGTCTTTGTCGTACTCGGAGCCGGGCTGCTGCTCGGGGGACGCGTTCCCGCGCAGTACACCAGCCACGGCGGCTTTTTTCCCCGCGGCGTGTGGGCTCCTCTGTTGGCCATGACCTTCTCCATCTACACCTTTGGTGGCATCGAGTTTGTCGCCGTAGCCTCGGGCGAAGCTCGTTCGGCGACGGAAGTCGCAAAAGCCGTGCGTATGACCTTCACCCTGCTGACCGGGATTTATTTGAGCGCGATTGTGGTGCTCGCCGGGGTGATGCCGTGGACTCTGGCGGGGGTGTCGGAAAGTCCCTTCGTGACCGTGTTCCGGTCGGCAAGAATGCCGGGGGCGGGCCAGGTGATGAATTTCGTGGTGCTCACCGCAGCCCTCTCCGGAGCCAATGCCGCCCTCTACATCTCCTCGCGCATGTTGTTCTCCCTGGGGCGCACGGGCTGGGCCCCGGCGGTCTTTGGGCAGCTCAACCCGGCTGGCTCGCCGAAACTCGCCCTGCTCGCCTCCTCCTACGGGATCGTCGCCGCCCTGCTGCTCGAAAAGTGGGCCCCCGCTCATGCCTTCGAATACATCTTGCGAGGAGCAGTCTTCGGAATGATGCTCTCCTGGTTGGTATCGTTGGCGGCGCACCTTGCCTTTCGTCGCCGGCTTGGCCCCGAGGGAATCTGCCAACTTCCCATGCGCTCTCCTCTGGGAAGCACCGGGTCGGTTCTGGGGCTTGTACTGCTGACCGCCACGGTGCTCAAGGGTTGGTGGGATTCGCGCGTGAACCTGATGAGCGGAATCACGCTGCTGGTGGGGCTCACGCTGGCATATTTTCTGATCCGCACGAAGCGTCGCCAGTGCGGGACAAAGGGGTCCAGATCGCGTTGACACCCCCGATCGCGTTGACACTCCCGACGGCTAAAGCCGGGGGGTAGCAGGGCTTTCGCTTATTAGCGGTTCTGGCAAGCCCGGTTCTGAATGGTCTTGCCCGGGACGGGCTCGCATAGAATGAAGTGCATGACTGACGAGCTGCTCCGCTACCGCTCTGAGTTCCCCATCCTCGAACGAACAACCTATCTGATCAGTAACTCTTTGGGTGCGATGCCACGCGGCGTGTACGACGCGATGAAAGGATACGCGGACACCTGGGCTACGCGCGGAGTCCGGGCGTGGGAAGAACGATGGTGGGGACTCGCGGCGGACGTGGGTGACGAGATTGGTGCGCTCATGAATGCCCCCAAAGGTTCGGTCTCTACTCATCAGAACGTGACCACGTGCCAGGCGATCGTGGCTTCCTGTTTCGAATTCTCCGGGAGACGGAACAAGGTCGTCTATTGCGACCTGAATTTTCCTTCCGTCATGTATTTCTGGGAAGCTCAACGACGCCTGGGAGCGCAGGTTCACATGGTAAAAACCGGCGATGGAGTGAGCCAGCCCACGGAGCAACTGCTCGATGCCATTGATGATCGGACGCTGCTCGTCCCAATTTCCCATGTGATCTTTCGGAGTGCCTACATTCACGACGCCGAGGCGATCGTCGAAAAAGCGCACAAGGTGGGAGCGCACGTTGTGCTCGACCTCTTCCAATCGTTGGGTACGGTGCCCCTCGACGTGGCTGCCCTAAGCGTCGACTTCGCCTGCGGAGGGGTTCTCAAGTGGCTGTGCGGCGGACCTGGAGTGGGCTACTTGTACGTTCGTCCCGATCTCGGGAAACGCTTGGAGCCGAGGTTCACCGGCTGGTTTGCCCATCAGAACGCTATGGCGTTTGAAAGCGGGCCGATCCGGTACACCGAGCCACCCTTCCGCTTTATGAACGGAACCACGCACGTGCCCGCGCTCGAGGCCGCGCGGCCGGGTCTCAGCATCATCGCGGCAGCTGGAATTCCACGCATTCGCGAGAAATCGAAGCGCCAGACTGCACGCTTGATTGAGCTCGCGAACCGCCACGGCTGGCGGGTCAACTCGCCGCCCGATGCGGAGAAGCGCGGAGGCACGGTATCGATCGACATGCCGGATTCGCAGCAGGTCTGCCAGGAGTTGCTGAAGCGGGAGATCCTCGTCGATTGGAGGCCCCAGGCGGGAGTGCGGTTCTCGCCTCATTTCTACACCAAGGACGAGGAGTTGGAGGTGGCGATAACCGCCGTGGAAGAGATTCTGAAGGGCCGGACATTGGCTGCCGGTTAGAACCCCAAGGGCAAAGTCAACGAAGCTTTCCCTCTGGCAACCCAGCCGTATCGCTGAGCCCGACGATGTCAGGGAAGGCCGGCAGGAGGATGCCGCTGCCTTCGATCCGCGACTGCGAGGTTGAAAGCCGAGGAGCGCGAGAACTTTCGGCTGGGATCGAGTTTCGACCTAGAGAGGCAAGGAAGCGACCGGTAGGGAGGTTACTTTGGGACGGTTACCAATGTTCTCAACGGCCGTCGCAGATGGGGGCCTCCTCCGTTAGAATTTCCCCGTGGCGGATGCGGTGCGCATTGCGATCTTAGGGGAATTCGATCCCACTTCTCCGACCCTGCCCTTTGTCGATCAGTCCTTGCAGCACGCCGCAGAGAAGCTGAGCTTTGGCCTGCAATCACAGTGGGTTCCAACCTCTTCGCTGCTGGAATCCAATGCTTCCAAGCGGCTGGAAGGTTTCGACGGGATCTGGGCTGCGCCGGGCAGTCCCTATAAGAGCTTCGAAGGGATGCTCAAAGGAATTGAATTCGCGCGGCGCCGGGACTGGCCCTTTCTCGGCACCTGCGGCGGTTTTCAATATACCCTGATTGAGTGCGCGCGGAACGTGTTGGGCATCCAGGATGCCGACTCCGCCGAGAACAATTCCGGCTCAAAGAACATCATCATCTGTCCAGTTGCCTGCGCCGTACCCGGCCACGGGCAAGGCGCACCGAAGTTGTCGGGCGCCATTCCCGAAATTCAGTTGCGCCCCGGTTCTTACCTGCATTCCTTCTATGGACAAGACACCGTCACGGAAGAGTTCTTCTGTAATTTCGAGGTGAATCCGGAATATGGGTGGACCGCGATGGAGGCTGGATTCCCGGTGGTGGCGCGCGGCCCCCACGGTGAAATTCGCGCTATCGAGTCACCCACTCACCGTTTCTTTATCGCGACCTTGTTTCAGCCGCAACTCTCCTCCAAACCCGACCAACCCCATCCGCTCGTGATGGCGTTTGTGCAGGCCGCGGCGGACTGGGGCAGAAAGAAATTAGATGACAATGTGCTGGAGTAGCTCCGGGATGGGCATCGCATCCGCCTAGACGGAAGCCGCTGCGGAGCGCTTGGACCTGGCCTCGATCGTCTGCCCAAATGAGTCGTGCTCGCCCTGCCAGAAGATGCCCCAGCGCGAACAAACCACGGCCAAGCAGGGATCTCGCGCGATCGAACCTAGCCTTGAGGATGCCAACCTCCGACCCCCCTGACCCCTCCGACCCGAGAGGAAGTGGACAACGACTTTCGTGCCGCATAGACTTTGGACGCTTCCTTTATGCGATTGGTCACGTTTGAAGATCCCGGACGACGGTCGCGAATCGGCGCCCTCACGGGCGATGATGCGATCGTTGACCTGAACTCCGCGTGTGCGCTCTACCTGCGTGACGTAGAGCACGAAAGCGCCTATGCCCGTCTCGCCGATGCGTTGGTTCCGGCCAATATGCTGGAGTTATTCGCGGGCGGCGAGACCAGCCTGGAGGCGGCTCGCAAGGCTCTGGCCCATGCCATCGAGCTCGGCAACAACCCAGCTGGCGTCAGAGAAGAGGCCACGGCCTACGCGCCTGCAGGGGTGAAGCTGAAGGCTCCGATCATTCCCCGAAAATTCTTCCATACGGCAGGCAACTTTCGCGAGCACCATGAAGAGGCGAGCAAGGCCGGCTTTTCCCATCCTGTGCTGCCCTGGATCGTGTTTTTTCAGAATGTGGACGCGATCATCGGCCCCGAGGATCCCGTCATCTATCCCGAACATCTCACCCAGGAATTGGATTATGAGCTCGAACTTGCGGTGGTTCTAAAAAAGAGTGGCAAGCATTTTGCGCCGCAAGAAGCGAACGACTATATCGGCGGATACCTCATCTTCAATGACATCACCGCGCGCGATATCCAGCGCCGTGAAATGAAATCCGGAGTCTTCAGCTTCTGCAAGGGCATCGATACCTTCTGTCCGCTGGGACCTTGGATCGTTACCGCGGACGAGATTCCGGACCCGCACAACCTGGCGATGGAATTGCGGGTCAACGGGGAACCCCGGCAGCGCTCGCATTCGAGCCGAATGTCGGTGAAGATCCCCGAGATTCTGGCGCACTACTCGCCGATGGGATACAGTGCCGGCGACGTCGTCTCTACCGGCACGGTCTCCGGGGTGGCCGCATTCAGCGGCGATCCCAAGGCCTGGTACTTGAAGCCGGGAGACGTCATGGAATGCGCCATTGAGCACATCGGTGTGTTGCGCAACCCGGTGATCTCCTGGGTGGAAGCCTATGGTCACAAGCCAGCCGCGCTTACCCCGACGCGGCAGTAGGCTTCGCAGTTCACCCCGACGGGCCGCAGGAGCTTGGAGTAAACTTTTTGCTGAGCTGTCGGTCGAGAACTCTGGCGAGCTCATCGAGGCTACGGATAAGCCATGGGTGATTCCAAGGTCTGGGTCAGCGAGTTGAATGCGCGGCGGGAGATCCGCTCACCCTTCCCCAAAACCAAAGTTCACTTCTACGATACCACCCTGCGCGACGGTGAGCAGACGGTCGGTGTCGTGTTCTCCCCGCAACAAAAGCTGGAGATTGCGCGCCAGCTCGACGAGATGGGAGTAAGCCGGATCGAGGCCGGCTTCGCTCGTGTTTCTCCCGAAGACGCCGAGGCAATCGAGCTCATCCGGAAAGCCAATCTGCGCGCTGAGGTGTGGGGGTTTTCGCGGGCGGCGAAAGAGGATCTGAGAGAACTGTTGAGCCTCGAGCTGCGCGCTTCGGTCGTAGAAGCTCCGACCAGCGACCTGAAGTTGAAGGCTTACGGTATGTCACGGGAGGACATGCTGAAGCGGGTCGTGGATGCCGTCTCCTATGCCCGGCAAAACGGCATCCGGGTTGCGTTTTTTGCCGTGGACGGTACGCGAACCGACCTGGATGTTCTGCAGCAGACCTATTTAGCAGCGCTCGAGGCCGGCGCCAGCGAAGTGGTGGTGGCGGATACACTGGGGGCCTGTGGGCCGGAAGCAGCCGAGTTTCTGGTTTCTCAAGTTTGCTCTTGGATTGGGGCTGGTACACCCGTGCACTGGCATGGCCACAATGACTTTGGTTTGGCGACTGCCTGCGCCGTGGCGGCGGTTCGAGGTGGCGCCTCCTGGATCCAGGGGACGATGAATGGTATGGGCGAGCGTGCGGGCAATGCGGATATCGGGGAAATTGCTCTCGCCCTGCGCTGCCTTTACGAAGTGCCGGCTGTGCTGGACCTCGGGAAGACACGCGAGGTCTCCCAGTTGGTTGCCCGCGCCGCCGGCTATACGCTGGACGCCTGGAAGCCCTTAGTGGGGGAAAACCTTTTTGTACGGGAAAGCGGTGCCGTCGCCAGCCAGTTCCACATTCCCGAGGCCATTGAACCGTATTCCTCCGAACTGGTGAACGCTCGCCGCAAGCTGGTGCTGGGCAAGAAGAGCGGGCTCGATAGCATCGATCGCATCTCTAAGGAGCTCGGGCTTTCGGTTTCCGCCGAACGGCGGGGAGCGATCCTCGCGGAAGTGAAGAAGCGGGCTACGTTGAAACGCGGAATTCTGACCAACCAGGAATTCCTCGAGATCCTGACTCAGCTCGCCCCGTCGACCACGCACTAGACTTGGCTACGGCTTGAGCGTCAGATCTCCGGCGCCCACGTGAGCATAGAGCGTGTACTTGCCCGGGCCTTGGTGGTGAAAAGAACGAAACAGTCCATCTTTCGTCACCCCGAACGGGCCGGCATCGAGATCACCAGCCACGACGGACGCATTTGCCAGGGCATACGCCTCCGGGGCACCTACCTGTAGGCTCAGATCACCGGCATGGAGTTTCACGTTTTTGTTGCCCACAATGCCGTCTACTTGCGCGTCCCCGGCGGGCATTCGGAGGTACAGATCCGAGATTTTGGGAACTCGGATTTCGATTTGGAGGTCGTTGCGCGGACCGCCGTGTACGCGTAGTTCTCCCGTGCTGCCAACCGTTCTTAGGCTGATTTTGACCCCGCCAGCACGCCGGGCGTTCTTTCCCCAATAGCGGATCGTGATTTTGTTTTCGTCGCCGCCAATGATCTTGAGGTCCGCCGAACGGATATGCATTCGCAACTGTCCGCCGGAGGGGAAATCCGCGTCGAAGCTCTCTCGGCCCATTTCACTTGCCGGGAGAGTGTTTTGCGCAAGGCCAAGCCTGCTTGCAACGAGCAAGCAGCAGATTAGAAGGACAGAGCGCCGCATCGATCCCTCCCCTGAGCTGACAGCATACGCCAAAGTAGGTGCGTTGGCTCTACCCATCTGTGGGTATCCGATCCCAGGAAGCCGACCATCCCAGCCGGACCCTGCCCTAAGAGCGGACATAGGGCACCACCGCCTCGCCAAACAATTTGGCTTGACCAATGCGGTCATCGCCCCAGATTTCTAGCATGATGTGGGTGCAGCCCGCCTCCCGATATTCCCGGATACGCTCGATGCACTCCTCCGGGGTACCCGCGATCGGGCACACCTTCGTCAGCAGGGCATCACTCACCGCCTTGGCAGCGGCGGTGCGCCCGCCGCGCTCCATGGCATCGGCCACCGGGCGCAACTCCTCCAAACTCAGCCCGGCACACTCCAGCAGGACGTCCGCGGTGCGCCCGATGTTCTCGACTTTGTTGGCCAGATACATCGCCGCCTGCTCGCGCGCGCCGGCTTTGCCTTTGCTCGAATCCCGGCTGATGCTTCCTACGATCACCGAGCCCAGGATCAGCGTGGAGGGATCCCGTTCTGCCCGGCGCGCGCCGGCTTCCATATTCTTTCGGGAATGACGCACAAAGGCTGGAGTGGTGATGCTGGCCGTGAGCAGTCCATCGGCTATCGATCCGGACATTTTCTGGAGCACCGGCCCGGTTGCGGCAAGGTAAATCGGGGGTGTACCTCGTGGGGTACGTGCGTCGGGCTTGAGCGGCGGCACGTTGGCGGCAAACACCTTGCCTTGGTATTGGAATCGATCGCCTTGCAGCACGCCGCGGACGATTTCGATGCTTTCACGCATGACCGTGGCCGGGCCGACCTTCTCCCCGCTTTCTTCCCCGATCTCTTTCATAAAGATCTTCGAAGCGCCCAACCCGAGCAAGAAGCGGTCCGCGGCCAGTTCCTGCATGACGCGCGCTTCCATCGCAATCTGCACCGGATGCCGCGAGTACGGCGAAATGATTCCCCAGCCGAGTTGAAGGCGGCGGGTCGCGGCCGCAATCACCGCCAGAATCGCAGTCGAGGAGCGGGCCTCGAAGGAATGTTTGCGCCACCACGGATAGGCTTCGGCGACCCAGAAGGCATCAAACCCGGCCTGCTCGCAAGCTTTGGCCATGGCCACAGTCTCCCGCACGGGTTCCATGCTGAGTTGCAGGACTCCGAGGTTGAAGGAAACGGACATGGAGGGTTCGGTGCTATTCGGGCTCTCGCCAGGAATGCTCCAGACCTTTGATCAGAGTCCAGAGTGCCAGGTTCAGCGGAGTTGCCACTCCGACTTTTTCGCCCCATTCGACAATCGCTCCGTTCATGAAGTCCACCTCGGTTGGGCGTTTGGCCAGCACATCCTGCAACATGCTGGCGCGGTGCCTGCCGGGGGCATTCGCGCCTTTCTCCACCAATGCCCAAGGATCACCAAGAAGAGAAATGCCGAGCTTCTGAGCGACCGCCTCCCCCTCTCGAATGAGGTTCTCGAAGAGCCGTCCGGTGGGGCCGAATCGAGTTGCGCTTCCGTGGTCGAGCAACGTCAGAGCGCCAACCGGATTGGTGGAGGCGTTGAAAATCAGCTTGGTCCACTGGGCACCGCGGGCATCTTTGAGCGCCATGGTATGCATTCCGGATCGGGTGAGCAGACCTGCCAATTCTTCGACCTTGGTCATCGGCGTGTGACTCGGCTCGAAGGGTCCGATCCAGGTATCACCTTGGATGTCATAGGCGATATGGCCGGGACCGATCGCATGCCCGGCAGGGAAGGTCGTACCCCGAATGACGAACTTGACATACTCGGCAATGATTTCTTCGTTGCCCGCTCCGTTTTGTACAGAACAAACCGCGCTGTTGTTGTCAAAGATCGCGGCGACTTGTGCGATCGCCGTTCTGGTATGGATCGCCTTCGTGGCCACAATGCCGTAATCGCAACGCGGCAACTGTTGGGGATCATTCGTCGCATGGAGCCGCACGGTGAAGTTCGCTTCGCCCGAAAGCCGCAAGCCATGACTTCGGAGGGCGTCGACATGCTCCTTCCAGACATCGTAAGCCCACACCTCAGCCTCGCCGGCTCTCGCCAGGTGTGCGGCAAACAGGCTGCCTACTGCCCCACAACCAAGGATGCAGATTCGCATAAGGTCGGCGATTCGGACTGCTTACTTCGCAGGTCTCGCTCCTGGGCCGCGGCTCTCCTGGCCGCGATAAAACCTCCACTCCACCTCCGCCAGTCGTTCCCCTTCCGCCTTGCCCACCCGGTACGTGTCCTGGGTATAGAGGCAGGCTGTGCCGTCCCGATCGACGACCTGGGGATGCAATGATAAAACCATGTTCTCCGCGAGCTGCACATCACTGTTTGCGCCGATCGAGGGGTGCTCGATCATGGTGCTGCCGATGCTGTGCCCGGAGAGATGACCAAGTGTGAATCCTTGCTTGCGGAAGGTTTCCGCGACGGCTCGGTGCACACCGCTGGCCATTTCACCCGCCCGCATACACTTTCTGGCCGCCTCGAGAGCTTCGGGATAAACCTCGGCCATGGCCTGGGTGCGCGGGCTGAGCTTACCCCGAATGAGGGGCCGGGAAAACTCTACCCAATAACCGCCTGCCCCCGTGATCTCGAGTGAGTAAAGCAGCAGGTCATCGGCTTCGACGACGCGATGGGCCGGCACCCGAAACCAAGCTTCCGCCTCTCCCCCGCTACCGGAGAGCAAAATGTTCATCATGCGCGGACCTGCACCGCGGGCAAAGAATCGCTCGACGGCTGGGGCCATGATTTCGGCTTCGGTCTTTCCCGGTTCGTAGGCTGCCACCAGAGCCCAAAAACCATCGAGGACGATATCCATGGCATCGCGAATTTCCCTAAGCTCTTCCTCGCTCTTGACGGCGCGCGCCATGTCAAATTGAAAATCGAACGGCACCAGCTCGAATGACGTGGCCGCCAGAGTTCGGTAGTCGCGGACGGCCATGATGAAGTCCATGCCGTACACGCCGACTCGCTTCCAGCGCAGCTCCTGCCCGCGGTCGCGAATCCATTGCCCGGGAATCTCGGGCCAAACCTGGTCTCGCACCCAAGGTTTTCGCTTGTCCCCGATCCAGCGAGCTTCCCGAGGAAACACCAGAGTCGGCTCGCCTTGGTAGGGCAGAACAACGTACACGTAGCGATGCACAACCTCGAATCCCGACACGTAGAGGACCGCGCCTTCAAATCCCGCATATTGATTGCCGCACACGATGAGCGCATCCAACTCGTAGCGCTCCATGCTGGTGCGGATGTTGTTGTAGCGACGATCGATTTCTGGTTGACTTGGCAATCGGACTCTCAGGCAACGTAGAATTTTACTCAGGTTTCGACAGCGCACAGATCGGCCGCGACCAGGGCATAAATCTTTGTGATCTCCACCAGAGTTTGGATGGCGACTTTCTCCCCTTCGACATCGCGCGGTCCGCTCGAAGGGCCGTAGTTGACGGTTTCAATTCCGTAGCGACTGAGTACGCTGGCATCCGAGCACCAGGTGACCACCTCACGCTCCGGGCGTCGGCCCGTGACGTATTCGTGATTCGCCTCAATGGCTTTGATCATTTCGTGCTCTTCGCTGATACGCGCCCCGGGAACGGAAACATAGGTTTCCCATTCCAGACCCCAGTCAGGATGCTTCCTCTCCAGCTGCACAACCATCTGCTGTAGGTTTCGTCGGGCTTCGCTCATGGGAATCGTCGGCGGCACCCGCACATCCAGGAACACATCCGTCTTCTCCGGGGTGCGACTGACGCGCCAAGGATGACCTCCACGAATGCACCCGAAGTTCACAACTGCCTTTTTCCCCCCATGCGACGCATTCTTCTCCCAATTGGCCGCCCACTTCAGAATGGTGTCCAGCAAAGCGTACATACGGCGGATCGAGTTCATCTCCCCGCGGGCTTCCGCGAAGGCGGTGTGCACGTAGACGCCGGCGCAGGAGATGCGCACCCAAAGCGAGCCGAAGTGTTCCAGCACGACTT
This sequence comes from Terriglobales bacterium, assembly GCA_035622175.1. Taxonomy (GTDB): domain Bacteria; phylum Acidobacteriota; class Terriglobia; order Terriglobales; family Acidobacteriaceae; genus JAFAGX01. The sequence goes on along the minus strand of DASPVV010000143.1, from coordinate 71,396 downwards.
TCATATCCGTGGGTTCGCCGAGTATGCAGACGTCGGGCAGGACACCGTGGTTCACCAGGTAGTGGGTTCCGATTCCGTAGCCACGGTACTCTTTGCCGCGGAATTCCTCCCACTGAGTTTTTTCAATCTCTCCCACCACGGCGGCGATGATCACATCACCTTTGAGCCTGAGTCCGGAGCGCTCGAGCGCCTTCAGGGCATGGGTATAGCAGACCAGCGCACCTTTCATGTTGTAGATGCCGAGGCCATAAATAAATCCATCTCGTACAACCGCGTGCGGCTTATAGCCGATCCCGGTGAGAAATTCCTCGCGGCCGGTGTTGGAGGTGTCCATATGACCGTTAAACATCAGGTTCTTGCCGCCTCCCGTTCCACTCCAGCGGGCGACGACATTCGCGCGCCGCTCCTCGATCTCCTGCCAGCTAACGTCGAGGTGGAGTTCGGCCAGCGCATGCTTCATATAGCAGGCCATCTCGAACTCGTCGCCGGTCGGGCTGGGAATATTGATCACATCGCAGCACATGGCCACGATCTCATCTTCGCGCACCTCGGCGATGATCTTTTCCGCCAGCTTAGCTTCGAGTTTCAAGGCCGACTTGGGCACCGTTCTCGGTCCTTACCTCTTGCTTCTCAACCTGATAGCAAGCGAAAATCGTCCGGGTACGTGCACAGCTTTTCGTTCCCGCTGTCGGTGATCAGGAAATCATCCTCCAGGCGCAGACCGCCGCCGCCTTCCCAATAAATTCCCGGCTCGATCGCCAATACCATTCCCTTTTGTATCGTGCCGCCTCCGGCTTGGTGAGCATAGGGCGGCTCGTGGGCGCGTGCCCCCACCCCGTGGCAGATGGGGTGGGGAGGCTGGCCGGGATATCCGCCTTCGGCAATGCGCGCACGAATCAGTCGATCGAGTCCCGGGAAACTGGCGCCATGGTGCGCATAGGCCACGGCCTCGTTGAAGACTTTGAGGAGAAGGTCCAGAAGCCTGTGATATGCAAGGGTGAGCGCGCCCGGGCAAACGTTCTTGGTCAGATCCGTCCAGTAGCCATCCGCGCACACCCAGATCTCAAACAAGGTGGGCTCGGTTTCCTGAATGGGGCGATCGCCGGTTGCGGTGAACGTAGCAATTCCCTTCCCCGACCACACCAGGGTGAACGCGCGCGCCATCTCCACTTTGCCCTTATAGCCCACTCCCAGTCCGTGAACCACACTTTCGTACATCCCCCCGACCTCGCTCTCTTTCATGCCCGGTCGCATCCGCTCGCGGGTGTGTTCCATGGCCAGGGCGGCGAGCTCGTTGGCCAGGCGCATGCGCTCGATTTCCTGAGGTGTCTTGATGCCCCGAGCCTGGTTCAGCAGGGGCGTCGCATCGACGACCTCCCCTGCGACACCGTGGAAACGGTCAAAATACATTTGCGTCGGTGTGGTCGGCTCGCCCACCATGCGATCGGCGGCTTGCGTTCCCATATTCAGCTCGATCCCGATCTTGTCGGTGAGGCTGCGTTCTTTCAGTACCTGCAAGACTTGGTCGAGGGCACGGTATTGCGGAGGGCGCGGATCGGTGGGGTGATAGCTCTTGAACAAGCGAATGTCCTCGGTCCAGGAATTCCGCTGGGCGTCGGCCAGCTGAGGCTCGATGGCGATCAACGTTGCTTCGCCTTGGCGGGGGAAGACAACCGCGTCGTATCCTTTCATCGGCCAGTAGTTCGTGAGATACACGATGTTGTCGGGCGCGCGCACAACCAGGGCGGTCAGGTCCTGATCCTTCATCAGGTCGCGGACGCGATCGAGCTTCAATCGATCAATGGGCCACGCCATTCAGCTCTCGTCTCCAGGCGCCGTCTTCCGCTCGTTCCTCTGCGATGGTGGCACCGGTTTGTTCTCATCTTGGAATGTCCACGAGGCCTCTTTGCCCCGGATCAGCCGGTACACCGCACAGTGGAGCGGCGCCCGCACCCCGTGGCGTTGCGCCTCGCGCGCGATCGCCCCGCTCAAGAAATCGACTTCGGTCGGTTTTCGTCGCCGAATGTCGTATAACATCGAAGGCGGATGATTGGTCAGGGCGCCAATCTTGTTCATCTGCCAAGGATCTTCCTCGAGTCTCACGCCGGCCGCCTTCGCCACGCGCTTCCCCTCCTCGATGAGCTCGCCGAGCAAGCATCCGAGGCTCGAGAATTCCGACTGGTCGGCGAAATGCGGCGAATGGGGAAGCTCGGTCAGCGCCGAAACTCCATTCACCGCAGCATTGAAGATGAGCTTTGACCATTGTGCCGGACGGGCATCGTGGAGTGCCTCGGCTTTGAGCCCGCTGGCCGAGATCAGGTCAGCGGCTTGCGCCACCAGAGCGTAGGGAGTATGCCGTGGCTCGAAGGGCCCGAGCCAGGTGGCGGTATCGAGTTCGTACTGCACATGGGTGTCGCTATGCTTGGTGCCGCTCATGAATGTGGTGCCGCGAATGACCTGACCGCGGGTCTCGCGCGCGATGATTTCCTCGCTGCCGAGTCCGTTCTGCGCCGAGATTACCGCTCCTTGGTCGAAACGGCAACCGACCAGCGCCATCGCCCCTTCCACCTGAGTAGCCTTGGTAGCGACAATGCCCAGTTCGCACTCCGGCAGGACCCTGGCATCGGAGGTTGCCTGCAGCCTGACATGAAAGGTATGGCGCCCGGAGACGGTCAATCCTTCGCGAGCGAGAGCCTGCGCATGGCCCTCCCGCCGGACAAACGCCCACACTTCGGCGACCCGCGCCAGATGCGCGGCATACAGACTTCCAATCGCGCCGCAGCCGATAATACAAACTCGTCTCATGTCGCGAAAGCGTCATGCGCGTGCAACGACGGGCGACGGGCGCCCGCGCCACAACTATCTTCGCTTCTCCACCTTCACCACTTCCTTGGCTTGGCTAATTTCTCGTTTCACCAGTGCCCGGTACAAACGATCTGCGTTGTTGAAGGAGTCGTCGACGATCACCGCCTGCGCGAACAACGCATCCTGCAACGCAGCCGCAAGAGTGTGAACCGGAGCTGCACCGCCTTCGCCCATGCCTTTGGCACCGCTGTAGCTGTGGGGGGACGGTGTTTCGATGTGATCATATTTAATGTTGGGCATGTTCATCGCGGTGATGGGCGTGTAGTCGCTGAACGTGCTGGTCAGCATGTTGCCGACCGCATCGTAAACGCAGCTTTCCATGAGCGCCGCACCGATGCCGTGAGCCGTGGCCCCGAAGACTTGCCCTTCGACAATCGGGGGGTGGATGACCGTACCGCAATCGTCCACGGCAACATAGTCGAGGATGCGAGGAATGAAGGTGTCGCGATCGACCTCGACCACCGCGATGTGAAGCTGGGAAGCATAGGTCAGGGTCAGGTTTCCGTACTTTTTCTCCTGGTCCGGCACCCGGAAGGGCGCGCGCCAGACATAGCGGCAATTCAGCGTAACGTCGTACAGCTCCGGGGGAAGGGCGGCGCTGTTGGCATTGACCAGATTCGCCAGTCCCCAGTAGCTGATCGGTCGGCCCGTGCTTTTGGCTCGCAGCTCCGGCCCCTGGGAGCCCACGCCGAATTCGAGATCGTCTTCGCCGGTTCGAAGCGCGAACGCTCCCAGACGCTTCATTTCGGCTCGTAGCTTTTGTGCGGCGCCATGCACCGCCGACAGCCCGGATACGGCGAACTGGCTGGCGTAGGTTCCGGAAAATCCGGTGTGCACGTTACGCTCGGTGTCAAAACCGGTTCGCACGGTGACCAGGTCGGGATGAATGTTGAGGACATCGGCGACCACCTGCGCCGCCGTGGTCTCGTGTCCTTGCCCCTGGGGACAGGAACCGACGGCGACAACCACTTCGCCGTAAATATCCAACTTGCAATTGGCTCCCTGCGAATTGCCGGAGTAGGGGAGGCCGGGATTTACGATTTGCGACTGACCGAAATTGTTGGTGCCGGAATCAAGCGTGGTTCCGATGCCGATTCCCATCAGGCGCCCCTCGGTGCGAGCGGCTGCCTGCTTCTCCTTCCACTCCTCCCACCCGATGCGCCGTTTCGCGACTTCGAGCATCGCGGGATAATTTCCCGAGTCGTAGACGCAACCATTGGGAGTGGTGTAAGGAAACTCGTCGGGGCGAATGTAATTGCGAAGACGCATTTCATCGGGCGCGATTCCCAACTGGTGGGCGCAGATGTCGATGGCGCGCTCCAGGAACCAGAGGTGCTGCATCCGCGAATAGCCGCGGTTCGGCCCCACCGGACACTTATTCGTGACCGCTTGCGTGAACTCAATGCGGGCGCTTCGAAAGCGATACACTCCGGGAAACACCTGCGACCAAATCACGCAACCGAGAGGTTCATAGCGGGGATAAGCCCCACAATCATCGAAATGCCGCGATGTGATGGCGGTGATGACACCGTTCTCGTCGAGGGCCACGCGGGTATCGCGAAACGTTCTCTCATTGCCATGGGCGCTCGCCGTCAGGTGCTCCGATCGGGTCTCGACCCACTTGACGGGCTTTCCACCGGCTTTTTTCGAAGCCAGGGCACATACCGCCATCTGCGGGTAACTGGTGATCTTGATTCCGAAGCTGCCCCCGATGTCGAAGGTTTCGACGCGGATGCGATCGATCGGAACCTGCAAGTGGGCGGCGAGAAATTGCATGGCGAACGAGGGGAACGAATTGTTACAGGAGTAGGAAATGCGCTCGTCCTTCGAATTCCATTCGGCGATGATCACGTTGTTCTCGAGCGGCGTGCTCGAGAAGCGATGGAAGTGCAATCGATCAATCCGCACCACATAAGCGGCTTGTTGAAACGCCTTCTCGACATCTCCGTATTCAAAAACACCCTTCCACACCTGGTTCGTGCCCGCCTCTGCATGGAGAAGGCTCGCTCCCGCGAGGGCCTCCTCCGCGTCGACGACCACGGCGAGCGGCTCGTATTCCACCTGGACCAACTCCGCTCCATCTTCGGCGATCGCGGGGGAAGCGCCCACCACCGCAGCGACCGGCTCACCCTGATAGCGCACTTTGCCGACGGCCAGCGGGTAATCTTTGATCTTGGCGAATGGCTCAGGACCGATTTCGATAAAGGGCTGGGTTTGGGGAGCAATCTCCCGGCCGCTCAAGGTGCATATCACGCCAGGCAAATTCTCGGCGGCCGCGGTGTCGAGGCTCGTGATCCTGGCGTGGGCGAAAGGCGATCGGACAAAACTCAGATAGAGCATTTCGCGCAGCTTGATATCGTCGGCGAACTTGCCCCGGCCGCGCAGGAGGCGGTTCTCCTCCTTGCGGGGGAGGGGCTGGCCCACCCAGATCCTTTTCTCGACGTCCGCGCTCACTAGGGTATCTCCAGTCTTGCCCGCCCGCGGGGCCACCCGCCGTCTGGGTAAACGCCTGCGCCTACACCGCCCGGGCTAGCGCCGCCCGCAAGCCGTCGATCAGTTTCTGCACATTCTTCTTAGCCAAAGGCTCGAGCAGACCCCCGGCGACCGATGCCAGCCGGCCAAAGACCTGCGCCTCCCCCTGCCAGACGACCCTGGTACCACCATCGACCGGCGCTAAGTCAAACCCGGCCGAGACCGATAGATTGCCTCCAGGCAGGCTTCCCTGACCTTGATATTGGGCGCGTTTGGGACGCTCGCTCTCGGCCAATGCCATGCGCACGTCGGCCGTGCCCTTGATATAGGAGATGCCCACGTTCAGTTGGACGGTGAAGTGGTTTCCCTCCGCGGCGGAGATGCTCTGAAAATCCGGCAATAGGGGCGCGAACTTATGTGGATCCGTCAAGAAATCGTAAACCTCCTCGGGATTGCGCTTGACCTCGAATTCGCCGCCCAGCTTGATCGCCACGCTCTAGGTCCCTCCCATACTCCGCGCGGCCAGCTGAATGGATTTGAAAATATTCTGATAGCCGGTGCAGCGGCAGGTGTTCCCCGCAATCGCCCTGCGTATCTGTTTCTCGCTCGGCTGCTTATGGCGCGCGAGGAGCTGGAGCGCGCACAGCAAAATTCCAGGCGTGCAATATCCGCACTGCAGACCGTAAGCGTCCGCAAAAGCCTTCTGAATCGGATGCAGCTGGCCGTTGTTTTCGAGCCCTTCGACGGTGGTAATCTCGGCTCCCTCCACCTGCACGGCGAAGGTGGTGCAGGACTTGACAGCAGCACCATTCAGCAAGACGGTGCACGCCCCGCAGTAGGTCGTGTCGCAGCCCACGTGGGTGCCGGTGAGATCCAGTCGCTCCCGCAACATCTCGACCAACAAGGTGCGCGGCTCAACCGTGAGGGAACACGGTTTTCCGTTGACCGTGACCCGGATTGCCATGGGCGCGATCGCTTCAGGCATAAATGGGGCTCACCTCGATGTGCTCTCCCCGGGCGCGGCGCACGGCAATCTGGATCGCACGCTTGACCAGTGCACCCGCCAGAGTCCGCTTGTATTCGGCAGATCCGCGCATATCCGACTGCGGATCCGCAGCCGCCCGCGCTGCTTCCCCGACGGCGGCGAGCACTTTTTCGCTGATCTTTTGGCCGCGCAGAACCGCCTCGGCCTCTTTCGCCCGGATTGGCGTCAGGCCGACACAACCCAAAGCGATGCTAATCTCCTGGCACACCTCTCCCTCGACCGTGAGCTCGACCGCAGCGGTCGCAGTCGGATAGACAGGCGCCGCCCGTTTGCAGGATAGGTAGGCTCCGCCGCTGCCCTTGGGCGGAAACTTGACGGTCACTTCTTTGATCAATTCATCGGGTTCGAGAACCGTGGTGTAGGCGTCCTTGACGAATTGCGCGAGCGGCAGGCTGCGCTCGCCAGCAGGGCCCAGACAGTGAACCTCAGCGGACAGGGTGAGCAGCGCCACAGCCCAATCGCCGCTCGGATCGGCTTCTGCCAACGATCCGCCGATTGTGCCCCGATTGCGCACTTGCACGTCGGCGATTCCGGCCGCGCAGTCGCGCAGCATGGGGACCTTGGCCGCGATCTCGGAGTTTTCGATCTCGGCATGACGGGTCATGGCTCCGAAGCGAAGTGTGCCATACTCTTCCGCGATGTAAGCGATCCCGGAAATAAAGTTCAAATCGACCAGGTGAGCCGGACTGGCAAAACGGAGCTTCATGAGCGGGATCAGACTCTGCCCGCCAGCCAGAAACTTGGCCTGTTCTCCGAGCTCGGACAGCATCGACACCGCCTGCGCAAGCGAATTCGGACGGTGGTAATGGAAGGCTCGGGGATACATGGCTCAGTGACTCGGCAACTCGTTCGGCGGGGTCCACGCTGCCCTACCCGACCCCTTGCCGCACACCTTCCTCCGACTTCCAGTTCTTGACTGATCCCACGATCAGCCAAGACCAGGACGAGGTTCGCCTTCGGCGATTAAGCTTAACAAAGGTCCCGACTCGACGACCACTGTGCCAAGACGGGGTCGACCTCCTATGCCCTCCGACGCCGCACCGACTGCTGGTTTCGCTTGGCCAGGACGGGCGGTGCGGGTTCCTTCCTGATCGTGGAGTGCGCCGCAGTTCTGGGCGGATCGTACCTGCGTCGGCCGCTGATCCGACGCGCTAGAAAAGGCGGAGAGAACCAGATGCGCTTGCCCCAGGAGCCAAGCGACAGGCGCCAAATCATTCGGAAGGAATCCCGATTTGCCGGTACTTCCCTCGAAAATAGAGCAGCGGATCGCCTTTGCGCACGACCACATCTTCTACCGCGGCAAGAAAGATGGTATGGTCGCCAGCGTCCTGGGCGCTGTGTAGGCGGCACTCCAGATAGGCCAGCGCGCCGTGCAACACCGGTGTGCCATGAATCGTGCGGTCGAAGCGGGCTCCGGCTTCTTGTTCCGCGCGCTGGTGGGTGGGCGCGGCGCGCGCGTAGTACTCGGAGATTGCCCGCTGGTTCTCAGCCAGGACATTCACCCCGAAACGCTTCTTGGCATGGAGATGGCCGTGGGTGCGCGCCCGGTGATCGACACAGACCAGAACGAGCAGCGGATCGAGGGATACCGAAGTGAACGCGTTGGCGGTCATGCCGTGCACTTCGCCCGCGTGATCCACGGTGATGACCGTCACTCCGGTTGCGAAGTTGCCCATCGCCTCGCGGAACTCTGCCTGACTGATGCTCATTCCATTTTCAAATTGCCGCACGCGCTGCCACCGATTGGCACAGCCCAGGAAGCCGTTGCCAGTCACCCCCGAATCCCTGATACGGTGCCCTCGATTGTAAATCCTTTACAATCGCTTGAGGTCCTTACAGATGCGCTTGCTATCCACAACCCGTCCGCAGCCCTATGGTGCGGAAGCCCGCGATTTGGCCTGCGACGAACCTCTTTCTCGCGAAGCTGCATATCGATGGATCGGTTGCGGGGACGAGAAGCTTTCCGCCCTGCTCACCGCCGCTCTCGCTGCTAAGCAGCGCTACAAATCTCGCGTGATCACCTATTCGCGCAAAATTTTCATCCCGCTGACCAACCTGTGCCGGGATTATTGCGGATACTGCACTTTTCGCCGCGATGCGGGCGAACCCGGCGCCCACACCCTGACTCCGGACCAGGTCCTCGAAGTGGTGCGGGCCGGGGAAGCCATGGGCTGCAGCGAGGCGCTGTTTAGCCTCGGCGATAAGCCTGAGCTGGTCTTTCCCCAGATGCGCGAGACCTTGCGGCGGCTGGGATACAAGTCTACGCTTGATTATCTGGAAGCCATGTGCGAGCTGGTTCTGCGCGAAACATCTTTATTACCGCATCCCAATCCGGGGCTGCTGAGCCCGGAATGGATCCGGCGCTTGGCGGCGGTCTCACCCAGCATGGGCCTGATGCTGGAGAGCACCAGTCAGGGTCTTCTCGCTCCCGGCGCTGCCCACCACCAAGCTCCCGACAAGGTTCCGGCGAAGCGCCTGCGCACGATCGAAGAGGCGGGCAAGCAGCACGTTCCCTTTACCACCGGACTGCTGATTGGCATCGGTGAAACCCTTGCCGATCGGGTCGATACGCTGCTGGCCATACGCGAGTTGCATCGCCGCTATGGACATATCCAAGAAATCATCATTCAAAACTTTCGCAGCAAGCCGGATATTCCCATGCGAGACTGGGTGGAACCGAGCCAAGGGGAAATGCTACGGACCATCGCGCTCGCCCGCTTGCTCATGCCCGAGGTCAACATTCAGGCTCCCCCGAACCTCTCCGCTCCCAATTACGAACGGTTGCTCGATGCCGGGCTCAATGATTGGGGCGGAGTCTCGCCGCTCACTCCGGATTACATCAATCCAGAACGGCCGTGGCCTCATCTGGAGGAATTAAGGCTGCGAACCGAATCGAAGGGATGCACCTTGCGGCAGCGCCTTCCAGTTTACCCGGAATTCCTATCGACCCTCGACGATCGTCCAAGCCTGCTGCAAACCAAGGTCAAGGCAGCAGCCGATGGGGAAGGTTACTCCCGGAGGGCCGCATGATCGTAGTTCTGACCGGCGGTACGGGAGGCGCCAAGCTCGTCGAGGGCCTGCTCGAGGTGGGCGCCGCCGAAGATCTCACCTTCGTAGTGAACACGGCAGACGATCTGGAGTGGTGGGGCCTCCACGTCTCGCCCGATTTGGATTCGATCACCTACGCTGCGGCAGGACGGCTCAGCCAGGAGCGCGGCTGGGGGGTTCAGAACGACACATTCTATTGTCTGCAGGCGATGGCGGAGTTGTCCGAACCGATATGGTTTCACCTCGGCGACAGCGATCTGGCCGTGCACCTCGTCCGTTCGAAATTGTTGGCGCAAGGCAAGACTCTGACCGAGGTCACAGCCGAGATTTGCCGAAAGCTGGGCGTGCGGGCGCGCATTTTGCCCATGTCCAACTCCCGAGTGGAGACCCGGATCGACACTCCGGTTGGAGAGCTCGGCTTTCAGGAGTACTTTGTGAAACGCTGGTACCAGGACCCGGTGCGGTCGGTGCGATTAGCCGGGGCAGCACAGGCCCAGCCGGCGCCGGGTGTGATCGAGGCGATCCTCTCGGCCAGTGCGGTGCTGATCGCTCCGAGCAACCCCATCACCAGCATTGGCCCGATTCTGGCTGTTCCCGGAATCCGTGAGGCCTTACGGGAAACTCGCGCCACGGTCACGGCGGTAAGCCCAATCATTGGGAATGCCGCGGTCTCCGGGCCGGCCGGGACACTGATGGCCGCCCAAGGTTTGCCGGTCTCGATTGTAGGAGTGGCTGAAGCCTACCGCGATTTCCTCGACCTTTTGATTGCCGACCTCGGTGACAGTGAGGCAGCCCGCCAACTCGAAGGATCGGGCGTGAGCGTGCACTGCACAGGCACGATCATGAAAACCATCGAGGACAAGAGCAAACTCGCTCGTAGCCTGCTGCAGCTGCTCTCGGGGGAAAAGTCAGGCGAGGCCGTCTCGGATCTCCCATGATTCTCCTCCCCGTCAAGAGTCTCTCCCAGGCCAAACAGCGGCTTGCATCCGTGCTCAGCCAACCGGCGCGCACGGAACTGGCGCAGGCTATGCTCCTCGACGTGTTCGAGGCGCTGGGTAAGTGGGTACACCGGCCCGCAGTCAGTATCGTCACCGGCGATGCCTTCGCCCTCGAGTGGGCGCACCATTTTTGCTTCGACATCATCGTTGACTCCGCCCATCGAAGTGAAACCGAGGCGATTGAAAGGGCGACCCGGATTTGCGAGGCAAGGGGCGTCGACAACACGCTCGTGATCCCGGGCGACATACCGCTCGTCCAACCTTGGGAACTCGAGAAAGTTCTAGAGGCCGCGCCCCGGGAGGGCACGGTGCTGGTTCCGTCGGCTGACGGACGGGGCACGAACGCAGCCTTTCGTGAACCCCCCGGATTGTTCCCGTTACGATTTGGAAATGACAGTTTCCAGCCGCACCTGGCGGCCGCGCGCGCTACCGGCAAACCTTGTGTCGTCCTCTCGCTGGCCGGGCTGGCACTCGACGTAGATACGCCGACAGATTTGCGGCAGCTGGCGGAGGCTCCGGGAGAAACCCGTTCCCAACGGCTGGCTCGTCAACTAAACCTGGCCGATCTGTCTGCGGCTGCCAACCAATAGTCTCGACCGGGACTGACGCCGGCTAAGGCAGTTCCGCGTACACTAGAAGGCGACCAAAATGCGAAGCTTGTCGCAACTCGAGATCATCCCCGTGCCGGTTGCGGATGAGATCCGCCCTGGAGATTCCTTACTCGAAAAGCTTCTTTCGGCCCTTTCGCATCCCCAGCGAAAACTGAGGAAGGGCGACATTCTGGTACTCAAGCATAAGATTGTGTCCAAGTCCGAAGGACAACTGGTCAATTTGGACAGCATCCAACCTTCGGCGAACTCAAGGGCCTGGGCGCGCCGCTATTCGCTCGATCCGCGCGTCACGGAACTCGCCCTGGCACAAAGTCGGCGTATCCTACGTCGCAGGCGGGGTGTTCTGATTACCGAGACCGCGCAAGGCTTCATTTGCGCCAACAGCGGGGTGGACGTTTCCAACGTGGACGGGGGAGGCACGGCGCTGCTTCTTCCCCAAAATCCTGACCGCTCGGCGGCACAACTGCATCGTGCGCTGAAAAAAGCCTTGCGGCTTTCCATCCCGGTTATCATCTCGGATAGTTTCGGGCGTCCCTGGCGCGAGGGACTGACCGAGGTTGCGATCGGAGTGGCGGGGATGAAGGCCCTTCATGATTATCGCAGACGGCACGATCTCCATGGCTACCCTCTGCGGGTCAGCGTGGAAGCCGTGGCCGACGAACTGGCTTGCGCGGCAGGCCTGGTCTGCGGCAAGCTAGCTCGCATACCCGCCTCGATTGTTCGGGGCTTTCGGTACCAGTCCGGCCGCGGTAGCGCTCGCGACCTGATTCGTCCCGCCGCAAACGACTTGTTTCGCTGAGGAGGCCTAGTGGCACGCACGCTGCTACAACCCGAATTGGAGAACTTTCCTGCTTTAGCCTGGCCGCAGATTGCCCCGCGTTTGAATTCGGCAGCCCGCGCCGCGCTCGAGGGGGTCATGGCCAGCCTCAACGGAGACGTGCTCACGCGCGAGCAAGCTTTACTGCTGGCGGAGGCGGAAGGAGATGACCTGTTAGGCCTGCTGGTCGCTGCCGACTTCGTGCGCCGTGAGCTCGTGGGCAATCTCGTTACCTATGTCGTCAACCGAAATATCAACTTCACGAATGTCTGTTTTGTAGGTTGCAAGTTCTGCGCCTTCAGCCGAGGACCGCGGGAAACGGACGCATATTTTCTAAGTCTTGAGCAGGTCGCGCAAAAGGCAATCGAAGCGTGGCGGATGGGTGCAACCGAGGTTTGCATTCAGGGCGGACTGCCCCGCGATCTTCCTCCGTTTTACTACCGCGATCTTCTCGTGGCGGTCAAGCGAGCCGTGCCGGGAATGCACATCCATGCTTTCTCGCCCATGGAGATCGTCTACGGTGTCGAACTTACGGGCATGCCGTTGCGGGACTATCTTTCGATGCTGCGCGACCATGGTCTCGGCACGCTGCCGGGAACAGCGGCGGAGATTCTCGATGACGACGTTCGGTTCATTCTTTCGCGTAACAAGCTCTCCACCGCACAGTGGAAGGAAGTGATCTCAACCGCCCACCACTGCGGCATTCCGAGCACGTCCACGCTGATGTACGGCCACGTGGAGACCTCCGCGCATTGGGTCGATCAACTCCTGCTCTTGCGCGGCATCCAAGAGGAGACCGGCGGCTTTACCGAGTTCGTGCCCCTGGGGTTCGTCCATCGCAACACTGTTCTGTTCCGCCAGGGTCTCGCGCGGCCGGGACCGAGCTTGGCCGAACATCTGAAGGTGCATGCTTTGGCCCGAATTCTCTTGGCGGGCGCCATCAACAACCTACAAGTTTCCTGGGTCAAGCTGAATCGCCGGCTCTCCCAGCTGTGCCTTCATGCTGGAGCCAACGACTATGGCGGAACTTTGATGGAGGAAAACATCTCGCGCGAGGCGGGAGCCACCGCCGGGCAATACACCAGCCCGGAGGAGTTCCAGTCGCTCATTCTTTCCGCCGGCCGTATCCCGGCCGAGCGCAACACTACCTACACGCGGATCCACATCCAATTGCCCGTCGAGGAGTTCCGCGATGAGCAGGCACTCGAAGCGGAGTTCGCGTGAGCAGGCCCATCGCCGTAGTCGGCGGCACCGGGCCGGAAGGCTTTGGCTTGGCGCTGCGTTGGACGCAAGCGGGAGAAACGGTGATCATCGGCTCGCGAGACCTCGAACGAGCTGAGGTCGCGGCCGCCAGAATCCGCGAAGCGGTCGGTCCGGCGGCGAAAGTGTCCGGCCTCGAGAACCGCGCGGCCTGTGCCGCAGCCGATCTTCTGGTGCTGACCATTCCGTTTCAGGCGCACGCCGCCTTACTCAAACAGCTCAAGTCTGCCATTCGTCCGGGAAGCGTTGTGATTGACACGACCGTCCCCTTGGCGGCGAGCGTGGGTGGACGACCCAGCCGTACTCTGGGTGTTTGGCAGGGTTCGGCTGCCCAGCAAACCGCTGAACTGATACCTCACGGCGTTTCCGTGGTCGCTGCCTTTCAGAATCTAGCGTCGGATGCGCTCGACCGTGAAGGTCCGGTCGATTGCGACGTGATCGTGTGCAGCGATGACGCCGACGCCACCCAGCTCGTGTGCAGCCTCGCAACCAGGATTCCAGGTGTCCGGGCGGTGGATGGCGGCAGGCTCGAGAATGCCCGCATCCTCGAACAGATCACGGCTCTGCTGATCGGACTCAACCTCCGTCACCGAGCGTGTTCCGGGATCCGCATCACCGGGCTGCCGCCAGAAGCATACCATTCCCCATGAGGCAGCGAGGCTTGTCTTCTCTTTGCCTGACGGGATGGATGTCATGGTGGGACGCCCGATTTCCGTCGATCGCCGGCTGAACAGTATGGACTCCTCTGCGGTCATTGAATTCCATCGCGTTTCCTACCACGCCGATCGGGGTCAAGCCATCCTCCGGGATTTGAACCTAGCCATCCACCACGGTGAGACTCTGGTTCTGCTCGGGCGCAGCGGTTCGGGGAAGACGACCACCCTGAAGTTGATCAACCACCTGCTTACCCCGACGAGTGGGGAAATTCGCGTGGCCGGCCGTGCCCTCGCCGAATGGGACGTGATTCGCCTGCGCCGCATGATTGGCTACGTGATCCAAGAAGTCGGTCTGTTTCCCCATTTCACCATCGAGAAGAACATTGGTTTGGTCCCGAAGATTGAGAACTGGCCGCGGGATCGCATTCGGCGTCGGGTACAAGAGCTGCTGCACATGGTCGGACTCGACCCGCAGCTGGCCGACCGCTATCCGCGTGAGCTTTCCGGAGGACAACGGCAGCGAGTGGGGGTAGCGCGTGCCCTGGCCGCCGACCCGCCGATCCTCCTGATGGATGAGCCTTTTGGCGCGCTGGACCCGCTCACGCGAGCCCAATTGCAGCGGGAGTTCCTGGCTCTCGAGGCGCGGCGGGGAAAAACGGTTGTGTTTGTCACCCACGATCTCAATGAGGCCCTTCTTCTAGGCACACGGATCGCACTTCTCGAAGCCGGACGACTGGTTACGCTGACGACCCGCGAAGAATTTCTGCGATCGTGCGAACCCGTGGTCGTCGCCTATCGCGATGCATTTCGGCCGGATTTCAGTGGGGAAAGAGGCGGAGCATGAACCTTTGGCAATTCATCCTGCACAATCACGCGGAGGTAATCCAGCTTACGCTCGAGCACATCTGGCTGGTGGGAACCTCGACCCTGCTTGCGGCCGCCGTCGGCATGCCCCTCGGGATTCTGCTGACCCGTTGGCCCTCGCTGCGTCCTCCCATTTTGGGGGGCGCCAATGTCATTCAGACGATTCCCAGCCTCGCCTTGTTCGGCTTCCTATTACCCGTGCCTTGGCTCGGAGCCCGCGCGGAGCGGCTGGTGATTCTGGCGCTCGTGCTCTACGCCTTGCTTCCGCTGATTCGCAATACCTATGCTGGCATTCAAAGTGTGGACCCATCGGTGATCGAAGCCGGAAGAGGAATGGGCCTCACCGACCGCCAGCTGCTCTTCCAGGTGGAGCTTCCCTTGGCCCTCGGAGTCATCGTTGCCGGCTTTCGTGTGGCTACCGTGCTGTCGATCGGCCTGGCAACGATTGCCGCCGCGGTGGGAGCGGGAGGACTTGGCGAATACATTTTCCGCGGACTCGCCATGGTGGACAATACGGTGATCCTGGCGGGAGCCCTTCCCGCGGCGGCGCTCGCTTTGCTGGCGGATGTCGGGTTCGGTTGGCTCGAGAAGCGGCTCAGCCCACAGCTTGCCCGCCGCGCCGGTTCTGCCTCTGCCACACCCTCCTAAGGAGCGGGTTGAGCGGCTCGAGCAGGAAATTGGCATGGGTAGGGGTGCTTTCTTGGCGATTCTCATGCGCAAGCAACCGATCGACCTGGCTCTCGCGCGACGGACAATTCTGCTGTGGGTCGTCGCCTTACTCACGGGCTGCCGCCCGTCCCATCCGAATCGGATTGTGATCGGGTCGAAGAACTTCACCGAGCAGTTGATCCTCGGCGAGCTGTTTGCGCAACAGATCGAGAGGAAGACCACCCTGGCGGTAGAGCGTCGCTTCTATCTTGCCGGCACCTACCTCTGCCACCAGGCAATTCTCGCGGGACGCATCGATCTCTATCCCGAATATACCGGTACTGCGCTCACCGCAGTCTTAAAAGAAAGGCCGGATGGTGACCGGGCACAAATTTACAACCGGGTCAAAACTGAATATGGCTACCGCTTCGGCCTAAGTGTGGGTCCGACGCTCGGCTTTGACGACACCTTCGCCATTGAGGTTCGCGGTGAAGATGCTCGTCGTTTGCACCTCGCTGCCATCTCGCAAGCTGCCACCTACACCCCGCACTGGCGCGCCGGGTTCGGTTACGAATTCATGGAGCGTCCTGACGGCTACCGCGGATGGATCGCGGCGTATGGGCTGCGCTTCGCCGAACCTCCGCGGATCATGGATCTTGGATTGCTGGATCGCGCGCTCCAAGACAAGCAGGTGGACCTCGTCGCGGGCAACATGACCGATGGCCTGATCGCGGCGCTCGATCTCGCGGTACTCGAGGATGATCGGCATTATTTTCCACCCTACGAAGCCGTGCCCATCCTCCGCCGCGATGTCGTGGCACGCCATCCTGAGCTTGGCGGAGTGTTCGATGCGCTTTCCGGAAAGATTTCGAACCAGGACATGCGAGAGCTCAATTACGCGGTCGACGGAGAGCATTTGGACGTGAAACAGGTGGTGCGCGGCTTCCTCGAACGCAAGGGATTGTAATCGTTCCGCGCCACGCGAGAGCTAGAACCGACCAGAGGGCGCGGCCGATCGGGGTTGCACCAGGCACATCTCAAGAAATTCCAGAAATTCTTTCATACCCTCCCTGGTCCTGGCCGAAAGCTTGAAGATGGGCATCTCCGGACGCACCGCCTGGACATTGCCGAGCGCCACCTGCCAGTTGAACTCAACCACTGCCGCGAGATCGATCTTGGTGACGATGGCCACGTCTGCACTATTGAAGATGGTGGGGTATTTGAGCGGCTTGTCCTCGCCTTCGGTCACGGAGAAAAGTACAAGTCGCAGCTCCTCGCCTAGGTCGTACGCGGCCGGACAAACCAGATTGCCCACGTTCTCAATAAAAAGGAAGTCCAATCGGTTCAGCTTCCAGCCTTCGAGAGCCTTCTCGACCATCGCTGCTTCCAGGTGACACAGCGTGCCGGTCGTGATTTGCTTGACCGGCGCACGACTGCGGGCAAGGCGCTCCGCATCATTCTCCGTGGCCAAGTCTCCAACCAGGGCCGCAACCTGATAGCGAGGCTGAAGCAGGGTCAGGGTTTTTTCAAGGAACTCGGTCTTGCCTGAACCCGGACTCGATACCAGACTTACGACAAATACTCCCGCCGCGCGAAAGCGCTCGCGCAAGTTGCGGGCAATCAGGTCATTCTGCTTGAGCACGTTCTTCCGGATCTCCACTAAACGCGGTTCCGGGCTCATCACTCCACCTCCAACGCAACCACCTCAAGTTCCTTGCCTTGTAAGACTCGCGGCGTTGGCGTTCCACATTCGGCACAACAGAAAAGTTGCGTAGAGCTGAGGGAACGCGGGGCCT
This sequence comes from Terriglobales bacterium, assembly GCA_035622175.1. Taxonomy (GTDB): domain Bacteria; phylum Acidobacteriota; class Terriglobia; order Terriglobales; family Acidobacteriaceae; genus JAFAGX01. The sequence continues at coordinate 54,316 of DASPVV010000143.1, read as the reverse complement.
CACAGGCGGGACAGAACACCACAACCGGCACATCCTCGATGATCAGGCGAGAGCCTTTCAAAGGAGTGTCACCGCAGGCCATTTCATAACAAGACAGTAGCGATTCTTTGACGATGCCCGCCAGCGCTCCCAGCTTCAGGTGCACGGCGTGGACCTGAACGCCGCGTTGTTTGGCCTCTTCCTGCGCTACTTCTACGATGCTCATCGCGATGGAAAGTTCATGCATGGTGATCTTAGCCGATCATGGTGTTGCCGTAGGAGCAGCTCGGTTGAACTGGAGAAAGGTCGCCAACGCCGCCTGTCCCAGGCTGATCCCTCCGTCGTTAGGCGGAACCGCGTGATTTGTCCACAGCGTGATCGGCTGGTTGCGCAAGATCGTCTTGAGATCCTCCACCAGCAACTCGTTCTGAAACACCCCACCCGACAAGATCACGGTACCCAGCCTGTGGGCGCGGCAAACCGCCAGCACGGCATCCGCCAGCCCTTGAGCCAAGCCGCGCTGCACTCCACGGGCGATCTCCGAAATCGGCCGTCCACGAAGCCGGTCCGCGATCAAGCAACGAAGCAGCGGCGCGAAATCGAGTTCGTTGCCAACGAAGGGAAAAGGATAGGGCTCTACGTCTCGCGCTCCACGCGCAAGGTGTTCCAGCCACATCGCGGCCTGGCCTTCGAATGTGATTTCGCGGGTGAAACCAAGCAGCGCTGCCGCAGTGTCAAACAAGCGCCCCATGGACGTGGTCGGAAAGCTTCGTATACCTCTCTCCACGATTTCGCGTGCGCTTCGATACAGGTCAGGAAAGTGGAAGGGCCCGGCGCTCAGCTCGGGCAAATCCCCGATCTGTGCAAGAAAGCCAGCGGCGGCCTGAACTGGATATTGCGCCGCCCGATCTCCCCCTGGCAGCCAAGCGGGGCGCAGGTGAGCCGCCCGCGCAAACCCGCGCTTCACGCTTCCCACAAAGATCTCGCCGCCCCAGATGCTTCCGTCGTCGCCATAGCCGGTGCCATCGAAACTCACCCCCACCGCCTGCTGATCCCACGCTCCTCGCTCGGCCAGCACCGAAGCTACGTGCGCACGGTGATGTTGGATAGCCACCCTTTCTGAAACCGTCATTTCCGCGGCGTAAACCGTCGAGGCATACTGCGGGTGGCAATCGTGCGCGATAAGCAGTTCGTCCCAGTCCACTTCGTAGATGGAAACTAAGTCCCGCACCGTTTCCTGGAAGGCGCGGAAGCAGGGGTAATGGTCCAGGTCGCCGATATGCTGACTCACCAGCGCCTGCCCGTTGACCACCAGAGTCACGGTGTTCTTGAGGTCGGCGCCCAGAGCCAGAATAGGCCGCCGCGCGGGCAAGGTTGCCACCGCGTCCGGTGCGTACCCGCGCGCCCGGCGGAGGATGACGGGTCCCAATCCTCCCGCCCGCGCGACTGAGTCGTCAACTCTGCGCGCAATCGGCCGCTCGCCCACAAGGAATGCATCGGCGATTCCAGAAAGACGAGCGAAGGCGTCTTCCTCCTCATAGGCGATGGGCTCGCTCGAGCGATTGGCGCTGGTCATCACCAGAACTTGCGGTGCGCCCGCGGCGAACAGCAGGTGATGCAAGGGCGCGTAAGGAAGCATCACACCCAGTTCATCGTGTTCGGGGGCAACACCGCCGATCTTCGCTCGGGCTGGCGCGAGGACGATGGGGCGCGCATTCGAAGTCAGCAGAGCCTCGGCATCGGCAGAAAGTTCTACCACGCTTCGTGCGACCTCGAGGTCGCGTGTCATAAGCGCGAACGGTTTTTCCTTGCGGTATTTACGTTCCCGCAATGCCCCCACTGCCGCGCTGTTCAAAGCATCGCAGGCCAGGTGATATCCCCCCAACCCCTTCACCGCAAGAATCTTGCCTTGCTGGAGAAGCTCGACCGCTTGCCGAATGCTCTGTTTTCCGTCGCTCACTCCTCGATCGTTCGCCTGCAGGAAGTAATTCGGTCCACACGCAGGACAGGCGACCGGCTGGGCATGGAAGCGCCGATTCGCGGGGTTCACGTATTCTGCCCGGCAGTAATCATCGAGCGGCCAATCCTTCATCGTGGTGTTAGGTCTGTCGTAGGGCAAAACCCGTAGCAGCGTGTAACGTGGCCCGCAATTCGTGCAGTTGATGTAGGGATATTCGTACCGCCGGTTGCCGGGATCAAAGAGTTCTTTGAGACATTCCCCGCACACCGGAAGATCGGGCGAGACCCGAACCGTCGGGCCTTTCCGCCGCTGGCTTGGGCGGATCGTGAACTCGTGGATACCCATCGGCGTCGCCGCCCTGACTTCCATCTCCGCGATGTTGGCGGCAGGAGGAGGCTGCGTTCTCAAATCTCGAACAAAAGCCTCGACGGCTGGCTCGGAGCCTTCCAGGTAGATCTCCACTCCCTCCTCGTCGTTCAGCACCCACCCCCCGAGGGTGTTGGCGCGGGCGAGTCGATAGACGAAGGGACGAAAGCCTACCCCTTGCACGACGCCGCGAACTCGGATGGAGCAGGCGCTGACCATGTTTCAATCCACATCCACAATGCAGCTGCGACCTTGCCAGCCCACTTGAAGTACTTTGCCATCCTCGACCAACAAAGGTACGCTACGTTGGCCATTCGCCAGTTCGCGCATGCGGCGGCGAGCTTCTGGGTCTCGCTCCACGTCGTATTCCACAAAGGTACACCGCCGCCCCTCGAGCCAATCTCGCATCTCCTGGGTATGCGGGCAGCGCGCAGTGCCGAAGAGTTCAAGCCTGGCCACGGTCCAGCACCTCCAACGTCTCGCGAATGATGTGGTAGATCGATGCTTGCACTTCCTGGATACGCGGTATGTAATCCGAATGGACCACCGTGCAGTGCTCGGCCAAGCCTTGCCGCAGAATCTCGCCACCGTCATAGCCGAGAAGCGCGACGGTCAACAGCTCCCGCTTGCGCGCTTCTTCGAGTGCGGCGATGATGTTGCGGGATCCGCCGCTGGTGGAGATTCCGATGGCCACGTCTTGCGGGCGGGCCTGCGCAATCAGTTGGCGGAGGAAGATGACTTCCGTCCCAATGTCATTGGCCAGGGCGGTGATGTTGGCAGGCTCGAGCGCAAGCGAGACCGCAGGAATGGGCCGGTAACCCGAGGGCGGGAGCACACAATCGATCGCCCAATCGTTGGCATCCGTAGCCGATCCCCCGTTTCCGAACAGGATGAGCTTACCGCCCCGAAGAAGGCGGCTGCGAATGGCAAGCGCCGTGGTGCTGATCTCGTCCGCCTGTTCCCGCGCGATTCGTGCCCGCAGCTTGGCATCGTCCTGGACTTTCATCCGGATGGAAGCTGCCACCTCCGCTACTAAGTCCCCAGTTGGCTGCTTCTCTTGCCCCAGGAAAGGGTAGAGAAAAGCGGATTCGCCGACGTCGTAACCGAGCTCGCGGTGTTCGAAGAAAACATGCACAGTCTCCCACAGCGTGTGATAGAGGATCTCAAGGACCTCCTGGTGGATGAAAGGGTCATGCGTGGGCGGCTCGACGGCATAAGAGCCGTCCGAGCCGGGCAGGGCAAAGGTCATGGCATCGTGCGCTTGCGCCTCGAGCAGCGTGGCCCACACTTCGTGGTCTCCTTGCGGAGGGCCGAATCCGATGACAATGTCTTGGGGGTGAAGAATCGCCTGGAGCCACGGCCGAAAGAGCGCAGACAAGTCCAGAGCGGGGAGGGCACGTTTTCCTACAATGACGGGGTGAACAAACTCCACCGAGACGTGCTGCGCATCCGTAGCGTACGGTCCCCGTCCGAAGGCGAGCAGGCGTCCCCCGCGGAGAAAGCGTTCGGACATATCGCGGGAGGCCAGCGCCAGGCGCGGCGCTTCTCGGGCGAAGAAGTTCTCGATTAACTGATTTCGTGCGAGCAGGCGTTCTTCGATTTGAGTTGCAAGATGGTATGCCGTTGCCATGATGTCACCTAACAGATCCGCGGCAAAGGATCGCCCACCAGCATGTCGACAATCCTGCTGCCACCGTAAGGCGTGGCCTCGAGCACCGCGCCCGCCGGTTGCGGCCGCACTTCGCCGATCATCTGCGCTACTTCGCCGCCCGCCGCCAGTCTCAGTGCGTTCAGCCCAGCCTCTGCGTATTCCGGGGCTACCACCGCGAGAAACTGGCCTTCGTTGGCGATGTGCAGCGGATCCAGGCCGAGCAACTCGCATGCCCCCCGGACCAGGTCACACACCGGCACCTGATCCTCAAAGAGCACGATCCCCAGCCCACAATCACGCGCCAGTTCGTTCAAGGAGGTAGCCACCCCGCCACGGGTAGGATCGCGCATCCAGCGAACTCCCGGACCTGCGTGTTGCGCGAGGGCTTCGACCAAAGGCAAGACAGATCTGGTGTCGGAACCTAAGTTCGCTTCGAGGTCGAGCTCGCCGCGGGCCAGCAGGATGGTAATGCCGTGATTGCCGATCGGACCGGAAAGCAGAACTTTGTCGCCGGGGCGAACCGATCTGGGGTCCACCTTGACTCCCCGAAGCGGGCTTCCGAAGCCCGTGGTCGTGATGTACATCCCGTCCGCTTTGCCGTGCTCGACCACTTTGGTGTCTCCCCCTACGATCCTAACTCCCGCCTTGCGCGCAGCCCCGGCCATCGCCCGAACCTCCGCCTCGAGAACCGACGTGGACAGCCCCGCCTCCAGAACATAGGTGCAAACCAGCGCTTCGGCTTTCGCTCCAGAAACCGCCAGATCGTTCACCGTACCGTTTACAGCCAGTTCCCCGATGGAACCGCCGGGAAAGCTCAGGGGCTTCACCACGAAGCTATCCGTGCTAACCGCGATCCGGGCTCCATTCACTTCGAGATGGGCAGCATCTCCCAGAGGTTCCGACGCGGTGGGGAACAGGAGCGGGGCAAAAAGACCCTCCACCAGTCTGCGACTGGCCTTGCCGCCGGCTCCGTGAGCCATTTCGATCTGGGGTTCGCGAAAGCCGACCGGCGGGAGCGGCTGGTTGACGGTCTCGGTGCTCAGGCGCTCGGCCTCAGGATATTCACCATTGCTGTCTTGCGGTGTTCGTAATTGAAGTAAGCTGCGCATGATCCTTCCGATGAAACCATGAGAGCGCCGATGGGATGCTCCGGTGTACACTCACGTCCAAAAAGTTTGCAGTGGTGCGGCTTGAGCACGCCTTTGAGCACTTCCCCGCACTGCGCCGCCTTGGGATCGGTGACCCGGACGCCGGGGATGGGGAAGCGCCGTTCCGAGTCCCACTGCGCGTAGCTATCGCGGATGCGTAAAGCCGACTGCGAGATGAAGCCCATGCCGCGCCATTCAAAGTAGGGACGCAACTGGAAGACCTCGGCCATCACCTTGAGTGCAGCGCGATTGCCCTCCCAGGGCACCACGCGCTTGTACTGGTTCTCGACTCTTGCCTCTCCTCGGTTCAATTGGCGCAAGAGCATGACAATCGATTGCAGCATATCGAGCGGTTCGAACCCGGAGACTGCGATGGGTTTGCGCTGCTCTTGGGCAATCCATTCGTAGGGGCGGCACCCAATCACGGTCGAGACATGTCCCGGACCGATGAAGGCGTCGAGCCGCATGTCGGGAGAATCCAGGATGGCCCGGATCGCGGGGATAATCGTCACGTGATTGGAAAACACGGAGAAATTACCTATGCCCTCTGCCTTCGCGCGCATTAAGGTCAGGGCGGTAGACGGGGCAGTCGTCTCGAAACCGATGGCGAAGAACATCACATGCTTGTCGGGATTCTTGCGGGCGAGCTGGAGGGCATCCGTTGGAGAATACACAATGCGAACGTCCATCCCCCGAGCTTTATGCTCGAGCGGACTGCCCTGGGTTCCGGGAACCCGCATCATATCGCCAAAGGCCGTAAAGATCACTCCCCGGTCTTCGGCCATCGACAAACCGTCATCGATTCTGCCCATGGGCAGCACACAAACCGGACAGCCTGGACCGTGAATGAGCTCGATATTTTCGGGAAGGATGTCTTTCAGTCCGAAACGGTAAATGGCGTGCGTGTGTCCGCCGCAAACTTCCATCAGGCGATAGTGCCGCTTGGGATCGGCGAGTCGACGAATCTCATCCGCCGTCTTAGTAATCAGTTGCGGTTGACGGAATTCATCTACAAATCTCACGCCGTTTCTCCACCCCACGGCAAGGCTGGGACGGACTCAATCCCCCTTCTGGTGCTCCCCATCTTCCGAACCATAGCCCCTCACCTCCTCGAACGCCGCTTCGCTCTCGCCAAGCACCCGGAGCGTTTGCATTTGATCGAGCGCCTCCTGCTCGCTGATTTTGCTCATGGCAAATCCGACATGGATCAACACCCAGTCTCCGGGCTTCGGGCAGCCCTCTTCGAGCAGCCCGAGGTCGACCCTTCGCCGTACCCCAGCTACCTCCACCAGGGCAGCGCCGCGGTTGTCGCCAAAGATTTCGACGATCTTTCCCGGTATCGCTAAGCACATCTGGCAGGCTCCCCCCGAATCATGGTTATCATCCCAATCCATCAATGTTCATCCCAGCTTCTGGGCTACGATGTTGAACGAACACTTGACTTCGTCCTTTACTTTCAACGCTCCCCCCAGCGCCGAAACCAATTTGATCCCGTAATCGCTCTGGTTGAGGGTAAAATCGCCGAAGGCAGTCAGAGTTGTTCCGCCCAGCATTACTCGCGCCGTTATCACCTGCTCGCGAGTGACCCCATGCAGTGTCAGTTCGCCGTTCAGTTCGGCGTTGTACTGTCCCTCCCCCGTCTGCTTTGCCGACACGCTCGAGCATGCATAAACGATCTCGGGGTAGTCAGTGACCGCCAGCACATCTTCGAACATTTGACCTTCGATCTCGCGTCGATCCTTCTCGCTGACGTCATTCGTCACTTGGAGCGATGCCGCCGCAACGGTCACGCGCAAGATGGACCTTTCCAGCTTTCCGACATACACCCAGGCTTCACCGCTGAAGTCACGGATCGCCACCGTGGGGTTGTGCCCGAATGCCGACAACACTCCCGTGGCGAACACATGCACCGTGACGCGGCTGGCCCTCGCACTGATTACGTAGCGAGCCGCCGCAGGTCTTCTTCCTTCCGCGGCATTAGAGTCAACATTCTGTCCCAACTCTGCACTTTCAGGCAAACTGCACTCTCTTTCTCGCCGAGGGGCACGCGGGGCCCAGGGCGCGGTTCGAGCCTTCTACATATCCCGCAGTCTCAGATAGCGTTGCAGATCAGGTAGGGCCGCGGTCGCCAAATTGCCCACCCCGATCTGACCCATATAGCGGCGCACGATGGGATTGGAAAGAATCAATCCCGCTCCAAATACCATGAGGGCTACTCCGCCGACGAAAAACAAGGTATCCATGTCGGCCTTACCGTTCGCTGCGTTTATAGGTTCCGATCGTTCCATCGCCACGGCAATCTCCTTTTGTGTTGGGTTTCACAGGCTCGGCCCGGCTCCGTTCTGGTTCACCAACTTCTCTACTAACCGATCAATCAGCTTCACCGCTTCATCCACGGCCGCCTCCACCGGTTGACTCAGCCCCATCTGCCCTTCTTCACCTCCGAAGGTTGCCGGCTCGCATCCCACCAGCAGAACCTTTCCTAATCGGGCGTTCATCGCCTTGGCCATGCGCACGACGTTCATCGGATTCATGCCGTGCGTCTCGACGACACCTTGAGAACCATTGCCAGAGTCGAGCGCCTCCACATCCGGCTCGACCACATAGACCGTTCCCGGCGTCTCGCCGTGGGGGTAGGCATCCACCAGGATCGTCGTGTCGTAACCATCCAGGAGCGCATAGGTGAGGTCGAAGCCCCTTATGCCGAAGTCCGCGACTCGCACGCCATTCGGGAGGTTGCCGCTGGCCAGCCGCTTCACCACCTCGACGCCAAATCCATCGTCCCCCAGGAAGATGTTCCCGATGCCGGCGATGAGGATGCTTGGCTTTACCAACGCGGCGGTGGCATGGTATTCACCAGCAGCCAGCGGTTCGACCTCGTCCGGATCAAAGAAGAACCGGTGCCCGGGCTGGCGCATCCATCCCAAATCCCTTCCCGGATCCGAGTCGAGAACGACGCCAACATGGATCTTGCCTTCGTAATCCTGTTCAAGGCCCTCAACGGTGGCGTTCTGTCCAGTCAGAGCAATGTCCATCACGTCTCCACCCTGGTGCGGACGCAGGCGCACGCGATCCCCAATCTTCAAGTCAACTCCTGGAACCTCCGAGGTTTCCACCGGACTCCTGTCTTCGAGAGCGTGCCACTCCCACTCGTTCATGGCGTGTCCTCCTTGAGGGGACGCAGTCCGCGCACGACTCCATGCAGTTTCATCAAGTGTTCCACGGGAAGCGCTTCGGTACGCTCCAGAAGCTCGCGGGCGCGCTCGTCGGACTGCCGCATCTCGCGCTTCTCTTCGTCCGTCAGGGTCATAATGCGGAGCAACAGAATCTCATCAATCTCGGTTCCATCGAACAGATCACCGGCACTCTCCGCAGCAACCTGCGGATAGTCGTACAGGATGATCGGCGAGGAGAGCATCGTGTCGCGCTGGCCCGCTTCTCCGACCAGAACCGGCCACGTGCCGAGGCTGCGACAACCCGCGGCAATCTCTCGCAGCGTTTCGGGAGGATCAACCGCCGACACAAAGGCGCCGTCCGCTATGCCCATGATGGTGTGCGTCGACACCAGCGATCGCAGCAGTGCCTCTTCGCGGCTCGAACTTTCGGAAACCTCAACCGGACTCTCGTTTTGAATGCGCACGCCAATCCGGAATACCTCATGGCTGACGCGCTCGGCAGAAATTTGGACCGTTCCCTGGATTTCGCCTCGCTCGCGCACCATGATTCCAGCGACTGGTCCACTCCCGCCGCCGAGCAGTTCGAATTGCTTTTCCGAGGGCAGGGTGAAAGGTTCGAGTAGGGGCTCCGGGCTCAAGCTGGCAAGGTGGCGCATCGGCAAGATGATTTCTCGCTCCACCGCTTCCTGCCAGGGGTAGAAAACCTTTCCCGCGAGCTCAAGCTTCTCGACGATCTCGAAGTCGGGGAGTTCGCCGGGCCGCAGTTGGCGGCCTGGGAAAGTTACTCGCCCGACGGAGCGCTCGACCAATTGCAGGAACCGCACCTTCCCTTCGAGTCTCGACCGCTGGCCGCCCTCGACCAAGCACTCGGTTTGCATCATCCACGCATCGGAGCCGGCTTGGGCTTCGCTATAGCCGCGAGGGTAGAGAACGCCGAAATTCCACCGCTGCCGGTTCTTCACCGCGGAGGGGCGGTAGGGGTACAACATGTATCCCTCATACAGCACCGCCTTGGCGATTTTCTCCACCCGCTCGAGATTCATTGGCCCACCGCCTCCTCAACCGGAAGCGCGGCTTCCAGCGCTTGCTCCCACGTCGGAATGCCTAGGCGCATCTTGTAGCGATAGAGCCGCTCGAAGACGTCGCGTCGCAGACAAAGCCACGCGCTATTCGGATAGTAAGCGTCCATCATTTCGCGCCAGACCTTCACCGGCAGCTTGCACCTTGCTTCCTTCTCCCAGGCAATGGGCGCGACTTGCAGCCCTCCGTCTGCCCGGGCATAAAACACGGTTCCGCTGAAGAGCAAATTGAGTGGGATCTCTCCTTCCGTCAAGCCGTAGAAATACTTCGTCGCCGCTACATTGAAATCGAAGGTACAGGGGACGGGGAGGTCCGTCACCGTGCTCCCCGCGAAAGCAGGCACCACTACGCTGGCGTGCGTCCACAGCAAACTCCTCAGGGTTTGGGCCCAGCGCTTCGGCTCACCGAAAAGATCCTGCAACGCAGCCTGTTCTTGCGCGGCGTAACGACGCCGCGTAACCTCGATCTGAATCTGGCAGCGCAGGGCGACCGTATGGATTCTCTCGTCCGCCGTGGCAGCGGTCAGGCGAAGCTTGAAGGTTAGTTGCGGCGCTGCAGCCCACGGCGCCACTTCCACCCCTTCGATTTGGAAGCTCAGTTCAGGCATGCGACTCCTCCCCTACCCTGACCCTACTCTGCAGGCCGGTGAAGAAGTGGCCGAGTTCCTGCCACACTTTGCTTCCGCCCGAGAGGCCGCGCCAATGCATGCGGATGATGCCCACCAGCTTGTAGCACTCATCGATCGGGAGGAGATAATATTCGGCCGGGGTGGCACCGCGCGCATAGCCGACGCGGTTGACCAGCAGAGCTTCTACATCGCTATCCATATGGCCTAACCCTGGGTTTTCGCGGACTATCTCGTCCCACGTCTCCAGAGCCAGCAGGGATTCGGTGGCGCCGGCGGGGCTGGGATAGAATACCGATATCTTCTCTTCCGCACTGTTCTTGAAGAAAAACGCCATGTTGATGGGGATCATCAAGCCGTCCCACTGGGCGTCAGTCATGCGAAAGTCGGCCAGGACGGTCACACGTCGCGGAACGCGCTTGTACTTTGGCCCGTCTTGACCGCTGAAGAGCACAGCACAAGGGTCGCAGGCGCAAAGCAGTTTGCGGCGCGCGAGGTCGACCAGGTGGGCATGTTCCGGCACGACTTCGGCGCCACATAGCTCGCAGTGCTCCGCCGTTGGCCGCCGCCGAGCAAATTGACGCAGCGCCGCGAACCCGCCGTCCGCTCCTGAAAACTGTCCCGGATTCATAGCTCCGTACTTCGCCCTGTCACGGCTCTCCTTCGACTCTCGCTAGCGTCGGATCGGGCCCGACCGGGAGATGGTTCCCCATCAACTTCTCCAAAGCGACAAAGCCCGACGCGGCCTTCGTCTCCGGACCCTCAATCAACAAAGAAGTCATGTCGGGTGCGGCTTCATAGATGGCCTCTTCCACCTTGGATCGAATCGTCTTCACGGTAGAACCGCAGGTGGGTCCACCCATTACGATTCTCACCCGGACCACTCCCTCATCGACTGCCAGCAGTTCTATTTCGCTTCCGTGTTTCCGCAAGCTGGGGCGAATCCGGTCCAGGGCTTTTGCCACGCGCGTCCCCAGCGCCTCAGGATGCAGACCATAGAGAATAAATAGGCCGCTGACCAACGGGTCGCGAGCCAGCTCATCGATGATGCCCCTGCCCGAATCACCTGCCTGGAACGTAATCTCCAACACCTTTTCGAGGCCCGTGGCATGCAGTTCCATGAGCAGCTGTAGCAGTTCTTTGGCAGTGGCTCTGACGGCAGGATCGGCGATGTCTTCAATCTTTTGCACTAAGTCGCCGACCTGTTGCATGCGCCGGCGAAAATCCATGTCTTCAGCCACAAACCTCCTTCGTCGTGCAGAAAGGCTAAGGAGTGAGAGCTCGAGGTTCAAACCGCCAATACGTTTCACGGTTTCCCCGGACAACCGCCGCTCTCACTCCTCGGGCATCGGCCGGGCTCAGGGCTGCAGACCAAACATCGGGGAATGACGCGTCTCCAGCACTTTGCCGTTTCCGAGGTACATATGCACACCGCACGGCAAGCAGGGATCGAAACTCCGCACCGCGCGCATGATGTCAATGCCCTTGAACTTGTCGGGCCCATTCTCTTCAAAGATGGGCGTGTTCTCGACCGCATCCTCGTATGGACCCGGCGTCCCATACACGTCGCGCGGATTGGCATTCCAGGGAGTGGGGGGATAGGGGTGATAGTTGGCGATCTTGCCGTCCCGTATCACGACATGATGCGACAGCACTCCGCGCACTGCCTCGTGGAATCCGCATCCGATCGCCTGTTCGGGCACCTTGAAGTCCGTCCAGGTTTTGGTCCGGCCGGCATGCAATTCGGCCAGGGCCTTCTCCATAAAATGAAGGGCGCAGCAGGCGGCGTAAACCTGGAAGTACGTCCGGGCGCGGTCGCGTTCGATCGCGTTGCTCCACTTCGGCACCCTCCATTCAAATTCCACTTCCGGTAGCGAGGTGGTTTTCGGCAGGTACATCTTCACGCTGTGACCGGTGGCCTTGATGTAGCCGATGTCCACCAACCCGGCGAGCGCCGTGGCCCACAGGCGGGCAATCGGACCGCCACCAGTGTCGAGGGCGAGATGATCGCCGGTGCGCTTGTCAAACCACCGCGGCGACATGACCCAGGTGTACTTCCCGCCGAAATCCCGCTTCTGTGGGCGTGGAATCGTTGTCTGGTTCCAGGGGTGATGCTTGTCGACCGGGTTGCCTAAGGGATCGGTTTTGACGAACGTTTCAGCGTTCTGCCAGTCATCGTAGTAGGAACTGCCCAGCAGGATGCGGATGTTCAAGTTGATTTCGACCAAATCCGTGGTTACCAACTTGCCGTCGACCACCACGCCGGGCGTAACGAACATCTTGTTTCCCCAGTTCGTCATGTTCTTGTAGGTGTAATCACAATGGTCGGGATCGTTGAAGGAGCCCCAGCATCCGAGCAGGACCCTTCTCCGTCCAACCTCCTCATAGCCGGGTAGTGTCTGGTAGAAAAAGTCGAACAGGTCATCATGCAAAGGCACTACCTTCTTCATGAACTCTACGTATTTCATCAGCCGAACCAAGTAATCGGTAAACAGCTGAATGGTGGGAACGGTCCCGACTCCGCCCGGGTAGAGAGTGGAGGGATGCACATGCCGACCCTCCATGAGGCAGAACATCTCGCGGGTCATGCGGCTCATCTGGAGAGCCTCTCGGTAGAAGGCTCCGGTGAACGGGTTCAACGCCGTCATGATGTCCGCGATGGTGCGATACCCATGCAAATGGCTATGGGGAGCCGAGGTAGACTGAGCCTTCATCCAAACTTTGGGGTTGGTCTCCTTGACCATCTGCTCGCAGAAATCCACCCCCACCAGGTTGTCCTGGAAGATGTTGTGGTCGAACATGTACTCGGCAGCTTCGCCCAGGTTCACGATCCATTCGGCGATGGCCGGCGGCCTCACTCCGAAGGCCATATTCTGGGCATAGGTGGCGCAGGTAGCGTGGTTATCGCCACAGATGCCGCAGATCCGGCTGGTGATGAAGTGGGCGTCCCGCGGGTCCTTGCCCTTCATGAAAATGCTGTATCCACGGAAGATGGACGACGTGCTGTGACATTCGGCCACATGGCGCTTATCGAAGTCGATCTTGGTGAATATACCCAGGCTCCCCACGATCCGGGTGATCGGATCCCAGTTCATCTCCACCAGATTCCTTTTCTTGGACGAGGTCTCTTGCGTTGGCGCAGTAATGGTGCTCATTCGATTTGCTCCTGTCAGTAGGTTCGGGCGTGATAGCCGGTGGTGAGTTCCGGGCGCGGGTGGCGCCATTTCGGTTCCTTATTGACCGTCGACTGAGTCACCGATCGGAGGCTGCGAATAATGCGGCCGTAAGCGCCCACCGCTCCGCTTGAAATCTTCCCCCCTGGCGGCTCATCCATGAACGGCATGAACTTGTCCGGAAATCCCGGCATGGTGCAACCGATGCAGATACCGCCGACGTTGGGGCAGCCCCCAATGCCAGCCATCCACCCTCGTTTGGGCACGTTGCAGTTGACCACGGGCCCCCAACAGCCTAGCTTCACAATGCATTTGGGGGAGCCGTAGACCTCGGCGAAATCCCCTTGCTCGTAGTAGCCGGCGCGGTCGCAGCCCTCGTGCACGGTCTTGCCAAACAACCATGTCGGCCGTAGTTGATCGTCCAGCGGAATCATGGGAGCCAATCCGGCTACCTGATAAAGGAGGTACAGCACGGTTTCCATGAAGTTGTCCGGCTGCACCGGGCATCCCGGTACATTCACGATGGGCAGACCGGCCTTGGACTTCCAATCCCAGCCCAGGTAGTCCGCGAGACCCATGCACCCGGTCGGGTTGCCTTCCATGGCATGAATGCCACCGTAGGTTGCGCACGTTCCGCAGGCAATGACCGCCAATGCCTTCGAGGAGAGTCGATCAATCCACTCGTTGGTGGGGATGGGCTGCTGGGTTTTGGGATCCGTTCCGAGTGCCGCCCAGTAACCTTCCTTCTTGATCTTCTCGTTGGGAATGGAGCCCTCCACCACCAAAACAAAGGGATCGAGTTTTCCCTCCTGCGCCTGGTACCAATACTTCATGAAGTCATCGCCGACTTCATAAGCAAGGACGGGATTGTGCAGGTGGACCTTCGGCAGCCCCGGAATGGCCCCTAACAGGACATCCTCGATACTGGGCTGGGTCGCGGCAGTGACGGAAACCGAATCTCCATCACAGCCCAGACCCGCCGTGATCCACACAATGTGCACTTCGGCAACCGGCGATGGCCTTTGCGTCACTCGACCGTACGGAACCGTTTCTGCTGCCATGACTGGGTTCTCCTTTCCCGATCCAATTGTTTAAGAACCAGAAGCCGGTGAACAAACAAGCCAACACCGCCCGAAGCAAACTCGACGCAGAACGAATCCTGTTCCCTTCTGCGCGAGGGCCCGGGATGCATGCCGAGTAGCATCTCGAATGGCGAGGGGTGCAACAAGCGGGGGTGCCACTTTTTCGCCTTGGTGAAATCGCTACAAACGGCATCAGGGATTCCCCCATGCCATGGCTGTTGGCGCGCCGATGGACTCTTCGCAGGATCGGACCGGGACTTCGAAGTAGGTTTAGCTTAGACTGCCTTGTCGCTGGTATGCCATTGAAAGGCACGTTGCATGAGTTCGCGAGCGTTGCGCAGCGACAGTTTCTCCTTGATATGGGCCTGGTAGGATTCGACAGTTTTTATGCTGAGATGCAATTCTTCGGCGATCTGACGGGTGCCGTGACCTTCTCCGATCAGGCGGAATACCTCCAGTTCGCGGTCGCTGAGATCGCCGATCGAGGAATTTCGAACCATCCTCGATCCGGTAATGTACTGCTTGAGTATCTGGTTTGAAATCCGCTCGCTGACATAAATCTCCCCATTCAGAATCCGGCGAAGAGCGACGAGCACTTTCTCCGTCGCTTCCTGCTTCATAATGTAGCCGCTGGCACCGGCGCGCAGTGCGCGTTCCGCATAAATTGACTCGTCGTACATGGAAAGGATCAGCACCGGCAGGGTTGGATGAGTGGTGCGAATCTGCTTCAAAAGATCGATGCCATCGGGACCATTCAGCGAAATGTCCACGATCAGAAGGTCGGGCTTCGCAGCCGCAAGCGCCTCGAGCGCGCCCGTCGCTTCTTCTGCCTCCCCGCAAACCAACAAATCGGGCTCGCGATTGATCAGCAAGGCCAGGCCTTGGCGCACGATGGGGTGATCGTCGACGACCAGGACTCTCTTCTTGAGCCCAACCTGATTGTGAGATTTGCCTGTCCCGCTCATGGCTCACTTCTCCCCCTGGCACTTAACGGGAAACACACAGGTCACCATCGTTCCCCCAGTAGCCATTCGCCTCACCTCGAGTGAACCGCCAACCATCCTGGCGCGGTAGCTCATCAGGTGAAGCCCCATGCCTTTGTTACCCGCGGCAATCTTCCCGATGCCGTTTCCGTTATCTGCGATGGTGAGCACTCCCTGGCGTTCGTCAGCCGCCAGTTGAATATCAATCAGGCTGGCGCGTCCGTGTTTGATCGCATTATTCACCGCCTCGCGCGCAATGTAGTAAAGGTGCGTGGCCATGGTATCGTCGTCGATCAGCACCGGAGCAAAGCACTGGAAGCGGCAGCGAACCTTGAACAAGTCCTCCACCTCGCCCGCCCACTGCTCTAACGCCGACATCAATCCCTGCGCTTCCGACACCACAGGAAGCAGGCCGCGCGCCAGCTCCCGTGTTTTGTGGATGGCCTCATTCACCAGGCCGACGATCTTGTTCGCATCCACGGCTTCTGGCAGGCCTTTTTCCATTAACTTCTGCTCTTGCACCTTGCTCATGAAGGCAATACCAGTCAGGTGCTGCCCCAGGCCATCGTGGAGATCCTGTCCAATACGGCGCTGTTCCCGCGCACTGATCTCCAGAATGGTTTTTTCCAGGCGTTTGCGCTCCGTGATGTCACGAATCGCGCTCGAGACCAGCACGCCCTCTTCCGTCTCGAGCGGGCTGAGGCTGATTTCGACGGGGAATTCGTGGCCATCCTTGTGCAATCCGTAGAGCTCGGCGCCGGCTCCCATGGGACGCACCCGCGGTTCTTCGAAGAAACCCTTGCGGTGTTCGGAGTGTCGGTGGCGCAGACGAGGTGGCACCAGGAACTCGAGGGGTTGCCCCAGCAATTCTTCATGCCGATAGCCGAACAACGTTCCGACTTGCGCGTTGACCAGAACAATTCTTCCCTCTCGATTGACCACCACCACCGCGTCCGGAGCCGCTTCTAGTAGTCCTCGGAATTTTACCTCCGCACGTTTTCTCTCCGTGATGTCCATTCCCGACGCGATGATGTAAGCGGCCGCTTCTGTGGTACTCGGGAGGGCCGTGATCGACCACGCAATCATCCTCGGCTGGCCTTCGCGGCTCACCCAGCAGCTCTCATACTCCTGCGGAGCCTGGTCTGCCCGCGTCCTCCGCAACGACGCCTTGAACCGTTCAACCTCCTCTGGGGCCAGGAGCAGGTCCCAAATATATTTTCCCTGCACCTCAGCGAAAGAATATCCCGTCATTTGTTCGCAGGCGCGGTTGAAGCGGATAACCCGGCCTTCAGGGTCCAGCACCACCACCAACGCACCGACGGTATCGAGAATCGCCGAAACGACGTTGCGCTCCTCCTGCAGCGCCGACTCCGTCCGCTTCAGGTCGGTAATGTCAAACCCTACGCCGTGAATGAACCAAGGCTCGCCATTCTCCTTGCGGATCATCTTCGCTTCGCAATGAAACCAGATGACCCGCCCATCCCGCGAAATCACTCGATAGGCAGACCGCAGCGGGTTCCCGGTCAGAAACATCTCTGCTGCCTCGTGGCTCCAGCGTTGCTTGTCGTCGGGATGGAGGCGGCTGTACCACATCACCGGATCTTCCAACCACTCTTCTTGGGAGAAACCGAGGGCAGTCTCAATCTGTGGGCTGACGTACGCTTCACCAATGCCGCGATCCAGATAGGCCATGAAAACCACCGCCGGAATCTGCTCCACCAAGGCGCGGTAGTGGGCTTCCAGGTTTGGCGATTGTTCTTCCTCGACCGCTGCTTGGGCCAGATCCCGCGGGGCCAGGGCGAACCGACGCATGCCCGACGCCAGGCGATGCGAAAATACTCCCGCTAGCTCCTCGAGAACCGCTTCCGCTTGGATCGCATCCAGTTCCATGCCGACCTCACGGAGAGAAGCTGCACTCTCCGGCCTACGTTCGGTCGCCCAGGGTAGGGACGACAGGCGAGCTATTCGTCTTTTCGAGCGCGACCGCCACTGCGCCGCCAATTCGGTTCTTTGTTCAACGAGGCTTGGGTAAATCGCCGTAAGGCGTGAATCGCGCGTCCGTAAGTCTGGACCGCAGCCGAGGACAAAAGTGAGCCCGGCGGCTGATTCATAAACGGCATGAATTTGTCGGGGAACCCCGGCATCGTGCATCCAATGCAGATACCGCCAACGTTCGGACATCCGCCCATCCCGCCCATCCAACCTCGTTTCCCGACGTTGCACTGCACGACCGGGCCCCAGCATCCTAGCTTCACAATGCAGAGCGGCGATCCGTACTCTTCCCCAAACTGCGCCTGCTCGTAATATCCCCCGCGGTCGCAGCCTTCGTGCACGGTGGCGCCAAAAAGCCAGGTGGGCCGCAACGCCTCATCGAGCGGGATCATCGGCGCCCGCCCGGCAGCCATATAAAGAAGATAGAGCAGAGTTTCCATAAAATTGTCAGGCTGCACCGGACAGCCCGGAACGCACACGATGGGAATATCCGCCCTCGACCGCCATTCCCAACCCAGGTAGTCCGCCAGCCCCATGCAGCCCGTGGGATTTCCCTCCATCGCGTGGACCCCGCCATACGTCGCGCAGGTGCCCGCCGCCACCACCGCCCACGCTTTGGGTGCGAGCCGGTCGATCCACTCGCAGGTCGTAATCGGCTGCCCAGTTTTCGCGTCCGTGCCGAACGACGCCCAGTATCCTTCCTTTTTATTGTGTTCGTTCGGAATCGACCCTTCGATGACCAAAATGAAGGGTCGGTCGGACTGCTCGCCCGCCGCCCGGTGGAACACCGCCATGAACTCATCCCCGTTTTCTTTGGCGAGAAACGGGTTGTGCAACTCTACTTTTGGAATCCATGGCATGCTGCCGAGAACAATATCTTCGATACTGGGTTGGGTGGCGGCGGTCATGGCGATCGTGTCCCCATCACATCCCAAGCCGGCGGTGATCCAGAGAACATCGAGATGGGGGATGGCACTCTGAATTCGACGGGGAGCTTCACCGTGTGCCATTCGATTTCTCCCGTGAACAAGCCGGCCCAACGCAGCAGAAGGAATTGCTGACGACTTTACCGGCCATGCCTGCGGGCGGCTCTCATTCCCGCGGCTCAGCATATTCTAGCGGATTCTTGGCCCCGTAAAAGGCTCGAGAAATGGTAATTGGTCCGAAGGCCGGAGCTGCTGCCGCCATGGAGCGCCCCTACGCCGTTCCATTGTTACTGGATGAGGCGGGCTTCGCAGCCGCCGCTAGCTGGTATGTGGAGGGCTTCGCCAAGCGGAGCGGCATCAAGGTCAATCTCGATCTCCCGCCGCAGCTGGGTCGCCTGAACCACGATGTAGAAATTGCCTTGTTCCGTACTTTGCAGGAGACGCTCACCAAGGTTCACCGGCATTCCTGTAGTTCGGTGGTTGACATCAGACTCAAGCTGGAAAATAAGCATCTCCTCTTGCAGATCACCGACAATGGAAAAGGCATACCCCCAGAACAAATGAATCGACTCCACGAAGGGATGGCCGATATAGGCATTGGTATAGCGGGCATGCGAGAGCGTATGCGTGAGTTGGGTGGGTCCCTGGAAATCCGATCTGGGCCGGCAGGAACGGAAGTTGTCGTAATTGCCCCGGTACTCGACCAGCCACCGATTGACTCAAAAGGGGAAAGGAAGTCTATGCCGACTGTTTCCGTGGCCTAGCAGCTAGCCTCACAGCTGGGGATTCCAAAAGCACCCCGGGGAGGCCGAGTACAATCTCCCCGGGGTTCGTCACGCTTTCCTCCGAACACGAAGGTCACTGACTAGGAGGCTCTTTCCGCGGTGGCGGTTGCTCCTCTGGATGCGCCGGATTTGGCTTCTGCTCCTGCGGTGGTGGGGGAGCAGCCTTAGGCTTTGCATCCTGCTGCACTGGGGGTGCATTGTTGGGCTGAGCCTTTGCGGGCGGCGGGGGATTCTTCGCCGCCTTCTTCTCGTCCTTTGAAGGTTTTGCCGCAGGGGCGGCAGCGCCGGGCGCTGCCTCGGGGCGCGAGGCTGGTGCTGTTGCATTTGCCGGCGGGTTGTATGGCGCACCTGCTCGGCTTGCCGGCTTCACCCCAGAACCCGAGAACTCTCCAGGTTTTTCGGTGGCTCCAATCGGCGGCTGGCCGTGATTGGCGGACGCCAACAACGTGTGGTTGCCGGCAGCCGTTCGCTCCTGCTGCGTTTGGGCTTGGGTCGGTCCCGAGCGCCGCTGTTCGGCCGCGGCTTTTTCCTGCGCAGTCGGGCTGGCCGTAGTACCACCCTCACCCCCGTTGTAGCTCACCCGATTCACGGTAGTACTATTGTTGACGACTGTCGTGTTGTAGACATTCGTAACGTTAGTAGTGTTTACATTGTTTACCGACTGGTTGTAATAGAACTGCCGGCCTTGCCAATATCCCCCTTGATAGCCAGACCCTCCGTATCCGTAGCCATAGTTGATGCCGCCGTAGAAGCCCACGACTGGCCCCCAATAGCCGGTGTTCCAGATAAACACACCGCCATTCCAACCCCAGTAGCCCGGAGTCCACAGCAGACCGGGTTGAGGTGCCATGACCCAGGTTCCGGGTACCCAGTAGTAACCGCCGGGACCGTAGGCCCAATAGCCCGGCGTCCAAATGTAGCCTGCTGCGGGACACAGTGGCTGCTCGTAAACCGGGAGAGCGGGAGGACCGAAGGTGATCGATACTGCGACCTGTCCCCAGGAAACTGGCAATAAGACTAGCATCGCCAGCACTAGCAATGTTGAACGCATCGAGCCGATTATGCGCATCTGTTTACGCCTCCTTTTTATCTTCTCTGCTTTACGTATGGACGAGAGCGCGCTCTTTTACGCCATGGACGAAAGCGCGCTCTCTGGCTAACGCCTCCTATTTCTGGTAAACCCCTCGTGGGAAGGTCGCGGGCGAACGGCTTTCGGCGCTGCCTAGGTGCGACCTTTCCTTTCTTTCGTTCGGACGGCCTTCCTGGCTGAACGGCGCCGCGCTGCCGAGCTACGTTGTTGCGCCGTCGAGCATGACTTTGTCCCTTGCAAAAATCTCGCTTTGCCTGTTGTACCGTGGTTGCCGATGCAACTCCTCGGCGAGGCAGACCCAGTTTCACGCCGGCCCGCCGCGCCTTGGATAGTCCGATCGCGATCGCTTGTTTCGTTGAACGGGCACCATGCTGGCCCTCGCGAATGTGGTGCATTTCCTCGCGCACAAATTCGCCCGCTTGGGTGCTGGGCGACTTTCCTTCACGGGCATCCTCGTGCGCGCGTTCCAGAGTTTGCTGGTCAGGCATTTTGACCTCCTGCTCAGGGTACTTTGCTTTGCAAGCGGGAGGTATCGAATGGATTCCCTAATTCGGCCATGCTGTTTGCTGTACTCTGCAGGCCGCTAGGCCCGATAGAGCTCGCGGAGTAGACCGGATATTTCCTGAGGTTTCACTGGATGGCGCCCGCCTTCTACAGGCTAGACCGGATAGGCGCTGATGAAGACACGGCCTAATCTGAACTCAACCAAACCACGACCGTCGGGATTCGCGAACGCACCACGACATTAAGCAACGGTTCCATCTCGTCGGTTCGCCCAAAGTTCGTTAAGTCTCCCGCCACAACCAGAACATCCGCTGCCTCGCGCACTTGACCCAGCTGTTCAAGTAACGCGCTGTGCCGCGATCCCGTGAAATGCAAAATCGGCGGTGGCGGCGATTCTCATGCAATCTCTCGAAGGCGGCGATCCCGGAGATCAACAAAGAGGTCATCCAGTCCCCACTCTTTCACGTCGACGGCGAACATCCTGTTATCGATTAAACTGCCGCGAAACTTGGCTGCCGGATCCGGATTCTGCTCCCGTACTCTGGTCGGCACGTCCTGAATGACCGCGGGTAGGGCGGCTCGATCCAGGAATCTTCCACAACCAGTGCGGCGTTGCTCATGCCAGTAATTACGAAGAAGTTATCGCGGTGCGCCTTGTATAACCAGACGGGGGTCGCAAATCTGGCATTGAAATCCTGCTTTGCGCAGACAAGCAAACGCTAGCTCCGCATTCTTGGGAGTCAAAAACACGTCGAGATCTTTCGTATCCCGATAAATACCGGTATGCTCCCTCAGGGCGAATGCTCCTGCCACCGCGTAGGCAATCGTATTCTGTTCAAACAGGGCAAGAACTTCATGGAACAGCAGCTCCTGTTTCTCGGGAATGGGCGCCGGTTCAGTCGACGTTTCTGGCACCTTACGAAACGAGTTCTCGCACGCTGGCCTGCGCATGGGACTCTTAGATGCATTCCCCATCTTCGGGCTGTCCGAGTCTGGGCGAGGAGCAGACGATAAACAAGCGATTGATACCAACGATCTTGGGGGCGAGAGGCGGATCGCGGGCTCTTGCTTTACTCGCTTGGCATCATTGGCTCATATTGCGGCTCCGTAGGGAACGACCTTCCGAAGATCACTGGTCGATTCGCTATCCGAGCGACAGGGGAACGATGTTCACGATGTTATTACGCACGGCGTAGAGCACAAGGTCACTTACCGAGTGCAGTTCCAGTTTGCGCATTATGTTCGATCGGTGGGTTTCTACAGTCTTCACACTCAGCCCCAGCGCGACGGCAACTTCTTTCGTGCTCTTGCTTTCCGCAATGAGTTGTACAACCTCACGTTCCCGGGACGTGAGCCGGCTGCGAAAGCGAGAAAGGGAAAAAGTATTCGTATTGGGCCTGAGATAGCCCTCAAGCACCATGTCTGCAACCCTCGAGGTAAAGTACGTGTTACCCCGGTGCAGCGCTTGCACGGCCGAAATCAAGTCCCGCGCTGCGTCAGATTTCAATAAGAATCCCGACGCCCCTGCGTCCAGTACCTCCCGTATCATTTGGTCGGAATCGTATAGGGTCAGAACGAGAACCTTAACCTGCGGATTGGCCTTAAGGATCTGCCTCGTAGCTTCCAGTCCATTCAACGTGGGCATACCAATGTCCATGATGACGGCGTCCGCCTTGAGACTGCGGGCTTTTTCAACCGCCTCGCGTCCGTCCGCCGCCTCGCCGCAGATCTCCCATCCCGGCCGCGACTGCAAGAGAGCGCATAAGCCACGTCTTACTAATTCATGATCATCAGCCACCAGAATCCGAAAGTCCATGATGTCTACCTCTTGAAAGTCGAGGATGTGGCGCTACCTGAGGACTTTATTTTTGGCGATATCAAATCTGTCGGTGCATTCCCATTGATAGAGCACCGTGGACGAAAGGAGCTATCAAGTTAGGAGCACTGACCTCAAGAGAGTGATCTGTGTGCCTAATCTTGGCGAGAGAGTAGCATTCTTGCTTTCGCAGTCCTATACGGTTTGTACTGTAGTCCCGAAGCAGGATATCTCGAGTTCGCCGCAGCCTTCGGAAGCATCGGGAGCCGAAAGCTCGGCTCCCGAGGATTACCCAATCGCCGTATTGGTCAGCTTGCTTTGCGGGTTTCCTCAAAATGACCGTGCGATTCCTCCATCCGCATCCATTCCTCCACTTGCTTGCGTGCTTCTTCTTTTGCGATACCATATCGCTCTTGGATTCGGCCGGCCAACTGGTCACGCTGTCCGGCTATGACATCGAGATCGTCGTCGGTCAACTTGCCCCAGCGCTCCTTCACCGCGCCCTTGACTTGTTTCCATTTTCCCTGCCATTGGTCCGAGTTCATTGCGTCTTCTCCATTAAGTCTCTAAGTTTTATTCGAGACAAGGTTACAGTTGATGGGAGGCAAGTGCGATCAGGGGGACGGGGTATTTCTCCGAGAAAGATGCTGCAGCTAAAGTTGGTTGCAGACGCTGCCCAAGGGACTAACCACGGCAGTAACCGGATCAACAAGCAGCCTGATTGAGCAGGAGGGCGACGGGAAAGTTGTGCAGCAATTTCCCCAGCGGCGGAAACCACCGATTTTGATCGCCGCCGACAGGAAAGCACTCGCCGGTAAGGACGTTGTGATAACAAGGCGTCGCCTGGAACGGAACTTCCAACCGGGTATCGCCCCACAGTGTTTCATCGCATACGGTGTTGAAAGTCTCTTCCAACAAAGTGGCGCAGAGTCTTGGGACAACAACCACGGCCACGCGGCCTGCGAATTCGCGGGCAAATGCGCAGACGTGCTCCGACCTCGGACCGGTGGCCTGCAGCGGAACGTACTTTCCCTGCTGAAAGAGCAGCGACTCAAGTTTTCGTGTACGCAAGGTTTTCCAAATCAGGTATAGCTTGGCCTTGCCGTTCCCTAGGTTTGCGAGAAGCACGGCGAGACTGTCCGACACTTGCCGCGGAGTCTGATATTCCTGTTGCAGTTCCTCGAGCATTTGCCGGCGCTGGTGAAAATCGACGGGCCGCCGATTGTCCGGATCAACTAAGCTGAAGTCCCACAGTTCGTTCCCCTGATAGATGTCAGGAACTCCCGGCGCAGTCAATCTCAACAAGCATTGCGAGAGGCTGTTGAACATGCCAATCCGCGCTAGGTGAGCGTGGAACTGCGAGAAATCGGCCAAGAAATGATTGTTGTCTCTTCGCTCTAAGATGGTTCGCGTGAAATGGAGCAGGGCGTCTTCATATTCGAGGTTCGTATTCACCCAGCTGGTATGCTCTTTCGCCTCCCGAACCGCCTTGATCATGTATTGTTGGACCCGATCCGAAAATACCTGCTAGTTGGCATCCTGCAATCTCTCTGCCGGAAACGTTCCGATCAGTGTCTGATACAACAAATACTCATCATTCTGAGAGGGAGCCAATCGACCGTCGACTGAGCGCTTATGCGCGCGAGTCAGATTTCGCCAGCGACGCAATCGCAGCCGCCACACGGCAGGCATTTCTGAAATCGCATTGATGCGAGCTCGCACATCTTCGGATCGTTTGCAGTCGTGAGTAGAAGAGGCCAACATCGAATGCGGCCAGCAATCCAGGCGCTTCTGGTTCGCATGGTGAAATTCATCCACCGTCCCGCCGAACTTGCTCGAGTTTCCACCCACTTCGTTCAGAGAGACCAGACGGTTATATCTGTAAAAGCTCGTATCCTCTAAACCCTTTGCCATGACAGCGGCGGTCACCTGCTGGAACTTCATGGAGAACCCGAGGATCGCATGCTTATATCCATCCGGTTGATGGCCATTGGCTTCGACCAACAGTACTCGCTGAATGAAGTCGAAAACGCTCAAATCCGTGGCGTTGCTTCGTTTTCGTCCTGCCGCTACAGCTTGCTTAACGTACCTGCGATCCTCGGCCGACATGCCGCAGCCGGTGACATAGGTTCGATAGACCGGAAAGCTGGCAATGACCTCGGCAAGCGCGCTTCGCAGGCTATTCAGCGTGAAATCGCAAGTGTGGCGGTTGGAAAGTGCAATGCGGCTCAGAAGGTTCGCGAGTACATTAAGCTCGCTGGCGAGCGCGACCTTGAGGATTAACCTCTTGCAGGCATAAACCTGATCCCCGAAATCTATCGAACGACCGGAAAAGGAACGATAAATACGCTCCATTTTGCTGGCCGCGCTGCCATCGACGAACAACCCGTTGACAAGATTCGCAAATTCGTAACCGGTTGTTCCGTGAATGGGCCAGTCGGATCGGAGTTCTTCGTCCCCAGTTAGAATCTTTTCCACGATGACATAGATTGGCCGCGGCTCGATGCCCGGAGCTGAACCGGATTGAGATTGGTCGTGCAACTGGGTTAGATATTTCTTGGGATCGTAGAGACCGTCCGGATGATCAATGCGGACCCCGTCCACGAGTCCTCGCGCCACTAAATCCAAGATGAAGTGGTGGGTCTTCCGGAAGACAAACTCGTTTTCCATGCGCAGCGCAGCGAGATCATTGATGTCAAAGAACCGCCGATAATTGATATCGTCAGAGGCGACGCACCACTGCGCCAAGCGGTAAGCCTGGGCCTTGATCAGCTCATGCAAGGTATCGAAGCTGCGCGGGTCGCCTGGCGTTCCATTCAAGAGTTTCACATTTGCGTTCAAAAAGTCTCTGACAGCGAAACAACGCCCACAGAGAACTGCCAGGCGCCGCTTTTGAACCTCCTTTTCTCGACTGCGTTCCAATCGCTGTTCGGGGCTCAGGCCCCGCCGTGCCGGTAGGTGATGGAATGCCGTCGCGATACTCTCTAGTTCACGAAAGTCATCGTTGGAGGCGCTCAGCTCCAGCCTCAGCCGCTCGACCTCAAACCTAAGAATGCGCGGATATTCCCCGGGGTCGATCGGAAAACGGTGCTGCTGGTAGAAAATACTAAATTCACCTCGCCCGGGATGAAGCGCGAGCCTCAAGTCCCCAGCTTCCAAAGCACGACCGTATTGGTCCGCGAGAATCGGCACCAAAACTTTTCCTTTCAACTCGTCTTTGATGGGATCCCAGTCGATGTCAAAGAACTCCGCGTATTGGGAAGCCTCGCCGCTTTCGAGCACATCCATCCACCAGGCGTTGTCGCTGCCCATCACGCCCATGTGATTAGGCACAATGTCAAGGATCTGCCCCATCCCGTGACGGTGCAGCTCGGATACGAAGTGTTGGTAGTCATCAGGGCTGCCGATTTCTGGGTTCAGCGAGTCGTGGTCAATGATGTCGTACCCGTGCATGCTGCCGGGCCGTGCCTTTAAGTAGGGCGAAGCGTAGCAATGACTGATTCCGAGACTTGCCAGATAAGGAACAAGTGCAGCCGCGTCGCGAAACGTAAAGGTTCGATTGAATTGTAGCCGGTAGGTTGCGATCGGTATTTGGGTATGATCCTGCATGAACTCGTGCAATCAGACCGGACTGCAGAATCCAACGATCCAGGGGTTTGCGACGGCTACCCTTCAAGACATAGCATTGACTCTTAAACTTCAACACGTGCCCGTTCCATCAGGCATTGCCTGTATTTCGAGGACAAAGGTCCTGTAGGACGTACGCTTGATCTGCCACCAGCTGGCACACCCCGGGCGCCCGCGCTCTGTGCGCGGAACTCTCGCTTGTGGTTTGCGAGTAGCGGTGAGCTTAAGATGGAAGAGCCCTGGTTGTGGTTGTCATTTACCCTTACCAGGGCCGTTCGTTAGAACTTCCCCACGCCGCTAGTAACCGTGCGTTCCGGTGGCCGGCCTGGGGCGATCGCTTTGGCCGTAGTCGGCTGACGCCTCGCTGGTTGAGGCGACGTCCTGAGCGTCTGTTGCCTCCAGTATCTGCTTCGCCTGTTTGACCCATTTCGCATCATCACAGTGTACCGACAGCAGGATACTTCCTTTCACTATCCGGCCCTCGTAACGCTTGGCTTCATACTCTGGTATTCCGAGCCCTACCAAGCCACCGGTGATGCCACCCACCGCGCCACCGGCCCCGACGCCAGCCAGAGCGGCCACGATGGGTCCGGCTGCGATTAAGGCCCCCACTCCCGGAATAGACAGAGCTCCAATGCCCACCAGCCAAGCGAACGCACCTCCGATCACGGCACCGGAGCTGGCGCCAGCCGCAGCGCCTTCTGGTGCTTTTGTAGCTTTCACGGTTGCGAGCTCTTTCGAGCCCAAGTTGTCGGGGAAAAGCACAGAAATGTCCTCGTGTCTGAATCCTGCAATCTTCAGTTCCTTGAGCGCAGATTCCAGGTCTGACATTTGCGAATAAATTCCGAATACTGCCGTGTTCTTTCCTGCCATGCGGTCTCCTTTCAGTTGTCCAACCTACTGTGGGCGGGTAACCGCCGATATGGAATCCGGAGAATGCTCTAAGGGCATGTCAATTTTCGGGTAGGGACGATGCGCAGGCCCATGCTCAATTCGCCGATGGTGCCGGATTAGGGAGACTGGGCAAGTCCTTTACGTAGCGAAAGAATCTGGGCCGACCGCGGCGCCTCCAATAAGGCGAGTCATATTTCTCCACACCACGCCCGGAACGTAACGCGCTAAAGAAAGAACGTCTTACCGGGCTGACAATGATTCCCACGTGTCCCAACCAAACGATCAGGTCTCCCGGCTGAGGCTGGGTTACGGGTTGAAATGGCTCGATCCCGGCGTAGAGTTCACGGGAATTCGAGTAAGGATAGGGATAGCCAGCCCTCTCATAAAGTGCATGCACCAAATGGGAACAGTCTCGATCGTTGGCCAGTCGATGCCGGGTATCGAGAGCCACTCCGAGGATATCCAACCCTTCGTCCGGGCTCAGCAGAGGATTGCGCTGCGCCGACAGGTTCCACTCTGCGTCGTCTCGCTCCGCCCGCCAAGTTGGCGCAGAATCCTGGGCCCGTACAAAACTCGACAGCGTGACGCACAAGAGCAAGGCCAAGAACACGACGCTTGCGATTCTCGTGCACATATCGGCTAGTCGCGACTTCGCGGGGTCAACGATCGGCCGTCCGCCAGACGCGAATCCTCGCACCCATACGATGCCCTCGCGACACAAGATGTTTGATCCTTACCTAATCCCGGAGTGATTGCCCGTGAAAAGCTATAGCGGCCGACAGGCATAAGCTTGAGTTCGGCCAATGGCAGTAGAAGCGGAGCCCGATCGAGGGTGCCTTGCGTGGGCACTGGAACTGTGTGTTGTTACCTGCAAGACATAGGGCACCCGACTTTAGAGGAGTCCGTCTGATGGGTAGTCCAACTCGTGCACCTACCTCATCCTACAGTAAGAACCGTAGAGAATGTGTATGTTAGTTCCCTGATAATACACTTGGCACGAAGAGCGCACCGTTCTCCACATTTGGTTCGGGCCGCTTCTGCCATGATGCTCCGGCAGCACGAGGTGCGCGCAGATTCGGAGACTCAGGCGGGTCGCGATGAAACTTGCAGTTTTGTTCGTGACTTTCTGGGCGAGAATAGGCGAGAAATGCGATCTGTATCGCCTGAACGCCGACCTTCTCCTGCAATCCACGAAACGGGTGCGATTGAACGACCGTGCTCGAAGTGGCGGCAGCCAGACTGGAATCGAATCCCGACGTCGCGATCGTGCCGATGGAAAGCAGACGCCCGACTCAGCACAACGCTCAGTGCATGCGACTGCCCACGATTGGCTGACCGCAAGAGGCTCTGAAGAGCGTTTTGGCCGCAAGGTGTGGCCATAGGGTACATATGAATAGTAAAGAGAAGGTAAACATCCTCATGGTGGATGATCAGGCGGCCAAGCTGCTCACCTATGAGGCAATCCTGAGCGAACTGGATGAAAACCTCATTCGATCGAATTCCGCCAAGGAGGCTATGGAGGTACTGCTAAGAAACGATGTTGCAGTCGTGTTGATGGATGTCAGCATGCCGGACCTTGACGGCTTTGAATTGGCAGATATGATTCGCCAGCATCCGCGGTTCAAACAAACTGCGATCATTTTCATCTCGGGAGTGCACCTGACGGACTTGGACCGAATCAAAGGTTATCAGCGTGGAGCGGTAGATTATGTTACCGTTCCCGTGATTCCCGAAGTGCTGCGAGCTAAGATCAGCATTTTCGCCGAACTTCATCGCAAAACACACCAACTGGAGCGCCTGAATCGGGAATTAGAACAGCGTGTGAACGAGCGGACTGAAGAACTCGATCGAAAGGCGGAAGCCCTGCAACAACTCAATGGCGAGCTGGTACAAAAGAACCAGGAGCTGGACGCCATCTTGCAGACTGCCCCAGACATTATCTTCAGCCGCCGGGAAGACGGAGCGAGGGACTACATCAGCGACCGATTCTATGAATACACCGGAGCTGCCGCAGGCTCGGCAACTGGCGCCGGCTGGTTGGATTACGTTCACCCGGATGACCGTGGGCGGAGCCTGGCGGAATGGAAGCGTTGCATCCGATCCGGTGATAACTACGAGTCGGAATACCGCCTGCGCGGATCCAATGGAACCTACCGCTGGTTCCACGCTCGCGCCGTGCCCCTTCGAGATCGCGCGGGTAGGCCGGTCCGCTGGTATGGCACTTGTTCCGACATTCACGATCGCAAACTGCTAGAACAATCGATTCGCGACAACGCTCTAGAGCTTGAGAAGGTGGTGGATGACAGGACGCTTGCGCTCCGGCAACTTTCCAGCCGCCTGATGAGGGTCCAGGATGATGAACGGCGCCGGGTAGCCAGGGAACTGCACGACGGGCTGGGGCAGAATCTAGTGGCTGCCAAGATGCACCTGGACGCACTCCTTCATTTGGATTTCGGTCAGGGACAGGAAGTAAGGGAGACCACTGAGATTATTGACCAAGCCATTCAGCAGGTCCGCAGCGTGTCTCATCTCTTGCATCCGCCTTTGCTCGATGAAGTTGGCCTGCTCTCGGCACTGCAGTGGTACCTCGATGGGCTCACCAAGCGGAGCAACATCGAAACCTCACTCGCCGTCTCGCCCGACGACTTGCCGCGGCTGAGGCCAGAAATGGAGACCGCCGTTTTCCGAATCGTCCAGGAAGCCCTCACGAACGTGTATCGACATTCGGGTGCAAGCCACGCCCGTGTGACTCTGTGCTGGCAGAATGGCCACGTGAGCGTCACCGTAGAGGATGACGGCAAAGGGGTGGAAGAGCGGACGGTGAAACTACAGCCCGGTGGCATCGGCGTCGGGATTGGTGGAATGCGACAAAGGGCGAAGGAGTTTGGCGGGGAACTGCGCATGGTGAATACCAATCCCGGCACCCGGGTCGAGGTGGTCATTCCCTGTGATGATTCCGTGTCCATGCGGGCCAAGGTGACTGCCTGAGCAGGTCTCCATTCGTCGATACTACATGTTCAGCTAATTCTGAGTCTCATGCACGCGGTTCGATCGCGGCCCGGAGAACAGCTTCTTCGCGGCGAAGGCTTGCATGGTGGATCCAAGGCTGCTCCCGGTGGCCCCTGAAGCACAAAATCGTCGATCAGCCCGGCATCCTAAGGCAACCGCCCCCGCGTGGGCATCATCGAACGAAGCCGGTGAGGTGAGATCACAGCCTGCCAAGCGATTCGCACGCACGGAAGCAATGGTGTATCGCTTGATTGCTTGGACCGTACTGACAAACCAGGAACGGCAACTCTCATCCTTCCTCCTCGATGGACTTTACAGAGGAATCCTAAACCGGTGCCCATTAAGTGCGTGATAGTCGACGACGATGCACAATCGAGGCAGGCACTGCGCCGTGCGCTGGACAATGAAAGCGACATCCAAATCATAGGCGAGGCCAGCAGCCCGGCGGAGGCGATCGGAAAAGTTCGCCAGCTCAGAGCAGACATTGTACTCATGGACACAAGCCAGCTTGGCATAACAGGCTTCGAAACAGCTCGACTCATAACGAAGGACTCCGAAGGTACGCGTCTCATCTTTCTCGCTATCGAAGAGGAGGAAGAGGACCTGCGGAGCTGCCTGGACGTGGGCGCCTCCGGATACATTGCCAAGGACGCCCCGCCTTCTCGCCTGATTGGCGCCGTACGAGATGTATATCAGGGGCGCAAATACCTCAGTCCGCAGATTCTCGGCAAACTGGTAGATGGTTTTCGTTTCCGCCAGCCTGCGCTCGGACAAGCGCGAGCTGGACTGCTAACCCGCCGAGAACTCGAAGTGTTAAGAATGATCGCTGAAGGTAACTCGGTGAGAGAGATTGCTCACCAACTTGGTCTGAGCATCAAGACTGTGGATTCCCACAAGTTCAATCTCATGCGCAAGCTTGACATCCACAACAAAGCGCAGCTCGCGATTTACGCGATTCAGAATCAAATCCTGAAGCTGCCGACAAAGGTGTAGTCGACGCCTCGCCAAGCCGCACCACTCTTCGGCAAGGACTCAGCCCGGATCGCAGGTCTGCAGTAACCAGATCACAGACCAAGGAGCCAGTCGATTGTGCTCCAAGGCCTTGGCCGCTTCCGGACTGCTGCTATAGAACTGGCCTGCACCTGGCGACATCGTTGTGGTTAGCCAGTCACCCCCTAGGTTGGCATACAACTTCAGAACGCTGCCGTCTCCAAGGATCCAGTCGACGGCAAGGCCCAAGTTCTGGAGCATACAATATCGGGTCCTGACGGAAGCAACTCCGACCAAGCAGGGAGCGACCACGCGGCGCCTAGTCGAAAGCAGTTTGCGATAGAGCTGCAGGCAGCTCGAATTAGATTCATTCGCCAAGATACTCCAATTCAGCTTTGACCGACGAAAGCTTTCCTCCGCATTCGGATCCGGGATCCGGTCGCGTTTTTCAATCGAGCTAAATTGGGAAAAACGGGTGAACTCCTTCCTTCTGCCTGTCGTTACCGATAAAGCCAGATCCCCCTGGAAGTCGCAAAAGAACAGAAAGGGCGACGTTGCGCCAAATTCCTCTCCCATAAAGAGCAGAGGAGGAGCGGGCGCCAATAGTAGGATCTCCATGGCAGCCCTCACCGCTTCTGGCCGAGCGAGTTGCAGGATCCTTTCCCCGAAAGCGCGATTCCCCACCTGGTCATGATTTTGCAAGAAAGAAATGAAAGCTGAAGGTGGCAATGTGCCGCTCGGCGTGCCGCGTTTGGTGCCGTGATACTGGGAATACTCGCCTTGATAGGCAAAGCCCTCGGCCAAACAGCGGCCAAGCTGCTGGATCGGTTGGTGCACATAATCAGAGTAATAGCCATCAGACTCACTGGTGATCAGCACATGCAACGCGTGGTGAATGTCGTCATTCCATTGCGCGTCGTAGAACTGAAGCCGGTTTCCCTGGTCGCGACGCAAAAACTGAGCGGCATTGTTTCCGTTCTCCAGCATGAGATGAATCCGTCTCTCACCCTGGAATTTCTCGCGAACGCACCTCGCCAACTCGGTCAGGATATCGGGCGTTGAGTCGTCGATCATCGCATGTACAGCGTCCAACCGTAGTCCATCGAAGTGATACTCCTCCAGCCAGTAAAGGGCATTGTGAATGAAAAAGTCTCGGATTGTTCTGCTCTCGCGATCATCAAAATTGATGGCTTCGCCCCACGGAGTGCGGTGACGACCGGTGAAGAACTGGGGCGAATAGACGCGCAGATAGTTGCCGTAGGGGCCGAAGTGGTTGTAGACCACGTCCAAGAAGACCATCATTCCCCTGGTGTGGGCGGCCTGGGTCAACTGCTTCA
The DNA here is from genome assembly GCA_035622175.1 of Terriglobales bacterium. GTDB lineage: Bacteria > Acidobacteriota > Terriglobia > Terriglobales > Acidobacteriaceae > JAFAGX01. The sequence continues at coordinate 22,123 of DASPVV010000143.1, read as the reverse complement.
AGTCTGCGGGAGGACCGTAAGCACTGTCCGGTGCGTAGAGCAGAACCCCGTCATAGCCCCAGTTGCGCTGTCCGGGGAAATCTGCGACGGGCATGAGCTCCAACGCAGTGGCTCCTAGGGCAGAGAGATAGTCGAGCTTTTGCTCAACTGCCCGGAAGGTGCCTTCTTGAGTAAAAGCCCCAACGTGTAACTCATAGATCACCGCTTCTTCCCAGGGACGTCCGCGCCACTCGGCGTCGTTCCACTCAAATTCTTGAGGGTCTATTACCTGGCTGGGGCCATCCACATCGCAAGGCTGAAATCGCGAGGCCGGATCGGGGACGTTCGAACGGTCATCGATCCGAAAGCGATAACGCGAGCCCGGGGCGGCTGCGCGGGTCAGCAATTCAAACCATCCCTTTTCCAATCGGTCGAGAAGCAATCGCTCCCCCGTGTCCTCGAGGCGAAGCTCGACCCGTCGCGCCTGGGGCGCCCACAACCGAAAACGAACGCTGCCGTCTTCACGGACCTCGGCCCCGAACGGCATGGCATGGTTACTTCTCATGCCTGCGGTCCTGGCGAATCCGCCCGCGTTGCCGTTGCACCAGCAAAGCCAGAGATCGCGCTTGCAGCGGATAGCTCATTCCCGCCTCATATTGAACGGTGGAACGGCCTTCAATCTGGCAGGAAGTGTCGATCAACACTATCCAAAGCATTCCCGAAGTTACCGTAGGCAGCAAGAATGGAATTGCTTCGTGGTGAGCATTCATCACTAACAGGAAATTCTCATCTTTGACAGGTCGAGCCTTCTCATCAACTTCGTCGACCGCCTCTCCTGACAGGAACATGCCGAGTGTTCTGGCATGTTCCTGATTCCATTCTTGGTCGCTCATTTCCCTGCCATCCGGCCGGAGCCAGAGAATGTCTTTGATGCCGACGCCCTTGATTGCCCGGCCCTGGAAAAAGTTTCGGCGCCGGAAAACAGGGTGGTTTTTGCGCTGAGCGATTACCTTCTGCACGAACCCAATCAGTTTCTTCTCGTCATTCGCAGTGTCCCAGTCGATCCAACTGATTTCATTGTCCTGGCAGTAGGCGTTGTTGTTGCCGCTCTGGGTGTGGCCGAGCTCGTCGCCCGCCAATAGCATTGGTACCCCTTGCGAGAGCAGGAGCGTTGCCAAGAAATTCCTTTTTTGCTGTGCACGCAGGGCATTGATCACCGCATCGTCGGTCGCGCCTTCCACACCGCAATTCCAGCTGCGATTATTGTCCGCGCCATCGCGATTTTCCTCGCCGTTCGATTGGTTGTGCTTCTGGTTGTAACTGACAAGGTCCTGAAGCGTGAACCCATCGTGGGCCGTCACGAAGTTAATGCTAGCGTACGGCCGACGGCCACTACGCGCGTAGAGGTCGCTCGAACCAGTCATGCGGTACGCCAGCTCGCCGATTTGGCCGCCGTCGCCCTTCCAGTAGGCCCGAACAGCGTCGCGATAGCGATCGTTCCACTCCGCCCAGCCGACGGGAAACTTGCCCACCTGATAGCCGCCTTCACCCAGGTCCCACGGCTCTGCAATGAGCTTTACCTGCGACAAGACGGGATCCTGGTGGATGATGTCGAGGAAGGCACCAAGCCGGTCTACTTCGTGCAACTCTCGCGCCAGGGTTGCCGCCAAGTCGAAGCGAAAGCCATCGACGTGCATGTCCAACACCCAGTACCGTAGGCTGTCCATGATGAGCTGGAGCACGCGCGGATGGCGCATGTTCAGGGTGTTGCCCGTTCCGGTATAGTCCACGTAATAGCGCGGATTGTCAGGGGAAGTGCGATAGTAGACGGCATTGTCAATGCCGCGAAAGCAAAGTGTCGGCCCCAGCTGATTGCCTTCTGCCGTGTGGTTGTAAACCACATCCAGAATGACTTCGATCCCAACCGAATGCATGGTTTTGACCATGGTCTTAAACTCGCTGATCGAGTCGCTCGCGCAGTACGGAGATGCCGGTGCGAAAAATCCGATGGAGTTGTATCCCCAATAATTTCGCAGACCCCTCTCTACTAATTGACGGTCATCAATGAAGTACTGCACGGGCATGAGTTCGATCGCGGTGACGCCGAGTTTTACCAGATGGTCGATGACCGGTGCGGTCGCCAATCCAGCATAAGTGCCCCGCAAGGGCGCTGGAACATCAGGATGGCGAATCGTGAAGCCTTTGACGTGAAGTTCGTAGATCACGCTCTTGTGCCAGGGGATGCGAGGCGGTTGTTCCGAGCCCCAAGTAAATGCCGCATCGACCACCATCGACTTGAGCATTCCGGGTGCGCTGTCGCGGCGGTCAAAAGAAAGGTCCTCTTGCCGATGGCCGATGCGGTAACCGAAATGAGAGTCGCTCCATTTCAGGTGACCCACGATCTGTTTGGCATAGGGATCGAGCAGGAGTTTGTGATAGTTGAAACGGTTCCCGTTGGCTGGGTCATACGGCCCGTGGACGCGGTAGCCGTAGAGAAGGCCGGGTCGCCCCTCCGGCAAGTAGCAATGCCAGACTTGATCGGTTTGTTCCGCGACGTTGACCCGGTGCAGTTCGCGGCGCCCTGATTTGTCAAACAGACACAATTCCACGCTCTCCGCATGCTCGGAAAAGAGCGCAAAGTTGACCCCTTCGCCATCCCAGCTTGCCCCCAGCGGATAGGGCTTACCGGGCCATACAATAGGTTGACTTCGACTCACCATTCCGAAGTGCCAATCTTGTTACTTTAACCTGTCTCGACTACAACGGCGAAATCAGGTGAACACCGGGAGCCGCAACTTTTTACGTCGGACGAACTGCCTGCCCAGTATTCCTACCACGAAGAAACCGGAGCCTCTAGAGCATCTAACGACGGAATCTACAGCCGAGCAGGGATGGTAGCGCGCGCCCATCATGTTTAGTCTTCGAGAAGCAAGAGCAAGCATATTTCGGTGCTCACTTGGGCACAGAAGAGGGTGAACAATGACATGCGTGAAACGGATAATGGTGAGTTGCTTCGTTGCAATGGTCACTTCAGTCTTGGTCCTAGCCATCCCAAGCTGGGCAGACGACCAAGATACAGACAACTCCAAAGATCAATCGGACATCGTCAAGCGCATCGGGGCCTCGGCCAACGTGCTCAATGAGATCATGAGTGCGCCGGACAAGGCCATACCGAACAAAGTCCTCAGTGACGCGCGCTGCATCGCAATCGTACCTTCGATGGTTAAGATCGCGCTCATGTTTGGCGGCAACCATGGTAAGGGCATTGCCACCTGCAGAACGGATCACGGTTGGAGTGCCCCCGCACCCATTGCGGTGACCGGAGGAAGCTTCGGTCTACAACTTGGGGGGCAGGCCGTCGACGTCGTAATGCTGGTCATGAATGAGAAGGGCATGAACGCATTGCTTTCGAGCAAGTTTAAGCTCGGGGCTGACGCATCCGCGGCCGCCGGGCCCATTGGGCGGGACGCCGCCGCCGATACCGACTGGAAGATGAAGGCCGAGGTACTGACCTATTCGCGGGCCCGCGGGATCTTCGCCGGTGTTGATCTTAGCGGAGCCGCCATCACCCAGGATAAGGACGAGACGCGAATCCTCTATGGCAAGATGGAACCGTTCAAGGATATCCTTTATGGCGACGTTCGAGCTCCCCAGGGGAGTGATGAATTCTTGCAGACTCTGGCCAAGTACGCCCCCAATACGCCCAGCCCGAAACAGGGGGCCTTGGCCCCCGAGCAAGTCCAGCCCGACCGGACTTCGGGTAACCAATAGCCTCCTTGGCGTGCGCACGGCGCGGTGACCGTACATGCCAGTGAATCTCAGGGAAAGGCTTCCTTCTGGGAAGCCTTTCTCTCGCAGGTGCTCCAACACTGCGGACGGCTCTCCCTCGCATCCGGAGTTATCGCTTCCCATGAACAAGGAAAGGAGAGAATCAAGCGTGGGAATTGCCCCCTGCCTGCTCAGGTCTCAGTCGGCGTCACTCCATCTGGCGTCGCTGCATTTTGCGGCGCTCGGAAGAGGAAGAAGCCGGCAGCTGGGCGATGGTTTGCTTAGCATCGTAAACCAGTGCTTTCAGGAAGGTGAGCTGCGCACGCAATGCCGCCCTCAGTTGAAAAACGGCATCGGCGAACTCAGCGGGATCGTTCGTCGCTATGACTTTCGAGCATAGCTCGCTGATCCTGTTCTGCTGAGAGGAAAGAGACATCCCCCATAGCGTGCCACATCCTGCTCGGTCTGTTCGATACAGTACATTTAGTAGGCGGCCTTAGCTGCGTGTCGGGGACTATCGATGTGACGCCTCAACCGATGGGGGGTATCGAAGACTAACAGTTCGTTTGAAGGCCCCTAGCGAGCGTCGGGATGCCGGGCATGGGGCTGGTGAGCATGTTGGGCAGGCCTGCTCGGCAAGCAGGTCAGCACCCAACTGCGGCAAAAGCCTCGGCTGGATTCGCTTTCCTTGTGGAGCAAGGCGGGCCGCGCGTGCTGAACCTCGCCATCGGGCGCGAGGGCGATTACCTCAAAGGGTACGACAACGGCATGATCAGCACTCGGAACTATTTCACCAACGTCACGGAGGGGTCATCAGGCTGGTGTGAGTTGCAATACATCGCCAATTGTCATTCTCGTAAACCCAGGTGTCGGTGAACCGTCCCCAGTGGTCAAAGGGTTTCTCCTGGTAGGTGCCCTTCGTGTGATATTTTCCGATGACGATGGCTACATGCGAATAGGTGATGACTTGCATGTCCTGGTTGGTCACAAGCGTCGGCTTGTAAGCGGGATCCTTGTTGTCCTCTAGGAACTGAACTTTATTCATGACCGTCCCATCATAGTCGGTGTAGACAAACCTGTCCGACAACAATGTTTGCAACGCCTTGGAGTCACGCTGCAGTTGCGCGAGGTTCCACCCGTTTTCGAGAGCTAGAAGCTTGGCTGCCGCCAAATCGCCTGCCTGGGTAATCGCCGGCTGCATTGCAAGTCCGAGCGTGAGCGCTGCCAAGCTTAGCTGGCGGAATCGAAATTTCATGATCTTGTCCCGTGATGAGTCGGTAAGTCGAGCTGAGTTGGTACGACAGCGTACGAGGGAGCCTGAAGAGCAGACGGCGAGAATAGATCGTTAGGCCCTAACATTGGTTATTGCGCAGATTACTCCTCCGAGGTTCGGCTCGCCACATCACTGAAGTAATTTCAACTCGTCCACCCGGTACCGAGGAACCGGACTAACGTTGCTTGTGGAGTTTTCCTGCAGAACCTTCACCGAGTCTGATCCAGCCAGCGCTCGAAAGCGCCCCCAACGCCCACCCGTCGTGGTGATGGCTGGCCGTTCGATTGGGCAGTCGTTGCTGCGAGGAGCGAAAGCCCGAACGGTACAGCATTTCCTTCCACCCCGTGGCAGCTACAACGCGGTTGCCCGAGGTGGGATGAGAATCTGGCATTCCCGCAGGGCCGGAAGCCATGCTGCCGCCGATCGTTGGCGAAGACCATTGCCATCGAAGCCAGGTACTTAGATTCGGCTACCCAATTGGGCCCCCGACTTCCATGCCGGCGACCCTGCAAAACCAATGCGTTCGAAGGAGAAATGACCGATGCGCGCTTCCACCTGCTAAGCCAGGGTCTCTTCTTACATCAGCCATATGGCATCGACATCGACAATGATCTGGGTTCGTGGGATCTTCAGCTGCGCGGCATGTACGAGCGTAGCGCGTAGCAGCCGATTGAGGTCTTCGCGGCTCGCCGACTTCAAAACAAAGTGATATCGATAGTCCTGTTTCAATCGCGGGATAGGTGCCGCGGCAGGTCCCAGCACGCGGATGCTTTGATGCGGCATCTTCTCAAACCATTGTCCCAACCTACCCGACCACCCTAACACTTCCTCTAAGTTGGGGCTGCGAATCAGAACGTTGGCCAGTGCGGTCTTCGGGGGATACTGCATCCAGCTCCGGAAGGCCAGTTCTTTTTCATAGAATCCGATAAAGTCGTGCCGTGCTGCATAGTGCACGGCGTAATGATCCGGGAAATACGTCTGGAGAATGACCTTCCCGGGTTTCTCCCCTCGTCCGGCACGACCAGCCACTTGGGTGAGCAGTTGGAATGTGCGTTCGGCCGAGCGGAAGTCCGGCAGCCCCAAAGCGCTGTCGGCGCCGACGACGCCTACCAGCGTAACCCGATGGATATCGTGACCTTTCGCAATCATCTGCGTGCCGACCAACAAATCCAGGTCGCCCGCGTTGAGCGCGTTCAGGATACGTTCAAAGTCTTCCCGGCCGCGCACAGTGTCACGGTCCAGCCGCCCGATCCGCGCCTGAGGAAACTTCCCATGGAGCAACTCCTCCAACTTCTCGGAACCGGCTCCGAGGAAATGCACATACTCGCTGCCACATTCGCCGCAATGCTTGGGCACCGGCGCGTAGAATCCACAATAGTGGCAAACCATACGCTGGCCGCGCTTGTGATGGGTCATAGCGATGGCACAGTTTCGACACTGCAGGTGATTTCCACAGGCGCGGCACAGGACCAAGGGGGAATAGCCGCGGCGGTTGAGCAGAACCATAACTTGCTCTTGCCTCGCCAGCCTGAGCCGGATCTCTTCCTCAAGCGCTCGGGAAATGATCTGTTCCTTGCCGGTTTCCTGAAATTCCCGCCTCATGTCGACGATGTCGACCACGGGCAAGGGCCGCTGTTCGATCCGATCTGGCAGTTCCAGTAACTCATACTTGTTCTTGGTTGTGTTGAAGTAGGTTTCCAAGGAGGGAGTGGCCGAGCCCAACACTACCACCGCACCCGCCATTTTGGCGCGCATCACGGCTACATCCCGGGCATGATAGCGCGGCATTTCCTCTTGCTTGTAAGAAGCATCCTGCTCTTCGTCCACGATCACCAAGGCCAAACCGGAAACTGGCGCGAATACGGCGGAGCGCGTGCCCACCACAATCCTGGCAGTGCCTCGGCGGATGCGGTGCCATTGCTCGGCACGCTCCCGCTTGGTTAAAGCCGAGTGCAGGATGGCCACTTCTTCCGCGAAGGCTTGTAGCAAGTCCGCCGCCACGGCCGGTGTCAGACCGATTTCCGGGACCAGCAGGATCGCCGATTTGCCCGCGTCGAGCACGGAACGCATCGCGGCCAGGTATACCGCAGTTTTGCCGGATCCGGTTACCCCGTGAAGCAGAATGCCGCAAAACTCGTTCGCCTGGACCCGCTTCTGAACCGCACTCAGAGCTGCCTGTTGCCCGGGGTTGAACTTAAGCATCGCGGGCAAGGGGCGAGCTTTAAGGGTGGAGACAATGAAGTCGGCGGGTTCTTCTACGATCTCGACCATCCCGCGCTTCACCAGAGTGCCCAGAGTGCTGCGCGGCATGTCCGATCGAAGGTCGCCGAGTCTGCTTGTTCCCCCGGCTCGAGCCAGGCGATCCACGAGCAAGCCTTGGTTCGCGTTCAGCTTCCCTTCTACCTTGTTGAGCACCGCGAGCTTCACCAGGCGAGAGGCATCGCGAGCCTGCGATTGATCTTCGCGCACGATCCATTGCTTGCGAATCATCCCCGCCAGCCTGGGGGAAGAAGCTCCCGTCGCTGCGCGCAAACTCTCCGCCCGGGCGTGATCCCGTGCGGCCAAATAGTCGAGAACCCGAAATTCCTCCAGTGGATCTTTTTCGCTGCGGTGCGAGCGCATCGCCGATCCGACCCTGCCCGCTAAGTGCAGGGCCGTCTGTCCCTGTTCCGTGATGCGGTAGACGACGCTGCGTTGGAACTCCGCGCTAAGGGGCAGCATGGTGCGAAATACTTCCCCCAGGGGGGCCAAATAATAGTCGGCGATCCATTTCGCCAACTGGATCAGGCGTAGATCGAGTAGGGGTGAGCGATCGAGAGCGCTCAGAACATTCTTGGTCGGGATTTCAGGAGACCGATCGTGCAGTTCGGTTACGACGCCGGAGAGACGCTGCTGGCGGAACGGAACCATTACTCGGCCCCCCACCACTGGTTCCATACCTTGCGGAATACGGTAGGTAAAAAGCATGTCGAGGGGAAGCGGCAGGGCAACGTCGCAGAATTCTGTCATGAGCCAGCGCAGGGTTCGTGGCCTGCTGATTTCGATCCTAACATTGGCTTCTGCTCCGCACGACATAAGGCATCTCTAGCATTCCATCACCACTCGTAACATCCTCATCTCCGCTTGCTTCTTGGCAAACTCTGCTGGCTGGCTTCCGGTGCAAGCGCGCGGTCAAGCCACCGGCTTTGAAGGTGAACCGCTACCAGGCCTCGACAACAGGGACCCAGAAGGACTGGTTGTGCCGCCGGCGAAACCCAATTGGCCCTTACTTCCATGGGACGTGAGACCATCCTGTCCGAGAGGGGTATATTCTTGGCGACAGGGTTGGTCACCGATACGGCAAGGCTGTTCAATCAAACGAAGAATCTCGCAAGGGCTGGGAGGATTAACACCAGTCATGGAGAACAAAATGTTCTCTGTGATTCCCTGCAATCTCCAGCAAGCGACAGTACCGCGCGCCAATCGCCGGTTGCCGCCAAAGGAAGTAATTCGACCGGATCAGCAGGCATACTAGCATCTGCAGCCACAGCCCCGAGGCTTCCCCTGGCGTAACTCTCTGTAGGAGTTCCCGCGTGGCAACTGCCCAACGGCCAGTACCAAAAAACGCTGCTCGAAATTGGCCTGGCAAAAGGTCTTCACCAGTGGTTTCTACCGGTTCCAAGTCGAGTGCGGGGAGAGACGATAGCAACAGCGTGAATGCGTCATATAACGGTGGGACGCCTAGCATGGGCAGTTCCCAATCAATTACTGACACCTTGCCGGAAGAACTTTCCGAGAATACGTTTTCAATGGTGAAATCGCCGTGGGCACACAGCCGCGCATTCATCCACTTGGCGGTTTCCACCGCAAGCTCACTCTGAACTCGGTGCTCTAAACTCACGCAATTCGGAAGCTTGTACCAGGTTGGATGAATCTCGCGGACCGCGGTTTGGCCATGAAAGGCGTTCGGGATCTTAACCGCACTCTGAAGGGCGTGCAGAAGTTCGTTGTGCAAAATGCTCCACCTTGCCCTCCGAGAATGCAGGAAGATCAGCTCTGAAAGTGGTTGACCTTGGGCTGCGGTTTCTGTCGTGTAGTGCCATCCATTGTCCTCGAAGGACATAACTGGAACCGGAGTCGAGAATCCCAGGTCGGTGCCTTCCCGAACTCTTGACTGCAGGAACCGGAGGACGTTCACCTCAAGCTTTAGGGCTCGCTGGCAGCCAGCATCTCGCGAACCTTTGAGGACCAACTTCGGTGCGGAGTCGCCGGACCTGAAGAACCGTATCACGGTCTTCTTGCTGCCGGGCGTTCCGGAAAGATACGGAATGGCATCTTCCATCCGCAGTTCACTCGGCAACAGGCGATGAACCTGGGACCAGAACGACGAATTGCTTTGAATGAGCATGGGAAGAATCCTTGTTGGCAATAATTACGAAATCCGGAATGAAGGCCCGGAAGAGTCCAAGACGGCTCATGTACAACTTCGCAAGTCGCCGCCAACGCCGTCGCGAGCCTAAATCGGGTTCGCTCATCATGCGCAGAATATGAGCCGTGAGTGCGTTTCGCCGCAGTGGAACAAGCGAGACCGGCTCGTTGTACCCGGGTTCGGCAGCGTAAAAGGTCAGATAGCGAAAACCGGCTTTGCGCAGGATTCGACGATAACCAAGTTCGCTGTAGGTGTATGTACGATATTGATGTCTGGCGTTGAGTTCGGTGCGATGGGGAGGACGTTTGCTGTGCCGCAGCACCAGACTTGCCAGCCAGCGCGGCATCAGGCCGGTGTAGGGGAGACCTGAATGGTCTCTTCCGCCGGCGAAGAAGTTGTAGCCGAATCGGTTTTCGATGCCGATGAGCAGGATTCCCTCTGGCTTGAGGGCGCGATACAACTTCTGCAATAACCCAAGTTGAACTGCCTCAGGCGATGCGCTGGTGTCCCACTGTCCGACCCACTCAAGAACCCCATTGATCACGATGAGATCGAAGCTGTTATCGCGTATGGGGAGTTGTGTGGCGCTGGCTTGCATTAGATGAACATTCGAAAGCCCTTCCTGCCGCAGGCGGATGCGCGAGAACTCGATGCGTAGAGGGATCGCCTCCAGCGAATAGACTTCCGCGCACGAGACGGCCAGGGCGTGCGTGATCGCGCCGTATCCGGAGCCGACGTCGAGGGCGACAGCCCCAGCGCGTAGACCAAGCAGAGGCAGCCATGACGCCCGGCTTTGCCAGTTCAGGATGGAATATTGCAGGGGAGCACTGCCTTTGAAGCGCTGCTCAACCGCATCACGCCAGCCCAGCGATCGAGCTTCGTCAAGCAGCGCCATGGCTTCCGGTTCGGGAACCTCGCCCCAGTAATACCCGGGGTTAAAGAAACGCGGAATACCATCGCGAATTTCCCAACGATCGCTGCAATTGCTGCAAATGCACCGGCGGCTTTCTATCTGCAACTCCGAGTTGCACTTAGGACAGCCCGCCCGTGAAAGGGCAGACTGCGACACTTCTGCCTTGAATGTCATTCAGCCTCTCGTACCTGCCAGCAAGCGTAACGGGGCTTTGCGGCCGCGCTACCATGCCAACCGTGAACAGCGTAGGGAGGCCTGAGGAGAGAACGCATGTACAACAAGGGGCTCACGTTCTAACCGGGCGCTCGTTACAATCCATTATACTACAGTAAGTCTATTGATATAATCGTATTTAGAACCATTTGTCTAGCGCTATTTCTCCCGCGCGGCAGTTTCAGGAACCGGCAGGCACCTCCCGAACAGGAATTCCGGCGACCCTAAGGCCAAGCATCGTTGCCGGCCAGGCTCGCTGCAGACGGCAAGCCGATGGCCATCTCATGGACCTTAGGAAATCGGTCACTGCACCCGCCGAAGATCCTTTTCGCTCCGCACCCAACAGATCTTGCGCACGCGGCACCCGACTTCCGGTGATGCGGTTTAGGCGTCAAGTCCCTGCTCGACATACCCGCCGAAACGTGCTCGCAATTTCAACCCCAGAGGTTCGTGAGTGAAGAAATACCATAGCAAGCCTGTCGCATAGACAATGCCGCCTGCCAGCAGTTGCACGAGGAGCTGAAAATAATTGTGTGCGTAGAACAGGTGGCGCATCAACAACATGAGCGCCACCAATGGGACGCAAAGCGCGACTGGAACGGCGTACGACTGGTTAATGAATTCGCAAAAGCGGACTCTGAGTAGCCGACAAAGGTAATAGGGCAGAAAAATCAAGCTCGTGCACAGCAACGGAATGGCGGTGCCGACAGCATCGCCTATAATGCCAAATCGGCGAATGAGCAGGATGCTAAGGAAAAGATTCACCACTCCTTCCGCCACGACAGCGATCGCTAATGATTTGTGCCTGGCCATGCCGAACAATATGCGAGTCGAGGCGCCTTGCGCTCGATAGATTGTTCGCGGCACGATCAGAAGCACTAAAATGGCGTAGCTCGAAAGGTATTTCGGACCCACCCAAGCCTCGATGATGGACCTGCCCAGAATGATCAATGTGGCACAAATCGGGAAAATGACCAATGCGCAGGCACGGTTCCCGGAAATGAAGAGCTTACGCATCCGGTCCCAATCGTTCGTCGAATCGAAGTGGCTCGACATGGGCAGGAAGGTATCGGCCATCGCGTCCACAACATTATTCGCGTAATCCACGAGCTTCGCGCCGATCGCGAAATAGGTGATGGAAGCAGCGGAAAGAAAGATCCCAATCACCATCGTGTCGGACTGAAAGCGAAGCTTCTCCGCGACGATAATCATAAAGGTAACAAAGCCGTAGTTGATCAGCTGACGGAACACCCTCCGGTCGACGTATTGAATTCGAAAGGACACAGGAATGAGGTGGTGAACGATCAAGATATAAACGCAGGAAACCAGAAAAGGCAGCGAGACCGTGATCATGGCTACCGTTAGCAATCCGCCCCCACGGTTCAGCGCCAAAACGATCAACAGCGCGCGCAAGAGGTTGGAAGCGACTTGGATTAGGTTTAGCCAATGGTACTGTTGCAGACCCTGCAACACCCCACTAAATACGCTGACTGGAAAGCTCAAGGCCAGTGAGGTTCCGACCATCAAAAACAACCATCGCGCTGTGTGAAGAAATGCAGGGGCGATATGGAAAATCGAGTCGATCTGCCAAGCCCCGAATCCGGTAATCAACAGCAGAACTGCCGCCACAACGCCGTAACTGAAGAGGCTCGTGTTGATGAGGGAGGTAAGCATGGGATATTCACCGGTAGCGGCGTACTTGGCGACGTATTTTATGACTGACGATCGGATACCAAGGTCAAAGAGTCCATAGTATCCGGTGATCGAAAAGACCAAAACCCAGAGCCCGAAGGCGTCATCGCCAAGTCTATGTAGGATGAAGGGGGAGAGAAAGAAAGTCACCGCCAAGGAGACCCCAAGGCCGAACCAGTTCGAACTGATGTTTCGAAGTGTTTGTATCTTAACGCTGGATTTGAAAGAAGCCTTTTGAGCGGACTGATCCGAATTCATTTTGGCTTGTCCCAATCGCCCGAAAACCTTGCGATTTACAATAAATTGTAGGCAAGAACGTCATCGGGGCAATTCCTCACTTGGGAAGAACACTTTCTCCTCTCGATCGCCGCAAGGCTTCATGCAGTAGTTCGCGGGCTGCCTCGATTGGCGGTTCGGCACTCCCTTCCTGGCAGAGCTATCAAGAGCACCCGTGGGCGGCCTTGGCAAGCCTGCTTTTTGTTCGCGCAACAAAGCAGTATCAAAAATATCATTGTTATGGGGAAAATTGGTTCGCAAAAGATAAACTTCCTCTTCCGGCACCATGAATGCCGCGCCATCATTTTGATCAAAAGCAGTTTTCTGACAATTTCAGGCTGAGCGACCAGGAGCACAACGCTATCGGAACAACCGTTGCCCGCGGCGACGATTCGTACGCACCGCCCTCGGAGTTCACTGGCATTGCCGAGAAAACAGCCTTGATTCGGAAGGCTCGCAAAGCCCTCATCGAGCGGAAGCGTGCCCGCCGACGGCGAGGAATTCTTTGCGCGGATGCCCCGTGTCGAGGGATCTGCGCCGAGGAGCGTTCACCTTTGGGGGTGCACACCCTGTACCATCAGGGTTTTTCCCTGTTAACATGCCTCGAGATGCCATCGCACAGATTTCCGAAGAGCAGCACAATCGGGGTGCGCCAAAGCTCGAGCGACGGACGCACTCCCGCCGAACTGGTCATCATCACGGGAATGAGCGGATCAGGGAAGGCTTCGGTCCTGAAGGCGTTTGAGGATCTGGGTTATTACTGCGTGGACAATCTCCCGGTGGGTCTCATTCCGCAGTTCGCCGAACTGGTGGGGCAGTCTTCGGAGATCAACAATACCGCGCTCGTCGTGGATGTTCGCGAAGGCGAACAGCTGAAAAACTTGCCGCGTATCGTACGGTCGGTCAAGCGCATGTTGCCGACCAAGATGGTTTTCCTCGAGGCGGAAGACGCGGTCCTGCTCCGCCGTTTCAGTGAAACCCGCCGTCCGCATCCTTTGGGAATTGACGCCCCGGTGCGGGCTTCGCTCGCGGCCGAGCGCAGTCACCTGCGCTCGATTCGTGCCATGGCGGATCTGGTGATTGACACTTCCAAGTTCAACGTACACGAGCTGCGCGCCTACATCACGGAGAGATTTCAGAAGCGCGAGTCCGATAAGAACATCCTGGTTTCCTGCGTAAGCTTCGGATTCAAGCAGGGAGTGCCGGAGGATGCGGACTTAGTGTTTGACGTTCGTTTTCTGCCCAACCCGTACTTTCTGCCCGAATTTCGTCCGCTCAGCGGACGCGATCCGAGGGTGGCAAAGTATATCCGATCGTTTCCCCAAACCCGGGAATTCATTCGCCGGATTTCCCGGCTCCTGGTGTATCTGCTGCCGCACTACATCCGCGAGGGCAAGAGCTATCTCACGATTTCCTTCGGCTGCACGGGCGGCCAACACCGCTCCGTGATGATGGCGGAAGAGGTCGGCAAGTTGTTGCGAACCGCGGGATACCGGGTCAAGGTGGTGCATCGAGACAGTCCCGGTTAGCGTCGTCGTGCCCTTGGGGCGCGTCCGCGGACGATGCATCCGCCATGACCTCCCACCGCGGCGCGATCCGACCTTGGACGGGCCGCATTTCCCCCGAATCGCCCACCAACTACAGTAAAATAAGACTCTCAAGCCCATGTCGATTCCATCCGCAGGCGACAGATGCGGCAACTGACCCGTCTTCTCCGATACGCACTGCCCTATTGGTGGCAGATACTGGCTTCGGTGTCATTCCTGGCACTGGTGGGCTTGCTGGACGCCTTCCGCGTACTGCTCGTCGGCCCCGTTTTGGATCGCGTTCTGAACCCTTCGTCGGGATCGAATGATATTCGGCTGTTCAGCATTCCCCGGACCCACCGGACCGTCTACTTGCAGCAATTCGTGCCGTCGCACCTTCACGATGCCTGGACCATCGTGGCCTATGCGCTGGTAGCGTCGACCATGCTGAAGGGCATTTGCGATTATCTGGGAACCTATCTGGTGAACTACGCCGGGTATGGAATGATCACGGATCTTCGCAACCATTTGTATGATTCCATTCTTCACCGCTCCGCCGCCTTCTTCGAGAAGCACACCACGGGCACCCTGATTTCCACCATCGTTAACGATATCGAGCGCGTGCAATACTCCATGTCCACGGTCCTGGCGGAGTTCCTGCAACAGCTGTTCACTCTGATTTTCACGGCGGCTGTCGTGGTGCTCTTGGGAGGAAACTTGGCGTGGGTGCTGTTGTTGTTTGTGCCCTTTATTATGTACTCGGCAGGACGGATCGGCCGCCGGGTGCGGCACACGACGCGCAAGGGGCAGGACAAGCTGGCCGACATCCAGAACATCCTGCACGAAACCATTACCGGCAACCGCATCGTGAAGGCTTTCAACACGGAATCCTGGGAGATTGCCAGATTCCACAAAGCGGCGCGGCGGCTGTTCTGGGCGAACCTGCGCTCGGTTGCCGCCGCTGCCATCAGTTCTCCTTTGATGGATATCTTCGGCGCGATCGCGATTGCCCTGCTGCTGCTGCTTGGACGACAACAAATTTCTCACCAGCGCATGACGGCGGGGGTGTTCTTCGCTTTTATTGTCGCCGTGTTTAAACTCTACGATCCGGTGCGCAAGTTCGCGCTGTTCAACAATAACTTTCAGCAGGCGCTCGGTGCTTCCTCGGGAATCTTCGCCTTTATGGACACGGAGGACGAAGTCAGGGAGAGCACCGGCGCCAAGCCGTTGCCTCCATTCTCCCAGCGTATCCGCTTTGAAAACGTGAGCTTTTCCTACGAACCTAAGGGAGAGGAGAAACGGGAGATCCTGCAAGACATCGATCTGGAAGTTCGAGCCGGGGAAGTGTTGGCCGTGGTGGGCTCGAGCGGTGCGGGTAAAAGCACCTTGGTGCATCTCATTCCACGCTTCTTCGACGTTACCGCCGGGCGTCTGCTGATCGACGGCCACGACGTCCGCAAGATGACCCTCGCGTCGGTGCGCTCCCAAATCGGAGTCGTTTCCCAGGAAACGGTTCTGTTCAACGACAGCGTGCGCAACAATATCGCTTACGGACAACCGCATGTTTCCCAGCGGGCGGTGGAAGAGGCAGCCCGGGCTGCTTTAGCCCACGGCTTCATCACCGCCTTACCCTTAGGCTACGACACCGTGATCGGCGAACGCGGGATCCGGCTTTCGGGTGGGGAGCGTCAGCGCATCGCGATCGCTCGGGCCTTGCTGAAGAACGCTCCCATCTTGATTCTGGATGAGGCGACCTCGGCGTTGGACAGCGAATCGGAATCCCTGGTGCAGTCCGCGCTTGCCAATCTGATGGTGGGACGCACCGTCGTGGTCATTGCTCATCGCCTCTCGACCGTACGCCGAGCCGACCGCATTGTGGTGCTGGAGAATGGGAAGGTGACCGACGTCGGTTCCCATGAGGATTTGTTGAAGAGGTTTGGCACCTATCGCCGGCTGTACGACTTGCAATTCGCCGATCTGGAGCTCCCGAAAGTCGGCGCCCCCTGAGGAGTATTGTCCGCATGGCCATACGCTCCATGACCGGGTTTGCACAGGTGACAGGGCAGGCGAACGGCCGCTCTAGCTTCAACCTTTCCCTGAAATCGCTCAATCACCGTTTTCTGGACTTGCATTTCCGCCTGCCCGCGGGGACGGAAGAACTGGAAATGAAGGTTCGGCGTCGGCTGAAGGAAAAGATCGTGCGCGGACACGTCGAGTTGATTCTCAATTTTGAAACCACCGCCGCGGACAGTTTTCGCTTCAATCGCGAATGGGTGGCCGGCTACATCCAGGCATTTCGCGCTGCCGCGACGGAATTTCGACTGGCGGCTGAGCCGGATCTCAACCTCATTCTGCGCCTTCCCGGGGCTTTTGAATCTGCCGCTCTGGCCGCCGATCCTCGGTTGGAAGAAGCGATTCTCGCCAAGCTCGAAGAGGCGCTCGAACGGCTGAATGAAATGCGGGAACAGGAAGGTAGGGACGCGGAGCGGGAACTTCGCGAGCGCATGCAGCATATCCAACGCGCCCGGCAAGAAGTCGAACGGTGCCGCCAAGCCACGCTCCAGATCTACGCTGAGCAACTGAAGCGACGCATCCAGGAGCTGATCGGTTCCCAGGTCGAACCGGAACGCATCCTGCAAGAAGCGGCTCTGCTCGCCGGTCGCAGCGATGTTGCGGAGGAGCTGGTTCGCCTGGAAAGTCACATCCAGCATTTTCTGGATTTGCTCGATGCGGGCGGGGAGGTTGGCAAGAAGCTGGATTTTCTGCTGCAGGAGATGAATCGCGAGTCCAATACTCTGCTTTCAAAGACCGCTGGACTTGCCGGGGA
The DNA here is from genome assembly GCA_035622175.1 of Terriglobales bacterium. Classification (GTDB taxonomy): domain Bacteria; phylum Acidobacteriota; class Terriglobia; order Terriglobales; family Acidobacteriaceae; genus JAFAGX01. Next base: position 5,248 of record DASPVV010000143.1, on the reverse strand, counting down.
AGCCTTAGAAATCACAACCTATGGGTTGGCGATGAAGGCGGATATCGAGAAGGCTCGGGAGCAGGTACAAAATCTAGAATGAGCAGCGTTTTCATCATTTCCGCGCCCTCGGGTTCGGGGAAATCCACGCTGGTCGAAAAAGTGCGCAAGGTAGTTCCCGGGCTGGACTTTTCGGTTTCGTATACGACCCGCCCGCCGCGCGGTCGTGAGCAAAACGGCCGGGAGTACTTTTTCGTTTCCCGAGAGACGTTTGAGCAAATGAAACAGGGCCACGAATTTCTTGAATATGCGGAGGTGTTCGGCAACGCCTACGGAAGTGCGCAACGTTTCTTCGAGCAGGCGCAGCAAAGCGGGCACGATCTCTTGCTCGATGTCGACGTCCAGGGCGCGGCGCAGATCAAGCGCAAGCTTCCCCAGGCCGTGAGCATCTTCGTGCTGCCGCCCGACCGTAAGACCTTGGAGCAGCGTCTGCGCAATCGCAGTCTGGACAAGGAAGAGGTGATTCAGCGCCGGTTGGTCACCGCCCATCGGGAGATTGAGAAATACCGAGAATACGACTATATTTTGATAAACGATCGTCTGGAGGAATCCATTGCGGCCCTCAAGGCCATCCTGCTTGCTGAGAGGATGAAACGCGGGGGGACCGAACCAGTGGCTGCCGACCAAGAAACGCTGGCCAAAGCCGAAGGTTGCCGATTGCGCAACATCGAAGCGCGGGTGCAGCCGATCGTGGCCTCGTTCGCGGTAGCCGCGGCTCCAGGAGGTTAGCGTCAGGGGAGATTTTATGAAGTTGATGGATGGCTTCGATAGTAATTATCGCTACATCTTGGTGGCGGCTCGACGTGCACGGCAACTGCAGGGCGGCGCCCCACCGGTCATCGACACTACTTCGCGCAAGCCTTGCCGCATCGCCCAGGATGAGATCAAGGCCGGTAAAGTCAAATGGACGATTCCCGAGCCACCTAAGTCGGCGGCCGAAGTGGCCAACGAGACCCTGGATAAGGCGTTAGGTCAAGAGTAAGGCCTGCGGATTGCCGACCTCCGGATTTTTGCCAATCTCGGCAATCGCAAACCGGCACTTTTATGAAAGTGGCGCTTGGTGTCAGCGGCGGTATTGCGGCTTACAAAGCAGCTGAGATCGTCCGCTTGCTCGAGGACCGGGGTATCCGCGTGCAGGTCATCCTGACCAAGGCTGCTGAGGAGTTCATCCGCCCGTTGACCTTTGCAGCTCTCTCGGGCGAACGCGTCATCACCGACATGTTCGCCGTGGGGGGAGAACCATCGAACATCGACTCCGCCATCGAACACATCCAAGTGGCACGGTCGATCGATGCGCTGCTGGTGGCACCGGCCACGGCCGACGTTCTAGGCAAGTTCGCGCATGGCATCGCCAACGACTTCCTAACCACGCTGTATCTGGCCACGACCGCCCCGGTCGTGGTAGCTCCGGCGATGAACCTCAACATGTGGAACCATCCGGCGACCCAAGCCAATCTGGAAGTTCTCAGAAAACGCGGCGTACGGGTGGTGGATCCCGGAACAGGCTATCTGGCGTGCGGAATGACGGGACCGGGTCGTCTGGCGGAGAACCAGGCCATTGTCGAAACCACACTCGAAGCCTTGGGAGCGTCCCAGGATTTCGCCGGAGAAACCGTGCTGATCACTGCTGGGCCGACGCGGGAGAAGATCGATCCGGTGCGCTATCTGAGTAACCGTTCTAGCGGCCGCATGGGATATGCGATGGCCGAAGCCGCGCTGCGGCGGGGAGCTCGAGTGCTTCTCATCACCGGGCCCACGATGTTGGCTCCTCCCGGCGCTGCCGAGGTCGTCTCCGTCGAATCCACCGAGGAAATGCGCCGGGCAGTCTTAGAGCGGTTGCCTCAGGCAACCATCGTAATCAAGACTGCGGCGGTGGCCGACTATCGCCCCAAATCGGTGCAACCCCAAAAGATCAAACGCAGCGGAGCGCTGGCGCTCGAACTCGAGCCCACGGCCGACATTCTCTCCGAAGTGGCCCGCCAGAAAGGGTCGCGGATTGTAATCGGCTTTGCGGCAGAGACCGAGAACGCGCGCGAACACGCGCGCAAGAAACTAACCTCGAAATCGCTTGACGGGATCGTGGTGAACGATGTTTCCCGGGAAGGGATCGGCTTTGATTCCGAGCGTAATGCGGTCACCATTATCACCGAAGATGAGACGATCGACGTGCCGGAGAATAGCAAATGGGAGATCGCCCACCGCGTGCTCGACCAGATCGTCCGCCTCCGCCAGTCGAGGCCGGCCATGAAAGAATAGGTTGTCGTTCCTTCCACAGCAGGAAACCTGCCTTTCTCGAAGCGATGCTGCTACTCTGTTGAGGACATGTCTCGCGCCCTGGATCCTTCTCTCTATCGCCAGCTGGTCGATCGAATCCGCTTTTATCAGGAACTGGGGATTTACGATTTCTATCGCCGTCCGGTAGACTGCGACCGGACTGACAAGACGGCGGCCCCAGCTCCGAGCCTCGAGCAGGACGAACCAAACTGCATGACGTCCTCAACCATACCTTACGCGCGAACAGGGGATCCGGAAGACAATCTGTTTTCGCGGCCGAAGCCGGAAGCCGGGGTGGGTGATCCTGCCCAGGCGCTGCGCATCATTCGCGAGGATCTAGGCGCCTGCACGCGTTGTCCCCTTCACAAACAAGGCCGCAAGCAGATCGTCTTCGGCGTGGGAAATCCCCAAGCCGCTCTCATGTTCGTGGGAGAGGCTCCGGGCGCGGACGAAGACGAACTGGGAGAACCCTTCGTCGGCCGCGCCGGCCAATTGCTCAACAACATGATCAAGGCGATGGGCATACGCCGCGACGACGTGTATATCGCGAACGTCATCAAATGCCGTCCTCCCGGCAACCGCGTTCCCGAGCGTGACGAATGCGAGACTTGTTCTCCCTTTCTCCTGCGGCAAATCGCCGCGATTCAACCGCACGTGATTGTGGCGCTCGGCGCAGTTGCGGCCAAGACGCTGTTGGCCATTAACGCACCCATGGCCGAACTGCGCGGACGCTGGTACGACTTCCGCGGAATCAAGCTGGCCGTAACCTATCATCCCGCCTTTCTCCTGCGCGATCCGCGCCAGAAGAAAGAGGCATGGAAAGATTTGCAAAGGGTAATGAAAGAACTGGGGTTAGCGGCTCCCGCAGGACATTCGGGGTAAACCTGCTGACATGGCTTGCCCTTTTACGCCTCTGGCAGGGCGGAGTGGAGTGGAAAGGTCGAAAGCTCGCTCCTGCCTTCCTTACCGATTGGGAATGGGTCCTACGGATTCGCTCATGCGTTCAACATCGGCGAAACGGACTGGTCCACGAAACTGCCTTGCGCTTAGCCGAAGCCGCGTCTGACTTTCCGAGCGACCGACCATTGGTCACGCAGCCGAAGACACCGATCTTGGCAGACCGAGTTCTAATTTAAAGCATCAAGCCCAAATACGGTTGCTACTCAGAACGCCCACCAGGGAGCATTCGCCAAGCCCGAAGGTACGGTCTGCCCGTCGATGGCTGAATACACATTTCTCCCGTAGAAGAACGGCAATCCCCAGTCAAAACCAGACCCAGCGGCTGCAGGACCGCCGAGCGTGCTGTCAGCAGCATCGCCCGAGGAAAATAGGGTCTGGGCGTTGTCGATGCTGAAGTCGATTACTTCCGGGAACATGGTGACCGGATCCTCAACGGTCGCAGACAAAGAGGTTAAGGAAGTTGGGCAATAGAAGTCCGCGGCCGTCGAATTGGAGGGGCACGTTGCCAGAACGTTATTGACGTCGACAAAGAAATACCCATTCGAGCCACTATCAATAAAGCTGCCCGGGCCGGTGCAGCTTGAGGGGTCAATATAGAAATCCGTGCCCTCAAAACTGGTATCGAATTTGTCGCAGGCCGCGGTAAACAATTCGGCGCTGCTCGAAAACTGGTTGTCGGTCTCCGTTCCGATGCCGAAAACCAGGGAACCGGTCACCGTGGCGGTGCTGCCTGAAACCGAAGGAAGCTCGACGATCACGCCATTATTGTCGACGGGGAACGCCACCACCGGATTTGTGACCTGCTGCACCCCGGTAGAATCTGAGCACTCCGAACCGCAGGAGGCAAACACGGGGGTGCAACTCGTGCCCGAACAGGTGTAATAAGCGCCCGTAGGCGGGGTACTGGCGCCGCTGCTTTGATCGCAACCACCGCCGCAGTCGAAAGGTTCAAGCCCAACTCCGAGAATGCCATTGGCTCCTAAGCTGGATTGCGAGTTCTCGTTGATTCCGCCGTTCGAACAACTGGTGGGTATGTTGGCTGTGGAGCTACTGATGACCTGAATGGGCACGCTGCTGGCGGTTTCTCCGGCCAAAACCACGTTTGCACTTTGCACTTGCCCCCAAAGAAACGACCCGTCCACAAAGGAGGCGCAATCATAAGCGGCAGAGCCGTTGATATTGACGCTCGGAAGGTTGAGCGAGGAAACTGCAGACTGCAAGACCCTCAGACCCTGCGATCCGGTGTCCACGAGCAGGTTATCGACGGTAACACAATTCGAGGTGCTGCCGGGAGCGCAGACGGTTGCAGTGGCGAACGCGCCATTGGGATAGATGGCACCGCCCGCTTGACTTGCCGTCGGCCCACCATCGACTGCGATTTCCAGCACATTGCTCGAGGTGCCAGTCGGCACCCCTGAGGGGGTGGAGCCGCTGCTACTACTGCAGCCTACCGCTAATGCCAAACATCCCAGCAAGATCAATACAAAAACCAGTTTGCGCACAAAGTCCTCCCGTAGCTGGTTACTTGATTTCTTCAACCTTGAGACCCTGGGGCAACATCTCGGGAATGTAAGCCCGGCCCATGTAAGCCCGCATGCGTCCGCCGGCCTGCACCACCAATCCCGGTAGCTCGAGGTTGAGCGGCCGGCGCCCATAGACCTTCTTCCGCGCTTGCAACCCGGCGGAGTATTGCTGAAAGTAGGTCCCTAAAATCTGTTGCATCTCGGGAAGAAACGGCCCGTGCCAGGCCACCGCAAACACCCGGCCCCCGGGAGCAACGTACTCGCTGACCACCGTGCCCCCGGACGTTTTCATGGATTGCACTGCATAGCCCTCAGCTGCGGTCACCTGCAGGCTGGCATTCATGTGCGCCCGATCGGCCTCGACCGAGGCAACGTCGCCGCCCAAAGCCGCCCGGGCGGGACACGACCATCCCATGCACACAATTCCCAGCAGAAACCAGGCGGGGAAAGCT
>DASPVV010000142.1:0-5955 GCA_035622175.1 Terriglobales bacterium | reverse complement strand
CAAATTGGACTGCCCGTTGACAATCTCCGATATGTCTTTTAGCATCAAGGCCTTTACGCGGCAAGGTTGTTTTCGCCCCGGGAGCGGCCTGTGATCAAGTTGGATATCATCAACGAAGTGGTCAACAAAACCGGAATCACGAAAACCAAGGCTGAGTTAGCGGTCGAAACCGTGTTTGAGAGTATGAAGCGTTCCTTGGCCAAGGGCGATCGCATCGAATTGCGTGGCTTCGGCGTGTTTAACGTGCGGCCACGGAAAACCGGAATTGGGCGAAATCCCCGCACCGGGGCCGAAGTTTCCATTCCCCCCGGCAAGGCGGTACGCTTTAAGCCAGGGAAGGAGTTGCAATCGATCGACTGATCTCGCTTCCGCCGATGGGATGGGCGGGGATGCGCCTTTTGCTCGGCCGAAGCATCTGATGGTTTGTCTCTCGCCTGCACGACGGTCGAGAATTTCATGCCTGATCTCACTCCTCCCACGCCCGCCAGTGCCGAGGTTCTCCGTCCTCTCGAACTGATTCCTTTGCCGCGGCGCCAACCACGCTACTGGCTGCACGGACTCTTGCTGGTGGCCACGATCTTCACCACGCTGGTGGTCGGTGCGCGTATGGAGTTTAATTTCGAGCACAATGAACCCGCGTTCTCTCTCGACGATGATTTCTTTCCGATGCGCTGGGCTTTTGCCCAGCCTTCGCATCTGCTCTTAGGGGTTCCCTACGCCTGCACTTTGATGTTGATTCTGGTGGCGCACGAACTGGGTCACTATCTGTGCTGCCAGTACTACGGGGTGTATGCGACCCTGCCCTTCTTCATTCCAGCGCCCACCTTGATCGGCACCTTGGGCGCTTTCATTCGCATTCGATCGCCCATTCGTTCCCGCACGGCGCTGTTCGACATTGGCATTGCGGGACCGATTGCGGGGTTCGTGGTGGCAACTACGGTGCTTTTGTTGGCCCTTCCTCTGTCCAAAGTATTGCCGCCGGGCGTTGCCGACTCCGATATTGAGTTGGGCTATCCGCTCATTTTTCGCCTGGTGTGGTATGTGCTTCCCCTGCCGGAACTCAAAGCCCATTCCCATGCCTTACACGCCATCTATTTTCATCCCACGGCGATTGCGGCCTGGGTCGGAATGTTCGCCACCGCGCTGAATCTGCTGCCCGGCGGACAGCTCGATGGCGGCCACATCGTGTTTTCCATCGCGCCGCGGGCACACCGATTCATCTCGCGCCTGAGCATTCTGGCGTTGATCCCGATGGCACTCTATTGCTGGACGGGATGGCTGGTCTGGGCGGTGCTGCTGCGGCTCAGCGGGATGCGGCATCCGGTCGTGGCCGAGCGTCCCGAGGTTCGCGGCGCCCGCCTCTGGCTGGCGCTGTTTGCTCTCCTGATGTTGGTCCTCACCCTTTCCCCCGCCCCTTTTGCCCACGCCTCCTTGCTCGAAGTGCTGCGCGAACTGCGCTCCGCACACTAGGCAGCCGGAGCCACTCCGGTTGTCTCGCCAGCCAGAGCAGGCTCGAGCCATCACGCCAAGAAAGTTTGTCGGGGGGTCGGCAACGGGCAAAGCTGCTCTGGTATCGCAGGGCTACGGCGGTGATCATTCGCCCCGGATTATTCCAATCAAGGGGCAGTTCTCTTTTTAGAAAAACTTTCTTTCCCCCGGACGGTGCCAGTACTTAGCGCCGCACCGCCCTGTTTTTTTGCTGGTCAGCGTGTCGGCGGCCAGGTGGGTGGCCTGGCGCGACCTTCTCCCGCGCTCAATCCTCCCCCACCCGGGTGGTCATTTCTGCGGGGTCGCCGCCTGCTACCGACTGGGCCACAATCAGCCGGCGGGCTTCCACTCTGATCTGCGGAAGTCGTAACCAGAACAGGGCGGCCCCGCCAACGGCAGCAATCGCTCCGAGCGAAAGCGTAACCGGAGCGCCGATGCGATCCGCCAGCGCCCCGGCAAGGAAGGCTCCCAGTGGCGCCATTCCCATGAACATCATCGAGTAAACCGCCATCACGCGGCCACGCAGGTGGTCCGGCACCATGGCTTGAATGAGCGTGTTAGACGAGGACATCTGCAGCATCATCGAGAATCCTACCGGCAGCAGAAGGCACACCGACAGCCAGAGATTGCGCGAGAAGGCAAATAGGATCAAGCTAATTCCAAACCCCGCGCAGGCAAAGGCCACCCAACGTCCCAGACCCCGTACCCCGGTCTTTGAGGCCAGGGTCAAGGCAGCGAGCAACGCCCCGACGCCCGTGGCGCCCATCAGGATGCCCAAGGCGCGTGCCCCCCCATGCAAGATCCGGTCGGCAAAGATTGGCATCAGCACGGTATAGGGCATGGCGACCAGGCTTACCAGCCCGAGTAACAAAAGTATGGCCCGAATGGGCGTGGCGTGGCGAACGAAGCGGAATCCCTCCATGAGGTGGGCCAGGGGCGAGGCGTCCTGTTTAGGAGAGGAGGCTGGCACGCGCATCATACCAAGTCCGACGATGACCGCAATATAGCTCACTCCATTGGCAAAGAAGCACCAGCCTTCTCCGATCTTCGCGACCAGGATACCCGCAATCGCCGGCCCGATGATTCGCGCCCCGTTGAACATGGAGGAGTTCAAGGCAATTGCATTCATCAAATCTTCTTTGCCGACCATGTCCACAAGGAACGCCTGCCGGCCGGGGATGTCGAATGCATTCACGACGCCGAGCAGGGCCGCGAGCACAAAAATGTGCCAGACCTCGACCATGCCGCTGAGGGTCAGAAGAGAAAGAACGAAGGCGAGCACCATGGACGCCGTCTGAGTCCCGATGACCACTTTTTGCCGGTTCCACCGGTCGGCCACGATACCGCCGAGGGGAGCGACGAGAAAAACCGGGAACTGGCTGGCGAATCCGACCGAGCCCAGCAGCAGGGAGGACCCGGTCAGGCGGTAGACGAGCCAAGACTGGGCCACGCTTTGCATCCAGGTCCCGATCAAGGAGATGAGCTGACCGCTGAAAAAGAGCTGAAAATTGCGATGCTGCAGGGCGCGCAGCGTCGCCGGAAGTCGGGTCTTCGTGGGCAACGAAGGGCTCGCCAAAGAATTCTGCGCTCTGTCTCGGGGGGGACCTGAGGAGTTCAAGCTCTCTAAGCATGCCATCAAGGGTTGTTGTGAATCCAATCGGAAGACTTGTTCTGCGATCGAAGCCCGCTCGAAACGATCTAGGGTTTGCCTAAGCTTTGCGACTCCTGCCTCGGCAACTCGCGTAACAACTGAAGGAAAACGCCGTTGGTCCAGCCAAAGCCGACGACGTTGGCCTGGTAGCCGACGGTCACATTCGCTTCCGCGGATCCGGTGACCACGTTGTATTTTTCTCGGATCGTACCTTCCCGCTGATAACTTTTGAGGACCGTCGAGAGAAATTCGAGCGAGACCCGATCGGCATCGGAATCGTATCCGTAACGCCGCAAGCCCTCGATGGCGAGTAGGTGGAGTGGTGCCCAACCATAGGGATAGTCCCATTGGGCGCCGCTGTTTTCACGACTGGTGACCAGACCTCCCGGCTGTTCGAATCGCTTCAGATTGTGGGCGACGGCGCCGGCCTGGGCTGGGGTGGCAAGCCCGGCCCAGAGGGGATAAAACGTGGTTAGATATTCGTAGGTGGAGCGGCTGCCGGTGGCAACATTGTAGTCGAAAAACAATCCCCGCCGAGCATCCCAGAGATACTGATCGATGAGCGCCTTGCGCCGGTCGGCACGGTTCTTCCATGCCTCAGGGTCACCAGGTTTGCCCAGCTCGCGGCTGATCTGCTCAAGATCGGCTTCGGTTTTGTACAGCAGACTGTTTAAGCAAACCGGGGCGAAATGATGGGTGGCGGCTCCGTAGGGCTCGAAACGGAAGGAAACATCGAACCCTGACTCGCGCATGCTGCGGTCGCCCTTGTAGTAGTCGGCGCTCAGGGTCACGTCGCCGGCCGGATCGCAACCTCGGGCTGCCCTGTCGGCCTCACAGACTTGAACGCCGTAATGGGCCCCGACGCTCTCGCCACTCTGGAAGACGATGTAGCTACGGGCGAACTCCGGCCGCAAGAGGAAATAGCCCGCTACTTTCCGGCCAAGGCCGGCCTCATCCTGCAAGCTTTCCGGGGCTGGCCCGCTGCCAAAGTCGTAGTAACGGGAGAGGCCGGTCGTGCCCGCCAAATGGGGCTCCTGCACCCACATTTGATAATCCTGAGCCGCCAGCGTATATGCCCTCTCGAGCCACGCACGATCGGCGCGGTGCGCCATTTTCTCGGCGTTGTACACGGCCAGCACCATCGAGGTCAGGAAGGGAGGCTGGGAGCGCGTGAGGTAATAGGTGCGGTTGGCGTTCAGCACGGTTCCATAATGCTCGATTTCAAAAAAGAAGTTCTCCACCATGCCTTTCGCCAAATCCAAACGCGCGTCGTCGATCAATCCGAGGATAATGAAATAGCTGTCCCATCCATACATCTCATTGAAACGACCGCCGGGCACAACGTAGCTGTTGGGCAGGTACAGCAAGCCATTTGCCTTCATGGCTTCCACCTCGGGCTGGCCGGGGTGATGAATTACGGCCGGCAAGGGTTCGACGCGAACCTTGCACGAGTCCTGGAGTTTTTTCACAGCTTCCGGCGGGGGAGCGTCGGCTGGCAGATACAATAAGGAGGCTTCGGGCAATTTGGGGTCGACCACAGTGTCGCAGCGAGTCATGGAGCGGGTCAGGACGTCCCAGTTCGATCGAATGTAATCGAGAATCTCGGTCAGAGGGGTCTGCGCCGTCTCCGAAGCAGATATCTTTTGCTGGCCGACAGCACAGGCGAGAACGCAAAGGCAAAGCAGCATGCACCGGGCATACGCGTTAGCCACTTTCGGCGGGATCACTCGCAGCCTCCAGCCGTCGACGTTGGAGGGATCCTACCACGGACGGCTCGGAAGGAGCGGGCAGGGAAGCGCTCTTGATATCCCGAGCCCAAGATGAAAACACCGGTCATCTAGGATGGTCGAGCAAAGGCTGATAAGCTGAGGATCGGCGGAACATCATGGTCACGACAAAGGTTCCAACTTCCACGATCGTGCCAAAGTCGTCCGAGGCGTATGGAAGCGCGCTCGCGGTGGTCACAAGCTTGTTTTTTATGTGGGGGTTTCTAACTTGCCTGAACGACATTCTGGTTCCACATCTAAAGCCGATCTTCGAGCTGAATTACACCCGCGTCATGCTGATTCAGTTCGCCTTTTTTGGAGCCTATTTCCTTTTCTCCATACCGTCGGCAAGGATTATTGACTGGATCGGCTACCAGCGATCGATGGTGGCGGGGTTGCTTACCATGGGGACGGGTGCATTTCTGTTCGTGCCCGCCGCCAGTGTTCCGTCTTATCCCTTATTCTTGTTTGCCCTCATCGTTCTGGCCGCAGGCATCACCTGCCTGCAGGTTGCTGCCAACCCCTACGTCACCGTGTTGGGCAAGGCCGAAACTGCTTCGAGCCGTCTGAATTTGACCCAGGCGTTCAATTCCCTGGGCACGTTCCTCGCCCCCTTCTTCGGCAGCCTGTTCATTCTGAGCACCGCCCCCAAGACCCTCGCCGAGATACGTACCTTGACACCCGATGCCCTGCGCGCCTACCGCTTGCACGAAGCGGCCACGGTCAAGATACCCTACGTGGGCCTCGGAGTTGCTCTGGTCCTGCTCGCGGTTGCGATCGGCAGTTTCAAATTACCCACCATTGAGCAGGCGCAGCATCGTATCGGAGAAAAGGTAAATGACTCGGTTTGGAAACATCGCAATTTGCTCTTTGGCGCGGTCGCCATCTTCGTCTACGTCGGTGCGGAGGTCTCCATCGGAAGCTTCCTGGTGAATTACTTCAACCAGCCTGACATTGGCGGATTGAGCGAGAAGGTCGCAGCCCGTTTCGTCGCCTTCTATTGGGGCGGCGCCATGGTGGGGCGCTTCCTCGGCTCCGCCCTCCTACAAA
>DASPVV010000141.1:0-5958 GCA_035622175.1 Terriglobales bacterium | reverse complement strand
ATCGGATTGAGCACGGGCAGCAGAGCACTAAAGGTGAGCGGCAGGAACTTGAGAACGAGCGGCATGGAGGACCTTTCCCTGACCTGGCGAGTAAGACGCGCCCGAACGCCGCCGGGCGAACCCAAGGCTGCGCGTCTTGGCCGCTATCGATTCTATCTCCTGCCGTTCCCGGCGGGAACCTCCCATCCTCGAGGTCGCGACTCGCAGTGTGGCCCTGCGGAGAAGCCGCGGGATCAGGGGCGGGAAAGCGGCCCTTGGTTCACCAGGAATTCTTTGTCCCACCGAAGCAGAGAAAAAGCTTGACAAGGGTGGCTTCGAGGATATAAACGGAGTTAGTAAACGCGTTTATTCAGCGGAATGTAACCCGACTGCAGACCCTTGCCGAAGGCCATCCTGAGCGCTTGAAGGCGGAGGCAAAGCCCAAAAGGAGCTGACGTGAAAACACAGCCCAAGCCAGACACCATCGCATGCGAGCCGTTGGTGCTTGAGGGAGGCGCACCGGTTCGAACCAGGCCCCTGCCCCTTGAATTTCCCGGCATGCACTACCTCGACGAGGCGGAAATTGCGGCGGTGGTTCGGGTGCTGAAGAGCCGCTCGCTGTTTCGCTATTACGGCATCGATCTGAAGGGAGAGGTGGAGGCATTTGAAGGGGAATTTGCCGAGTTTATCGGGGTGAAACATGCGCTGGCGGTGTCGAGCGGCAGTGCCGCGCTGCAAACCGCACTTTCGGCCTTGGGGGCGGGACCGGGTCAGGAAGTGATCGTGCCCGCCTATCTGTGGGTAGCGGTCGTGGCCGCCGTCATTAACCTGGGCGCGGTTCCGGTGCTCGCGGAGATCGACGATACCTTCACTTTGGACCCGCGCGACCTAGAAAACCACATTACGCCGCGGACCACCGGCATGATCGCCGTGCACATGAGCGGAGCCCCGGCCAACCTGCCCGCGCTCGTCGAAATCGCCCGCCAACGCCGATTGTTTCTGCTCGAGGATTGCGCGCAGTGCGCCGGGGGCAGCATCGGCGGCAAGAAAGTGGGCAGCTTCGGGAACATGGGCATCTTCAGCTTTCAAATGAATAAGAATATGAGCAGCGGCGAAGGTGGCTGTGTGGTGACTAACGATCAGCGTTTGTATCAACGGGCGGTGGCAGCGCACGACAACGGCTACGCGCGCGATGAAAGCGGTCGGGCCATTTTTGACAACCTCGATCTCTGCCTTTGGGGTCGGGGCTGCCGGCTGGACGAGGTACGAGGCGCCATTCTGCGGGTTCAGCTGGAAAAGCTGCCCAAGATTATCCGCCACATGCGCGAGAGTAAGTACCGCATTCGAGGTGCCTTGGAAGGCTTCCCGCAAGTCCGCTGGCGGCGGATCGTCGATCGGGACGGAGATACCGGGGCCTTTCTGATTCTCACCCTCGATCGTCCGAGCGAAGCCCAGAGGATCCAGCAAGCGCTCGCAGGCGAAGGAATTGCCACGTCGTCCCAGGGGATCACCAATGTTGTGATGACCAACTGGGGCTTGCATATCTACTCGAACATCGTCAGCCTGGTCGGGAAAACCAGCACCGACGGGAGAGGATTTCCCTGGAGTCTGGCCGAAAACCGCGATTCCAAAGTGCAATACGGGAAAGGGACCTGCCCGTTCGCCGACAGCTTGTTCGAGCGCAGCCTTTTGCTCGCCATTCCGTCGTGTCTCACCGAGGACGACGAAGACGACATCATCCATGCATTCCGCAAGGTGTTAGCGCAGTGAGAACGCTAGCACGTTGCCCTTAGATCACAGGCAGGAAACGATGGCCAAGCAAATGGCAAAACTAAACGTGGCCATGATCGGCTGCGGCTTTATGGGGCGGGCTCATTCGAACGCCTTCCGTCAGGTCGGATGCTTCTTCGACATGCCTTACGAACTCCGTCCGAGAGTGGCCTGTGCCCGCAAACCGGATGTGGTCGAGAACTTTGCCCGGCAATGGGGTTGGGAAGAGGCACAAACCGACTGGCAATCGGTGGTTACGAGAAAGGATATCGATGTTGTCGATATCGGCGTGCCCAATCACCTGCATGCTCCGATCGCCCTCGCGGCGGCGCAAGCGGGAAAGATCGTGCTTTGCGAAAAACCGCTGGCCATGAATCTCGCGGAAGCCGAGCGCATGGCCGCGGCGGCACGCAAGGTAGCGACTCTGGTTTGGTTCAACTATCGCCGCGTGCCGGCCATCGCTTTGGCCAAGCAGCTGGTGGAACAAGGCAAAATCGGCAAGCCCTATCACTACCGGGCCACCTATCTTCAGAGCTGGGGCGGAGATCCCGATCGCGCCGGGGTGTGGAGATTTCGCAGGTCGGAAGCCGGTTCCGGGGTGGTGGGCGACCTGCTCTCCCATGCCCTCGATCTGGCTTTGCTCCTCAATGGAACCATCACCGAAGTGAGCAGCCTCATGCAGACTTTCGTGCCCAATCGCGAAGTCGATGACGCAGTCTTGCTGCTGGCGCGTTTCGCCAACGGCAGCATCGGCAGCTTCGAAGCCACCCGCTTCGCCACCGCATGCCGCAATCGCAACTCCTTCGAAATCCACGGGTCGCAAGGCGCCATTCGCTTCAACCTGGAAGACCTGAACCGGCTGGAAGTCTTTGACAAAAGCGATGCCCGCGAAGTCCAGGGCTATCACAACCTGCTGGTGACCGGTCCGGGGCATCCCTACGTTGGCCGCTTCTGGCCGCCCGGACACATCCTCGGCTACGAGCACACCTTCATTGCCTCGCTCGCCGATTTCCTCGAGTGCCTCGCCAGCCAGCATGCCTTCCACCCGAACTTCGACGACGCCGTCGACGTGCACAGGTTGCTCGAAGCCGTCGAGAGCTCCGCCCAGACCAGGTCGTGGACGAGTGTAGGTACCGCCCCGGAGCGAACCAGCTCGGTTGCCTGAATCCCCGCGGACTTTGCCGTCGCATCCGAAGCGCAGGCCAGAGGAGGTAGATTCATGCTTCCGTGCCGGGCGTGTCGTCCCGCCATAGCTCTGGCGAGCGGCCTGCTGATGCTTGCCATACCAGCCGCCAGCCAGAGGATTCCGCAGCAGGTCCCGGCCCGAAGCTCCACCCAGCTGTCCGAGGGCTTTGGCATGAATCTTCCCTTGCCCCGCGATCCCCGCCTGCCTTGGACAAGGCATTGGTGGACCGGCGTTTTTGATTCGGGAGTGAAATGGGTTCGCATCGGCCAGTATGAGAACAGCTCCGATAAGACGAGCTGGGATTGGGTAGAACGAACCCCGGGCGTCTACAGCGTGCGCCCGGAGGTGGACGAGGCGATCCGGTCGCTGCGCGAGAATGGAGTATCGATCGAGCTCCAACTCTGCTATGGGAATGCGCTCTATGAGGGAGATGCCGCCACCAGGCCGCAGCACATAAACCCAGCCCCGGCAGGAATTGGGGATCAGGATGAGCCCGCCCCCGCTATTTTTCGCGGCCTCAAGACGGAGGATCAGATTCAGGGGTTTCTGAACTACACGCGTTTCATGGTCCGACGCTACCACGACAAGATTCAATACTGGGAATTTTGGAACGAGCCGAATATCGGCTATTGGCGGCCCAATGTGGAGTCACGCGCGGCGCGTGCCGCGAAGGGTCGCGAGTACGGACGCGCCTTGTGCCCGGTGGCCGACGTCGTCCACGAGCTGGATCCGCAGGCCAAGGTGATCTTTGGCGGAACCAGCGAGATCGATGCCCCGTTCGTGCTGGCGGCGCTTGGCGAATGTCCCTCGAAGATTGATGTTATGGCCTACCACACGTACCCGGGATACGGGCGCAATGAACCTCCCGAGGAGGAAGATGGCCTGGAAGAGGCAGATCTGTTCCGGGAAGCCGTGCTGCGCGTTCCCGGGGTGGGCAAGCATCTTGAGTTCTGGGAAAATGAGTGGAACTCGATGCCGGCTTGGAAGAATTCGAACGAGTCGGTGCAGGCTCGCTACCTTCCGCGCTTTTTCCTGCAGGCTCTTTCCCAAGGCGTCAAACCATTTTTCTGGGAATTTGTTCCTGGCACCGACGGCAACGAGGACGACCAAACCGGACTGTTGCACGGCGAAACCTTTGCCCCGAATGCGTTCCGACCGCGTGAGGCGTACCGCGCCTTCGCCGTCACCTCGGCCTTGTTTGCACAGGCCGAGCTCGATCCCATGGCGGACATCCTCCTCGATCCGCCTGCCCGGTACAATCACGGCCAACTGCGCAAGTACGCCTACCGTGACCGCAAATCCGGTAAACGTATCTATGCAGTCTGGCTGGCGGTCGTCTCGGATCCGGCGGACAATTTCAGGCCGCTTCCCGTTGAAGTGGGCCTTCCGCAGAGCGGAATTACCAATCCCATCCTGGTCGATGTGCGAACCGGTCGGATCACGCCGGCGGTGTGGATCCAGCGGGAGAAGCAAACGCTGCGAATTCCCTTAAAGGACAGCGTTGTGGCCGTAACGGACGCTTCCTTTTTGGATTGGCCGGAAGCGCCAGCCGCGCCCGGGGAATTGATGGCCGTGCTGTCTGGCCACGATGTCCAACTCGACTGGAAGAAATACGGAAACGCCGTGGGGTTCGAACTCGAACGTTCGTCGGACTGGGACGCTTGGGAGAAGGTCACCGCATTGCCTGCCGGTCAAACTCGGTACCGAGAACCCCTGGCCCGCGCAACGCACATCACCTACCGGGTTCGAGCGGTCGGCTCCAAGGCTCCCTCCTCATGGTCAAACCCGGCTTGGGTAGATGTCGGGCAACCGTAAACAGCTCAGCTTGATGCCAGACACGCTCGACTGGACTTTCACGGAGTGGAAGTGGCGAAAGCACGATTGATAACTGGGGGAAAAAACCAGTGTAGAATAGTGCGCACAAAAACAGCCACAGCGTGTTATTTGGCAATTACCTGGCCCATCGGGCAACGACGATCCTCGCCAGCCCGGATAAGAATTTCTTTTGAGGTGGATGGATTATGGTCACGCAAATACGGCGAAGGTTGCGACCTACTTTGGCTTTCCCGCTGCTTGTGCTGCTGCTGTTTCCTCTTTCTGTTTTTGCCCAGACGACCATCGGCACGGGCAGCGTTGTGGGCATCGTGACCGATCCCTCGGGCGCGGTGGTCGCAGGGGCGAAGGTTACGGTTACGAACTTGTCCACGGGGCGGAGGATCAACCTGACCACGAATAACGCTGGCGCCTTTAACTCTGGAGCTCTGGTTCCCGGCAATTATCTGACCAAGGTCACAGCCAGTGGTTTTAGTTCGGTAGAGACACAGGTGACTGTGCTAGTGGGTAACACCGCTTCGGTGAATGTCAGGCTGCGGGTCGGGCAGGAGAATCAGACTGTCGAAGTGCAAGCCTCGGCCGTCGCAGTCAACACCCAACAGGCGACCGTGCAGGGGGTGCTCAATGCCGAGCAAATCGAGAATTTGCCGGTCAATGGGCGCAACTTTCTCGACTTGGCACAGCTCGAACCCGGGGTGCAGATTCAGGACGGTCAGGACTTCGACCCCACGAAAGCTGGCTTTTCCTCGATTTCCTTCGGCGGCCGTTTCGGTCGGACGGCGCGCATCGAAGTGGACGGCGTCGATGTGTCGGATGAAACCGTGGGAACGACCACGATGGACATTCCCGCCAGCGGAATCCAGGAGTTCCAGCTCAGCCAGTCGAGTCTTGATCTTTCCAATGAGCTGACCTCTTCGGGAGCGGTGAATGTGACCACCCGTTCGGGGACGAACGACATCCACGGTGAAGCCTTCGATTTATTCCGCGATAACTCTGTGGCGGCTGCCTTACCCACGCCTGTCGGCCTGCCGGCCCCGAATTTCCAGCGTTCGCAATATGGGGGACGGGTTGGCGGCCCGATCAAGAAGGACAAGTTTTTCTATTTTCTCGACGGAGAACGCACCATTCAGCATGAGCAGGCGCCAGTCTTGGTGGATGCTCCATTCCAGGGATACTCGGGATTCTTTACC
>DASPVV010000140.1:0-8377 GCA_035622175.1 Terriglobales bacterium | reverse complement strand
TCTACCGGTTGATTGGGGTACATCGACTGGATCTTCGAGCGGACGCTGTTTGCCAGCGACGCAGGATTTTCTCCGGAGCTGCGCACGAACAGGTTCATCGAAGCAAGCACATGGTAGGTATCGTCCTGCGTATACGGCATGTAAATGGCCGCTTCGCTGGGCAGGTCGAGCGCTCGCTGCCTCACATCTGAGACGATGCCGACGACCTCGCGCGGGGGTGGTGGGCGGTTGTTGCGGCTGCCGAGCGCAAGATAATCGACAGTGATGTGCTTGCCAATCGGGTCTGCGCCGGGGAAGAAGCGTTGGGCGGCAGAGGCGTTGATGATGATGACCGGCGGTGCGGTGTCGTGGTCGCGATCGGAAAAGAACCTTCCCCTCAGTAGCGAGGAACCAAGTGTCCTGAAATAGTCTGCGCTGATCCAGCATCCTTCAGCAGAGGGGGCGTGAGCTGGATCGTTGGGCCGGTCATCGAACATCAGGTTTGCGTGATTGGCAGCGCGAGCAGGCATGCAGTCGGAGATGGCAGAGCTCGTGGCCCCCGGAACGCTGGCTGTCCCCTCGAGCACGGCACCCCAGAATGCGAGTCCCCTGGGATCGAAATAGTTTGTCCGCAAATACGCGGTCAGTACTTTCGTCGGCTGAAATCCAAGATCGACGGACTGGACTCGCGCAAAACTGCGCACCAATAGCCCAGCACACACAGTCAGCACTACGGCGCAGGCGATCTCTGCGACAATCAACGCAGAAAACGGCAGCCACTGTGACCTGCCGGTTTCCGTGCGCCCGCCGCGCATCACTGAAGAGACATTGATGTTGGAGAGAACACTTGCTGGCAGGAGCGCAAACAGCACGCTCGTGACTCCAACGATTCCGATACTCGTAAACAGCGAGGGCAGATTCAGATGCAGGCCGTCGAGCCGTGGCAGCGCCAAGCCGGGCAAATGCTGCACAAGGCCTATGGACATCGAGGCGAGAGCGACGCCGACCATACCACCAATGGTGCTCAGGAGCAGCCCTTCCACCAGGAGCTGCTGACGGATCCTTCCCCGGCTTGCACCGAGTCCCAGCCGAACGGCCAGTTCAGGTGACCGCTTCACTGCCCGTGAGAGCAGGAGAGCGGCCGTGTTCAGGCAGGTGACAAGAAGCACCACGGCAACCGTGGCCATAATGATGTCGAGCTGACGTGTGACTGGCCCGACAATAAAGTCTTTCAGCGGTGTAAGCTGGACCTGCACATCGCGAGGCTCGCCTTCTGCTCGGCGCAGAATCGCAGTTAACTGCTGTTCGGCGACGCTGCGGCTGACTCCGGGCTTTAACCGCCCGATTACGTCAAGAAATTTGTTGGCGCGCCAATTCATGAATGGCCAGGCTGGCTCGGTGGTCAGTTTACCCCAAACGTCGATATCGGAATAAAGATCGGACATGGGTGGGAGAACTCCAACGACCACGGAGTGAACGTCCTCGATGACGAGCGTGCGCCCAATCACGTGTGGATCTCCGCCAAGCTGTCCCTTCCAGAACTTCCAGGAGATTAAGACGGTCGAATTGTGCAGGGACTCGAACTCGTCTGGCATGAACAGTCGCCCCATTACAGGAGGAACGCCTAACACATTGAAGAACTGCTGCGTCCCTGCGGCGACGTTCAAGACCCGCGGCGGACCGTCGCCAGTCCAAGGTTCTGCGAAATGCGGAATGGCCGCACCGATTTTGGAGAAGACCGTGTTCTGATCGCGATAGTCACGAAAGTCCGGTCCTGAATTAGACCGGCGAGCATCGCCGAGCGAAGCCGCATGCGAAGAGACAACGTACAGACTTCCCGGATCGGAAAAGTGCAGCGGCGAAAGCAGAACCTGAGCGAACACACTGAACATCGCCGCGTTGATTCCGATGCCGAGCACGAGCATCAGGATCGCGATGGCATAGAACCCCGGGGACCGCTGTATTCCCCGGATTGCGTACCGGAGATCGGCAAGCAGGTTGTCGAGAGGTGCCGCGCTCAGTATCTGTCGAATCCAAGTCATCGACGCTCTACGAGTGTAGAGATTCTATCTTAAGATACGCGCGCTCGAGCGAGAAATGTGGCAATCTTCCTGCCACCAGCCTTGGCGTCGGTTCAATCGATTACGACTGACCTATGAAGGCCGGTTGTTCATTGATGCGAGCTGGTGTTCAGAAATAAACAGGGGAGACAGATTGTTACCCGCGATTAACGGCGAAGGGTTTACCGACCGGATTTCATCTTCAGGGGAGCGATTCTCTTACGCTATTTTTCGTTGAAGGCGTCGAAATAGTGGTTTTCGCCTACATCTTCGTACTCGTCCACGACCGAAATGTCAGCGGATCCGAGCAGCTTCCTGTACCGCTCGGCACCCAGGGAGACTGATTCCAACCCTGTCATCGCATCGTTCCAAACGGCGCGTTTGGCGCTTGAGGTGAATAGCAGGCGGCCGCCCGGCACCAGGATCTCGGCAAATCTCTGGATCAGGCGATGCTGCTCTTCAGCCGTGAGGAGGAAGATGAGCCCAATCGCCAAGACACCATCGAAGGTTCGATCAAAAAACCTCGAATCCTGAACGGCTTCGCAAATGATGGGTGTGCCGGGCAGGTTATGTTGGAATGCCGCGACAAAGGATGGTGCGGCATCTACCCCGAAGACATGAAGTCCTTCCTCGACCAGGACCGCCGTGATGGGAAAGCCGGGGCCGCAGCCTAGATCAATGACGCTGCTGCCACGCGGTAGTGTTCTCGCCCACTTCCGCACTTCCTTCACGCCGATTCCAGTAGGCCGACTTCTATTGCCACGACCCGCAAGCCATTCTTTGGAGACCGCTTCGTATCCATTGGATCGATCCATGTGTTTATAGCAGCAAGCCGTCCACGAATAAATCCTCGTTAACGGTGAAGGCTTTACCAAACTGCTCGCCGGATTTCACGGCGATCGAAACCCTTGTCTACTGCAGGAGTAATGCATGGATGTACAAGTCTGCAATTGAGCGAAGAAACGACGCAACCTTGATCTAACGCGATTTTGCGACAAGCATCGGCCTACTCGACTGAAAATGCCCCAGGCTGTTTGATGCGCCTATCTTCCTCGTTTGCGCGCGCTGTCCACATCGCCAGCAGCAGCGCGAAGAACAACGGCAGTAGCCACAACACCATACCCGGAAGATGCCCGCGTTGCGTGCTGCCACGTCCGCTAAAAAATATTCCACAAGCTTGGTGAATCACAACTATAAGCGAACCCACGAACAACCCACGTGAGTAGGACCTCAAGTCGAAGTTCCTTGTTATCACCAAATAGACGCTGAGCCCAGCCCAAACTTGCGCGATTTCAGTTGCCAAGTAAATTGCCATTACATAGACCAGTGATTGAGGCCAATCGTGTCCCACTCCCCAACCCAAGAGGGCCTGGTATCGCGGGCTAGGCTTTATGTGAGGCCATGACATAGACACGACAATAGTCCAGACAACTGACCATCCAACCGGGACCCACTGCGAAAGCACTTCCTTTGAGAATCTCACCATAATTGCTATGAGCACTTGACGCCAATACCATACGGTTGAACGGCGGTAGTTAAAGGCTTCCACCAAATCACCGACAAGAGCATCGTTCTCATCCCCTGGCAGAAGATGTTCCAACAGCCAAGTTGCCATTGCGGGCGGTTTCGATGGCGTCATACTCGTCCTCCCTCCTCCAGCTCTGGCAGGCCTCGCCACAAGCTCACTAACGCTTGGCGCGTCTTGCGGACTTCGCGCAATCCCCCTACGGTGACGCGAAAATACCGCTTTGCTCGGCCTCCTCGCTCTGGTGTTGGTTCTCCCACATTCGAAGAAATAAAGCCCTTCTTTTCGAGCCGCTCCAATGTGGCATAGATACTGCCCATTGGAAGTTCTCGCCTGCCGACCTCTTCAAGTTCCCTCGATATCGGCACGCCATAGGCGTTGTCATCTAGTCGCATCACTGCGAGCATCACCATCAATTCGACCTCGCTGAGGTAGCTTCGGTCCGCCATTTCTTCAAGTATAGTGAATAAATAACGATTAACGCAAATCACGAAACATGATTGACGAAACCCAGGCGATCTGGCGAATGGTTTACCGAACTCATGGCTGGATTTTACGGCGATCGGTAAGGACTAGCCGACTAGGCAGGAGTAATCAGCGAAGGCATGTCCGAAATGCACGCCCGCACAAATTGGCGAAGAACCCGGCGATACATCCAGGATCGGCCCATCGCTAGGTGCTGCAGCTATAATTACCCGCGATCATGCCTCTAACCTCTGGCACAAAACTCGGCCCCTATGAAATTCAATCTCCGCTTGGCGCGGGCGGAATGGGCGAAGTCTACCGTGCCAAAGATAGCCGGCTTGGCCGCGATGTCGCCATCAAAGTCTTGCCGGAAAGGTTGGCCAGAGACGCCGGACGGCTGCGGCGCTTTGAAACCGAGGCGCGGGCGATTGCAGCGCTGAACCATCCTAATATTCTTTCTATTCACGACATCGGCACCTACGAGGGCGCGCCCTATCTGGTCTCAGAGTGCCTGGAGGGTCAATCATTGCGCCAGGAGTTGAGCGGCGGGGCGTTGCCTTTGCGGCGAGCGGTGGAGTTCGGCATGCAAATCGCCCAGGGTCTGGCGGCGGCTCATGACAAGGGGATCATTCATCGTGACTTGAAGCCGGAAAACGTTTTCGTCACTCGCGATGGGCGGGTCAAGATTCTCGACTTTGGATTGGCGAAGCTGGCGGGGCCGGAGACGTCTTCGGAAGATGGCGCAACCATGGAGGATGGCCCCACCTCCACCGGTATCGTCCTCGGCACGGTGGGATACATGTCTCCTGAGCAGGTCAGGGGCGAGCCGGCGGATGCCCGTTCCGACATTTTTGCCCTGGGGACGATTTTGCACGAAATGGTCTCTGGACAGCGCACCTTCCGGCGCGATACTTCAGCCGAGACGATGACCGCCATCCTGAGAGAAGAACCGCCGGAGTTGAGCCTCACCGGCAAACCCATTCCGCCGGCATTGGAGCGCATTGTTCGGCGATGCCTCGAGAAAAAGCCGCTGCAACGGTTTCAATCGGCGCGGGATTTAGCGTTCAATCTTGAAGGCATGTCGGGAGCTTCTTCGACGAGCGCGGCAACTGGTTCTGCCAGGTTTGCAGTGGCAGCTGCTGAAAAGAAAACATCTGGCAAGCGGGTGATGATGCTTGCGGCTGGTGCGCTTTTGCTTGGACTGTTGGCTGCGGGAAGCTGGATGCTGGGAGCACACAGCAATTCGGTACCGCTGCTTACCTATCATCAGCTCACCTTTGATCGCGGATTGGTTTATGCCGCTCGCTTCTCGCCGGACGGCCGCTCCACCTATTACAGCGCCAGCTGGAACGGCCAGCCGCTTCAGCTCTATTCCACGCTGCCCGATACTCCCGAGTCGCGCCCATTGAATGTCGTCAGCTCCACGTTGTTCGCCGTGTCTGCTTCGCAGTTGGCTATTTCGGTGGGCTGCAAGGATCGCTATATCGGGCTTTGCCAGGGAACCTTGGGGCTGGTACCCCTTGCCGGCGGCACGCCGCGGGAGGTTGCCGACAATGTACTGGCCGCCGATTGGAGCGCCGACGGCAGCGAGATGGCTGTGATCCTGCAGGTCGAAGGGAAGTACCGCGTGGAGTTCCCTCAGGGGAAGATGCTCTACGAGAGCACCCACCCGCTCGGCTATCTGCGAATCGCGCCGCACGGCAACGCCGTGGCGTTCGGGGAATTTAGTTCGGTCGATGGCGATGCGGGGTGGGTCACCGTTGTGGACCGCACTGGAAAGCGACTGCTCCGCTCAGTGACGTTTGTCAGTTTGGAGGGTGTGGCTTGGG
Organism: Terriglobales bacterium; assembly: GCA_035622175.1. Classification (GTDB taxonomy): domain Bacteria; phylum Acidobacteriota; class Terriglobia; order Terriglobales; family Acidobacteriaceae; genus JAFAGX01. Next base: position 2,519 of record DASPVV010000140.1, on the reverse strand, counting down.
CTCCTTCGGGTGAAGAGGTTTGGGCGGCGGCCACCCGCACCGAGGGGTGGGCGAATGAGGTGATTGGTCTCAACCTCAACGGAAAGCAGCGGGTCGTTCTTCGCCTGCCCGGCATTGTCCGCCTTCACGATGTGTCGCGACAAGGGCGAGTGCTTCTTTCCAAAGAATCGTGGAGAAGCGGATTGCAATTCCGTCAACCGGCTGATCCGAAGGAGCGCGACCTGAGCTGGCTCGACTATGCAACCCTAAGGGACATTTCGACGGACGGTACCTTGATTTCGTTCGACGACTGGGGCTCGGCAGCAGGTGCTTCGGGCCTGGCTTTCCTGAGAAAAACGGATGGGTCCCCGCCTATAAAACTGGGACAGTACGGCGAGCCAATTCTCTCGTCGGAAGCCAAGCAGGTGTTAGCGATCAATGCCACGAGCGTAAGCCTGGTGGGTTTTATTCTGTTGCCCACGGGCGTGGGAGAAATCAAGAAAGTCAGTGTGCCCGGAATGCAGGAAACCGCTTCGACAGGTTTCATGCCCGACGGAAAAGCGATTTATTACGCCGGCGACGATGGTCATGGATGGAAGATGTATATCCAGGACATTCCCGACGGTATCCCACGCGCTGTGACGCCCGTGATTTCCGTCAAACGGAATCATTTTGAAGGCCACATCCTTTCGCCCGATGGCCGAACATTTTTTGCCCGCGATCTGAGCGAGCGGGCCGGGCTGTACCCGATTGCGGGCGGACAACCGCAGCTGATTCCCGGCTGGTTGCCGGAGGACATCTGGGTTAATTGGGCCGCGGACGGGCGGTCGATCTATGTTTATCACGACGACAAAACTTCGGCGCCTCTTTACCGGGTTGAGCTTACGACCGGGAGGCGGGAACTGATTACGACCTTGGCTCCGAGCGATGCTGCAGGAGTAACCTCCATCCTCAATGTTCGCATAACCGCGGACGGCAAGACTTACGGCTATTCGTTCTCCAGAGAGTTGTCGGATTTGTTCATGGTAGACGGAGTGCGGTAGTCGCCCCCACTTCGTTCGGGACCGTTGATTCTCGAACACAATAAGCCGTTGTTTCCCCATTTTGGGATTAGTCCTCTGTAACGGCGTAGTGTTGAGCAACCTCTCCTTCCCGAGGGGTTGCAAAATGATGACGAGCAACGACGTGGTGCGGGAGGAAGGAACCGAACCCACACGAGCCTTTGAGCCCTGTGGAGTTTCCTGCCGTTTACGGCTTTCGCCGTCCGGATGCACACGGTTACTCCACTCAGTCGACCCAATCCTCGAGACGCAAACCCTCGATCCTCGAAAACTCGCGTGTGTTGTGCGTAACCAGTATGAGATCGAGCTCCAGCGCGTGTGCGCCGATCAATGTATCGAGTGGTCCACTCGGGGTGCCGCGTTTCGCAAGCGAGGCGCGAACGTAGCCATAACGTGAGGCAGCAGCACCGTCGAAGGCAGCGACCTCGAGGGCGAGGACAAACTGCGCAAGCGCTTCGAAAGCCTCGTCGCGGCGAGCGCTCCTGGCCGCTCCAAAAGAAAGCTCTCCGAGGCTGATGGCAGACATTCCGACTTGACCGATAGATTTGCCGCGCAGCTTCTTGATCGCACTTCCCGAGCTTCGTTTGATAATGGCGATACAGGTGTCGGTGTCCAGCATCCACTTCATCCGAGCGGCTCCCGACTGTCTGGTTCGGTAGGCTGCTCGCGGTCGTTCATGAAGTCGGCTGGGAACTTAGCGAGACTCTCGATTAGCGTATCCCATGATTTCGCTTTCGGCAGTAATACCACGGCATCGCCGACTCGCTTAATGAATACCTCCTTACCGGCAAATCGAAACTCTTTCGGCAGGCGAACTGCTTGGCTCTCGCCGTTTCTGAAAAGTTTAGCCGTCTTCATTCGGATGCTCCTTAATATATACTAACAATATATACCAAGCAGAGAAAGATGCCAACTGCTCGCCCGTGCTGCGACGCGCTTGCGGGACAGTAAGCTCGAACGTAAACACTTGCCGACTATGCGCGGGTAATCGAATGCCATCAGCCGGCCAGGCTCCGGATGGCCGACGACACGTCCAGAATCGTTGCATCCGTGTGCACGTGCTGCACAGGCTATAATTGCGCGCACGCATGGCCCTGGCTTCTGGCACAAGACTCGGTCCCTATGAGATTCGATCGCCGCTCGGTAGCGGCGGGATGGGCGAGGTGTATCGCGCTGCGGATTCGAAACTGGGACGAGATGTCGCGCTGAAAGTGATTCTCCAGGAATTTGCGAAGGACACGCAGCTGATGACCCGCTTCCAGCGCGAAGCGCAGGTTCTCGCCTCCCTTAACCACGCCAACATCGCGTCTGTCTACGGCCTCGAAGACAGCGGCGGCCTGCGGGCTCTGGTGATGGAACTGGTTGAAGGGCCGACGCTCGCCGACCGGGTCAAGGAAGGCGCGATCCCGCTGGAGGAGGCGTTGCCCATCGCGAAGCAAATTGCGGAAGCGCTCGAATACGCGCACGAGCACGGCATTA
>DASPVV010000139.1:0-27825 GCA_035622175.1 Terriglobales bacterium | reverse complement strand
GATCGATCCGCCCAGGATCATTTGCTCCAGCAGTTTGTTCTCACCGATGTAGGTGCCAATGTGCTTGCGAATCTGACCGGCAGCCAGCAGCAGTCCCATGCCGAAGCCGTCGACGCCGGCATTGTTGCTGATGGTCGTAAGATTCTTCACGCCTTTCTCGACTAATGCCCGGATCAAGTTTTCCGGAATGCCGCAAAGGCCGAACCCGCCAACCATGATCGTGGCGCCATCGAAGACGTCGCGAACCGCCTCCTGCGCACTGGCTCCAACCTTATTCATAGGCAACGAATTCTAAACGAAATCGCTCGTCGAGGACATCCGGCTCAACGATAGTGGCTGAATCTGCCAGGCAAAAGCTTTCCCCAGGCAATTAGGCTTCCCTCCTCGCTGGCATCCTCCATCAAATTCAGCACGCTAACCGGTCGGAAGGTCGTCTGGAAGGCGGTTCTTCGAAATCAAGAACCTGACGATACCGAGGTCGAGAGGTAACGTTTCGTGATCAATTTAATTTCGTCCGCGTACGATGGTGAGGGAGGCGGCCGACAAGTTGAAGCGCGTGTTCTCATCCGCCGTGAAAGTAGATGTAAGCGGTGGCCCGTCCGGATCTGCGTGACCGCTCTTTCGGTCGGGGTGCCACTGGTATTGTGCCTTGCCGAAGGTGATCATGGCGACGGGCCCAGCCAGGAAACGATCCCGGTGGCTGTCTTCATCGTGAAACCGAAGGCGGACCCGATGAGCATTCTCGTAATCTTTGTTAATCAGCATCAGGGACCACTGCCCATCCGGCCGCTGCAAGGCGTAGGCGGTCACCAGAACGTGCCCGGCGGAATCCTTCACATCGCTCCCAGCGCGAAAGAGGTGGTCTGCGGAATCTTCCGGTTCCGTCCACTCTTGCGTGATCAGTTGGGTTGCGAAGAACTGTGAGGTTCGCTGGCGGATCTGGTAATTCTTATCAGCCATGAACATGTGATAGGTTCCCCAACTGTTGGGGCAGGCTGGATGCGGCGGAGAATACGGGAGGTCGTGATAGTAATGGGTTGATTGGCCTCCGGCGGTCAGAAAACCTCCGACCGAGTCAGCCAGCCATAACGCGCCGAAGATATCGACCGCCGCCTCACCACCATGAGCGTTGGTTTCGGTATCGAGCAGCGGAACGCCAGGCGGCAAGCCGTCCTCCCGCCAAACCTGCATGATGTGAGTAAGCAGCTCGGGTTCCCGATAGAGATTCTTCCAGGGTGTCTCGCAGCCGTCGTAGGGGTAGTGCTCAAAGGACATAAAGGCCAGGTCCGGGAGACGGTTCTTGGCTTTCAGATAGTCGAGAAAGCGGCCGAACCAAGAAGTGTGCCCTTGCGCGTCGGGCCAGACCTTGATGTCCTCGTCGACTCCCTCGAAAACCGGTCCTCCGAGTTTGAAGGTCGGATCGACGCGATGGAGTGCGGCGGCGAACTGTAGATAGAGCGCTGCGTAGTCCTCCGGCAACATGTACTGGCCGTCGGGTTCCTCGCCCATTTCGACATACGAAACCGGATAACCGCGCTTCTTGATGTAGGTCATCTGCGCGGCGGCATCTTCCGGGGTGCTGTACAGCATGGCGATGGGGATGATGGCGGGCAGACCGCGGGTGATGCCGCTGGTGAAGAACAGATCAAAGCCGGGCTGGTCGCCGGATTCCATGCGGTCGGGTGCGACGTATAAATCGGAACTTTGATGCCAGGGATCGACCGAGGAGCACAAGGTCAGGGTTTGCTTCTGGTCGGGAGAGTGACGAAGCATGTCCTTAAATTGTCCTTGCTCATCTTCCGTTCCGAGATAGAGCTCGCGAATGGCATAGCCGACGCAGTTGCGGCGATCGCTCGAACCATGGGTGTCACAAGTATTCGAGGATTGAGTCATCAGTATCCGTACGGCTTTGGTAGATACCGAGGAGGAATCCAGGCGGAGGGTGACGGTTCCGCCGTGGCCTTCGGGGATGTTCCCAGAAGGGAAGGGTTTCCATGCTCCCTTGCCCTGTTCGTCCATAGGGTCGGCGGCTCCGACCCAGTACTGCACTTCGTAGGCGCGGGCGTAGGGTTCGGCCCAGGCGATGCGAATAGCATTGATATCCTGCTCTTTTTCGAGACTAATCACCACCCACTGGGGATGAAGGGAGTCATCGTCGCCGGTGAAGTCATGCGTCAGATATGGGTTGCTTTTCCAGTAGGTTCCAAGGTTCCCATCGTCGAGGCGGGAGAAACCGTCGAACTCCGTGCCATTGTTACGAGTGAACCCGCGGTGGGGCAGTGAATAGCCATAGGAATGGCGGATCATCTCGTGGGTAGGAGTTGAATCGCCGACAAAGTATCCCTGGCCCGAAGGATCGCTCCAGGTGCCGTTCGGATTCCAATGCCAGGCTTGCACGAAGAGATCAGTGTTCTGGCGGTAACTGATAATGCCCCAACCGGCAGAGAGGACCTGGCGGATCTGGTCGGGACGGAAGAATGTGTCGGTGGCGTTGCTCGGTACACGGTCGACGGTTGAGCCGAGCGCATAGAGTGGGCTGAAAGTGTTCACCACGTGGTCGGGCGTGGCGTCTATCGTCACGGTTTGCGCCAAGCACCGAGGAGCGAGGGCCAAGCAGATCAGAAGCATGGGGATCGCGCGCAGCTTCTCTTCTTTGGCCATCCGCTTCTCGATTCGGTGAAACGCCGATCCTGGGAATTCGGTCATCAAGGTCTTCAACCCTTGCACCCCGGTTCAGCCACTCGATCAGGGAGCGGCATTGCCCTTACCGGCTCGGTGTACTCTGTATCTTCTGGGGTTTGAGCCGAACTTTGCGTAGCTGATGCGCGCGCTCGAATTCTGCAGCCAATTCCCGGGTATCAAGATTGTCGCGGATGTGCGCCAGGTGTTGCTCGAGCTTCCCCAGAGCGTCCTCCAGGTTCCGCTTGTTGGTGAACGCGACGTCACGCCACCAGGAATACGGGCTACTCGAGATTCGCGTCATCTCGCGCAACGCCCGGCCTCCGGCCTCAACCAGCGGCGCCTCCGCACCGTATTCCTCGACCAAGCTCGCCGCCAGCGCGGTCGAGACCATCTGCGGCAGATGACTGATCCAGGCACAGAGCTTGTCATGCTCTTCCGGGTCGATCACCGCGATGTGCCCACCGATCTTCTCGAGCCACCCTAGATACTCCCCGCTCCGCCCCTCGTAAATCTTCTGCCCTGCCACCGGGGTGACAAACCAGGTGGCTCCTTGAAACAAATCCGGGTCTGCAAATTCCACTCCCGATTGTTCCTTGCCGGCCATGGGGTGCCCTCCGAGGAAGCGAGCAGCCACATTCTTGCCCAAGACGGCCTTGGCGCGCGCGACGATGTCGGCCTTGGTGCTTCCCACATCGGTGAGCAAGGTGCCGGCAGGCAGGGCTCGGCCCAATTGGTCGATCAAATCGATAATGCTCAGAACCGGCGTGGCCAGAACCACGATCTGACTGCCCTGGATTGCTTGCGAGGGGCGAATCTGGCTGGCGTCAATGACACCGGCCACGGCGGCGCGCTTGAGCACGGGCTCGCGATCACATCCGATGATCCGGCCGGCAAATTTACGCTTCTTCAAGGCGAGGGCAATCGAGCCTCCAATCAGGCCGGTCCCGATGATGGTAATTTGGCGAATCGGCATTGGGCGATACACCCCAGGGCTGCGCAAGGTCGAAGACGGCATTGTACCCCGACGGACTGGCTCCGAATCCCCTGCCTACCCCGGCTGGGACATAGTCCGCAGGATAGCCTGGGCCTGCTTCGCAGGCCTCGGCTGGTGTATTCACCAAGAAGGCTGCAACGGGCTTCAACGACGGCCGGATGGAGCAGCGGAGGGACCGGGGATTAGCTTCTCAGCAAGCTCCTGAGGTCGTCCGGATGGATGGCGTGGAGTTCGGCGACTTCGCGGTCAATCAGCTCCTGATTCACCAGTTGCATCAGGGACTCCTCTAAGGTGAACGATCCCTTGTTCTTGGTCATGGTAATTTCCTGATGCAGGTGCTGCAGAGCGTTCCGCCGAATGTGCTGGCGAGCGCCGTACCCGATCATCAGCAGCTCCGCCGCTGGAACCCGCCCGCCGTTTTTCGCGTGCAGCAGGGTTTGCACCATGACCGCGGCCAGCGCCATCGCCAGTTCCTGACGTATCGTGTGCTGACGTTCGAGGGGGAAGGAATCCGACACGCGAGAAACGGTCGACGCCACGTCCGTCGTGTGCAGAGTGGACAGAACTAGGTGCCCCGTCTCGGCCGCGGCCAGCGCGATACGCATAGTTTCGGGATCTCGCATCTCGCCGACGACGATGATGTCCGGGGCCTGGCGAAGCGCCGCCCGCAAGGCGGTGGGAAAATCCGAGGCATCGACTCCGATTTCCACCTGTTCGACCACGCTCTTGATGTGGACATGCTCGTATTCGATGGGATCCTCGATCATAATGATATGCCGCGCCTGATGGCGGTTGATCTCCCCGATCAAAGCGGCCAGCGTTGTGGACTTCCCCGAGCCAGTTGCACCGCCCACCAGGACCAGTCCGCGGCGCAAATTCGCCAAGAGCTCGACCCCCGGGGGAAGATTCAGCTCGCCGATCGAGGGTACGGTCGAGGGCAGGGCGCGAATGGCTGCCGCGGCGGTTCCGCGCTCGTGATGAAGATTGATGCGGAATCGCCCGAGCCCAGCGATGCGGTAGGAGGAATCCCCGATGTGGTGTTTCTGGTAAAGCTCCAAAGCATGAGGGGTGAGCGCGGGCAGCACCGCCGCCTCGATCTCGGCTCCTTGCAAGGGTTCGTACTCGAGACAACGAACCTCCCCTTCACAGCGAATGGAAGCGGGTGCGCCGGGAATGAGCAGCAAGTCACTGCCTCTCAGCTCGACCAGGGCGCGGAGCCATTCGTCGAGCCGCGAGGTTCCGGAAGAAGCCGGTTGGGTCGCCGTCGGTTCAGGGGGAGAACTCTCGTCCCCGGGTGGGAGGAAAACGCCCATGGCAGCTTTAGATGTCAGTGGGGGAACGGGGGAATCAGGCAATCTTGCGCTCCACGGCCGAAGCAATCATCTGTAATTCGCCCATCAGCTTCGAAAACTGCTCTGGATAAAGCGATTGGGCGCCATCGGACAGGGCTCGCTCCGGGTCATGGTGTACCTCGATCAGCAGGGCGTCCGCGCCGGCCGCGACCGAGGCGCGAGCCATGGGTGCAACCTTGTCGCGCAGGCCGGTACCGTGCGAGGGATCCGAGGCAATCGGCAGATGGGAGAGTTTGTGAATGATCGGAATCGCCGAGATGTCCAAGGTGTTACGGGTGTAAGTTTCGAAAGTGCGAATGCCGCGCTCGCAGAGGATCACCTCATAATTCCCCCCCGTCATGACGTATTCGGCCGAAAGCAGAAGTTCCTCGAAGGTGGCGGCGATGCCGCGCTTGACGAGGACCGGTTTTTGGATCCTGCCCAGTTCGCGCAACAGGTTGAAATTCTGCATATTGCGGGCTCCCACCTGGAGGATATCGACATACGGCAGGAGGGTAGGGATCTGAGAGATTTCCATCACCTCGCTGATGACCAGCAGGCCGAATTTATCACCCGCCTCGCGCAGGAGTTTCAGGCCTTCGATCCCCATCCCCTGAAATGAGTAGGGTGAGGTCCGCGGTTTGAAAGCCCCGCCCCGCAAGGCGCGGGCTCCAGCCCTGCGCACGTGATCGGCAATGGTAAAAAGTTGTTCGCGCGACTCGACCGAGCAGGGCCCCGCCATGACCAGGACCTCCTCGCCCCCGATGCTGGCTCCGTTCGAGAAGCGAATCTGGGTACCCTGCGGCCGGAAGCTGCGGGCCGCTAGCTTGTAGGGGGCACTGATGCGGTGGACCTCTTGCACGCCGGGGAGAACCTCCAGATTGCGGACATCAAAGTCCACCCGGGCGCCCACGGCGGCAACCACCGTCTGGCGGACGCCGGTCGAACGGTGCACGGAGAAACCCATGCGAATCAGGTGGTCGATGACCCGCTGGATCTCTTCCTCCCTGGCCGATTCTTGCATCGCGACGATCATTGAAGGCTTTCCGCTTTCCGCGCCTGGTCCCGGGGGAACTGCTTCAGTCATTCACCTCGGAATCCAACTCCGTACCGCCTGCATTTTCCACCTTCGCCGGTTGGGGAGCGATTTCTTCCCTCTGAATCTGGCGCATGACGTCCATGATGCGCTCATAGATGTTCAATAAGTCGTGATTGGGCAGCGGCCCGGGATTGAGCCGGCGCACGTTATCGAACACCTCTTGCTCGCGGTCCGGTTCGTAAATCGGCAGCCCCGCGACCTGCTTCAGTTTGCCGATGGCGTGAGCTGCGTGGGCCCGCTGGCTGAGCAACTCCACCAGCTTGCGGTCCAGATCGTCAATTCTGTTGCGCCAGTCGGAGATGTCCATAAGCATCGGAAGCTCGTGCCGGCGCGTCCCCGGCGGAGGAAATTCGCCTAGACGACAGCTCTCAGCTAGGAACGACCCGCTACGAGACTTCTCACGAATTCTGCCACAGACCGCGCTTCCTTGCCTGGGTTGCGCTCGATCGTTTCTACGATGGCACTGCCGACCACGGCCGCTTCGGCGAATGCTCCCACGGAGGAAAACTGTTCCGGCGTCGAAATGCCAAAGCCGACTGCGATCGGAAGCTTGGTGTAACGGCGAAGCCGTGCCACCAGAGCTTGGGCATCGCGGGGGAATTGCTGACGCGTGCCGGTCACCCCGGTTCGAGAAACGGCATACACAAACCCGCTCGAGGCGTGGGCGACGCGTTTCAGCCGTGGGTTGGTACTGGTCGGAGCCGCCAGGAATACGGCTGCCAAGTGGCGCTCCCGCATGGCCTCGAGGTAATCTGCGGCTTCGTCGACCGGCAAATCGGTGATCAAAGCACCATCAATCGAGGCCTGCTTGAGTCGATCGACAAACTGCGGCAGCCCCATCCGCAGAATCGGGTTCACATACGAGAAGATGATCAGCCCGGCAGGAGACTGCTGCCGAATCTCCCCCGCGAGACCGATCACCTGTTCAAGCGTCGTTCCTCCCCGCAGCGCCCGTTGGCTGGCCCGCTGAATGACCGGACCGTCGGCCACGGGATCGCTGAAGGGCACGCCGAGTTCGATCACGTTGGCGCCGGCTTGAATGGCGGCTAAAACGATGGCGCGCGTGGTTGCCAGGTCGGGATCACCGCAGGTGACATAGGCGATGAGAGATGGCTGGTGTCGAAAGCAAAGCGGCATGGGAAGGAGCGATTATTGTACCCCGCGCAGCGCCACTCCGCGCCCACGGGGTTTAGCGTCGGCGCCGAACGATCAGAGAAATCGACGGATCTCGTTCAGCGGGCAACGGTTCGAGGAGAACCGTTTAAATCTAGGTTTTCCCGCAAAATGCCTATGTCTTTGTCGCCCCGCCCGGAGATGTTGACCACGAGGATGGCCGACCGTCTCATGCGGGGAGCGCGTTTCACGACTTCAGCCACCGCGTGCGCCGACTCTAGAGCGGGCAAGATTCCCTCGGTTCGAGCCAGCAGCAGGCAGGCTTCGAGGGTCTCCTGGTCGGAGGCGCGGGTGTAGTCCGCGCGGCCGGTGTGCTTGAGCCAGGCATGCTCGGGCCCGATCGAGGGATAGTCGAGGCCGGCGGAGATGGAGTGCGTGTTTGCAACTTGTCCGGCAGCGTCTTGCAGCACATAAGAATAGGTTCCCTGCAAGACCCCGGGCATGCCGCCGCTGAAGCGCGCAGCATGCTCTCCCAGGGCAGTGCCACATCCCCCCGCCTCGACGCCAACCAGCTTTACCGATGGGTCTTTGAGGAATTCGTAAAAGATTCCTATGGAATTGGAGCCTCCTCCCACACACGCGATGATTGCCGAGGGCAGCTTGCCTTCGGCTTGGAGGATCTGCTTGCGAGTCTCGCGGCCGATGACTTTATGGAAATCGCGAACCATCGAGGGATAAGGATGGGCACCGAGCACACTGCCTAATAGGTAATGGGTGGTGCCGACATTGGTGACCCAGTCTCGCATGGCTTCATTGATGGCGTCTTTTAACGTGCGGGAGCCGGCATCGACGCCCGAAACTTCGGCTCCGAGCAAGCGCATGCGAAATACATTGAGTTCCTGACGCCGCATGTCCTCCCTGCCCATGTAGACCACGCATTCCAGGCCCAAAAGCGCGCCCACGGTCGCGGTGGCGACCCCGTGCTGCCCGGCGCCGGTTTCCGCGATGATGCGGTGTTTTCCCATTCGTTGGGCGAGCAAGGCTTGTCCCAGGCAGTTATTGATTTTGTGGGCGCCGGTATGGAGGAGATCTTCGCGCTTGAGATAAATCTTTGCCCCGTTGAGCTTTTGGCTAAGCCGGCTTGCAAAAAACAGCGGCGTGGGACGCCCCGCGTAGGTTCGCAGAAGCTCATCCAGCTTGCGCCGAAAGCTGGGATCCCGCCGGGCTTTTTCGTACTCGCGCTCCAGTTCCTCGAGCGCGGCCATGAGAGTCTCGGGTACATAGCGCCCACCGTAGGGACCAAAGCGGCCCAGGGCGTGGGCGGGGGGCTTGTTGCGGGTTGGAGCGGTTGCGAGCGCCATCATGGAATCCTACGATCGGTGTCCCGGACAGCCTCGAGGAACGCGCGCACCTTCTCGGGATCCTTCTTCCCAGGACGGGCCTCAACGCCGGAGGCGACATCGACACCCCACGGCTCCAGTATACGCATTGCCATGCGAACGTTGCTGGGAGTAAGGCCGCCCGCGACCACGACGTTGGCCATCTTTTTCATCCTGGCGACCAGAGAGCGAGACTGTTCCCAGTCAAACGCCTTCCCCGTGCCTCCGGGCTCGAGCAGGGTACCGGAATCGAGCAAGATGCCGTCCGGCGGCCGGGCGAGCGGAAGGGGGAATTCGGCTGGCAATAAGCCGTGGACTCGGAGCGCTACGTACTGCTTCACGCCGTTCAGGGGCGCCAGGCTGCTTGGCTGCTGTCGAATTCGAGACGGCTCGAGGTGCAGCTGCACTCCGGTCAATCCGACCTGCTGGGCAATGCCTGCGAGACTCTGCGGGGCTTCGTCCACGAATACGCCGATCTTTTCGATCGCGGCAGGCAGCGCAGCAACAATGCTACGGGCTGCCAGCGGATCGACATAGCGTGGGCTGTTCGGGTAAAAGACAAAGCCCAGGGCGTCGGCTCCCGCCTCGACCGCGATCCGCGCATCCTCGAGGTTGCCGATTCCGCAGATCTTGACCCAAGTCATCGCCGGTCGGCTCCCGTTTCGCGTTCGCGAGAACCAGCCAGGCGAGGGTTGGCCTCGGCGATCAAGGTTTGCAAGGCGGCTCCTGGCGATTTCGCCTGCATCAGGAATTCGCCGATCAGGAACGCCCGGTAGCCGGCGTCCCGCAGATGCGCGATGTCAGCCCCGCCGTGAATGCCACTCTCAGCTACCGGCAGAGCCTCGGTTGGAATCAAATCCGCCAAGCGCAACGCCGTGTCGAGGTCGACGCGGAAGGTGTGCAAGTCGCGATTGTTTACCCCGATCAGATTGCAGCCCGCATCCGTCGCGCGTTGGATTTCTTCCCGATTATGGACCTCGCATAAAACGTCCAAGCCATATTGCTGGGCCCGGTCGAGCAACCTTTCCAGTTCTGTCTGCGACAGGGCCGCGGCAATGAGCAGGATAGCGTCCGCCTTACTGGCCCGGGCCTCCAGCACTTGGATTTCATCCACGATAAAATCCTTGCGTAAGCATGGAAGGTGCGTGCTGCTCGATGCGCATCGGAGATTTTCGAGCGATCCCTGAAAGAATTCCTCATCCGTGAGCACGGAGAGCGCGGCCGCACCAGCCTGTTCGAGTTCTATGGCCAGGCTACGCGGATCAAAATCGGAGCGAATCAGTCCTCTCGAGGGAGAAGCCTTCTTCAGCTCCGCAATCACCGCTGGTCGACTGCGGTTCGCCTCTAAGCAGTGGCGAAAGCCCCGGGGAATGTGCCTTTCGGCGGTACGCTCGAGATCTCGCAGATCCCAAGAATGCTTGGCGACAGCAATCCTTCTCCGGGTTGCGGCAGTGATCCGATCGAGACTGGAAGCCATAGCCAGAGAAGATTATAGAGCGCTCGGGGCAGGGAAGAGACGCAGATGTCCGAGGGGCTCGGCTCCTGGGTGCGGCCTGGGGGATGCCTGGCGGGACAGCTCAGCCGCCTGCCAGTCGCGAGATTGGGTCAGCTCCACTCTCTTCTCGGGTTCTAGCCCGGGAGTTTTTGCGTAGGCGAAGGGTCCAGGCCGGCTAGCGGCCGATACCGACGTATTCGAATCCCATGGCCCGTAGGCGCGCCGAATCCAGCAGATTTTTGGTATCGATGATCAGGGGACGCCGCAGCAGCTTCTTGATGCGGGCAAAGTCGAGGGCGCGAAATTCCGGCCAGCCGGTGCCAACGACGAGAGCGTCGCCCCCCTCGGCGGCCACGTAGGGAGATTCGCAGTAGTGGACCGTGCCATTCAACTGGCTGCGCGCTTCTGGAATGGCCACCGGATCATAAGCCCGGATTCGGGCGCCGCTCGCAAGTAAGCTCTTCGCCAACCGGATGGAGTAAGAACCGGCAACCGAGTTCGTGTTCGGTTTGAAGGCCAACCCCAGGATTACTACCTGCTTGTTCTCGAGCGATTGGGCGTAACGCAAGATCTTGTCCGTGACCTGATCCGCCAAACTCTGATTCACTTCGCGGGCTGCGCCCAGAACCTTCAGCGTGATCGCTTTCTGGCGTGCGAGCTCGGCCAGGGAGTCCATATCGGATTCCGCGAACAGGCCTCCCATGCCTGCTCCGGGCTGCAGGCAGCGGGGTGCGATCCTTTTGTCCAGCCCGAGCGCGAGCGAAAGGCTGACGGCATCGGCGTTGACGTGCTCACACAGATTCGCCAGTTCGTTGATGAATGAAATCTTGGTGGCGAGAAACGCGGTGCCCGCCTGGCGGATGAGTTCTGCGGTTTCGTGATTGGTGACAATCACCGGCACTCCGCGCATGACCAAGGAGTGAAAGATTTGCTTCATCACCAGTACGGCTTCGTTCGACGACCCGCCCAAAATGATGCGATCCGGCCAGTTGAAATCCTCCACCGCGCAGCCCGGAGTAAAGAACATGGGCTGGGAAACGATGGTGGCTCGCAAGTCGGCTTGTTGGAGACGCCGCTCCATCTCCGACGCAGTGCCAACCGGGGCGGGGGTGACAATCGACAGGATGCTCGGCTTCGGAGCGGCGCGCGCGATGCGAAGAGCCAGATCGTTCAGGTGCTGAGGAGTATCTTCGGCCAGAAAAATGATTTGTGCCTTGCGGGCGAAGGATTCCACATCCGTCGAATACGACAAGCGTCCGCAGCGCACGCTGCGTTTGATGACTTCCGCCAGGTTCTTTTCATGGAAGGGCACGACACCTTGCGCCATCTCGACCAGCCGCGAGCTGTCCGGATGGCAGCAGAGGACAGGGGTTCCGAAGTCGGACAAACAGGCCGAAACCACGGTGCCGAGATAACCCGCTCCGTAAACTCCAATCTGCATAGCTCGGAGAACACCCTCCCGACAGGCGGAAATTTGGCTCTCGCCCGCAATAATCCACCCTCTTTACTACGCTCGGATACGCCAGTTGGCAAAGCACGGAGGGAGGTGTCCTTGGAGGATAGACAACGCCTTTGGCTCAGGAATTCGGACGATGCACGGGTGAGGGAAGCATTCTCACCGCGGACTGGCGGTTAGAAGCGCCACAGAGGCGGAGATGGATTAGCGGTTCACCAAGCTCCGGCCGAGAGGAACTCCGGCAAGATCGACCCAACGGTTTTGTCGCTGCTCTCGGACGAAGGTCAGCTCGTTGACCAGGATGCGGCGGCTGCCGCGGTATTGCGCCCAGCGATCACGGGCCGTGATGAAAGCCTGCTGCGCCAACTCCTCGCTACTAAGCCTGGCGATCGTGAGATGAGGCATATAAGGCCATTCCTCTTCCGCCTTGAGGGCTTTGGCGTTTAACCGTTCGTGCAGCTCGCGCATGCGGTAGGCGGCGGAATCCACGCGAATGAACACGGTCGGAGTCACCGGTGCGAAGGTTTCCGCCTCGCCGAGTCCGACCTCGAACGGTTCTACGCGGCTGCAAACCTCCTCTAACAGCTCTAGAGCAGAAAGTTCGCTCGCCTGCAGAACGCGCGGTGGAAGCACGGTGAGATGAGCCGGCAGATGAGGCAGATCAGGATGCAATTCCTGGCGAAGATTCTCGACAAACTCCCCGAGCGCGTTTCTTACGTAGGCGACCAGGGCATAGCGCGTACCTTGCATTGTCAACTGAAAATTATACCTCGCACCCCCAGGGAGAGGATTGGGACGGAGGTTCCGAGAGTCACCTTCGATCGCAAACTCATGCCCCCAGTCGCAGCTCTCACCTAGGCTGGCAGCCGCGGCTCCGCCAGGGCCGAAGCTCAGGGTTTCCCCAGTTCTGGTCTTGTTTTCAACGGTTTTGAAGGATCTCCCTTCTTTCTCCGATTAGGGCGGGGTTACCTGTGGTCTGCCATTCTGCGATCCTTTCCAAGCATGAATTGCACCTACACAAGGAGCCGCCTTCGATGACACTGCCCGAGAAACAAGCCGGACTCGAGGTAGGCAGGGCCCGCGACGTAGGGAGCGAAACGCTGCGGGCTGAAGGGAACATCGTTGGAGTTGCCTCGCTACTACGCCAGAGTAAGGACGATCTAGAAGAATCTCACCTGACGGACAGTCTTCCGTTTAAATGATTGCCAGGTTCTAGGCGCCTTGTTATGATGTGCCTCGCCTTCCCGGGGGCGATATCGGTTGAGCAATGAGGCACACAGGCACCCGGTGTTTTTGCCAATAGCCTTCAGTGAGATAAATCACAGACTGGAAACGGACCCTAGCGATACGGACGCAGTTCGGTGGGGCAGAAACTGCAGCGATATCACTGCCAAAGTGTGTGCGTTTTCGACAGCAGCAAGACGGTCGAATGGCCTTCCCTTTTTCAGGCGTCAAAAAGGAGCTTTGGCACATGAAAGGGAGCGACTATTGACTGGCAGAGCGGTGATCCGCGCTCGCAAAGGGAGGACTTATGGGTTATCGAATGCAACTGTATTTCACATTGATTTTGCTGGTTGCGCTCTCGACCGGCTGTTCCAAACGCCCGAACGACGAGCAGATCAAGACTGATATTCAGACGAAAGTCGCCGCTGACCCGGATACGAAAGATTCCGACCTGACGGTCACCTCCAATCAGGGCAAAGTTGAATTGCAGGGAAGGGTACCGAGCTCGACGGCGCGCACCAAACTACAACAGATTGCAAAAGCAGAACCCGGAGTTTCTGACTTAGACGATGAAACCTCGGTTGACCCCAGCCTTGGCGCCGCGGCCCCGTCAGCGAGCCCGGCAGAGCAGGCGAAACAGGTCGAACCGCCCCCTCCGCTGATAGTCCCTGCCGGAACTCATCTAGTTGTCAGAACCGGAGAGGCATTAAGTTCGAAGACGAGCCAATCAGGCCAAACCTTCCTTGCCACGCTGGCACAACCGGTGAGTGTAAATGGAAAGGCAGCGTTGCCTGCCGGTTCGACGGTCAGTGGCACCGTGGTGACCGCCACAGCGAAGGGTAAGATAAAGGGCGAAGGCGAGCTGGACTTGCAGCTCACGAGCATTTCCGTAGGCAGCCATACCTATCAGATCCAAACGGCTGTGCTCGGCAACACGGAAAAAGGGAAGGGCAAAAGGACAGCCGCGACAACCGGGGGAGGAGCAGCCGGTGGTGCTTTGATTGGAGGACTGGCAGGAGGAGGTAAGGGGGCAGGAATTGGTGCCCTATTGGGAGCGGGCGCGGGACTTGTGGGAGGTGCGATGACCGGGAATAAACAGATTGAGATTCCAGCCGAGTCGGCGCTCAGCTTCACGCTGACGCAGCCGCTCACGATCAAGTCTGGTTCGTAGCGGCTGGAGGTCGCGGGTAGCAACCAGAGGTCCTCAGCGGGTAGTCCTAGCCAAGCACACACGACGCCTCTGAAAAGGGGCACGCCTTAAGCAAGTACCCGAATGACGTGGTGTCATCGGATGATCTTCGAACCGTCTCCGCGAGTTCGCTCCCGATCAGCAAACACATCTTTTGACGCCGCCCGCTAGGTGGGCACAAAGGCCAACGGAGAAGCATCTCTTTTTTCGAGACGAACGGCGCAGCAAGCCAAGGCACAGGCGCGTTGACTGCTCAGCTCCGCGAGGGAAGTTCCTAGCGTACTTCTGCTTTTGCAAAGCTTTCCGCGGTGATTCTTCTCGAGCTCCTGCTTCTGTTCTTGCACAGATCCTGAAGCTCAAACCCCGGGGTCGGGTCCGACCACCAGTGCCGTCTTTTGCGCCGGTCGGCCTGCGTCAAGTGGGGTAACTGACATTGCTTGCCATCCCATCCGCCCAGATATACTGCGCAGAGACTCCGGGTGGCGCTGGGCTCGAAGGATGGTTGGGTCCGGGCGTGTTGTCGGCTCAGATTGCTTTGTCGAGACGAGAAATGTCTGCTTTCTTTGGACTCCGTTGACCCGAATCGCATGGTACTTCCGCGGGCGACTGGCGGATCGGACAGTCAACCGCTTAATATCGCCAGGACAGAATGGCGAAGTTGCCGATGGAGGACGAAACCAATGGCGTTCCGGGCTCTGCGTCTAAGCGTGTGGGTTGGTTTGATCTCGTGGACCGCCTGGGGGCAGAATCTTCCTGCCTGGAATGCCACCGTCGGCGGGGGCGTCGGGTTTCCTCAGAGTGGGGCCGCCAATTTCGCAAACAACGGGGCGACTTTTGTCGGCGGTGGGGGGCCGAACCTGATGCGGTTCCTCGGCTTGGATGCTGAGTTCATGTGGCAAGATCTTCCCATCAAGAAGAACTTGATCAGTGCTCTGGATGTCCCGAAAGCCAGCGCCCGCGCTCGCCTCTACGCGGTCACCTTCAATGCCATCGTCCCCATACCCACTCACGGCAAAGTGGGGTTCTACGCCATCGGGGGTGGCGGATGGTATCACAGGTCCGGCGAGCTGACTGTTTCCACCTATATCCCTGGTACTGTCTGTACTCCGTTCGACCTTTTCCTGATCAACTGCGAGAACGGACTCGTGCCAAGTAAGACGCGACTGGCTTCGACGAGCAGCGATGCGTGGGGTAGCAACATCGGGGGAGGCATCACGTACAGGTTCGGAGCGAGTCCGCTGAAGCTCTTCGCTGGAGTCCGTTACCACCACGTGCCGACTAAACAGCTGGACACCAACTTGCTTCCGCTGACCATCGGCCTGAGTTGGTAGAGGTGCTGGGTTGTCTTGTTTTTCCGCAATCGCTAGGCTGGTCAGAGGAGATGTGCGTCCCCCGCATGCCGGTCGGCCTTTCGATGTCGGAGGTGGAAGATGTCAAAGCGAGTTTCTCTAATTCTGCTATGCGTTGCCATGGCATTTGCTCAGAACCATGGTGAGAGTCCGTCCAATGGTGATCGTCAGCCAAAAAAGACCAATGAGATCACGGTCACAGGCTGCGTGAGCAGGCTGAATGCAAGTTTCATTCTCATGGTGACTGGAAAGGGCCAGACCTACCAATTGGAGGAGACCAAGCCATTCAAGCTGGATTCGTACCTGGGGCAAGAAGTGGAAATAACTGGTTTGGAATCGCCCGCGATGCTCACAAGTTCACAGCGACGCACTGCCAGTTCCGTTTCCATCACGATTCATTCGATCAAGACCATACAACCGAGGTGCTCTTCGACTTGAAAACTGCTCCGATAAGGATGTGGGAATCGAGCGTCGGCGACAGGGGCATCTCCTGACTTGGGTATTCAAGTTCGGGGGAAAGCAGAATACGGCATTGAGCAACGTGCTTTCGAAGCAATCCTCCGTACCTTCAAGGGCCGGAATGCTCCTGGCGGATTCTCGGGACGAGATGGCCATCCCCTTCGCCATGAATCGGATAGCAATGTTGTCTTGCGGTTAGGAGCGGCAATCGGACTTACTATCCGGATTCGCGGAGCTAGGCCAGGGGACTTTTGCAGAGCCGGGTGGGCGACTGCTAAAATTATGAGCCAACAACCGTTGCGCATCGGCCAACACTCGATGCAACTGACGAACCGATGAGGAGGGTGATGCCCGGTTTGCCTTGCTTGGGTTCGACAAGATTCCTGTCGGAGCGCGTGTCGAGTTGTCGGCGGTTCGGTATCCAGGTGGTTTCTCTGGTCTTACTGGGCTGCCTAGCCGCCTGGTCTCAGATCGCAATACCTGGCAACAGTTCACCCCCGGCGCAGCCCGAAGGGCCGAAGGACTCCTTGGGCCGTACCACTCCGCGGGCTACGGTGCTGGCGTTCCTGGCAGCCGCTCAAAACCGAGACTACGATGTTGCCGCCGAGTACCTGAATACCCGTCTGCGTGGCAAGGCTGCGGCGCAACTTGCCAAAGAGCTCGCGGTGGTTCTGGACCGACGCCTGCCCGCACGGCTCAATCAGCTCAGCGACAAACCGGAAGGCTCGCTACTAGATCCGCTGAACCCGGATCGCGATTTGGTGGGGACGGTTACCACGGCGAACGGGGATGTGCCCATAGTGCTCGAACGCGTGGACCGAGGAAAATCCGGGCCGGTCTGGTTGTTCTCGAGCAAGACCTTAGAAGCCATCCCAGATATCTACGAGGAACTCGAGGTCGTAACCGTGGACTCTGTACTTCCCCAATTTCTGGTCACAAACCGAATTGGGGGAATACCGCTGTTTGAATGGGTCGCGGTTTTTCTTGGGCTGCCAGTTCTTTACATTTTGGCGTTACTGCTAAACCGGCTGTTGAGCCCACTGGTTGGTCGCCTGCGGCGCCAACTGGCAAAACAGGCAGATCTGCCTAATCCCGAAGTCCTGCCCACGCCCATCCGCCTTCTGGTGATTGCTCTAACCATTCGCTGGCTCTTATCGAAGATCGGGCTATCGCTATTGGCGCGGCAGTTCTGGTCGAGCGCAGCGACGGTGATCGCGGTCGCTGCCATCGTGTGGATTTTGATTCGCGTGAGCAGCCGTGCAGAACAGTATGCACACCGTCGTCTGCGAAGCCGAAATCTCACGGGGGCCGCTTCCGTGCTGCGTCTCACGCGTCGGGTCGTCGATGTGCTGTTCATTTTCGCCGGCATTCTCGTGATTCTGTATGCTTTCGGAATCAATCCCACGGCGGGACTGGCAGGACTCGGTGTCGGTGGAATCGCGGTTGCCCTCGCTGCGCAGAAGACCCTGGAAAACGTCATCGCTGGGGCTTCCATGATCTTTGATCAAGTGGTGCGGGTGGGAGACACATTAAAGGTCGGTGACATTGTGGGCACGGTAGATGAAATTGGCTTGCGCTCCACTCGGATCCGCACCTTCGATCGCACCCTGGTGAGTGTCCCGAACGGCCAGATCGCAAGCATGAGTCTCGAAACCCTTTCGGTGCGGGACAAGTTCTGGTTTCATCCCACGATCGGTCTTCGCTACGGGACCACTGCAACCCAAATACACTCGGTGGTCGACAACGTTCGAAACCTGCTCACGGAGCATTCGTCGGTGGAGCGTGCTGGCGTGCGGGTTCGATTTCTTGGATTCCGCTCCTCTTCGCTCGATGTGGACGTCTTTGCCTATGTGTATGCCAACGATTGGAGCCACTTTCTGGAGATCCAGGAGGGGTTGCTGTTCTCCATCATGGAAATTGTGCAGGAGGCGGGTACTCAGATCGCCCTGCCCTCGCAAATCATGTATCTCGCCGACAACCTCGTTTCAGACCCTGCCAGGCTAGCGGACACGCTCAAGCCAAGTCGCAACACTCTGGCCGCGACCAGGTGAAATATCCGTGAGCCATGCGTTGGTCTGACGCTTACGCTCAAACTGCTCAAACTAGACTTTCACCGGCCCATGACTACTTTCAGATCTCGCCGAAAATCCTCAAGGTCATACTGTGCAGTAATTTTCTTATTTCTCACATAATCCATCATTTCCCAGAGCGAGACTCCCGCTTCACGGGCGGCACGTGCTAGCGTGAGCTTGCCGCTGCTATAGAGACGCGAATAGTGGTCCAACTTCCAGTCCCCTATCGCCCGAGAAAGGAGTTTTCTCACCGTCGTCGAGCGGTCCGCTTGTTCGACTTTTTCGATTGCTTCGAGGTCCCGGACCACTGTCGCAGGCAGCCTCGTTCCCACCATCTGTTCCTTTTTCATCGGTCAGCCTCCCGAGCCTTCCTTAATATGTCAGAAACGACGGCTGGCGATAGCCAGATTGTTTGACTCAGTGCCTCTACCGCATCCTCGAGTTCAGCCAGAGTCAAATGCTTTTTCACAAACGCCTGGAACAGCAGCCCCCCAGTTCCAAGGAACGTGATCCTCATAACCTCAGCAAATGACCGGGCCGCCTTGTCATCGAGAATGACCATGAGTTTGCGAGAGCTGGCCAGGGCAATGGATTCGGCCTCCCCTTCGCCGAGACCGCCCTTCGAAATGATGCTGCGCGCCATGCTCCTTTCCTTCGACGAGAGTCGCGCGACTTGAAGCCAACCATCATCCAGTGCTTTTTCAATCTGCTCCACGCCCGGAGCAGAAATTCCTTTGCCGGCATCGACCGTTTCTGCTTTGACCTGGGGCCCGATCAAAACGCCGTCATGCACGGACCGGAGCAGCTCAAGCCTCCGCATTTTGGCAAGGGCGATAAGCACCGACGCATCAGCGATAATCATCTAGCGGCTCGCGTGGAATCTATGTTAACAAAATATTATAATGTTTTCAATTAGCCGTTCGATCCGACGACCCGATAGGATTGACCGTGCCTCTCGGGTTTTGACACAGTTTTGACACAGTTTGCATCAGGAACTGGGCACAATTGTGAGGCTCGTGGAGGCCGCGTTCGCGGAAGTAGTTTAGAATCAGTGAAGCGATAGAGTCGGGGCGTAGCGCAGCCTGGTAGCGCACCTGCCTTGGGCGCAGGGGGTCGTTGGTTCAAATCCAATCGCCCCGACCATTGTTTTCCGCATCCGGACCGGCCACATGGGTTAACAGAACGTGACCGCTACACTCCGTGGTGGATTCCATGGGTGCTCGAACGGCTGGCGGACCGGGCGCAGAAGCTGAGCGCGACCGCCGAACCGCACTACCTGATCCTGCGCATAGGGAGTCAGGAGTTCAAATCTCCTCGCTCCGGCCATTCAACAAGGTACGCGATTTCACTCCAACGGTTGACCGGCTTGGAGAAAACATGGAACCGCGTTTCGAGCAATCTATCCGCGAACGACGGTATCTCTCGAAACGTCTCTCCCGCGGTGCTGGAGTAGTACAGCACAGCTTCAAGTCTTCAAGTGGCATCTTGCCACCTGAAGACGCCGGTCAGCGATTGAACTTGCGCATGGCTGGATGTTGAGTATAATGTGGAGTGAACTCAACAATGGGGTAACAATTTAGATTGTCATGGAAACCGTTCAGATTGTGCTCGATAAGAAGCTCTTGCAGGCTGCCGACCGAGCCGCACGGCGGACGAAGCAGAATCGTTCCGCCTTGATGCGCGACGCGCTGCGGGAGCACCTGCGGAGGTTGGAGCTCCGTGCTAGAGAAGAATGCGACCGTCACGGCTATGCAAGGCGGCCACAGGCGGCCGATGAGTCGCTTGTCTGGGAGGCGGAGGCAGTGTGGCCGGCAGAGTAGCCCGCGGTGACGTCCGACTCTACGACTTTGCCCCGCCGGATAAGAGGAGACCCGTAGTCGTGCTGACTCGCGACAGCGCTATCGCTTATCTCTCGACTGTGACCGTCGCACCTATCGCATCTACCATCCGTGGCGTGCCATCGGAAGTAGTTTTGAACGAAGAGGATGGCATGAAAGCGCCGTGTGCGGTGAATCTACACAATGCGGTCACCATCTCTCAGAATCGATTGGGCCGGCGGGTTGTTCAACTGAGTTCCTTGCGAATGGCGGAAATTTGCGCAGCTCTGCGCTTCTCTCTCGGCTGCGATTTCAGATAATGGTTGTCGAACACATCCGTGGGGAGCAAAGTTCGAAAATCGTTCTATAAAAGGGAAAGTCAAGAAAAAAATACCTCCCGCGGCTGGAATTTTTGTTGCTTTCCAGCCTTCCTTGAATGAGCACGGACTGTTTGCCACACCATGTGCTCGGTTCGTGGGCATGATGGCCCAGAGAGTTTGGGTTTTTTCTCATAGCGGTTTTCACGCCTGTTGGCGAACGAAGCCTGTCAGTTCCGAAACCAGCAAAGCAGAACCGGCGCTCAAGTGGCGACTCATGGTTCTAGATGAACTTCCACGCTCAATCACCCGTCGATCCGCGCGCGCTTATGCTATCGTGCATTGCTAAATCTCTCCGGAGGAACGACCGTGCGCTACGACGAGTTCCGTGACCGGCTGGAAGCTGCTCTTCAGCGGAATGGTCTCTACTTCCACAGCCTCCAACGTGTTGAGACCATCGAGCTCGCGAATACTTTGCGGCAGTGGAAGGTCTATGTCTACGGAGCACCTCCGAGCCCCGAGCCCTTCCACGTCTCGGCTGAGATCGGCTTCGCGTGGAGCCCCTTCGACGCCGCTCGAGCGTACGCCCGCGAAGAGGACCTCCTCACGGAGCTCACGGGCAGGAGGAAGCGACTGCCTAGAACCGAGCGTAGGTGGAAGCGAGTAGACCTCTCGCTCCACGCCGGGCTCCCTTACGGTTCGACCACGGCAATGCCCGAGCCTCAGCTATTCGGAGCGTGGACTGCGTCGATTCTGGAGAAGGTCCATGCAGCCTTCCGATATCGAGGAGAGGGAGGGGCGCATTGTGGCTGTCCTTGGCGCGCATGAGGATGTCGACGTGCAGGGCCGCTGCCAACCCGATGGCGTCGTCTCCCTGAAGGGCCTGGCGATCTCCGGATTTCGGATCGTCCACCTTCCCCGGGTCTTGGACGACCCCGAGCGCCGAAAAGCGGAAAAGGACACGCAATCCGAGCTCGATCGACTGGCGCGGACGTTCAAGACCACCCTCGATGAGTGGACGAAGAGTGTCTCGGAACTTGCAAGCTGGATCCGGTACTCGCCGCCCGCTGCAGGAGTCAAACCGATCGAGCCGTGGTTCGAGGACCTGCCCGAAAACGGTGGTAACGACGGCGGGTCAGAGACGATAAACTGACCGCCGTATTCCGGGGCTGAATCTTCCGCGATGGTCGCTGCTTTGGGGGCAGTCAGCGTCCTGCACCGCTATGGCAGGTGCTGGCAATGGCGACTACATCAACGACCTCACGGGTTTCCCGGAGCGCCTCGACTTTTATCCCATCCGTCGGCATCGAACCGTCGTCGCCGCTCCGGTTTGGTGTGAGTAAGGTGTCGAAATCTGTCGAGATTACACGATCAACATCGAGACCCGATTGTTTCTCCCGACTACCGATCCCCCCGGCCAGGAGCACACCTGACGTCTACATGCAGCTGCAAAAACTCAACCATCCTGTGAACTTTTTTCGGACCAAGTTTGGACTAGGGCTGCGGACCACGGTATATGGACCTGAGCGCTAAGGGAATGGTTGTCCCGTTCGGCCGACGCCACGTTGTCCGGAACTCCCGGTCGTAGGTCCATACCTTCAGATCTTTGTCGCGTGCGCTGAGGATCGCGAGGCACGCATCCGCCCAATCCGGTTCATGGTCCGCGTACTTCGTGAGCCAGTCGAACACCTCTAGGAAGAAGTCGCGCTCGTACGTGATCGGAATTGCCTGCACGCTGAGGTCGTTCAACAAAGCCTGAAGCCGCAGCCGCTGGTTTCGATGCGGAAGGTGAAAGCACGCTTCCATCAGCACGGCATCGCAGACAGCCAACTCCTCGGGGGCTAACGACTCCAGATGTTTCAATGCCATCCGGTGCTTCGAGTCGTGTGCGTCGCACAGCGCCACCAGCGGGGTCGTGTCGATCAGAATCACCGTCGGACCCTCCGGAGCTTACGGAGAATCGCCACACGCGCTGCGTGCCTATCGGCGACGTCGTAGTCGCGGGGCGGCAGGTCCGGAGGATCGGGATATCGCTCGAATATCCGTCGGACGATCGTCCTGACATCGGACGGGGACTCAGACCTACGCAGCGCCGCAAACCGTTCGTCAATCGCCTCACGCACCACATCCGACAGGGTCATGCCACGCGCGCGAAGCGTCTGCGCCTTGCGAAGTCGATCCGCGTCGAGCCGTACGTTGACTAGCCGGGAACTCATACTGTAAAGATATCCTGTCTTTACAATGCTGTCAACGATTCAGGCCGGGGTTGATTTGCTTTCCCGCGAACGGCGGGGCGCCGGGTCGGGCGCGCGGGCCGAAGGGCGTATTTGCCGTAGAGGATCGCAGCTGCCCTGCCCCCTGAAACCCGGGACCGCGTTCAGGAGAGGGGAGAGTGCTGAGTCCACGTTCGAAAATCGTCTGCCAGGGCCGACCCATCAGCTATCCCCTTCCTCCCCGCGGCTTGCGGCGTCTCCTGCCGTTCTGCTACGGCATTTCTCCCGCGAGCCGATCGCGTATCGCGCCGTCCCGCAGTTTCCGCTCTGCGCCTTTTGTAGTAATGTGTCTCGTTGGCGCTCTCGATTCGCCGCTAGGGTTTGGGCAGTTTCGCCATTCGCGACGGTCGCGAACCCGCCCGAGGTTGCTGGAATACGATTCGCCAGTCGAGGCAAGTGTGAGGAAGCGCGTCCTCTGTCTCATTGCAGTGTTGTTTGCGACGGGGCTGTGCCTGGCGCAGTCCGGTGTGCCGCAGGAGATCCCGGCCTTCGATCTTAGCGCCATTGACAAAACTGCCGACCCCTGCGTCGACTTCTATCAATACGCCTGCGGGACCTGGATGAAGAACAATCCCGTTCCTCCGGACAAGGCGCGCTGGGGGCGTTTTGACGGCCTGGCCGAGCACAATCTTTACATCCTGCGCGACATCCTCACCGAGGCCCAGGCCCCCGCGAAACCCACGCCGATTGAGGCGATGATCGGCACTTATTACGCCTCCTGTATGGATGAGGCCACGATTGAGAAAAAGGGGACTGCCCCGCTCGCCCCAGAATTGGAGATGATCGCTGCCATCGCGAGCAAAACAGACTTCATCCGCCACCTGGCCTACATGCACCGCAATGGCACACCGGCGCTGTTTGCCTTCTACTCGCAGCCGGATATGCACGATTCGAGCCAGACGATTGCCTATCTCGACCAGGGAGGCATTACGCTACCGGACCGCGACTACTACCTGAAGGACGATGCGAAGTCGGTGGAGACGCGGCAGAAGTATCTCGAGCACGTGCAGAAGATGTTCGAGCTGGTCGGAGACAAAGCGGAAGCAGCGTCGGCGGAAGCCAAAACCGTGCTGGACATCGAGACCGGCCTAGCGAAGGCTTCGATGGACCGCACGCTGCGCCGCGATCCCAAGACCCGCGACCATAAGATGACGGTGGCGGAAATCGTCGGCCAGGCCCCGAATTTCGATCTCACTCTGTACTTTGCCGCCAATGGTTCGCCCGAGTTTTCCTCGTTGAATGTGGGCAACCCGGATTTCTTCAAGCTCGTCAACGAACAGCTCAACGGCGTCCCGCTCGACGGATGGAAAGCCTATCTGCGCTGGAGAACGATCGACGCCTACGCCCCTGCGCTGAGCGCTGCCTTCGTGGAGGAGGATTTCCTGTTTAAAGGCAAATACTTCTCGGGGCAACAGGAGATCGAACCGCGCTGGAAGCGCTGCGTGAAATCTACCGATGCCAGTCTTGGCATGGCACTGGGCAAGCTCTATGTGGATCGCACTTTCGGCGCCGAGGGCAAGGAGCGCACGTTGAAGATGGTGCACGCCATCGAGAGTGCCATGCGCGAGGATATCGGTTCGTTGTCCTGGATGTCGGACACGACGAAACAGAAGGCCTACGAGAAGCTGGATGCCATCGTTAACAACATCGGCTATCCGGATACGTGGCGCGATTACGGCAGTGTTGTGATCAAATCCGACGATTACGCGGGGAATGCCAAGCGTGCTAGCGCTTTCGAGGTGCATCGTCAGTACAGCAAGATCGACCGCCCCACCGACCGCAAGGATTGGGGCATGACTCCGCCCACGGTGAACGCCTATTACCGGTCTCCGATGAACGACATCAACTTTCCCGCAGGCATTCTGCAGCCTCCGTTCTACAGCAAGCTGGTGGACGACGCGGTGAACTACGGTGGCATTGGGGTGGTGATCGGGCATGAACTCACGCATGGCTTCGATGACCAGGGGCGCAAGTACGACGCCGAGGGAAACTTTGAGGACTGGTGGACGCCGGAAGACGCTAAGGAGTTTGAGCGGCGCGCCGACTGCACCGCCGATGAATACTCAAGTTTCGTTTCCGTCAAGGACGACAAAGGCGAGGTGAAACTCAACGGCCGGCTTACGCTGGGTGAAAATACCGCCGATAACGGAGGCCTCAAACTCGCCTACATGGCGCTCATGCACTTGATGGGCGACACTCCTCTCAAACCCGTCGATGGCTACACCGCCGAGCAGCGTTTCTTTCTGGCTTATGGTCAGATCTGGTGCCAGAACGTGACCGATCAGGAAGCGCGGAAGCGAGTTCTAACCGATCCGCACTCGCCCGGGCGCTGGCGGGCCAATGGCGCGGTCGAGAACTCGGCCGCATTTGCGCACGCCTTCGGCTGCAAGGCTGGCCAGCCCATGGTCAGGGAAAACGCCTGCCGAGTCTGGTAAGAGCCTGACTAGGGTTGCCTTTTCCGCGGACACAATCCGGAACTGTGGTGTGAGCGAATGCGGGTTGGCTGCGGTGGGCGGAGAGAACACGCGCTCGGCGGGGTTCCAACCGCCCAGCTGGCCTGCCGGAGAAACGCATGCTTTTCGGTTGTCAGCCGAGCCCTCCCGCCTTAGTCTTGATGGTTCTTCCGGAGGGAGACCCAACCATGCCACGGCTGCCCGGGTGGATGTTCCTTGTATTCGCAGTTTGCTGTGTCGCGGCTACTACCGCCGCCCAACCAGAGAATCCTGAGCCGACTGCGGCTGTGCGTGCAGGGCGGATGATTGACGTCCACACGGGCAAGGTTTCGACCAATGTGTACATCCTGATTGCAAAAGACCGCATTCTGCGCATTACGGATTCTGCGCCCAGCGTGTTGAGGGTTATTGATCTCTCCAAATATACGGTTGTGCCGGGGCTGATCGATTCTCATGCGCATGTGTTGGGCAATCCCAAGGATCAGTCTTCTACGGCCCAGTTACGAATGTCTTCGCCGCAGAAGGCAATCTGGGGTGCGCGAAATCTCCAGGTGTGGCTGGACCACGGATTCACGGCGCTGCGCGACGCCTGCGAAGACGATGCCGCATACGGACAGCTAGCCCTGCGCGATAGCGTGAACAGCGGACTGATACGCGGTCCGCGGATGGTGTCGTCAGGCGGTTGTGTGTCGCTCACCGGAGGGCATGGCGATGGCAACGTGCTCGCTCCCGACGCCGGTTTGCCGCGCGGTCAAAACATTGCCGATACCCCGGAAGAAATCAGCGACGTGGTGCGGCGCGACCTTAAATATGGTGCGGATTGGATCAAACTTATGGCCACGGGCGGAGTGATGGACCCGATCAGCGATTACCGGGTACAGGAGCTCAGTGAAGAGCAGATGGCCAAAGCGGTCGAAATCGCGCATCGCGCCGGCAAGAAGGTAATGGCACACGCCGAAGGAGCCGAAGGCATCAAGGCTGCGGTTCGCGCCGGCGTAGACTCGATCGAACATGGAACGATGCTCGATGAGGAAGGCGCGCGCCTGATGGAACAACACAGAACCTGGCTCGTGCCCACGCTGTTCTGTTTTCAGCACGATATGACCACGGGAACCTCTCTCGGCCGCGATCCGGTGAGCTTCGCGAAGGGCGTCGCCATACTGAAGGAGCAGCAGCCGGCCTTTCAGAGAGCGCTGGCTCATCACATCCGCGTGGCGTATGGAGTGGATGATGATCCGGAGTTCGTGTCGAAGGAATTCGGCGCTCTGGTGAAGGGTGGGTTGTCGCCGATCGATGCGCTGCGCGCGGCGACCATCAACGGCGCGGAACTGACCGGACGCTCGGCGGACATCGGCAGCATTGAAGCAGGCAAGTTTGCGGACATGGTTGCCGTGGATGGAGATCCGCTTGCCGACATCGCGGTGATGGAGAAGGTCGTGTTCGTGATGAAGGGTGGAGAAACCTACGTCGACCGGACGAAGTGAGGGAGTCTGAGAGGATAGGCAGTTTCGCGGCTGAAAACGATCGTGAACTGTCTTGTGATCTGCAGAATCTGAGACACAGCGAATTCCCCCACCTTCATTGACTTGCCTACTTTCCGGGCTTGCACTAAGGCGACGCGAGGGCGCAGGCTTTGCTGGCTCAAGCAAGGACACGGCGATCGGCCGCTTGCTCCAAGGTTGGCGAACTGGGAGATGCCATCCGTCGCCTGGCCTTGCCTACGCCCCGCCGGCCAGCCAAAAGCCTCATGCCGCCGCCTTCTTTTTTTCCACCTTCTGGCCTTCCACCTTCTTTCCATGCGCGTCGAGCAGCGGAAGGTTACAATCCTCACAACGCCAACCCACACTTTCCGCTGCCGTCCGGGAATAATGGCGGTTACATTCGAGACAAATCCAGGTTGCGAGTTGCTGCTGCAATGCCTGTGTTGTGCGGTCCATGTTAGGTCACTCCTTGCTTTTCATTCTCTTGATTGCCTTGGGGTTACCAGGATCTGGCTGATGCGCGCTGGCATGATCAGAGACTCGAGGACTGCTAGCTCGTGAAGACGGAACTAGCGCCAACAGATTACGCTTGCGCTAACAGTTCGGCAACCATCCATGAAAGTGCCGTCCTTGGCCGAGTTCGGTGCACCCATGGTCAGGATCGCGCCTCGAACACACAAAAGCGAGGTTCTGCCAACCGGGGCGTATGGAGTGTGACCGAACGGCAGTTGATCGTGGGGGCTCTTGTGAAAGAGTGCATCCTGGACGACTCGGTCACAATTCCTAACAGAAGCCGCTGCTCTTTCGGGGTGACGTGGTACTCTGGGTTGCTTGCTTGCGTGCCGGCGGGCCACAGATGTCCAGTCGTCCCGCGGAAACTGCCCCATGTGCCTTTGGCCGGCGGTCGTGGCCTGGCGACGTTCCTCATTTTGGGGAAATGCTTTTAACAATGCCGTAACGTGGCTCTCGGGCGCATGGTTTACTCTGGGCAGTAAAGCCCCGCCCTTGAGGGCTGGGGATATAAGGCGCGAAGAAATCCATTGCCCTAGTTTGTTCGACACAGCATAATCAGAACAGGTTGAGATAAAGCCTTTGGACAAACCGTTCTTTCGTTTCTACCCTGGCGGTGCTCGGTTAGCAGTCAGTAAGCCATATGGCGAAAACCAGAAGAACCTATAAATATCGGCTGTGGCCCAACCGCAAACAGCGTGAGCGGCTGGCGGAAACGTTGGAAGTGTGCCGTGAACTCTACAACGACGCTTTGCAAGAACGCCGCGATGCCTGGAAAACTTGCCGTTTGTCGGTTTCCTTCAACATGCAGTCGGCACAACTTCCCGAATGTAAGACTGTGTGTCCAGCGTTAGACTCAGTCTACTCGCAGGTATTGCAAGATGTATTGCACCGTGTCGACAAAACCTATAAAGCCTTCTTTCATCGCGGGCGGGGGTTTCCTCGTTTCAAAGGCAAAGGCTGGTTTGATTCGTTCACCTACCCGCAACTGGGATTTTCGTTGCAAGGCAACCGACTGGCATTGTCGAAAATAGGAAAGGTCAAGATTAAGCTGCACCGCCCTGTGCTTAGCGAAATCAAGACGCTAACCCTCAAACAGGAAAACGACCAATGGTATGCCTGTTTCTCCTGC
>DASPVV010000138.1:0-123608 GCA_035622175.1 Terriglobales bacterium | reverse complement strand
GCCGCTCATAACCAATGTGATCAACCCAGTGGCAAGCTTTAGCGCGAGCGGTTTGCGAACCATAACAGTTTCCGCCTTGGCTCGTAACAGAGGCACACACCTGAAGCACTAACGATGCGCAAACCGCAGATATTTAAGTTGAATGAATGAAAAATGGCTGATCGGCAATCGTCATTCATCCTTTTTTCTCCGCTGCACCACCGATGGGTTGCATTGATATGCTTTGATATGCTTTGATATTGTCCGGGTGATCGTCTCTATGCCTCCCCTTTCATGAACCAAAGTGCATGTGTGATTTGAAGCATAAATTTGCCGTTTGGCAGGGTTATGCTTTACATGCTGCTGCTGCTGGTGAGTCTCTGCCGGGCTCATTCACAAGTGACGGTTTGCTCGTTATCCGGGAGTGACGTTGTGAGTTAGTGGCTTCTCATCGTTGAAAGCTGACCCTTTGAGAACAATTTGCCATGCAGGACCACGGCGGAAATCCTTCGCGTATTGGATATGTTCTTCAGAGGGTCTGCATCTAACAGCACGAAGTCTGCCGTCTTCCCTACTTCAATGGTACCCACATCTTTGGATACATCCAAGGTCTTCGCTGCATTTCGGGAAGCCGACTGAAGAGCTTGAAGAGGCGTCAAACCTGCCTCAACAAGAAGCTCTAGCTCGCTGTGAAGAGCGTCACCGCCCTCGTCATAAGAACCATCGGTTCCGGCGAGAATCGGTACGCCAG
This sequence comes from Terriglobales bacterium, assembly GCA_035622175.1. Taxonomy (GTDB): domain Bacteria; phylum Acidobacteriota; class Terriglobia; order Terriglobales; family Acidobacteriaceae; genus JAFAGX01. Next base: position 122,878 of record DASPVV010000138.1, on the reverse strand, counting down.
CACGCTTCATTTCACCCACTATTTGTAAATCCTTTGCGAAGATTTTCCTTCCGAATTCCATGTCACGCTCGTTCAGCTTCTCACGCTCCTTGTTACTTTCCCAAAGAGTCTTGAGCACATGCAGGGTCGGGGTCTGCGCAACTCCATTCTTTGCATACAGGCGGAACAGCCGTTGTGCCTTGCCTTCGTCAAAACTATCGAGCAGCGTCTTGTCGAAATCAGCGGTGAACTGTTGCTCCTTGACCTGCTGCTTGTCTTTGAGAGCTTTCAAAATGTCGTCATAAACGGTCGCCAAAATCCCCATGAAGTAATCTCCTTCACTGGAACAAGCGACAAGTACATTCAGGAATCGCCCTCCCAAATGCTCGACATTCGACTGATTGGCTTGCACGACGCTCGCCGCTCCGATTTTTGGCGGAATATGCCCGACAAGCCGCAGATTTTGTTTTCTCGCCTCGTCTGCAACTGCCCAATACAACTCGGGTGTAAGTGTCGTATCCACCTCGATATAGTCAACGTCGCGCTGCTTGAGGGTTTGAACCTCCGCACGCGCTTGCCTCTCTGAGAAAAGATCAACAATGAGCGGCATTTCAACAGGAACTGGACCTTCCATGACTGGACCAGCTATAAACAACCGCGGCCCGACGAGTGCTCCCGATGCGGTCTCATCACGAAGACGCATGATGTCGTCCAGAGGAGCGCCCATGTCGCGCAATGTGGTGATGCCGTAAGAGAGTAGTTCCTCAAGTTGCGACTTTGCGTCTTCATATCCTGGTCCGTGAAGGTCGTTGTTCCAAAGACCGGGGATCAGAAACTTTCCGCTGCCATCGATGATCTTCGTTGCTGTTGGCGGCCTGTTCCGATCGCTGGTGATCGAGACGATCTTCCTTGCTTGCACAATGACAGTGGAATGTGGCCGGGGCGGATTATCGGTCCCGTCAATGAGGGTGACGTTCACAATGGCGATGCTGTCCTGCCCGAAGGCTGGATGGAACGTCGTCGCAGCAACGAATAACAGTAAGAATAGACGTCGCGTCATGCGACAGGTACGTTGTTCTCTGGTACAAAGTTCCATGCCAGGAATGCAATTTTCAGAATCTGGCAGGCAACTGGAGTTCCCAGGATCGAGGTCGCGAACACATTTCGAGTAGATGGTCGGCTACACGGAAGTCGCTTCGCGCTGAGAGTTTTCGGTTCCGATCCTTTCAATACTGTAAGCCAGCCAGGCACGTTGCGGGCCTTCTGGGCCGAAGCGCTCCGGCGCTGCCCAATGATGGAGCGCTCTACCCTCGGGAAGTGCTCGTGCATGATGCCCAAGCCTCTGCAGACAGCGCGCACAGATGGTGGTGGCGATTGTTCGAGTGCCGCCAATGCCTGCCTTTCCAGATCAGCTCTGCGCTTCGCAACGTAGATGCGGCGCCGCTCCAGCAGCTGTTTGTATAAACCAGGTTCATGTCGTTGTACGATTGCTGTGTACGAATAGCCGAGCCGGCGGGCCACCTCGGCCAGGCTTGGCACCGGATTCTCGTCGAGCGCACTCGTCAATATCGGGCCTATCTTTTCGAAACGGTGCCTCTTTGCTTGGGCAATCCTCTTGTCGATTGCTGCGCATAACTCCGGAAGTTGCCTCCGGATTATGCATCATCTGGATGTCCTAAGCTTGCAGTGATCTGATGGACTGGAATCGGTTCATCCGACCTGAGAGATTGCTCCAACAGATCCTTCATTCGAACAGCACAAGTTCGCGGCGCATCAGGTTTCTTCCACCAAGATCTTCCGCCCGCTTTTCGATATCGGGCAGTGATCTTATAGCAAAGCGTCCGGTTGGCCTCGTAAAGGCTGTAGGTAGTTGCGTAACCCAATCTGCGTGCGATCTCTGTCACGCTGAGCGGCACGGTTGCATCAATCGCTGTCTGGAGAGTTCGCCGAATCTCGCTTGCATGCCGCGACGGAAGCACAATGCGCTTCTTACCCATGACAACCGCATGCTTTGCGGAGGCAATGTCCATGGGCGTTGGTCCCTTTGGAGTAAAGAGACTGGAAACCGAAACGTTTAGGCACCGGGCTATTCGCAGCAGCTTCTCGATCCGGGGGAGCTCCTTGCCAGCGAGGCAACTGCGCAGCATGCTCCCGGGGCACATAATGTACTCTGTAAAGGCGAGCACGTTTCCGTTGGCGAGTTCTTCAAGATACTTGGCTAGGCTTCTCCGAAGCGACTCGCGAGCTGCTGTGGGATCGACCAGGGGAAGCATCGCGAGCAGACTCCCTACCTGCATCAAACACCATCTCTGGTCTTCGGTAGGCGAGCTAAGTTGCAATGCGTCGGTATTTGGATCTAGTGCCCCCAGCCAACTGCTACAATGCCCGCATCCTGGGCGAAATAGAACACTCAGTGGACTCATCGTACGTCCACAGCAAGGACAGGTATGACTCAGCCGCCGCAGGTACGCTGGGCAGTAGAACGATGTCTTTATTGCCCAAAGAAGTGGCTCATAAACCGTTTGGCCGCTCAGCCGCCATCGCTCGAAACAGAGCGAGCACCAAGTCCGGTGCCGATGAAAAAGATGGTCAGGTAAGGCATAGCGGAATGGAAGAAGAGTGACATAGTGCAGGTCACGGCGACAGGTTGCGCATTCAAGAGCCTGAACCCACTTCCTAGCTCGATCTGTAACACCGTTGATCGTGTAGCTCGAAACTTTAAATCCATGCCCGCCGCGCATCGCGGCTCTGGCTTCCGGTGGAATGATGCAGTCCTTGGGATCGGAGGCCGCCAAGTCTCGACCTGCCGCATTGGCTCGAAATTCCTTTGGATGCGATCTACGCCCACAGAAAGAGTGTCGATCAAATTGAAGCTCTTGGTGTGCTTGGCCAATACGGGCGTAAACACGCATCAATGGCCAAGACGACAGATGATCGGCTCCTGAATAAAGGGCAATAACTGTTCCCGGTTGTAGTGGCCATGGTGTGGCCGCCGGCGAGTTTGAACGAAGCCGACGTCAAAATTACGCTGTCGCATCTCGAAAGACAGCTCTTTGCCGCTACCGATATTCTTCAGCAGCTCGGCATACTCATCTTTGGCCTGTCGATGGATGGGAAGATCGGGGTCGGTATCCTTCCAAATGGTAAGGAATCCTTCGTAGGATTTGCGAGTCGATGCGTTATCACCTATCAGCCTCTCTGCCCGACCGAGTTGAAGCCGGGCCAATGGCCCGGTGACAAATTCCCAGCACAAACCGGGATTGTCGATCATCTTTTGAAACGCAGCCGCTGCCGATCGGCCATCGCCTGACTCCAGGTAGGCTAGGCCACGGATGTAGGCTGGGTAGAGAGAATCGAATGAGTAGGTGTTCACGAAGTCGTACTTCACGCTAGCGCGAAGCAGATTGATAGCAGCATCTGGGTCGCGCTTTTGCAACTGATCGCTGCGCGGACTGTCGGAACAAAATAATATAGAGAGCGTACTCAGCCCCACGATTGCTATTCGGTCTCCTAAGAATCCATCTCTTCCTGCGGTTGCGCGGGTTGGCCAGTGGGACACCGAGGGCCCCTAGTGGCAATCGGGCGATCTACCCCGCAACACTAGCGGCCGACCGGTGTTTGTATTTTTTCGTGGCATACTTGGGAGTACATCAAGTGCGACGATGCGAGGGTAAGGTATGAAGAACTGGTGGAGTTTGCCGACGTTACTGCTATTGCTCGCTCTAGCTGGATGCGCTCATCCACAGCCGGTTTATAATGAGCCGCCGCCTCCTCCGCCACCGCCACCGCCGCCTGTAGAATTTCGCGAGGCCGCCCAGCAAGGTTCCTACGACGGATACCAAGCAGCCAAGAGCGATGTGGCGGCTGAAAGGCCGCCGAACGTGGAAGGCCATGAACCGTTCCGCAATCCGCCGGTGCCACCCGAAGCGGTGGAGGCTTACCGCCGGGCCTTCCGGAATGGCTACGATGCCTTCCTCCATGGCGCGCCACCACCACCGCCTCCGCCGCCTCCGAACCATTGACTGCGTCCTCAGGAGCGTGCCACGGCTTTTCACGGCTTGGGACGGATGCTTACGGTTGCGGAACAGAAATGACAATGGGGAACGCCTCGTCCTGCGTTTTCGGGCGGGCTCGGAGGCATTCCTTCACGAGATGGTCGGCTAATGGGGGCGAAAGTATCATCGCAAGAAGAACATTTTTCTCTGCGCCTGCAGTGGGTATCCCGCTGCCCACAATTGTGGCTCGATGTAAAATTCGGAATTCGTTCGACATCCGATTCCACGACAATCCAGTTTCCTCCTCACTCAGCAAAGCATCGATACGGTACCTGTAGCGCTCGGCCTAGCGTCCACGAAGCAGTTCCCTTTGCAAATAAATGATCTGCCCGATGTGATGGTAGGCATGGCCGGCACACGCCAGGATTTGGGCGAACTCGGTCGAGGCGTCGGCGCGCTCGGCGTGGTATGGTGCGGACCAGTCCTGATCGGATTGTTTCTCAATGGTCGCGACCGTGATTTGAATCGCCTCGTCGAAGGCCTTCAGAAGCTCGTCTTTTGGCTTGCCGCTGTCGCTGAACTCTAGGTCGCGGTGACGGATGTAGCCCGTCCCGCCTATTTGTGCGCCAATGTAATAGTTCAGGTTTCCTGTGAGATGCAGAATGAGGTTGCCGATGCTGTTTCCATACGGAAACGGCCGCTGCCAGACCTGTTCACTCGACAGCGGCTGAACCAGTTCGTGAACTCTCTTCTGAACCCTGCTGCGGAAATAGTCCGCAAGGCTGGATTGGATTACACTGAGCGAGGCCATGGTAAAACCTGCCTTTCTGTGATTGGAGGTACGCGGCACGCAGCCGGGCGTCGGCAGGGCAGCCGCTTTGGACACAGAGACAACGATATCCACGGGTTACCTTGCAGATTACGAACCCAGCGCAAACCGATCCAATGAGGTTGGGTTGGACCAGATTCGAGTTCACTTGCGGAACCCCTTGACCGCGAGTGGCATGGGCTTTGCATACTCTGCGGCACCCATAAAATGAAGAGACACGTACGTCTCATCGCCGAGGACCCAGCTATCGTGCCCTGGAGGCCCGGGTGGAATATAAAAGAGGGTACTGGCACGGAGTTCGTGAATCGTGCCGTCCTCCATGGCGGCGGTGGCACAGCCGGAAAGCACCAGGCCTACATGCTCGCTGTTGCAATTGGATGCGCCGACTCCGCGTCCAATATCAACCGACCACCTCCACCCAGGCTCGTACGTGGCGCGACCGATTGTCATGTTCCCGATGCGAACGACTTCGAATCTTCCTTTTTCGAATCGTCGCACTTCGTCCGGCTCCTCAAATCGTTTTAGAATCACTTCGAGCATTTCTGGAAGTCCTCCCATGGCCTAGCTTGAAGCAGGGTATCCAAGCAGGTCTTGTGTAATCTTGCGCATGACTAGCTTTCTGGAAAGAGCCAGCGTGTTATCTGGCGGTAGTTCTGTACTGGCCTGGAGTAAATCCAGTATGGCGGCGAAAGCGGTGTGTGAAATGACTCTGGTCGGCATATCCGATGGCCAGCGCTGTATCGACCACACTCATTCCTGCCCTCAAGAACGCGCGCGCGCGCGCCATGCGAACGCTCTCAAGGTAAGCATGCGGAGGCAGGCCGATCGCGTTCGTGAAGGTATGCGCAACGTGGAAGGGGTTGCGGGAGGTCAGCCCAGCGAGTTCTGCAAGTGAGACGTCTTCCGCGTAATGCGCTTCTAGGTAATCTCTGACTTGCGCTACCACGGAACGATCCTTGCGCGGCGCGGGGACTTCCGTGCGGGTCTCAGCATACCTTTCAAGAAGATGCCGGACGGCCGAGAGTAAGAACGACTCACAATCCATGGCGGGCTCGTTCCCGGCTACAGCCCGATGGAGCCGTTGGAGTCTCACGAAGAGTCGACGGTCAGCGACAACAGCGCCGACCAGTAACGGATGAGGGTTTCTGTTCGTAATGTCCAACGCAAGCTGTCGGAAGCCCTGAGGACCTAGGCACAGCGTGCGGTACACGTAGCCTTCGGCCGTTGCCGCTTCGCCGGTGTGCGGTTCCTCGCCATTAACGAAGAAGACATGCCCAGCGGGTGTGATATGGCTGCTACCGCGATAGGTGTACCGCTGCGTGCCTGTCTCGACAAGGCCGATTACAAAGTGCTCGTGGGCATGACGTGCGAACCTATGCTCTACGTAATGGGCATGCACGATCTCGGTGTCACATGGACGCCAGAGGCGATAAACACGAACCCATTGCCGAGTTGCTCTCATGGGGGCAACGCTTGGATCCACGAACTGCTCTACCCACTATTTTATGCCACCTCTCCTCGATGTCGGGCACTTGGAAGCGGGGAATGGAACCAGTTCGCCCCGGACAAGCGGTTCGCGCTAAGAAAACTCCCGCTACGGCACGACCGACATTCCACCGCCGCAGTCCTCAAGTTCAGGTCTTCTAGGCAACCTGTAGAGCGAAGATTCGGGGTTGCAGATTACGCTATTTGGGGTTACGCCATTTAGCGTAATGACCTGAGAATCCTTTCGTCTTTGGTGAAAATCATCGACGATGCGAGATTCATCGATCGCACGGACGAACTCGGCCTCTTGGTGCGCGATTTAGCGGATGGCCAGAAGGTCTTTCTCTTGTCGCCGCGGCGCTTTGGCAAGAGCTCTCTGGTAGCGGTCGCCTTGTTCCGACTCAAGAGGCGACACCTACACACCGTCAATCTCACCGTAAGCAGTTATGCGCAGTTTCTTGAGAAATTTGCAGAGAAAGTCCTGCGAGCCGCCGTTGTCGTCGCGAACGCCTTCAGGCTGTATCGGGGTGGATTATGTTTCCACTTTTCGCAGCTGAAACTTGCGCGTAGTCCTGCGGTCGGTGTAGCTAGCTTGTACCAACACCGATGAGTCGGGCAGAGTCAGCTCATCCACATTAATTTTCATCTCCGCCTCCCCATTCGGACCGGTGACGACTTGGCTATACAGCGGCGCGGCATTGGGACGAGCCAAGCGAAGGGTCAGGCGCGCCCCTTCAATCCCGGTGCCTGCATCGGTGACCCGTAGTCGCATCTGCAAATGGCCTTCGCCATGCACCGACCCAGCGTTCAGCCACTCGACATCGAGCACCTTGATGGCCGCGAGCGACTCCGCAGTAACCCGCTTGTCGAACATCGCATCGAGCCGCCCGTCCCGGATGGCCTCGAGCACCAGGCGATGCTGATCACGCAACATTTCTTCCTTGGCCTGATCGGTGAAGCTGCTCTCGGCCGCCTTATCCGCATAGGAAGAGGCGCGCGTACCGATACAACGGCCGCGCACAAATACCTGCGTCTCCAGCACCCGTTCGTTCTCCCGCGCCTCGGTTTGCACGTGATAGACGGTGTCGGCGTGTTTTATGTCCGTGTTGAAGCCGAAAATCATGCGATCCACACCACCGAACTTTCTACCCTGGGACCCCTCGGGGACCCGGGCGTCGCTTGACACTGTGTCGCTACGAACTCTAACCTAGAGTTTAGTCAATTCTTGGCTGCGAATTATACCTAGCTCTGCTATGCCGGACAATTATTTCGCCCGCTACCTCCCCTTGCTGATCCACTTTATGGTAGCAGGAGCTCTCGCCTCGGCCATCGTATTGCTCTCCTGGTGGATCGGTTATCGGCGACCGACGCGGGCCAAGCTCTCCCCTTACGAATGCGGCATGGTTCCCGTCGGCGATGCCCGAGAGCGCTTCTCGGTGAGATTTTACCTCGTGGCCATGCTCTTCATTTTATTCGACGTGGAGGCGGTGTTCCTCTATCCTTGGGCGGTGATTCTGAACCGCTTGAAGATGTTTGGCTTTTGGGAAATGCTGGTGTACATGGCAATCTTCCTGATTGGGTTCTTCTACGTCTGGCAGAAGGGCGTGCTCGACTGGGGTCCCACCTCATCCAAACGAGGTGAGGTTTAAGTGTCGCTTAGGCCGGCCATCACCGATCTGGAAATGCTCAAGGAGCATCCCGCCGTAGCTTGCTTGCTGGCCAACCTCCCGAGCTCGATCGAAGCAGCCAAGTTTGATCGCGATGAGATGAGCCTCTACGTCGTGCGCTCCTCGATCCGCGAAGCCTGTGCCTTGCTGCGGGATCACTCCTCTTGCCGGTTCAACTTCCTCTCGGACGTGACGGCTGTAGACTGGTATCCTTCCGAGCCGCGCTTCGAGGTCATTTACCACCTGCTCTCGATCCCGCAAAAAGAGCGCGTGCGCTTGAAGGTGCGGCTTGGGGGCGCTGGCCCCTCCCTCGACTCGGTGACCTCGATCTGGCCGGCGGCCAATTTCTTCGAGCGCGAAGTCTACGACCTTTTCGGGATCCGGTTCCTGGCGCACCCCTATTTGCGGCGGATCCAGATGCCTGAGAACTGGGAAGGTCACCCGCTGCGCAAGGATTACCCGGTGGAGGGCTATCGTTAGCGTTCGCTATGCCTGAGCTCGCTCCCATTCCCGTGCTCGACGCCGGTCAAGATCGCACCATGATTCTCAACATGGGGCCGCAACACCCGTCCACCCACGGCGTGCTGCGCGTCATCCTGGAGATTGACGGCGAAACCGTGCTGCGCATCATGCCCGACATCGGTTATCTGCACACCGGAATCGAGAAGACCTGCGAAGCCAAGTTTTATCAGCAGGTCGTACCCCTCACCGATCGCATCGATTACCTCTGTCCGCTCACGAATAACCTCTGTTACTGCCTTGCGGTCGAGAAGTTGCTGGATCTGGACATTCCCCCCAAGGCGCAATGGATGCGCGTCCTGCTCAATGAGCTCACCCGCATCAACTCCCACCTGGTGTGGCTGGGCACGCACGCGCTCGACCTTGGCGCCATGACCGTCTTTCTCTATTGCTTCCGCGAGCGGGAAGACATCTTGCGGCTGTTTGAAGCGGTGAGCGGCCAGCGCATGATGACGTCGTATTTCAGAATCGGTGGACTGGCCCTCGAGCCGCCGCTTGACTTCTTGGGGCGGGTTCGCGATTTCGCCCGACGCTTCCCGGCAAAAGTCGACGAATACGAAAATCTTCTCACTGCCAATCCCATCTGGCTCATGCGGACGAAGGGTGTGGCGCGGCTCACGGCGGAAGATGCGGTCGCTCTGGGCGCCAGCGGGCCAACCCTGCGGGCGAGCGGCGTCGACTTTGACCTGCGTCGCGACATGCCCTATTCGAGCTACGAGCAGTTCCGCTTCGAAGTGCCGGTGGCCCAGGAAGGGGACGTGTTTGCGCGTTACATCTGCCGGGTTCGAGAGCTGCGGGAATCAAACAAGATCGTCGAGCAGGCGCTCGCGGGAATGCCGGAAGGACCGATCAAGGCCGAGGCTCCCAAAGTGGTGCTGCCCGACCGGGAAAAGATGAAGACGCAGATGGAGGCGCTGATCTATCACTTCAAGATTATCACCGAGGGATTCTCGGTGCCGGCGGGCGAGGTCTATCAGGCGGTGGAGTCGCCGCGCGGCGAGATGGGCTATTACGTGGTCAGCGACGGTACCGCCAAGCCTTACCGGGTGCATATGCGCGCCGCGTGTTTGGCGAATCTACAGGCCTTGCCCGCCATGTGCGAAGGCCGGCTGATTGCCGATGTGGTGGCCGCCATCGGGAGCATCGATATTGTGCTGGGGGAGATTGATCGCTAGGAACTTCCGCTCCGGTCCTCGGCCATGGGCTTGACCGGGCTCGAGCGCGGACATCGGATCACGAACATGCGGTTTTCTGAACCATTCGAACGGCGCTTCGAGGAGATGGTGACCCATTATCCGACCCGTCGCTCCCTGCTGGTCCCCACCCTGCTCTATGCCCAGGATGAGGTCGGATTCCTCAGTGAGGAAGTCATTGCGGAGATTGCGCGACGCGTCGAGCTGAGCGAACTCGAGGTGCGCAATGTGATCAGCTACTATTCCATGCTGACCACCCAACCCCGGGGAAAATACAACATTCAAGTGTGCACCAATATTGCCTGTCTGCTCATGGGCGGGGAAGAAATCCTGCATCACTGCCAGCTGAAGTTGGGCATGGGAGAAAAGCAAACAACCACCGACGGCCTGTTCTCGCTCGAAGAGGTGGAATGCATGGGTGCCTGCTGCTGGGCCCCGGCCGTCCAGGTCAACTACGACTTTCACGAGAATCTCACGCTGAACAAGATGGACCAAATTCTCGAGCAATACAAAAGGAAAGGAACCCAATCGGAGCTCTAGGAAGATGGAAATCCCTGGGCTCTAGCGCGCCATGGCCGATTTAGTGTCCCACCCCGACGAAGTCAAGGTCGTCTCCAAAAGGTTTGGCCTGGGTGCGACCCATATCGATCGCTATCTCGAACTCGACGGCTACAAAGCTGTGCGGAAGGCCCTGGGAATGCCGCCGGATACGATCATCGCGGAGGTGAAGGATTCCGGTCTACGGGGACGAGGGGGCGCAGGATTCAATACCGGACTGAAGTGGTCTTTCGTGCCCAAGCAATCTGCCAAACCGAAATACATTCTGTGCAATGGCGATGAGAGCGAACCGGGAACTTGCAAGGACCGGCTGATCTTCGAACACGACCCCCACGCCGTGATCGAAGGTGTGATGATCGCCGGGATCGCCGTTGGAGCGCATGTCGGATACATTTACATTCGCGGGGAATACCGCTATGTGTCGGAGATTATGCAGCGGGCGATCGGCGAAGCCTATGCCCGAGGTTTTCTCGGCAAGAACATCTTCGGCAGCGGCTTCGACTTCGACGTGTACTGGCACGGCGGCGCCGGCGCCTATGAAGTCGGAGAAGAATCGGCGTTGATGGAATCGCTCGAAGGCAAGCGCGGGATACCCCGCATTCGACCTCCCTTTCCCGCCGTGGTTGGACTCTGGGGAGGGCCGACGGTCATCAACAATGCCGAGACGCTGGCCAGTGTGCCGCCCATCCTTCTGGGCGGGGCGGAGTGGTATGCCAAACTGGGCACTCCCAAGAATGGCGGCACACGCCTGTTCTGTCTCAGCGGCCCCCTGAATCGACCCGGGGTGTACGAACTGCCCATGGGCTACAACCTCAAAAAAATGATCTATGACGTGGGGGGCGGTATGGCCCGGGGGCGTACCCTCAAGGCGGTCGTGCCCGGGGGGTCGAGCACGCCGCTTCTGACCGGGGAAGAAATCGACATTCCCATGGATTTTGATGCGCTCATGCAGGTGGGTTCGATGCTCGGCTCGGGCGGAGTGGTCGTGGTCGATGATTCCGCCTGTATGGTGAAATTTGCCCTGCGCATCATGAGCTTCTACCAGCACGAGAGCTGCGGCTGGTGTATTCCCTGCCGCGAGGGCACCGACTGGCTGAAAAAAACGCTGACTCGATTGCACGCCGGAGGCGGCGTCGGAAAAGATATCGACAATATTCAATATTTGTCGGAAAACATGTTGGGGCGGACGTTTTGCCCCTTGGGCGACGCCGCCGCGATGCCTACCATTTCCATCGTCAAGAAGTTCCGAAAAGAATTTGAGGACCATTTGCAAGGCAAGCCCTGCCCGTTTGAGAAGGTGGGAGCGATCGAGCCTTCCCCGGTGATGGCGTGAAGCGGTGAAGACAGCGGGGTGCGCCCGCCGCCGCATACGCAGAGCGATCTTATGGCGAATGTGAATCTCACGATCGATGGCAAGAAGGTTACCGCCCCGGCGGGCACCCTTCTGATTGAGGCGGCGAAGTGCGTCGGCATCGAGGTTCCCTCGTTCTGTTATTACCCCAACTTGTCGCTGCAGGGCGCCTGCCGCATGTGTCTGGTGAAAATCGAGAAGATGCCGAAGCTGCAGACGGCGTGCACCACCCTCATCGGCGAAGGCATGACGGTTACGACCGATAGCGACGAGGTCCGGCAGGCGCGCAAGGGCATGATCGAGCTGCTGCTCGGGAATCATCCGCTGGATTGTCCGGTATGCGACGCCGGCGGGGAATGCGAGCTGCAGGACATGACATTTTCCTACGGCGCCGCAGAATCTCGCTACCTCGACGTCAAGAACCACCGCGACGAGCAGCAATGGTCTCCCGTAGTCTATTTTGACCGGCCCCGCTGCATTCTCTGTTACCGTTGCGTGCGGGTCTGCGGCGAAGCCATGGACGTTTGGGCCCTGGGAGTCGAGCAGCGGGGAGTTCGATCGACCATCGTCCCCAACCAGCAGGACCATCTCGAGTGTGAGGAGTGCGGCATGTGCATCGATATCTGCCCGGTCGGTGCGCTCACCTCCGGCGCTTATCGGTACAAGACTCGACCGTGGGAGATGAAGCACGTGGGCACCACGTGCACGCATTGTGGCGATGGCTGCAAAACCACCCTGGGGGTTCGCCGCTCCTTGACCGGAAGCGAGATCGTGCGCGGCGACAATCGGGACAAGAGCGGCATTAACGGCGATTTTCTGTGCATCAAGGGCCGCTACGCCTTTGATTTCGCCCATCACGAGGGTCGGCTTCGCCAACCCCTGGTTCGCAGAAACGGCCGTCTCACTCCTTGTACCTGGGAAGAAGCCTTCCAGCTGACGGGCGAACGCTTCCGGCAGATCCGCGAGCGCGAGGGCGGGGACGCCATCGCGGTCATCGGTTCAACTCGGACCACCAACGAAGAGAACTACCTTTTGCAAAAATTCGCTCGCACGGTGCTCGGAACCAATCATATTGATCATCACCGCACCGCCGACTTTCCCGCCTTGGTCGCGGCCTTAGCCGGGCAGGGGGAAAGGACGGCCAGCATGCGCGAGGTGTTCGAGACGCCGGCCATGCTCCTGATCGGGAACGATCCCACCCACCAGCATCCCCTCCTGGCCTGGCAAATTCGCAACAATGTTCGCTTGCATCGGGCGCGGTTGTACCTCGTCAACGCACAACCCATCAAGCTTCGCCGTCAGGCCTCCAGTTTTCTTCGCATCCCGGCTGGCGCAGAAGCCGAAGTTGCCGCCTTCCTGGCCGGGCAGGATTCCTCCGTCGCCGCCATCGCTTCTGAAACCAGCCACCAGGATTGGACGGCGTGGCGGGATCAGCTGCGCCACGAGCCCAAACTCGTCCTGATGTTCGGATCGGAGATTCGGGGCGACGCCGTCGCCTCTTTGGTAAAGTTCGCCGCGGACTTGCCCCAGGCTAAGTTGATTTGCCTCGGGGATTACGCCAACTCGCGGGGAGCGGCGGACATGGGCCTCTATCCCGACCTGTTGCCGGGCTACCATCCCGTCACCGAGGTCGGGGAATTTCACCGAGACTGGGGGGGAGTCCCGGAGAAGCCGGGCCTGAGTCTCCCGCAAATGGCCGCGCATGCCCAGGCCGGCAAGCTCAAAGCCCTCTACGTGGTAGGCGCCAATCCGGTCGAGGAACTGGCGCTCGATCCCTTCGTTTTTTCGCGGAGCTTCGTGGTGGTCGAGGACCTGTTCCTGACCGAAACTGCGGCCATCGCGGACGTCGTGCTGCCGGCGGCAAACGCCTACGAGAAGTCGGGAACCTTTACCAACACCTGCGGCGACCTGCAACTGGTCAAGAAGGCAGGGGAAGTCACGGGAACAAAATCAGATTTTGAAATCATTGTGCGCATCGCCGATGCCATGGGCGCTCAAGTCCGCCAGCTCGTACCCTTTGGCCGCGGTTCCCGGGCCGACATGGGACAGTCCCGGGGCGCGCACTCGGGAGAGGCCGACCGCCATAGTGTTTGGCTGGAGGCGCGAGGCCTGGAGCCCAAAATGAGCCCCTTCGACCCCATGGCCATTTTGGATGAAATGCAACGACTGGTGCCCGGTTACGATGTTTCGCGCATGCACCTGCTGGCGGGAATGGATCAGCACACCAGTTTGGCGGGAAGCGGACCGGGGACCAAGCACGATCCGTCGCGGATCATGCCCGCCAGAGATGATCTGTTCAGTTCTGGCACCCTAGGCCGATATTCCCGCACTTTGAATGCGCTCATCGAAAACCATCACGCGCTGGCGGCCGAAGAGGAAGTGGCGGCGGAGTGAAGGCGCTGCCGCCTTCGCCGAGCGTCCGTCCATGGCGATCGACAGCCGATCATCGCCAGGACGAAGGGCCGGGGGAGAGGCCATCTCGGGTACGGTGCGGAGAAGCAAGCGATGTTGAACATCACGCAATTTATCCTTGTTTCTGTGGTCAAGATTGTGCTCGCGACCGGGCTGTTGCTCACCGCGGTTGCCTACACGGTGTGGCTGGAGCGTAAGCTGGTGGGTCACATTCAGAACCGTTGGGGCCCCACGCGGGTGGGCCCGTTTGGGCTCCTGCAGCCACTCGCGGATGGAATGAAATTCATTTTCAAGGAAGACCTGACACCGCCCCACGTGAATAAGCCGCTCTACGTTGCGGCGCCGATGATCTCCCTCGTCTTTGCCCTCTCCTCGATCGCGGTCATTCCCGTGGGCGGTTGGGTTCAGGTGGCTGGACTCCGTACTCCGCTTGAGATCACCGACGTCAACATCGGGCTGCTCATCATTCTGGGGATCACCTCGCTCGGGGTTTACGGCGTCGCCCTGGCAGGGTGGTCATCGAACAGCAAGTACTCGCTGCTCGGTGGATTGCGGGCCAGCGCCCAGATGGTGAGCTATGAAATTGCTTTAGGGCTGTCGTTGGTCGGCGTGCTGATCTTGGCGGGAAGCTTCAATCTGCGAGAGATTGTCGATGCCCAGAGTGGCGCTTTCTGGGGCGTGATCCCACGCTGGAACATCTTTCGCTGGCCTCCGCAGATTGTGGGGTTCCTGATTTACCTGACTGCGGCCTACGCCGAAACCAATCGGCTGCCCTTCGATTTGCCTGAAGCCGAGACCGAACTGGTGGCCGGCTATCACACCGAATACAGTGCCATGAAGTTTGCCATGTTCTTCATGGCCGAATATGCGAACATGATCACCGTTGCCTGCCTGGCGTCGCTGCTGTTTCTAGGCGGGTGGCACGGGCCGGTGGCAGGCCCGACCGTCGTCAGGGAGGTTCTGCCTGTCGTCTGGTTCGGGCTGCGAGTGTTTGGTTTCCTCTTTCTCTACATATGGGTTCGCGGAACGCTACCGCGTGTCCGCTACGACCAACTGATGGCGTTCGGCTGGAAGGTCCTGTTGCCGCTCGCCATCGTGAACGTGATCGTCACGGCCTTGATCGTCGCGCTGCGGTCGTGAAGACCGGGTGTTGCTGCCCAGGGTTCGGAGGCCCAGACACATGCTCCACCTGCTCCTGTTCTTGGTGTTCGGTCTCGGTTGCGTGGCCGGTGCGGTCAACCTGCTGGCGCAACGTCACCCCATCGACAGCGCGCTCTCGCTGGTGGTGGTCATGGGCTCGCTCGCCGGAGAATACCTTCTGCTGGGGGCAGAATTTGTGGCCGCGATCCAAGTGATCGTATACGCCGGCGCCATCATGGTGTTGTTCGTCTTAGTCATTATGCTGCTGAATGCGGGGGAGGAGGAGCGCACCCGAGGTAGCCGTGTGGCTCTGCTGCTGGGGGTGCCGGGCGTGCTCATCGGGAGCGCGCTGGTGGTCTGGCTTATCGTCGCACGCTCCCCAACCCAGGCGGTCGCCGCCGGGGCCCTGCCGGGGGCGCCGGAGACCATCGCGTGGCTCCTGTTTCACGAGTATCTGCTGCCCTTTGAAGTCACCTCCATTCTCGTGCTGATCGCCATCATGGGTGCCGTCGTTCTGGCGTCACATCCAGCCATGGTCCGGTCCACCAAAAGGGAGGGCTGATGGTCCCACTGTCCTGCTATCTGGTGCTCAGCGGAATTTTGTTCGCCTGCGGGGTGGCGGGGTTCCTGATCAAGCGCAACATTATTACGATCTTCATGTCCATCGAACTGATGCTGAACGGGGCGAATCTGTCGTTTGTTGCCTTTGCGGCACAGTGGAAGGCTCTCAGCGGTCAAATCTTCGTGTTCTTTGTCATGGTAGTGGCCGCCGCTGAAGCTGCGGTGGGATTGGCCATCATCATCGCCGTCTTCCGCACTCGGGAAACCCTGAATGTGGATCGCGTCAATCTGCTCAAACTATGACCCCCAACTTCCATCTTTGGCTGATTCCCCTGCTGCCCCTGGTCGGCGCCGCGATCAACGGTCTTTTCGGAAGGCGTTTCGGAAGGAAGCTGGCCGCCTCGGTGGGGCTGACTTTTTCCGGAGCGGCGTGCGCTCAGGGGTTGTGGGTTGCCCTCGAATTCTCCTCCCTGGGTACCGGCCTCTATCGCGAATCGTTGGCGGTGTGGATTCACGCCGGCGACTTGCACGTGGATTTTGCCTTTTATCTCGACCAACTCTCCCTGATCATGCTGCTCATCGTCAGCGGGGTCGGATTCCTCATTCATATCTATTCCGTGGGTTACATGGGGAAAGAAGCCGGCCTCTATCGCTTCTTCAGCTATCTGAATCTGTTTCTGTTCTTCATGCTCACGCTGGTTCTGGCCAGCAACTATCTGCTGATGTTTGTCGGTTGGGAGGGTGTGGGGCTGGCCTCCTATTTATTGATCGGATTCTGGTTCACGAAGGATCAAGCGGCCTCCGCCGGCAAGAAGGCGTTCATTGCGAATCGGATCGGAGATTTCGGATTTCTGATTGGATTGTTCTTGCTCATCAAGCACTTCGGATCCCTCGATTTCGAGTCCCTGTTCGCCAGCATCCAGCTGCGGAGTCCGGAAACCCAGGGTGCGGGTTTGCTCACCTCGATCGCTCTGCTGCTGATGGTCGGGGCCTGCGGGAAGAGCGCCCAGATTCCTTTATACGTCTGGCTTCCCGACGCGATGGAAGGTCCTACGCCGGTTTCCGCCCTGATTCACGCCGCCACTATGGTGACCGCCGGCATATACATGATCGCGCGCTCGCACTTGATCTTCGATCGCGCCCCGGTGGCCGGAATGACGGTGGCGATTCTTGGCACCCTCACCGCCTTCTTCGCGGCTACAATTGCCATCGTCCAAACCGATATCAAGAAAGTGCTCGCCTACTCCACCATTTCTCAGCTGGGCTATATGTTCCTGGCTTGCGGGGTGGCCGCTTACACAGCCGGCATCTTTCATTTAATGACCCACGCCTTCTTCAAAGGTCTGCTGTTTCTCGCGGCTGGTGCGGTGATGCACGCCACCGGCGGAGAACAAGACATGCGAGCGATGGGCGGGCTCCGGACCAAGATACCCTGGACGTTTTGGACCATGACCATGGCCACCTTTGCCATCGCTGGCATTCCGCCCCTGGCCGGCTTTTTCAGTAAGGACGAGATCCTGTGGCAGGCCTATGCCAGCGCTCGTGGCAGTTGGCTCTACTGGCTCTTGGGTGTCATCACCGCCTCGATGACCTCGTTCTATATGTTCCGGCTCTGGTTTCTAACCTTCTTTGGGGAGTATCGCGGCGGCCGAGCGCAGGCGCACCTCCCTGCCCAACCTGCCGGGCCGGGCGGTCAGGCCGGGAGCCACAATCTCCCCCGGGTTTCGTCTGAGCATGGCGGGATTCACGAGAGCCCGAAAGTCATGCTGGTTCCGATGGTGATCCTGGCGGTGCTCTCCGTGGTTGGGGGCTGGGTCAGCTACCACCATACCTTCGAAAACTTCCTCTCCCCTGTCTTTCGCGGGGCAGGAGCCGCTTCCGCAGTCGAAACCCGCCCCAGCAGCTCAGCGGGGGAATCTCCTCTCGAGGAGAGTGGTGAAAGGGAAACTCTATTCACGACACTCTCGGTGGCCGCCGCGGCTTTTGGTTTTTTCCTGGCGTGGCTGCTCTACCATCGTCGGCCAGAGTTGCCCAAGAGCATCGCCCATGAGATTCTGGGGCTCTATCACACCGTGCTCCACAAATACTACGTGGATGAACTCTATGCCATCCTGTTCGTTAACCCGCTCCTCAAGGGCTCGGCCAAGCTTTTGTGGCGGGGCATCGATCAAAACGTGATTGACGCCGGCTTGGACGCGAGCGCCCATGCGACCCGCCGGCTCTCCGATACCATGCGCCATATGCAATCCGGCAATCTCCGCTCCTATGCCGGCTGGATGTCGCTGGGTGCTGCTGCAGTCATTGCCTACATGGTTTGGACGGGAATTCCATGAATACGGGCTTGGATCACTGGATTGTCACCCTGGTCACGTTCATTCCGCTCGCGGGCGGACTTTTGTTGCTCGTGTTCCCGCGCCGCGATCGCGATCTTCGGCTTTTCGCGTTGGTCGTATCCTCGCTCGATTTCCTTCTCTCCTTGCACTTGCCCGCGTACTTCGAACACCAGCCGTACGCGGGTCAGCCAGGCGGGTTGGTTGGCGCCCGAGTCTTCCAGTACGAACTGAACCTGCCGTGGATTCGAATTCCTAACATTCACTACCACGTGGGGGTTGACGGAATCTCCGCCTGGCTGGTGCTGCTCACGACATTTCTCACCCCGCTTTGCGTCCTGATCTCCTGGAAATCGATTGCGGCTCGGGTGAAGGAGTTCTTCGTTCTCTTATTGGTGCTCGAGACAGCTTTGATTGGAGTGTTCGTCTCTTTGGATCTGTTCCTCTTCTATTTTTTCTGGGAAGCGACCCTGATCCCCATGGCCTTGTTGATTGGGATGTATGGCCATGGCCGCCGGGTCTATGCCGCGCTCAAGTTCTTCCTGTACACCATGATCGCCTCGGCCTTCATGCTGGCCGCGATCCTTTGGCTGTATGCGAAGACGGGAACCTTCGACTTCGTGCAGATCCAGAGCGCGATTCGCAATGGACAGGTCGAAAACCTCACGGTCGCGGCCCCCTGGCTCTTCCTCGGATTCTTCGTCGCCTTTGCCGTCAAAGTTCCTCTCTTCCCCGTGCACACCTGGCTGCCGGATGCACACGTCGAAGCCCCGACCGCCGGCTCGGTCCTGCTGGCCGGTGTCCTGCTGAAGATGGGTACCTATGGCATGCTGCGCTTCAATCTCGGGCTGTTCCCGGAGGAGGCGCGGCGCAACGCCTCCTGGGTCATGGTCTTGGCACTGATTAGCATCATTTACGGGGCCTTGGTGGCCATGGTCCAGCCGAACCTGAAGCGGCTGATCGCCTATTCTTCCATCAGCCACTTGGGACTGGTGGTGCTCGGCATCTTCAGCTTCACGGCGCTCGGCTTGGATGGCGCGATCTTCCAGATGCTCGCCCATGGGATCTCAACCGGGGCACTGTTTATGCTGGCGGGCATTCTCTTCGAGCGCCGCCATACCTACGAAATCTCTGAATTCGGCGGCCTAGCCACGCCCATGCCAATCTATGCTTCGTTCTTTTTGTTCATCGTCCTATCCTCCTTGGGACTGCCCTTGCTGAACGGATTCGTCGGCGAATTTCTGGTGCTCAGCGGCGCCTTCCGCGACCGAGCGGTTTACGGAATCCTGGGAGCGACGGGAGTGATCTGGAGCGCTTGCTATTTGCTGTGGATGTATCAGCGGGTGTTTTTGGGCAAGGTTGTGCACACGATCAACGATTCCCTCCCCGATCTCAGCCTTCGGGAGCGGGCGGCGCTTTGGCCTCCCGCCGTGCTCGCCGTGCTGATGGGCGTGGTCCCGCTGGTGTGGTTAAAGGTCATTGATACCGCCGTGCAGGCCGCGCTGCTGCCCCTGTCACAGATCGCGACGAAGGGGACGATGCCATGAACGGCTCTCTCGCCATGGTTCCTCAAGGCGTCGAGTACATCCGTTTGTTGCCGGAGATCGTGCTTTCCCTCTTCGGCATGGTCATCATGATCGCCGATCCCCTGCTCAAGGAGCGGAGGCCACGGACCTTAGGCGCCGTAGCCTTGTTGGGTGCACTCCTGGCTCTGGCGGCCACCTGGGTTCAGGCGCAATATCCGGGCTTTGCCTTCTGGAACATGGTCCGGGTGGATGCGTTCAGCGTCTTCTTCCATTTCGTGATCGTGGGGGTTACTGCCGTCGTCATCCTCACTTCCTTTGAGTACATGGAAGTCGAAGGGCTCCGCGCCGGTGAATACTATGGCTTGATCCTGTTCGGCACCGTGGGCACGAGTTTGATGTCGTCTGCGGTCGAGCTGGTTCTCATCTTCCTCGCGCTCGAGATCTCTTCGATTGCCACCTACATTCTGGCGGGTTTTCGGCGGCGCGCCGCCATCAGCAGCGAAGCTTCGCTCAAGTATTTTCTGCTCGGCTCCTTTGCGACCGCGTTTTTTCTGTATGGCGTGGCCTTGATGTTCGGGGCCACCGGTTCCACCAGCATCCAAGTCATTGGCGATGTGCTCAGCTCCTTCGAAGTCCCGCCCCTGGCCTATGCCGGGATCGCGCTGATGTTCGTCGGGCTGGCCTTCAAAGTGGCTGCCGCCCCCTTCCACATCTGGACCCCGGACGTCTATGAAGGCGCCCCCGCGCCGGTAGTCGGATTCATGTCCACCGCGCCCAAGGCAGCAGTGTTTGCGGTTTTGCTCCGCCTCATGTTCGAGGCCCACGCCCCCGGACGCATCGGGCTGATTTGGGTGGTCGCAGCCCTTTCCATGACGCTCGGCAACCTTGGGGCGTTGGTGCAGTCCAACGTGAAGCGCCTGCTGGCATACTCTTCGATTGCCCACGCCGGATATCTGCTGGTCGCCTTCGCCGCAGTTCCCGACAGCGGCATTCCCGCCGCCATGTTCTATGCCGCCTCCTACGCGGCGATGAACGTGGGGGCATTCGCGGTGGTAAGCCATTTTTCGAACGCGGGAGAGAGTTATGTCAAGCTCGAAGACTATTCGGGGTTAGGCAGCAGCTCTCCGCTTTTGGCCGCAATTCTGACCGTCTTTCTGCTCTCCCTCATCGGAATCCCCATTACTGGCGGTTTCATCGCCAAATTCTACGTCTTCAGCGCCGCCTTGCAGTCGAACATGGTGGGACTGGTCATCCTCGGCGTCCTGAACAGCGCGGTCGCCGCCTATTACTACTTGCGCCTGATCGTCGTCATGTATATGCGGGAGCCGCGGGAAGAAGTGCCGGTTTCCGCGGTTCCAGCCGGGATGGGAGTGGCGATGGCGCTCAGCCTGGCCGCAACCATCTACCTCGGAGTCCTTCCCGGCCGTGTACTCGACTACGCGGGACGGGCGGTGGCCGAATGGACGCGTTGAGCAGCTCTGCTCATTCGACCGACACGGCAATGTCGATGTAGGAAAAAATTCTTGCCGCGGCAAACCAGAAGACCAGCGTCTCTCCGAGCGCCAGAAAGACCGGCAGCCAGGACCCGGTGGCCGGGGCTTCAAAGGAAGATTTCAGAACGGCAGCCGCCAGGGCGTTGACCGGAATCACCAGTCTCCACAGCGCGTCCCCCGATTTGTAGCTCAGCACAAAGGGAAGGCCCATCGTTAGCGCGGTGGCTCCGGCGGCAAAAAATGGATTGAGAAAGGTCGAGAACATCAGGGACACCGTACCCGCCAACATGCAAGCGGCCAGCAGACAAAGCATCAGAAACCAGACCTGCCGCGCCGGGAAGCCCGCTTCCCCCAGCGTCCAAACGCCGGTTATACCCAAGGTCAAGCAGTAAATCGCGGACGCCAGAGTGATACCCAGAACCAGGCCGGAAAGGTAGTGTTGTCGGCTAATCGCCTTCGCTAACACACTCAAGATGCGACGAGATCGCCGGTCATTGAAGATGGCGGAACTGCCAAAAAATACGCTGAATGCGATCACGTAGACGGCCACCTGCTTGAACATAAACAGAAGATCCTCGCCTTGACGAGCCGCCTCGGTCGTAAGTCCCAGGAATGCCAGCAGCAGCACCCAAAGCAACATCACCAGGATCGGCCATCGCTGCTCTCGCACAAAATTGACGGCAATCACCAGGATCGGTTTCATGGCACACCTCCGGCGGGAGTAGAGTCGGTGCCCGACGTCACCTCCAAAAAGATTTCCTCGAGCGAGCGGCGCTGCGGAATCACGCTGATCACCTCGCCGCCTGCCTCCCAGATCTGATTGATCGTGGCGCGCTGCTGGTCCAGGGGTACGGCAATTCTGACCATGCCGTCTGGCCCGACCTGCCAAGAACTACGATCGAGCCCGGTCGCTCCGCGAAAACCATTTGCGTTGATTCCGCGAGCCGCGATCTCGGTTCGTTCATAGGACTCCAGGAGTTCATCCGTCCTGCCCAGCCGCCTCAGTCGGCCGCGATGAAGCACGGCTACACGATCGCATAACAATTCGATCTCCGAGAGCAAGTGGGAACTCAAGAAGATGGTCTTTCCCCGGGCACGCGCTTTCAAAAGAAGCTCCCGAACCCCAACTCGGGCCACCGGATCCAGTGCCGAGGTGGGTTCGTCGAGAATGAGCAATTCGGGATCGTTCACCAGAGCCTGTGCCAGACCAACTCGTTGCAGCATGCCGCGCGAAAAGCGGCTCACATTTCGCCGGGCGTGGTCCTCCAGGCCTACCATCTCGAGCACCTCGCCCGCCCTTGGCTTCAATTCCGAGGCCTTCATCCCGTTCACCGCACCATAGAACCGGATCAACTGTTCCGCAGGACGGGGATAAAGGGCGAGATTCTCCGGCAGAAAGCCCACCCGGCGGCGGGTGGGGGCATGGCCAAAAGGCTCCCCGAGCAGGCTACCGCTGCCGCTGGTAGGCCGCATAAAGCCCATGGCTAAGTGGATGGCGGTGGTTTTTCCTGCCCCGTTCGGCCCCAGGAAACCGAAGATCTCCCCCCGCTGAACCTGTAAACTGAAGCCGTCGAGTGCGCGAAACCGCCGACCGAACAAGCTCCGGTATTCTTTGGTGACGTGGTCAAACTCGAGCGCCAACTTCATTTGCATTCATTCATGTTGTTTCGGTAACCGCCAAGCGCCGAGCGCCTCCGGTGAAAACGAAATGGCCGTTGGTCCACACCGCGATCTTAGAGTAGGAAACTCTTGCTGCAAAGCCCCCTCTGAGGTTCTTCCCCAAACCAGGAATCCCAAGCTGTGGGCCCGCTGACTTGCTACTATATATGACCTTGCGGTGGGACTGTAGCCTCGGGCACGAACCTATTCTTTCGCCGCTTTCCGGAAGCTAATCCATCGTCAATTTCGTGCCTCCTATCCGCTCCCTGCATGGGCGGGGCCTACGCCGCGCAGGTATTGGGGTAAGGCCTGGTTGGCAAGCGCGGTGTGAACCTGACCAGGCGGCGCTCAGTCGTCCCACCTCGGGTCGTGTCTCGGTCTGAGGGTTTCAGCAGTAGCCAAGTGGGATGAAGGATTATCATAATGCGGGACATGGATGCAGCCCAAGAAGCGCAGCTAAAGGCCTGGAACGAT
Source organism: Terriglobales bacterium (assembly GCA_035622175.1). Lineage (GTDB taxonomy): Bacteria > Acidobacteriota > Terriglobia > Terriglobales > Acidobacteriaceae > JAFAGX01. The sequence goes on along the minus strand of DASPVV010000138.1, from coordinate 99,707 downwards.
CGGGTGAGGGACTGGGAACGCGTGGCCGGTGAGAAGGGCTACGCTTGCAATCGATGTGGCAGCAAGCCGACCTATAGCGAGCGGGAGACTTTCTTCAGGACGGGCTACTGCCTCTGGTGCGCCACTACAGTGGACAAAGACGATTAGGCCAATACCCGCCGAGAAATCAAGCTGCGACACTACTTACCGTCGGACCTTGGCGATGAGCACGCGAGGATGAACAGGCGCGTACGACCCCGCCAGGCAGAAAAGTAGCCAAAGGGGGGGTTAGGCTTGCGGGGCAGCGGAGTCGACCCGGGCAGGTTACTCTCCGTCAAGACGGGTGGCTTAAGCACTTTAGAATCAGATCACCGCTCGAAAGAAGCGGTAACCAGCATGTTTCGGGGATTCGCACTCCACCAACCCACCTACAACCTGCATTTGACAAGTCCTGCGCCGGCCTGCATCATGAGGGCGTAAGAGGATCACGGGAGGAGAACATGGGTCACTTCATTTGGGGTTTGTGGTCGAAAGACGAAGGTCAGGATATTGCGGAATACGCGGTTATGCTGGCCGTGATCCTAGTGCTCGTGGTGGGGACCGTTCGTCTGATTGGCGGCAACGCAAACAACGCTTTTTCCGCGACTGCGAGTGCGATTAACCAGTAGCGCCTTGTCGTAGCTTTTCACACCTCCCATGTCGTCTGGTCGGGATGCGGCTCTAGGCTGAGCCTTGGGGAAAGGTGTGAGGTCGGCGCGAAGAAATGAGCAAGGTTAAATCCCATTCCCATCGAGACGACAGCTCATGGTAAGCCAAGGAACCGAACCAACCGCGGTTCGATCGTCGCCGCCTTAAAGCTCGACCGGGGGAGAACAGCAGAAATGGAGGTTCGCTCTGCTTTATTCCCGTTGCCCAAGCGGGAGGTTCATGTCTGGCACGCGGATTTCGAAGTGCCGATCAGTTCGGTCTACGATCTCCTCGACCGAGACGAACAGCTGCGAGCCGCGCGATTCAAGGTGGAGGCTCCCCGCAAGCAATTCATCATCTCCCACGCTTTCCTTCGCCTTGCCTTGGGACAGTATCTGGGAATTCCGCCCCGGGACATAGGTTTTCGAGTTACCGCCTACGGGAAACCGGAGTTGGATGCGGAGACGGACCTAAAGTTCAACCTCTCCCACACCGAAGGGACGGCGGTGCTGGCTCTAGTTCGGCAGCGGCGTGTCGGTGTCGACGTGGAACGAGTCCGAGAGAACTTGCATCCCCTCGAACTGGCCGGCCGCTTTTTCTCTTCCTCGGAAGCAGCCTGGCTTCGCTCGCAGCCTCCCGGGCGACGTATCGCGTCGTTCTTCGCCTGCTGGACGGCAAAAGAAGCCTACATCAAAGCCTGCGGCAACGGATTGTCCATGCCGCTCTCCGGATTCACCCTGATCCCACAAGCGGCGAACCAACCCCTGCAGCTCGAATTTCCCGACGACCGGGAGCCGTCGGCGGAATGGTCCGTGTGGCAGCTTGATCTGGGACCGAATCTGCGCTGCGCCCTGGCGGCGGAAGGTCGCGAGCTTACCCTGAGCCTTAGAAGCTGGCTGTGGCCTTAACCCAGCGCGACCAGAAAGCCTCGTTCGCGCGCCGATTTGGAGCATGCCGGCGCGGCTCGGTTTGAAGCCATGGCGCTCCCGAGGGTGATTCGCCTGAGGAATCCGGGCTGCTGCCGGGACGCGCGTTCAAGAGTTAGGAAGGCTCGTAGTCTGGCCCCCTGGACCAAAGTAATCGAGCAGGCGAGTGATTCCTTGCTGAAAGGTTGCCGGGGGAGGGATCAGGCTCAACACCAGAAATCCGTCGCTCGGGAACTCGTAAAAGTGGCCGGGATGGACGAGAACCCCGGTCTTGCGCAAAATGTCGATCACCAGCTCCTCATCGGACTGGGTGACCGGGACCCGCAGCACAGCATACCAACCACCTTCGAGTGTAAGACGCTGGCAAGCGCGTGCTCTGGGGAGGGCGCGGTCGAGTTGTTCCAGATTGGTCCGCAACCGATCGAGTAACAAGGGCTGGATCTCGCGCCGCTGCTCGAGCATCACCGGAGCGGCTAGCTGGATGGGCGTGTTCAGCGAGAGATACGTATCGGCGATCACTTCCAGGCGGCCGAGTGCGGGTTGAGCCCGTTCTGCCGGCCCGCTCGTAATCATCCAGGCCAGTTTCATCTGCGGCAAGGCGGAAATTTTGGAAAGGCCGCTGAGGGTAAAGGTCAGAACATCGCGATTGGCGGCAAAGGTCGGGCGGGAGGCGCCATCGAGCGCGTAGGTGAGGAAGACCTCGTCGACGATCAGAGATACTTCGTATTCCCGGCAGAAGCGGTTAAGTTCGGAACGCTCGCTGGCGGAAGCAAAGGATCCTGTCGGATTATTGGGATGCACAACGACGACCGCGCGGGTGCGATGGCTTACCCCTTTGTAGAGAGAAGGAAAATCGATCTGCCAGCCGTGATCGTAGAGCAGCGGATAAGGGACGAGCTTTACATCCTCCAAATCGGCCAGAAATTCAAATAAGGGATAACTAGGCCGGGGCACCAGGATCTCGTCCTGGGGATTACAGAGGAGGCGAAAGATGTAGGAGTAGCCTTCGCTGGTGCTGGTCGTGAGAAGAACGGACTCGGAAGCAACGTCCGATTCGTCATGCTCCTTGCGGTAATACTCGCTGACAGCCTGGCGCGCGCTGAGCAGGCCCTTGGGTTGGGGATCGTACTGCATGGCCTGCGGGCTGATCAGAGCCTGCAGAATGGTCTCGGCATCATAATGAAGGTCGGCGCGGGTGGGATTGGAAACCGTGAGGTCCAGGATTTGTTCTCCCGCGGCCCGAAGCTGCTGTTGCGCTTCTGTGAAAGGGTTCGGCGTGAGTTTCCAATTGCTGCGCTGGGAAAACATGCGTGCAGAGATGATACTCGAGAGCCGGACGGCGGCGCTCAGGCTGCGGACGACAACCTCGAACCCTCCCCGCCGGGCCTTGGCCTGGCACACGAGCTGGCGATGACGCGCAACCCTATTCGTCTGTGGCCGCGACGCGGTAGCGAGCCAGAACATCCTCCCCGGTGATCACGCCCTCCAGTCTATGCAGGTCGGCGCGACTGACCACCGGAAGCAGCGGGTTCTGATCAACGTACCGCAAGGCCATCTCCAGCGGATGGTCGGGATAGAGATGGGGCAGGCGAGGAGCGGGCAGCAGCGACGCGAGTGTCATCTCCGACTTCCCCTCCCTTGTAAAGCGTGTCACCAAATCACGGTTCACGCTGGCCCAACCCGACGGGTTCCATCGCACCAGAAAGACATCGGACGCCGAGGATAGAATCTGCTGACCGGCTTCCCGAACTGTAATTTGGGAATCGAGCACAGGAGCAAGGGGAGGGGTCATAGCATCCTCGACCCGCAGCACGCCTTCCTCCCGCTGCTCCTCGAGCGAGGGCAAACTAAGTCCGTCCTGGCGAGTGAGCAGGTCGAAGATAGGCGTTTCTTCGCAGCTGCGAGAAATTACGTAGGCGATGGTGTTGGCCAGAATTACCGGAACGATAATCGAGTAGTCTCCGCTGACCTCAAGCACCATGAAAACCGAGGTCATGGGCGCGCGCAAAAATCCCGCGAAGAGCACTCCCATGCCAACCAAGGCGTAGGTACCGGTGGTGCCCGTGAGATGCGGATAAAAGTGGCGCTCGACGCCACCCACGGCGCCCCCCAGCATGGCGCCGACGAAGAGCGTGGGGGCGAACATTCCCCCCGGCGTGCCCGTGACGAAGGAGAGCGTGGTAGCCAAGATTTTCAGGCCGGCCAATACGGCCAGCACCTTCCAAGTAAACTGGTCGTGCATGGCCTGGTCGATGTACTGGTAGCCTGCGCCCATGACCTGAGGGGCGCCCCAATACCCGATGAGGCCAATCACGAACCCCGCGAGCGCGGGCTGAAAATATTGCGTGGCTTTCGGCAAACCACGCAGCAGTGGGCGAAAATAGCCGATCGCCTTGGCGAATACGACCGCGGCCACGCCTCCCACAATTCCGAGGACCGCATAGGCCAGCAACTCGCTGGGATGAACGACGTTAAGGGGGGGAATTCGAAACAGGGGTTGGACACCCAGAAACCAACGCACCACCACCACACTGGAGATGGCCGAGAGCACCACCGAGCCGAGAATGGCGGCGCTCCAGCGGCCGATCACCTCCTCGATGACAAAGAGCACGGCTGAGATCGGGGCATTGAAGGCGGCAGCCAGTCCGGCGGCAGCCCCGACTGGAGCGAGCAGGCGGAGCTTCTCCCGGGAGAATCGCATGCGCCGTCCGATCACCCAGGCCAGGCTGGCGCCGAACTGCAAGGACGGATCTTCAGGCCCGAGCGAGTGCCCTGAACCAATGGCCAGAGCCGCCGTGACAAACTTCCCCACCGCGGTACGAACTGGAATGCGACCGTTGAAGATATAGAACGCGGCTTTAGTCTCATTCACGCCGCTGCCGCGAACGCGCGGGAACACATGGAGAACCAGTACGGCCACCGCAAGACCTGCCAGGGTGGGCACCAGGAGCAGACGGAGCCCATGCGGGGAGGGGGCGGGTCCAAGCAGGCCGATGCGGGTCCAATCGATGGCCAGGCGAAAGCAGACCACCGCCAGCCCGGCAAAGATGCCGATGAAGACAGAAAGGATCAGAAAGAAACGCTCTTCGCTCAGGCTCCCGGTCACGAAAAACCGGGGATGACGCACCGCTTCGGAAACATGCGAAGAGGAAGGCTGGGGGAGTTCTTGGCCTTGGGCAAGAAGATCGCTCACTGCTCCACTCCAGCCCGGTTCTCGGCGAGCAGCAACAAGGCCTGATCCTCGACCGTGGTTCCGCAGGCCGCCGTCTGCTGCTCGATCTGTAGAACTAGATCCATGATCTCGTCCGGCAAGGCCGATTCCCGGCTACTTCGGAGAGAGGCGAGTTGCGATTTCATCTTGCTCCAGCGAGCTTTCAGCGCCGGCAGGGGATCGGCTTGGGGCTGCGGGTTGGATGGCTGTGCCCTGGCGTGCATGCAAGTGTCGAGGCGTTGCCCGGCGTCGTGAAAGATGATGCGCAGGCGTCGATCGCGCTCGAGCGTCGAGATACCTCGATTGAATGGATCCTCCTGCAGAATGAGCTTACTGGTGGTAAGCACTTCCGTGAGATGCGCATCTCGGGGACTCGCCTTGGCGGCGGCTTGCAAATATTGCACCGCGGTGCGGTACCGAGAAAGCTGGTAGGCGGCCTCTCCCGCTCCGGCCAGCGCCGATGGGTTTGCCGGATCAGATTCGAGAACTCGGCGGTAGTGTGCCAGGGCATGCTCGTAATCCTGAACCCGGGCAAACAGAGTCGCTGTCCGTAGTGCGAGCTCCGGGTTTGGCGGGAGATTCGCGGACAGACCAATCAGCTCCGCCTGGGCTTGCGCACGGGCATTCCATCGCAGCAGCCAGGCAATCAATTCAAGCCAGGCCCGCGCCCGGTTCTGCTCCGCGTCGGAGACCCAAAGACCATAAATGGCATTGTGATAATACTGCATGACCCGATCGAGGGATCCTTCCCGCGCCGCCAGCCGCCCGAGAGCGAGGTTGACTTCCCCGCTCTGCGGGAAGCGTTCCCATAAACTGATGAGATAGCTCCCCGCTTCCTCGGTGCGTCCGCCGTCTCGGAGGGCTCTCGCCAGGCTCAGTTGATACTGAAAGTTGTCGCCATCGTAGCCGAGAGCGGCGCGAAAGTGCTCGATGGCCAAGTCTTGTTTCCCCGACTGCTGTTCTTCGAGACCCTGGCGATAGAGATGGCGGGCGAGGGCCTTCTCTTCCTGTTGAAACCGGTTCACCAAGCGACTCACGCCGAACCAACCGAGGAGGGCGAGAAGGACTAAGATTGCGATCACCATGGTGGGCCGGTTGGTGATGGGTTCGAGGACGGTTTCCTTCATGGCAGAACTCATCGTAAATCATGGCCAGCAGCTCGGCGTTGCTCTCGATCTAATCTAACCCCAACTCTTGCCACTTCTCGTCGACCCGCGCCTTGGTCTCTTCGTCCATGAGGATTTCATCGGGCCAGGGACGAGTGAAGCCCTCCGCCGGCCATTTCCGCGTGGCATCGATGCCCATCTTTGAGCCGTAATTCGGAAGGCGCGAGGCGTGGTCGAGGGAGTCGACGGGTCCGAGCATGAACTGGATGTCCCGCTCGGGATCGATGTGGTTGAGAGCCTTGAGGGTAACTTCGCCGACGTCCTGTACGTTCACGTCTTCATCGACGACAACGATGCATTTGGTGAACATCGCCTGGCCGAGCGACCAGATGGCATTCATGACCTTGCGGGCCTGGCCGGGGTAGGACTTGCGGATGGACACGATCATCAGGTTGTGAAAGATGCCTTCGACGGGAAGATTGATGTCCACCAGTTCCGGGATGGTCAGTTGCATGAGGGGGAGGAAGATGCGCTCGACGGCCTTGCCCATCCAGCCGTCTTCCATCGGCGGCTTGCCGACGATGGTGGTGGAGTAGATCGGATCTTTGCGATGGGTCATGCAGTGGACGTGAAAAACCGGATACAGATCTTCCAGGGAATAAAAACCCGTGTGATCGCCGAAGGGGCCTTCCGCGCGCAGTTCATCGAGGTGAACGTGTCCTTCGAGGACGATCTCGGACGTGGCCGGCACTTCAAGATCCACCGTCTCGCACTTGACCAGCTCGACGGGTTTCTGGCGAAGGAAACCGGCAATTAGGTATTCCTCGATGTCGGGAGGAGCGGGCACAATCGAAGAAAACGTGAGCGCAGGGTCGGTGCCGATGGCAACCGCAACTTCCATTTTGCCGGGAGGCAACGCATCCTCGGGCAGCCGCGAGCCTCCAGAGGTACGCGCCATGATGTCCACCGCTCGGCGCACGGCGTCCCCGCCAGGCTTTCGAGTTCTCGCTCCTCGACCGGGGAGGGGCGCCTTATCTGCGGGCGAGAAGCGGGCGTCTAAGCTTGCCGCCTGCCGCAACCTTTGGCGATAGTGCTCGGCGCCAACCTTTTGCCGCTGCCAATGCATTCCCGTGCTGCGCGCATCATAGACCTGCATGCGATAGCAGCCCACGTTGCGCTTTCCGCTCACGGGATCGCGGCTGATCACGCAGGGCAAAGTGATAAAACGGCCGGCATCCCGGGGCCAGCACTGCAAGATGGGAAAATCCAGCAAAGAGAAATCGTCACGTTTGATGACCTCCTTGCAGGGGCCCGTGGATACGGTCTTGGGGAAGAACTTTGCCATCTCGCCGAGCATGGGAAGCATTTTTACTTTATCGAGGAATCCCTGCGGGGATTTCACATCCACAAACGAGCGGATGCGATTGGCCACGTCGTTGAGGGAGCTTACACCCAGGGCCAGATGCATCCGGCTGGCGGAGCCGAACTGGTTGATCAGGACTTGAGCACCGGGATAGCCCTTGAGGCTCTGAAAGAGGAGGGCTGGACCGCCGGCCGAGGGTGATCTACCCGGCTCGGATCGCTTGCTGACACGGTCAGTGATCTCGGTGATCTCAAGAATAGGGTCGACCTCGGTTCGAATCTTCTTGAGTTCGCCAGCGTGGTCGAGCGCGGCGATCCAGGCACGCAGGTCATCGTAAGCCAAGAGTCCTCCGGGAAACTAAGGATTATAGAGCTTTGCCCGGGAGCGCAGGGGAGAAGATGCAGGTGAGGCGGGGGATACCGGCTAGGGAGGAATCGGGGAATCAGCCAATCGCCGAGCAAGGCTTCTGTTCTTCTAAAATTTTGTGGAGTTCCTCTCGACGAATCTCGGTGCAATGCCTATCATGGGAGCTTGAATCGAGGACATACAATGTCTGAACCAACCTACGAAGAGCTCAAGTCACGTGTGCAGGAATTGGAAAAGCAGCAGGTCCAGCGCCGTTCCAGCTCCTTGGAATTCCGCATTGGGGAAAAAGGTGGAGTGAGTGTTTACGGTCTGGGTCGTTTTCCCGTCACGTTGTACTACGAACAATGGATCCGGCTCCTCGATACCGCCGACAAACTCCGGGAGTTCCTGGAGCAAAACAAGTACAAACTCAAGCTGAAGGGCCAATAACTTGGTGGGGTCGATGGAGCGGGAAACCCAGTGTCTTTATCTCACTACGCGCGGACGGAAAACCGGCTTCCCGCGCGAAATCGAGATCTGGTTCACCAGCCGCCATGGGCGCTATTATGTGATCGCCGAGTATCCCAGCTCACAATGGGTGCAAAACTTGCGTGCCGATCCCCGGGCGCAGGTGCGACTGGGATCGAAAAAGATCCTCGCGCAAGCGCGAGTTCTCTCGGCCGAGGCAGAACCTGATCTCTATCATGAGATTCAGAATCTTTCGCGGGGAAAATATGGTTGGGGGGAAGGGTTGCCAGTCGAGCTGGTGCCGGAGGCCTTGGGCTAGCTGATCCTCCCACATGGGCTGCGATTAAAACTGTTCTCATGTCCTCGGAAGATATTCTCGAGCAGCCTGCGCCAGCTGCCGACGCCCGGCTTGCCTACGGAAGCGATCCAAATCAATTCGGCGAGATTCGCTTGCCGCAAGATAAAGGCCCTTTTCCCATCGTGATGAACCTCCACGGGGGGTTCTGGAAAGCCAGATACGATCTCCTTCATGCCGGGCATCTTTGCGCTGCGCTCACTCAGAAGGGCCTCGCCACTTGGAATGTGGAGTATCGCCGGGTGGGCAATCCGGGTGCCGGCTGGCCGGGCTCCTTCGAGGACATTCGCAACGCCTATCGCTTCCTGGCTCAGCTGGGGAAACGATACCATCTCGATTCCACCAAAGTGCTGGTGATGGGGCACTCCGCCGGCGGTCAACTGGCTCTGTGTCTGGCAGCGCACGAACCTGCCCTGACTCGGGTCCTCTCGCTCGCCGGGGTAGTCGATCTTGACGAGGCTGGGAAGCTCCACCTCGGCGACAATGCTGTGGTGGCTTTTCTGGGGGGCACAGCGAGTGCAGTTCCAGAGCATTATCGTGAAGCCGATCCGATGGCCGGCACGATCCCTGGGACCGTCACGCAATGGCTCATCCACGGCGCCACGGATACCGTGGTGCCCTCTTACTTCAGCCGCAAGTACGCCGAGCTCAAGAAACGGCGGGGCGAAGATGTGCATTACCTGGAGATCGCGACCGCCGACCACTTCGATTTGATCGATCCGCACTCGAGGGCGTGGCCCAAGGTGGAGAGTACGGTGCTACACATGATGGGAGAGTAGGATTCGCTTGCGAAGCTAGGCCGAGGCGGCTGAGGCGGAGCATTTTGGCGTTACCCCGGGAGCACAGAGGAGGAGTTTCTGACCGTCACGATTGCCCCGCCGGACCTTTCTACGCGGCCTCTCCGCCTAACCGTCGAGTGCAGGATGCGAGCGTCGCCTGAAGTTTTGTTCCGGGCGTGGACGGAGCAATTCGATCGCTGGTTCGCCGTTCCGGGTTCGGTATTGATGAAGGGCGAGGTCAATACTGCTTTCTTTTTTGAGACCTACTTCGAAGCCACGCGACACCCTCACTACGGGCGGTTCCTCCGGCTGGAGCCCAACCGGTTGCTGGAACTAACCTGGCTCACCGCCGCCACCAGCGGTGCGGAGACGGTCGTGACGGTCGAACTCAGCCGCGCCGACGGAGGCACGCACCTCCGCCTGACCCAGGCCGGCTTTCCGGATCTGGAGTCGAAGATCCGGCACGAGGAAGCCTGGCCCAAGGTACTTGCGCACCTCGACCAGCAGATGTCGCACGCCGCCTGATCCTCAGCTTCGAGCTTGTCTCGTTCGATGCTGGTCCCTCGATCGTTAGGAAGGGCACAGCGAGCAGGGACGGGGAGACGGCCGGCCCACTGCGGCGACTGCAGGGCTTTGGGATCGCCATCGAACACGCCAGTTAGCTTTGCGAACGATGACTTCCGTAACCTTCTCGTCTTATTCGGCGGGGGACATAATCAAACTGCCGTGGACCGCCGTAGATCCAAGCGCACGAAAATGGTTTTGCCGGTAAAGCTTTCCCTCTCTGGCACGACCTATCTCGCCCACACCTGCGATCTAACCCACCGTGGGGCCAGGGTCGGGGGCTTGCGCCGCGCATTAAAAGCCGGAGAAACGGTTTGCCTGCAGCGGGGTTCGAAGAAAGCGAACTTCACGGTAGTTTGGATTCAGGAGCTGGACAGCAACGAAATACAGGTGGGTTTGCAGGCGCAGGACCTATCGACCAGCTTCTGGGGTGTTGATCTGTCCGCGCAGGAGCGCGACGGAAAAATCAATGTGGACGCGCTTATGGCATTGGTTGAGAAGAAATCCTGAGCGCGTTCGCCCGGCCTGCACCGTATACCCTGTTCCCTTGATCCGAAGTGAAACCCGGCTGCCGGTTGTGTCTCATCGAGGGTTGGGGATTTTGCCCTCCAACTAAACCACCTTCCGCAGCACCAGAGCCGAGTTCTTCGATCCGAAGGCGATGCAATTGCAAACCGCATGTTCGATCGCCTTTTTCCGTCCAGCCTGCGGCACATAATCGAGATCGCAATCCGGATCCGGAGCTTCCAGATTGATCGTGGGAGGAAGTTGTCCGCGCTCGATGCCCACGATCGTGGCGGCCACGCCGGCGGCGCCGCAGGCCCCTTGGGGATGCCCAATCTGCGATTTCAGGGACGACATCGGTACCTTTGGGGCGTGTTCGCCGAGCGCTAGCTTCAACGCCCGGGTCTCAATGCGGTCATTCAGTTGGGTTGAAGTACCGTGCAGGTTCACATAGTCCACATCCTGGGCGGAAATGCCGGCATGCTTCATGGCGAGGGCAATCGCCCGGGCCGGCTCCTCCCCGCACTCCTGCAGGCGCACCCGATGGTATGCCTCGCAGGTAGAGCCATACCCGCAGACCTCCGCGAGGATTCCGGCTCCGCGAGCTCGAGCATGCTCGTACTCTTCGAGCACAAACATCCACGCTCCCTCGGACAGCACAAATCCATCGCGGTCGACCGAAAACGGTCGCGATGCTCGCTGGGGCGCGTGGTTCCAGGAATCGGTCAGAATCCTCATCAATATGAATCCCTTGACGATGCCAAGCGAGATCGGCGCGTCGGCGCCGCCGCTGAGCACCGTGTCCAGCCGTCCGGACTGAATTTGCCGCATGGAATAGCCGAAGGCATCGGTCGAGGAGGTGCAGCCCGTGGTCACGATATGGCTGGGGCCACGCAGCCCGAAGCGCACGCTCACTTCGCTCGAAAGAGTGCCCATGACACCGGTCGGGATGCAAAACAGGCTCATCTGTTTATAGTGCTGGTGGAAGAACAGACGGTATTGCTCTTCGGTGAACTCCTGCGATCCGCCGCCAGAGCCAAGGATCACCCCGAAACGGCGCTTCTCCGCGAGACTTAAGGAGAGGACATCGATGCCGGCGTCCACCAAAGCTTCGTTACAGGCGGCGAACGTGAGCGGGAGCACACGGGAGACATGTTTTCGTTCTCGCTTTTCCACCCACGCCAACTCGTCGAAATCGACGACTTCGCCTGCGATCTGAACCGATATTCCCGAGGGGTCAAAGCGCGAAATACGCCGCACTCCGCTGCGCCCGGCTAGAACCGCCTCCGAGAAAGCAGCCTTGCCGACACCGTTCGGGCTAACCACGCCCATGCCGGTGATCACAACCCGTCGTTCTAGCCTGACCTTCCCCACAATTGCTCCCCCTCAAGTCTAGCAAGCAAAGGCCCGGAATGAGCCCGGCCCGTCAGGTTGGGGCCTTGGCGCACGCGCCGATTGGCGCCCCGGCCGAAAAGTGGAGCCCACGCGCCCTCGTTGGGTCATTCTCGCAACCCTGGTTAATCGATGAACGTTTTCATGCAGAATACGCTGCCGCCGGATTTTTCGAACTCGGAGGTTTCGACGACCACCGGGACCAAGCCTTCCTCGCCGAGAATCTGGGAAAGATGTCGACTGAGGCGGGGAGTAATGAAGCGTCCGTGTACCGCGATGCCGTTACCCATGAACTCCAGCGCCTCGTCGCGGCTGAGTTCGTGGACGCGCGAGAATCCTCGACGAACCGCCACCGAGGAGGCCGGCGAGAAGGCTCCCGGATAGATCAGTGCCGATTGGCTGCTAAGCGGGCAAAGGCAGGTATCGAGGTGGTAGCAGTATTGGTCGACCAGCTCGAGCAACGTGACCGGGAAACCTAACTTGTCCATTGCCGCCCTAAACTTCTCCACCCCCCCGCGCGTGGAACGGAAGCCGTACCCTGCCCAAATGCGAGAGCGGTCGGGGTGCCAAAGCAGATCGCCGTGTCCCTCCAGATATTCGTCCCCGAGATCCAGGTCGATGATGTGGTACGCGCGCTGACGAAACCACTCCACATAAAAAGCTACCTCGAGCTGCCGCGAAGCATATCGCATGCGGCTGGGAACGATGAATCGGCCCAACGCCGAAGCTTCGCCTACAAAGACCTGGTTGGCTGCAAACACCATGTCATCCAGATCTTGCACCGGATCAATCAACTCGACCTTTAGGCCAGCATCTTCCAACGAACGGCGCAAGCTCTCCCACTGGCGCTGGGCTCGGACTCGATCGATGGGAACACCCATGAAGGGATTCTTTGGCTCGCGGACATCAAAGAAGGCTGGCGGGCACATGAGGACGGTCTTGGGCATGCGGTTTGATGATAGCGTTTGGCGCGTTCGGCTGGCTAGTCGCCGGCCGAGCAGGGCCAGGTGGCTCTAGCAAGGCTGGGAAGGCGCATTCTCGACCCGCGGGCGCACCCCCTAAGTTCCGCGTTTATAACGTGGTTCAGGTTGTACCTTCGCGGCCCCCTTACGCCGTTTGTCCCCGCTCCTGGTCAGGCTTTTGCCCGTGCCTCCTTCCAATCGCGCCAATCCTTGCGCACCTTTTCTGCCATGTCCTTGACCGCCAAAGCCAGGAAATTTGGCGGTGCCTGAGCGAGATGCCGGCGAATTTGGCGAGATTGCTTCCGGCTGCCCAAGTGGATGTTCGCAGTTTCCCGGCCCATGGCATGGAGGAGTCGCAGTTCGTCTCGATCGCGAGGTAATACACCTAGCTCAATGCGACCGCAGTGGGGTGATAAACGACGGACGACCCAGCTTCCACACAAGCGTACATAAGGATCGGGACAGCGAACTGCGGAAGTGATGATCGTCTCATAAAGCAGCCTGTCTGGAGCCCTCTTTTGGGTCGCCCAATAGAGGGCCGAGGGCAGGAGGGCTTTGGCTTCCCGGGCAATTCGGCCACCGTGCATCTCTGCGATAGCCACCAAGCGAGCATGCCCCAAACTCCCCAAACCAGCGATTCGGCGGAAGACCTTGTAGGCCAAGCCGGGTTCTGGCAAGAGACACTCGAGGGCCTGCTTGGCAGCGGCAGGAATGCGGCCGTCCCATCTCGGCAGGCTGCCCAACTTCTCCCAAAAATGAACCGGGTCCCGCAACTTGTTGACGGCGATCTTGCGAAGCCAGGTGTTTTCTTCTTCCAGTACAAACGGACGGCCACCGTTGAGGACTTCTTCCCGATACCCGCTAAGAATGGCGTCACAGGTGTCTTTGATCTTCAGCGCGAGGCGGCCTTCTTCGCTCGCCAGCATGGCGCTGGTCGCCAGACGTACAAGATCGATGGTGTAGGGCAGGACCGCGACTTCATCAAAGTCGTTAACCCCCCAGACGAGACGGCCTTCGATGTCGCGCCAGGTTCCGAAATTCTCTATGTGAAGATCACCAACGGCAAGGACTCTCGGCGCCTTTGACAAATCTTGACAGATCGTTGGCCAAAGTTGGATCCAGCGGTAAAAGGTAGCCCGCAAGAAGAAAAACGGCGAATCCGCCATGCGTTGATGTTTGAGATTCAGGTCGGATCTGACCAGAGTAATGTAGTGGCCCATCCATTGTTCGAAGTCATGGGTTGCCTTGACAATGTCCATTCGAGCCGGGCTCGACATTAAGATCTGCGAGGAGAATTGTCAATGCGCACCGCACAGGCGTGGACTCGTCGCTCCAGCGAAACCAGTTGTTTACAGAATTATTACATTGTCCGCCTGCCTTGCGGGAGGGTCCGCTAGCCGGGGAAATTTGCTCCCCCCTGTACCTCTCTGAACACGGCATGAGGTGCCTTTTTCCACAGGTGGAGGGCGGGGCGAGCTACCGCAGCCCCGTCGCAGGCAGAATCAGCTGGGATGGAGCGCGGGCGGCTGCTTTGGTTGTCTTCTGGTTTCTGAGTGCCTTCGTGATGCTTTCCGCTGGCGGGAAGCATCCAAAGGAAAAAGGTAGGTGTGCGCGAATCAGCTACAGTACACACTGTATTGGCAGGCTAGTGCAAACGCTGTAAGGTCACGCCCGAGGCATTGGGCCCAGAGGTAGCAATGTTCGCTCATTGCGTCAATCCCAACTGCGGCAGTGCGTTGCACTCCTATGCTGAAGGCCGCCTGTTTCAGTTTGAAGTCGTATCCATTTCCATTTCCGCCAGCGACGAAAGCGGCGGGCCATTCGACGAGAAACCGAGCACGCAAACCGCTCAATTCTGGTTATGTCTCGATTGTGCAGCTAGTTTTCGTCTGGTGCTCGACCCCGCCAGCGGATTAAAGATCTTGCCCATACAGATTGACGCGACAGAATTCGAAGGCTTGCCATTTGGGGGCGGGCGACTGAGGGAAGCCAACAACTGCTGAGCAGGTTGCAAAGGACCGCGGGAGTAAGAATTACATCCATAGCACTGGACCTGATTGAATTTGCGGCATTTTCAGTTTGGCAGCCGCGGTGCACAAGCTGGTTCGATGCTCTCGGTTTCAATGGGCTTTGGCGCGCGGTTTTCAGCAAGAGTTTGAGACCCGGTAGGTTCTAGGGAGGTGTTCTGTGGCAACTTTTCGGATCTTGGTCGCGGACGACCACGAGGTTGTCCGCAAGGGTTTGGTGGCGTTGTTGCAGCAGCAGCCGAACTGGGAGGTCTGTGGTGAGGCAGGGGATGGCCGGGAGGCAGTAGAGAAGACCCGGGAATTAAGACCCGACGTGCTCATTCTCGATATCGGCATGCCCAGTTTGAACGGGCTGGAGGCCACCCGCCAAATTCTGAAGCTGAATCCTCAAGCAAGGGTGCTGATTCTTACGTTGCACGATTCCGATCAAGTGGTGCGAGACGTCTTGAACGCAGGGGCGCGAGGATTTCTCCTGAAATCCGACGCCGCCCGTGACCTGGTGGCTGCGGTCGAAGCCCTCCGACGTGACAAGACTTACTTCACCTCCAAAGTCGCGGCCATGGTTCTTGAAGGGTACCTGAGGAACGGAACCGGCCCGGTTCCGGCGAGCGCAGGACGCAACCGCCTCACGCCGCGCGAACGCGAAATCGTTCAATTGCTGGCCGAAGGAAAGAGCACCAAAGAAGTGGCGGTGGTTTTGGGCTTGAGCGTCAAGACGGCAGAGACCCATCGCTCCAATATCATGCGTAAGTTGCAACTCCACTCGGTCAGCGACCTGGTGCTCTATGCGGTGCGCAATAATATTGTGCACGTGGTGCAAGCGGAAGTGGAAACGCGGCAATAGGAAACGCCGAACAGCGGGTGGCTGCGAAAAACCCATTCTCGAGCATCGTTTCACTCAGCGCTCGTCTACCGAAAGCCGAGTGACGTCCTGGTTGCTGACCGTGGCGGTTCTCCATTCGGTTCGACCTAGCCTCCAATTTCGGGCCTGTCGATGATTCCGCGATGTCCATTCACTGGAAACCGTGGCGAGAAGCAGGAGCCGGCTCAAATCGATTGAGGACCCGGCGCCTGCTCAAACGGGAAGGTATTTTGCGGGCAACTTGCATGCTGCGAGCTTAGGCTCGAGAGCGGGAATCGAACAATCCTGCCAACACTGTACTTTTCCAAGGAACCATTCTGTAGCCTGCGCGGCGTGACAGAGTCTAATTTTCGCAGCTCACTTCCCTTTTTCTGCACTTCGCTGAAGTCAATCTAGTACAGCAACTTACCGAGTCGCATACAGGGCGCACCGGATAGTTTCGGTTGCCAACGCGATACTACCCTCAAGCTGAGAAGACCAGACCACGCGTCTGCTTCTTGCCTGATGTTGAAAGGAGATGCCAGTGAGCCACGACGCTGATACCACCGTTTGTTTAGACTCAGACCGTGACTTGGTAAGACGGGCCCAGCGGGGCGATGCCGACGCATTCGCATCCTTATTCCGCGCCCACAAGGCGAGAGTTTACTCGGTCTGCCTACGCATGACCAACAACACGGCAGAAGCCGAAGATCTGACCCAAGACGCCTTCCTGCAGGTCTTTCGTAAACTCGCAACTTTCCGCGGACACTCAACCCTTTCGACCTGGCTTTATCGCGTCGCGGTTAACACCGTCCTGATGCACTTCCGCAAAAGAACTCCGCACCAGATTTCGCTCGACGAGCCGTGCGATCAGGACGCCAAATCGGTGCGGCGTGAATACGGGAGTACGGACGGTCGCCTGGCGGGATCGATCGACCGTATTGCTCTGGCGAGGGCCATTCGGGAACTGCCCACTGGCTATCGCACAATTTTCCTCCTCCATGAAGTGGAAGGCTATGAGCACCAGGAAATCGCAGAATTGCTGGACTGCTCCGTGGGCAACTCGAAATCCCAGCTGCACAAAGCCAAGCTGCGAGTCCGGGAGCTGCTCAGAGATGCGCGGTCCGCCGCCGCCCACGAGCCGAAAAAGCAACCGAAGGTTTGTCGCCTCCAGCTCGCGGCTTCACGCCTGAGGCAAAACTCGGGCGGGAGAGAGGCCATCGATCATTGGGATCAGGAGCCTACCGGCCAACGCTGTCCCCCGGTCGCTCCACCGTGTTCGACTTTCCTCGCAACTCCATTCTAACGAAGGGAACGCGGATGGCCCTAGCCACACCTTCGATCGCGGGGTGGTACATCGGGGAAGAAGTGTGCTGCCAAGAGTCATCAACCCTATAACTGTTCAGCGGGACTGGACGTTTTGCTACGTGGCTGCTGTCGACAGCGCGGGTGGCTGCACCCATAGGCTTCGCCACGGAGCGTTCGAGGTTGGGGATGAACCGTCCGATGATGGTTGGCGACGATGTACCAAGTGATGATGTCGTGCCAGGAACCAGAGCGCCCCGGATTCTGGGGTTCGAGATTCATAACCAGAGTTGGTTCGGGAGATGCATTCGGAACCTTTAGCTCTGCTTTCGGCATGAGTCAATTTGCCAAAATCACAATCCCCCGCGCATCACGAAATAGGAGTTTTTTCGAGTACCACTTCGTGGTAAAGCGCCCAGTTGCCCAATCCTAACGACGGAGAACCACGAGCAGGAATTATCATGAGTTGAAGCGGTTGACGCGCCACTCACATGGAGTGAAAAATCAACCCATTGACTAATTTTCCTGGTTTCGAGAATTAGGGTTGTCGCCAGCGACTTTAGGGGTGAAGGCGAGAAGGTGCTCCGCCGAGGCAGCAGGGATCCGCAGGCTCTTCGGGCTCAACCGCAATCGCCAAGCACTCCGAACGGAACTGGTTTTATCCACACGGTTCAAGACCAAAGGCTTGGCCTTGCATGTCCGAACCTCAGGCGATACTAGAACTTGACCTGCCCCCCTCGTCTTCGAATTGAGCGGCGCGTCCTGAGGCATAGAGCCTCCTGGCGGCTGTTCTCGAACTCCTTCAACTCCCGGAACGAGCATAGCGTCCGCCGCGCATGGTGAGGATCCGGCCGATCTTCGACGCAGGTCGAGAGAGGGAACGTGTGTCTGGCAAGGTTTGTCTTAGAATCGCATCTTGGATAAGGAATCGAATGGACATCTCTCTGAAATCTGAGAGCATCCGACTCTTGCGTGGATCGACAGCTGCAGGCTTCTGGCTGGCCGAGCCTATCCTTTCGCGTGAAAGACCTCGGGTTACCCCTCCTATGCGCTGGCTGGGTCTGCTTTGGTTGTCCATGTTGGCGACGGTGGTTGCCCAACAGTCCGATCGGGGACCACAAGCCGCATACGAAGGCGAACCCGTGACCGCGATTCACCTGGTTGCCGATCCGCACCTCGACACTGCGCCTCTTGAATCGCTGGTCGAGCAACAGACAGATCAGCCCTATTCGGAGAAGAAGGTGGAAGCCAGTGTTGCCGCTTTGGAAAAGACAGAAAGGTTCGCTGGTGTCCATGTGAACGTAAGCCCCAGCCTCAACGGCTTGCGTCTCAGTTTCATCCTGGAACCGGCATATTACATCGGAATCATCGAATTTCCAGAAGCGGCAAAGTACTTCACATACAGCCGCTTGCTCCAGGTTGCCAATCTTGCCGATCAAGATCCCTTCGATAAAGCGGAGATTCCGGAGGCCGAAGCGGCCTTACTGCGCCTGTTCCGAACGAGCGGGTATTTTCAGGCGCAGGTCCGCTCCGAGACCCGACTGGACGACCTCAATCAGCTGGCCAACGTGACCTTTCACGTTACGCTCGGTTCACGGGCTCGCATCGGTGAGGTGAAGTTCGAGGGGGTCAGCGGAGAGGAAACTGTGCGGCTGATGCATTCGGTGAATTCCCTCTTGGCGAGGTTGAACGGAGGCCTGTTGAAGCCCGGGAAGAGTTATACACCCTCGCGCCTGGAAGATGCCAGAAAACTCATCCAGCGCGCTCTTGCCAAACAGGACTATCTGGCCAGCAAAGTAACAGCCAACCGACCCATTTACCACCCTGAAACCAATCGGGCTGATATTTCCTACAGCGTCGCGGTGGGCCCCTTGGTGAAGGTGACGATCACCGGGGCGAAGCTTTCGGGACTGCCATTCCTGTCCGGCAAACAAGCCAAGAAACTCATTCCGATTTATTCTGAGGGATCGATCGATCAAGATCTGGTCAGCGAAGGCCAGCAGAATCTTATCGATTATTTTCAAAAGAAAGGATTTTTCAACGTCAAAGTTAACACCGATTATGAAAGCCAGCCGGACCGAATTTCACTTACTTATCGAATCGAGAAGGGGAGGAAACACAAAGTGGGCCGGGTCAGTTTCCAGGGCAATCGGCACGTTTCGAGCGGCGAGCTGGCAACTCATATCCCGATTCAGAAGGCTCGCATCTGGGGCCGCGGCACCTACAGCGACAAACTTGTCGAAACCGCCGCCAAGAACATTGAAGCCGTCTATCACGATGTGGGATATGAGGAGGTCGAGGTCACTCCGAGGGTTGCCGAGCAGGGATCGAAGATTGACGTCACCTTCGACATTGTCGAGGGGGAGCAGACCCTGGTCGATGGGGTTGCGATCACAGGCAACCAGAACATCCCCCAGAACCAGCTCGCCGGCTCACAGGGATTTCAACTTCGCCCGGGGGTTCCTTTCTCTCCTGGGAAACTAGCCACCGACCGTAATCGGATTGCTGCAACCTACCTGGATCGCGGCTACATGAACGCAGACGTGAAGGCGGTGGTAAAGCGTCATGCGGAGGCGCGACACAAAGTCGACATCGGTTACCAGGTGACCGAGAACCAGATAGTCCGGATTAGCCAAGTCGTGTACCTTGGGCAGAAGCGTACCCGACTTTCCCTGCTCAAGCGGCAAACCGGGGCTCTGACCAGAGAACAGCCTCTCAGCCAGGAGAAGCTGCTCCAGGCCGAGAGCCGGCTCTACGATTTGCATATTTTTGATTGGGCCAGCGTCGGCCCAAGAAAGCCGATCCTGAGCCAGAGTGATGAGGAAACTCTGATCAAGGTTCATGAAGCCAAGCGAACCGATATCACCTACGGATTTGGCTTCGAAGTCTCGCATCGCGGTGCCAACGCCCCCGCGGGGACGGTGGCGGTCCCGGGGCTGCCACCCGTAGTTATTCCCAATCACCAAATTGCACCGAGTCAGGAGACCTTTGCCAGCCCACGCGGTTCGCTCGAGATTATTCGCCGAAACATGCGCGGCGTGGGTGAAACGGCGAGCCTTTCGCTGTTGGCTTCACGGCTCGACCAGCGTGCCCTGGCCTCCTATGCTTTTCCGAATCTTCGCCGCACTCAATGGACCGCGCTGGCGGCCCTTTCCTTTGAACACACGACGGAAAATCCCCTTTACGCCGCCGAACTCTCAGACGGCTCCTTGCAACTGGAGCGGGTCCTGCGTCGGCAAACCAACACCAGAATTCAGCTGCGGTATGACTACAACCATACGATCCTGGCGGACCTGTTAGTTCCCGAGCTGGTCGAGCCTCGTGACCGCAACGTCCACCTGTCGACCGTTTCGGGAACCTTCATTCGAGATACTCGCGACCATCCCCTCGATGCCCACCACGGAAGCTTCCAAACGGTGAACCTTGGTATCACGCCGACTGCCTTCGGTTCCAGCGCCAACTTCGTGCGGCTGTTTGGGCAATATAGCTTCTATCAGCCGGTCCACCGGCTGGTATGGGCCAACAGCTTTCGTTTGGGTTTGGCCAAAGCGTTCGCCGGGAGCTTTGTACCGACCAGTCAATTGTTCTTCGCCGGCGGGGGGACGACGTTGCGCGGGTTCCCCATCGATGAAGCGGGACCCTACCACGTGGTACCCTTCTGCAATGTGCTGACGGGCACCAAAGGGTGCGTCAAAGTCACCGTCCCGCTGGGTGGGAACCAGCTGTTCATTTTCAACAGCGAGCTGCGCTTCCCGCTGAAGATCCACTCGCTCAGCGGAGTGCTCTTCTAT
Organism: Terriglobales bacterium; assembly: GCA_035622175.1. Taxonomy (GTDB): domain Bacteria; phylum Acidobacteriota; class Terriglobia; order Terriglobales; family Acidobacteriaceae; genus JAFAGX01. Next base: position 79,102 of record DASPVV010000138.1, on the reverse strand, counting down.
GACGGTGGCAATGTCTACTCCGCAATCAATTTCCAAGAATTCGTGAACGACTACAGCAATACCATAGGAATTGGATTGCGCTATGCTACTCCGATCGGACCGATTCGCGTTGATTTTGGCCGCAACTTGAATCCCGTGCCGGGCCTCGGCGCCACGCAATACTTCGTCACACTGGGCCAGGCCTTCTAAGGGTGGTCATGAAAGGAAAGCGAGTCATCGGATGGATCGGGACAGGCGTCGCAGTCCTCATCCTCCTTGTCGTTCTCGGCAGCTACTTCGTTCTCGAGACATCGCAATTTCATCAATACGTGCTGGCGGAAATCATGGCGCAAGGCCAGGCTGCAACCGGCGGTACGCTCGAAATCAAGAGCTGGGATTTTCATGTTTCACCCATGGTCGTGGACCTGGACGGCATCACCCTCCACGGAACCGAAGGTCCGGGGCAAAAGCCCCTATTCCAGGCCGAGAAGCTAACCGTCGGGGTTAACGCACGCAGCTTGCTCGGTCACAAGCTCCACTTGACCGAGCTTCTGATCGAGCATCCGGTCGTCAGCGTGCGGGTGGATCAGGATGGAAAGAGCAACCTCCCGACCCCGCCCAACAACACCCGGAACAGCACGACCACCGTGTGGGATCTGGCGGTCGCCCACACCCTGCTCAGCCAAGGCGAGGTCTACTACAACGACAAGGAAAGCAGGCTCAAGGCGGAGTTGTACGATGTCGGCAGCGAAGTACGTTTCGATCCCACGGCAATGGGTTACCGCGGTTCGCTGTCGTACCGCAGAGGTCGCCTGCAGTACGCCAGTTCTTCTCCTCTCCCCCATGATCTCGCTGCTCAGTTCAGCGTGACTCCGTCCGGCGTATCGGTGAATTCTCTGCTATTCACCGTGGGCTCTTCCCAAGTTTCGGTGCAGGGAGAAATCGCAAACTACAACCATCCAACCGTTACCGCCGCCTACGACATTTTGCTCCATACCCAAGATTTCGCGGCCCTGTCTCCCCAGGCAACCCCGAGCGGAGACCTGCGGCTGAAAGGAACGATCGAATACCGGCAGGCGCCCAACCAGCCCTTGGTGAAAACGGTATTGCTCGACGGCTTTTTAAACTCGGATGCCCTAGGAATCGTTTCTCCTGCCGGGAAGATCGATTTTCGTCGATGGCAGGGCGAGTATCACTTAGCCAACGGCGATCTCATCCTTCGTAACGTAACCACGGACCTGCTCGACGGTCGACTGACTGGCGAGGCCAGTCTTGAGCATTTGGATACAACGGTGGTCGCAAAAGTGCACGCATCTTTCACGCGCATCTCACTCGAAGCTGCCAGGCGTTCGATCAAGCAGGCAGAACTCGGACGCGTTCCATTGACCGGAACGCTCGAGGGTAGGCTCGATCTATCCTGGACGGGAAGCGTGAAAACTATCCGCGCGGCCTCCGAACTCGCTGTTCATGCTGCCTTATGGAACCATTCCATTCAACCAGCCTCCGCCACTCCAGTCGATGGGACAGCCCACCTCAACTACGACGGACCGCGAAACATTTTGCGCTTCCATCAGACCACCTTGCGAATTCCTGCGACCACGGTGATGGTGGAGGGGCAACTCAGCCAGCATTCCAATTTGAAAGTTCAAGCCGTAGCTAGCGATCTCCATCAACTCGAAGGGTTGGCGGCGTCCTGGCAGAACGCCGATGCGGGATCAGGGCCCGCAGAGCTCATGCTGGCTGGATCCGCGCGACTGGATGCCATGATTCAGGGCTCGATCGAGCGGCCAGCGATCGCCGGAGAGCTAACCGCGCAGAAGCTTCAGGTCCATGGCAGCCAGTGGTCGAGCGCCCAACTGGCATTTGCAGCCAATCCTTCTCAAGTGGCAATCCAGAACGCCTCCTTGATCAATGCGCGGCAGGGGGTGCTCTATTGCAGTGCGCAAGTCGGCCTGAAAAACTGGACGTATCTTCCTTCGAGTCCCATCACCGCCAACCTAAGGGCGCAAAAGATGTCGTTGCTCGATCTGGAACAACTGGACAAGCAGCGATACCCTATTGCCGGAACCCTATCGGCGGATGTCGTCTTTCAAGGCTCGCAACTGAATCCATCCGGGCACGGCTCGCTCGAAGTTGTGAGCGCCACCGCCTACGACGAACCGATCCAGAATCTCGGCGTCCGCTTCCAGGCCGCGGGGAATTCCATTGACGCACGCCTCAACCTTAGCTTGCCGGCGGGTTCTGCGACTGCCGTTCTCAACTATGTCCCGGAGACGAAGGCGTACCAAGTGCAAATGAGCGTCCCCGGCCTGGCGATCGAGAAGCTTCATGCCGTTCAAGCAAGGAACTGGCCACTGAGCGGAACCCTGACGGCATCGGCTACGGGACGGGGAACGCTCGACGACCCGCAATTGGCAGCCAGGCTCGAAATACCGCAGCTCGAAATGCAGCAAAGCACGGTTCGCGGCCTCAAGACCGAATTCGAGATCAGCCATCAACACGCCAACTTCACTCTCGGCTCCAACATCTCCCAGACTCAGATCCAGGCTAAGGGAACCATCGATCTCCGGGACGGGTACTACACCGAAGTGACCCTCGACACCAGTAAGATCCCGCTCGAACCTCTGCTGGCACTGTATGCGCCGAGCACCCCTCCCGGATTCCAAGGAGCAACCGATCTCCATCTGTCCTTAAAAGGACCGCTCAAAGACAAATCCCGTCTCGAAGTACACGTGACGATTCCCACGCTCGCGGCGAGCTATCAAACCATGCGAATCGAGAATGTGGGGCCGATCCGTATGGACTATCGAAATTCGGTGGTTGTGCTGCAAGCGGGAGAACTCCGCGGTACCGACACTTCCCTTCGTTTTCAGGGGCGCATCCCGCTGGCCGGAACCGCGGCCATGAGCCTTAACGCGCAGGGGACGGTCAATCTTCAGTTGCTCAGCATGATCACCAGCGATGTGAAGGCCGCCGGTACCCTCGGAGTGGATGTGCGCACCACGGGAACCGTCGAGAACCCTGACGTCGAAGGACAGATACAGATCAAAGATGCTACGGTATCGGCCCGTACGGCGCCGGTAAGTTTGGAAAAGCTCAATGGAACCTTGGACGTTACCCTGGACAAACTCCAAATCCGCCAGCTGACAGGGCAAATGGGCGGCGGCCAGATTTCCCTGGGCGGTTCCATTGTGTACCGCCCCAGTTTGCAGTTCAACCTGGCTCTCCAGGGTAGATCGGTGCGCCTGCTTTACCCGGGTGGGGTTCGCATCGTGCTCGACAGCAATTTGATCTTCGCCGGTACGACGCAGTCGTCGAGCCTGGGTGGGCAGCTGCTGATCGGTAGCCTTTACTTCGCACCGGACTTCGACCTTTCCAACTTTGCCAACCAATTTAGCGGTGTACAAATCCCTCCCACCGGGGAAAGTCCTGCTGATCATGTCAGGCTACGCGTGGCGGTGCAGACGAAACAGAGTCTTGCCGCTGCCAGCGGCCCGATCAGTTTGGAAGGCGCGGCGAATCTCCAGGTGATTGGCGCGGCTTCGAATCCGGTCCTCATTGGCAGGATCGACCTGAGCTCGGGCGAGTTCTTCTTTCTGAACAATCGCTACAGTCTCGAGCTTGGGACGATAACCTTTGCCGACCCAAACACAACCCGACCCTTGCTCAATGTGCAGGTGACCACCACGGTCGAGCAATACAACGTGACGGTGAGTCTGAAAGGACCGATCAATAAGCTTACGACCAGTTACACCTCCGATCCTCCACTTTCTACGGCGAACATTATCAGTCTTCTGTATCGCGGACAGACCGAGGAGGAAGCTGCGGCCGCCGGTACGAGCACGAACTCCATTCTGGCGAGCCAAGTGACCGGCACGGTCAGCGGCGGTATCCAGAAGCTGGTCGGCATTTCCAGCTTGCAGATCTCGCCTCTGCTGGGCGGAAATAACACCAATCCGACGGCACGCATCGCCCTACAACAACGCGTCACCAAGAACTTCTTGTTCACCTTTTCGACCGACGTCAGCCAACCGGGGACCGAGCTGGTGCAGGGGGAATACCGTTTCAATCCTCGCTGGTCGGTCAGTTTCACCCGCGATGAAACCGGCGGCGTTGCCATGGATGGTCGCTATCACACCCAGTTCTAGCGCGTTTCCGGGTAGTTGGTGTAGATCCGTAGCATGATCAATCGCATGATGCATAGATGTCAGTTTGTGAAGGCCATGCAGATGATCCGTCTTCCTTATGAGGGGCAGAAGACCGAAATAAGGAACAGAAGTCCAAAGGATGTGGTTTGCGGCAGACCTGCAGAACGAGAAGTTCGGTGACGGCGGCTCGGAGCTTGGGACGCCTCTGTGGAAATCAAACTGACCGACTACCCGCTTCCGAGTGTGATTGCTTTCCTGCCTTAGATTTGGATACAGTAGACGCGTACGGACCGGGTCTTGTGGGTACTCTCCCCATGCTGGATCAGGAAAAGCTACAGAAAGGCCGCGCTTGGGCGTACCTGGCCGGAATCGTTCTCTTCGCGGTGGTTGCCGCGTGGAAATTTCTGGCCCGCTGAAATCACCCTCGGGAAAAGACGAACCGAGCGAGCGATCCCCCCCACCGGCCGACCTGCTGGTTGCCTTGAGGAAGCACGGATTCAACCCTCGGGCGGGCCACCAGGTCCAGCATACGCCCCCGAACGCGATCAAAACGAAAGCCTTACCCAACCTCAGGTTGCGCCCTTTTCCCCGGAAAATAGAGTCGACTCTGACGAGAGTGGTCATCAACCGGTTAGTCCGCCCATGGCCATTTTAGCCAAGCACCGTGGTTATAACCCTGTCCCCACTCCTGCCCGTCGGTTCCTGCCCTCACCGGTCGCCGGCCCGATGCGTCTGCAGCTGCTCTCTGGGTAGCCGGATTCCCCGTCAGGGATGGCTATCCTCCCGCAGTGGTTGACCCTGCCCCGCCTCAGGCCTAACATAGCGCCGAGCATGCTTCCATGATCGGCCAGACGGTCCTGCATTATCGCATTCTTGGCAAGATCGGCGGCGGAGGCATGGGGGTCATCTACGAAGCCGAGGACCTGCGGTTGGGCCGTCGGGTGGCGCTGAAGTTTGTTCCCGAGGAAGTACTCGGTGACCGCAAGGCTCTGGACCGCTTTGAGCGGGAAGCTCGGGCTGCCTCCAGAATGAACCATCCTAATATCTGCACCATTCACGATATCAACGACAACGCGGGCCATCCCTTCATCGTGATGGAGAAGCTTGAGGGCGAGAGCCTGAAGCAGCGCTTGACGGGAAAGCCGCTCGAACTTGCATGGCTCCTGGCCATCGCGGTCCAGGTTGCCGACGCACTTGAAGCGCTGCACGCAAAGGGCATCATCCATCGCGACATCAAGCCGGGAAACATTTTCCTTACCCAAAGCGGCCAAGTTAAGGTTCTGGACTTCGGCCTGGCCAAGATGTCGCGTGGCGGCGTGCCCGCGGCCGAAGACACGCCCTACGAAGACTCGCTGACGCTCGTCGGGGTCATCCCCGGCACCGCCGTCTACATGGCTCCTGAGCAAGCGCGCGGGGAAGATCTCGACCCTCGCAGTGACATTTTTTCCTTTGGCGTCGTGCTCTACGAAATGGGTACAGGCCAAAAGCCCTTTCGCGGTACGAATATTGTCACCACCCTGGACGCCATCCTGCACCAAAAGCCAGTCTCTCCCCGATCGCTGAATCCGGCTCTTCCCCCTGCCTTGGAAGGTGTGATCGGGAAAGCCATGGAAAAGGATCGCAGCCGACGCTACGAGAATTCAACCCAGATGAAAGCGGACCTGGTGCGGCTGAAGAAAGAACTGGACCTCGGGGCGCTCAAAACCGGCTCACGGGAAATCCCCTTCCAGGTCGTCACCCAGACCTTCGGCGGGACCCGCCCCTGGCACAAGTACCTGGCGCTCGCGATGGCTGTGATTTTAATCCCTGGGCTCGCGGCCTTCGGCGCGTGGTGGTTCAAACATCGTGCGACAGCCTTGGTCGGCAACAACGAGATTGCGGTGCTTCCCCTGCAGAATATGAATGGCGATTTCAGCGTGGACTATCTGCGTTTCGCACTGGCCGATGAGATTGCCAATGTCTTGATGTACTCGCGCACCTTGGACGTGCGGCCTTCCGCAATCACCAGAAAGTATGTGAATGCAGATTTGGACTTGCAGAAGATCGGACGCGAACTGCACGTTTCCAAAGTGGTGACCGGGCACTTCATTCGCCAAGGAGAGCGCTTGCTGGTCACGCTCGAGGCGGTCGATGCGGGGCACAATCGCTTGCTCTGGCAAACCAGCTTCACCACCTCGAGTGAGGATTCGATCGCCCTCGAAAACCAGCTGGGGGGGCAGATTCGGCAAGGGCTATTGCCCGTGCTGGGCGTGGCGAATGTTATCGTCGACACTGCCGCCAAGCCCAAAAATGGGCAAGCCTACGATCTCTATCTGCATAGCCTGGCCCTGCCCCACGATCCCGAACCCAACACCGATGCCATCGCCGTCCTCGAAGAAGTGGTAAAACTCGACCCCACCTACGCTCCGGCCTGGGAGGCGCTCTGTCTGCGCTATTACTTCGATGCGGACTATTCCAGCGGCGGCGAGACGGCATTCCAAAAATCCAATGCGGCGTGCGAGCGCGCCTTGGCGCTCGAACCAAACCGGCTCCAGGCCGCAGGGCAGTTGATCGTGAACCGCGTGGAGCGCGGGGAACTGGGCAAGGCGTATCAGTCGGCTCAGACGCTGGTCGGGAACCGACCGGAAAGCGCACAGGCTCATTTCACATTTGCCTATGTCCTGCGCTACGCAGGGATGCAGGAACAGTCGGGGCGGGAATGCGACACAGCTCTAGCGCTCGACTCGGGAAACTATCAGTGGCGTTCCTGCGCCTGGGCCTGGATGGAACTTGGCAACACCGGCCGGGCGATGGACTTCATTCGGCTGGATACCGGCTCGGAGTGGGCGGCGTATGCCACGATCCACGTCCTGCTGCGAGAAGGGAAGCTGGCGCCAGCAAGAGAAAACATGCGGAATGTTTCGAGCAACCCCCGTTTCCACCGCGATCTCCTCGAGGCCTGTCTGGGGATGCGGCCCGCATCCGAGTTGGACCGCATTGCGCAAAGCACCGAGGCGGCAGTGCTGGCCGAACCCGATCCCGAACCCTGGTATTACACGGGCACAATCATGGCATTCTGCGGCAAGAAAGAAATGGCATTGCATCTGATCAACGCCGCCGTGCAGCAGAACTACTGCGCCTATTCTGCCCTGCTGGCCGACCCCATGCTCAAAACCCTCCACAGCAGCGCGGACTTCGACAAAGTGCTCACCCTGGCCCACCAATGCCAGCAGGCCGTGCGCAATCCGCCGGTGCAGTAGGCAGCCTGCGGAGGGGTGGGCGTCTGACAACCTTTTCCTTGGCCGGCCGTCGATTCATTTAATATGGTTGCTTGGGTTGCGAACGGCATGAGGAAGCCGGGCGCAAACCCGAAGGGAATGCTCCAAACCACCGCAAAGGGAAAAAGTTTGCCTCCGAGGCCAGGGAGAATCCATCCTTTAGCTATGAAGCGCTCGCGTCGCGGCTCGATGGGTTTTGGCGCAGTTGGGGTGCTGGCTCTCTCCTTGGTGGGCTGGGCCGGGTCGAGCCCGGGGGGGACGAAAACCGCTGCTCTCGGTCCGATTCGACCCTTACCCGTGGACACGGGTGTGGCTGGACTCAAAGAAACGCTGCTTCGCCTGAACACGACGGCTCGGTTGATCGAAATTGTGGCCCATCCGGACGACGAAGATGGCGGGGTTCTCACGCTCGAATCGAGGGGCAAAGGAGATACTGTCTTACTGCTCACCCTCAACCGCGGCGAGGGCGGTCAAAACAAACTAGGCAGCAATCTGTTCGACGTCCTGGGCGTGCTGCGCACGCTCGAACTGACCGCCTCCGATCGATACTACGGGGTCGAACAGCGGTTCACCCGGGTCGCCGATTTCGGTTATTCGAAGACGCCGGAAGAGACGTTTCAAAAGTGGCAAGGACACGATGTGGCTCTGGGTGACGTCGTGCGCGTGATTCGGGAATTCCGTCCCGATGTGCTGGTGGCACGCTTTTCCGGAACTGACCGCGACGGCCACGGACATCATCAGGCATCGAGCATTCTGACTCGGGAGGCGTTTCGCGCGGCTGCCGATCCCAATCGCTTCCCCGAGCAGATCAAAGACGGCCTCGAACCCTGGCAAGCCCAGAAGCTCTACATCGGTAACGTTTGCCCGTGGGGATCGAAGACGTGTCCCGACGCCGATTACACGGTCAAGTTCAACACCGGGCAGTTCAGCTCCCTTTTGGGAGTGTCCTACGCGCAGTTTGCTCTGGAAGGGTTAAAACACCAGCTTTCCCAGGGAGCAGGAGCTTGGACGCTCGAGCCCGGCGATCGCTTCTCCTTCTATAAACTCGTCGATTCGGTTTCCCGGTTAGCCGGCGATGAGAAAGGCCACGAACAGGACTTTTTGGACGGTATCGATACCAGTTTGCCGGCGCTCGCGTTGCGCATCGGAGCTGAAAACGCCAAGTCTCCCTTCCTGCAGCCTGCCCTCGCTGAAATTCAGGCCCGCATTCGAGACGCCACTCTGGCCGCGACGCGTGATCCGGTCAGTGCAGCAGAGTCGCTTTTGGCCGGACTCGAAAAAACTCGTAAGACATTCGAGCTGGTGAAGACCTCGTCGCTGTCGAATGCCAGCAAAGCCGATCTTCTGACCGAGCTCGGTACCAAGCAAAGCCAGTTCGAAAGGGCAATCAATCTGGCGCTCGGGATCGAACTCGATGTGGGTGCCGACGTGCCGGTGGGAGCAAGCTCGGAAGACGCCTTCATGGCCGCACCCGGACAAAGCTTCGAAGTCTCGGCTCACCTCGCCAGTCCTCAGAAGCTCGCCGGCGTGACGATGCAGCTGGATCTGCCGCCCCGGTGGAAGTACCAGGAAACCAAGCGCGGCTCAAACGTGGCCGAGAAAGATTACGAGGTAACCTTTCGGGTCACCGTTCCTGAAGAGGCCAGCTACAGCCGACCTTATTGGCACCGTAACGATCCGGAGCGAGACGCTCTCAATATCATCGATCAGCCGCAGTACGTGACGCTAGCCTTCCCACCGCCTCCGGTTGGTGCGCATGCGGTTTACCAATTCCATGGGAAAACCGGCTTCGCCCGTGCCGTCGCCACGGTGAAGTACAAGGATCCGGATGGGCAAGAGCTGGAGCGGGCGCTTGCCGTGGCTCCCTCATTTTCCATCATGCTCGAACCCGGCCAACAGGTCATTCCCACCGACGGGGATGCTGCCCGCGAGGTAAGGGTCGCGGTTTCTACCAACCTCGCCGGCCGAAGCGACGGATGGCTTCATCTTGAGGTTCCTCGAGGATGGCGCGTGGAGCCCGCCCGCACCAGGCTCGAATTCCTCGGTCGGAGCGACAAGCGCGAAGTGGAATTCCAGGTATTCCATCATGCGATCCAGGAAGGCACGGCGGAAATTCGCGCCGTGTTCGAATCCGGAGGGAAGAACTATAGCGAAGGGTACAGTGTCGTAACCCGCCCAGATCTCGACAGCTTCTATTACTACCAGCCTGCGGTGCAGCGCCTGAGCATGGTCGAGGTGAAGCTCCCGAAGGACCTGAAAGTCGGCTACATCATGGGGGCCGGCGATGATATTCCGACGGTTCTGAAACAGATTGGAATGAATGTGACCTTAGTCCCGGCCGAGAGGTTGGGAAGCGAGGACCTGGCTCAGTACGGGACGCTCGTCCTTGGCATTCGCGCCAATGACACGCAAAAGGAAATTGCTGAAAACCGCCAGAAGCTGCTCGCCTTCGTGGCGCAAGGAGGCACGCTGATTGTGCAGTACAACACCGCTGTCTCCGATTTCAACCAAGACCAGCTCACGCCCTATCACGCGGAATTGAGCCACGCCCGGGTTTCCGTAGAAGAGGCGCCGGTCAAGATCCTGGCTCCGGCTGACCCGGTCTTCCATGATCCCAATGTGATCACAGAAAGCGACTTCAACGGTTGGGTTCAGGAGCGCGGCCTTTACTTTATGGGGCAGTGGGATGATCAGTTCAAGCCTCTGCTGGCATGCCATGACCCGGGAGAACCGGAGCAAGAAGGCGGTCTGCTGCGCGCGCAATACGGAAAGGGAACCTATATCTATACCGGTTATGCGTTCTTCCGCCAGTTGCCGGCGGGGGTGCCCGGGGCAATTCGGCTCTACGTGAACCTGCTGACCGCGGGAAGAGGTGTTCCAACCTCGGTGGCCGGGACGCACGCGCCGCGATGAAAATGGCTCGGCAGTTCGCCTTCGACTGATCCGAGGACGGCCCGACGCGCGGCGTTCTCGCCGAAGACCGCGGTTCCCCAATTCCGGGTTTGCGGTCGACTCGGGCCCGAGGTTCCGAACCTCTGACCGACGCCGGTTTATGGCCTCTGTGCAACAGCCCGATTCCCTTCGCCCACCACTGATCCGTGGCCTCAGCCTAACCGGCGCCACGGCGCTCAATATGATCGACATGATCGGAGTCGGCCCTTTTATCACCATGCCTCTCATGGTGAGCGCCATGGGCGGACCGCAAGCCATGCTGGGCTGGATCTTCGGCGCGATGTTCGCCATGTGCGATGGCATGGTCTGGGCGGAGCTCGGAGCGTCTATGCCGCATTCGGGAGGATCTTACGGATACTTGCGCGAGATCTATGGTCCCAAGCGCTGGGGGCGCCTGGTTTCCTTTCTCTTCATCTGGCAGCTCTCCTTCAGCGCTCCCCTCTCGATCGCATCGGGAGCGCTGGGACTCGCAGGTTACGCCGCCTATTTGTGGCCTCGCCTCGAGATTCCCTACGTCAGCGGCGCCGGGGCCGTGCCGGTTCCGCTCATCGGACGCTTCGAAATGCATTGGCGAGCCTCGGGCACGACATTTCTCGCCATCGGAGTCATCCTCCTGGCTACCCTGCTCTTGTACCGAAAGATTACGAGTATCAGTCGGATGTCCAAGTTACTCCTGGCAGGGGTGTTGGGAACCATGGGATGGATTATTATCTCCGGTCTCACCCACTTCGATGCCCACCGAGCCTTCAGCTTTCCCCCGGGTGCGTTTCATCTCTCGCGCGCCTTTTGGCTGGGCCTTGGGTCCTCTATGCTGATCGGCACGTACGATTATTGGGGTTATTACAACGTTGCCTTCCTCGGGGATGAGGTCAAAGAACCAGTCAAAACGATACCCCGCGCCATCCTGCTATCTATTTTGCTGGTGGGTTGTCTATACCTGGTGATGAACCTCAGCATCCTCGGCGTGGTGCCTTGGCAGGAAATGATCGCCACCGGACACGACAACCGAGGACTCTATGTGGTGTCCATCTTTATGCAGAGGATTTACGGGTCCTGGGCCGCCCGCCTGGTGACCGGGCTGGTGATGTGGACGGCCTTCGCCTCGGTATTCTCGCTGCTGCTCGGCTACTCGCGCGTACCGTACGCGGCCGCGCTCGACGCCAATTATTTCCAGGCGTTCGCTCGGGTTCATCCCCAAGGACGCTTCCCCTATGTCTCGCTGCTGGCGCTCTCGGGAGTTGCGGCGCTGTTCTGTTTTCTCTCTTTGGCGGCTGTGATTAGCGCCTTGGTGGTGATTCGCATCGCGCTGCAATTTCTGGTGCAGGCCGTGGGATTGATCGTGCTGCGCAGTGGCCGTCCTGATCTCGCCCGACCCTTCCGCATGTGGTGCTATCCGGTGCCCGCGCTGGTCGCATCCTTTGGGTTCGTGTTCATTTTGATGGTTCGCGCCAAATCCTTCATCCAAATCGGCTATGCCCTCGTGATTTTGCTGAGCGGAGTGGCCCTGTACCTGGCGCGCTCCTGGCGAAATCAGGAGTGGCCCTTTCCTGAAAGGGTCTGCGCCGAGGCCGAGAGGCTCTCCACCCACTGATATGAGAGATACGGTTCACCCGCCGCTGTCGACGAATCTCGCGCCTCGACAGGAAGCGTCCCCGTGGGCGCCGTTGCGGGAACCGCTGTTTCGCTCGCTTTGGGTCGCCGCCGTGATTTCTTACGTCGGGACCTGGATGCAAAATGTGGGCGCAGGCTGGTTGATGACCCAGCTCACCATGTCTCCGCTGATGGTAAGCCTGGTGCAGGCGGCGTCCACCATGCCAGTGTTTCTGGTTATGCTTCCTGCGGGTGCCCTGGCCGACATGGTGGATCGCCGCCGGTTGCTGCTGATTACGCAAGCCTGGATGGTCGTCGCTGCGGCGCTGCTCGGGGTCGTCACCTTGCTCGAACACATGACTCCGTGGATCCTGCTGCTGTTCACCTTCCTGTTGGGACTCGGGGCGGTGATGAACGATCCCGCTTGGCAGGCCATCACGCCAGAGATTGTTTCCCCCAGACAACACGCATCGGCTGTCGCCTTGAATTCGGTTGGGTTCAATGTCGCCCGTGCCCTCGGTCCCGCTTTGGGAGGACTCGTCATCACGCTGGCGGGTTCGGGAACGGCCTTTTTGCTCAATGCAGCTTCATTTTTCGGGGTGATCTTGTTCCTGTATCGCTGGAAACGCCCCCCTTCGGAAGACATGGCAAGGGGAAGCCTGCGGGACGCGATCGGCATGGGGCTGCGATACGTCCGCACCGCCGCGGTGGTGCGCTGTGTGCTGATCCGCACTGCCGCCTTCAGCCTGGGAGCAAGTTCGTTGCTAGCCTTGCTGCCCTTGCTGGCACGACCGCACGGCGCCACCGGCTATGGTCTGCTCCTCGGCTCCTTTGGACTGGGTGCGCTGGGCGGCGCGGCCTGTATGCCGCGGTTGCGCAGCCGGCTTTCGGTCGACGGCGTGGTGTCGTTCGCCATCGTTGTATTCGCGCTGATGACGTTCGCCGCCGGCCAAGTGCACCGCTTCGGACCTTTGAGCGCGGTCTTGTTCGCGAGCGGCACGGCATGGATCGGAATTCTTGCCTGCTTGAATGTTGCCGCCCAGACCATGTCGCCCATCGGACTGCGAGCGCGGGCGCTGTCCGCCTACTTGCTGGTGTTGCAAGGTGGCATGGCTGCGGGCAGTGCATTCTGGGGCGCAGTGGCCAGCCGGCTTGGGGTTCCGATGGCCCTGCTGTGCTCGGCGCTGGCGCTGGTGATAGGATTAGCCGCCGTGCGACGCTATCGGCTCACCACCCACGAGCTGGAGCTGGCGCCATCGGTGGTTCGCGATTAAGTCTGGTTTCGACCGAAGGAGGTCATTCGCATGCATAGGATGAAATCGTTCGCTCTCTCCCTGCTGGTGTTCTTCTGGGCCACAAGTTCCTGGGGCCAAACCAAACCGCCGGGGCATCCCACGCTCTCTGAGATCATGGACCATGCCGTGGGCCAGGTTGAGGGGGAATTCGTGTCCGCAGCCGAGGCCATGCCGGAAGAGAAGTATTCCTTTGCCCCCACCAACGGCGAATTCAAGGGAGTGCGAACCTTCGCCGAGCAGGTCAAACACGTGGCTGCAGTCAACTACATCATTGCCGCCGCGGTGCTCGAGGAAAAGCCACCGGTCGAACTGGGCGGCGAAAACGGTCCCAGTTCGATGACCACCAAGGCGGACATTGTGAAATTCGCCAAGGACTCGTTCGCCTACGCGCACAAAGCCATGCGCAGTATCAACGAGCAGAATCAGATCGATCAGATTAAGAGTCCTTTTGGCCAAGGGACGGTAAGCCGCATTGGAATTGCCACTGTCGCCCTTGCCCATCCTTTCGATCACTACGGGCAGATGGCCGTCTACCTGCGCATGAATGGCATCATTCCCCCTGCCAGCCGGCAATGATCGAGCGATGGGGTAGGGTGGCCGCTCTTGCGGAGAAGCGACCCCCTTGCCATGCGGGGCGAACGGAGGTCATCCTGGCCCCAGGGCTGCGCCGTGCTTCCCGGCCCGCGGGGATCCTCCCCGGCTGGTGATGCGGGTGGTGATCAATTCTGCGCTGAGGCCGTGTGCCTCGAGATGCTCGCGGATGCGTCGGCTCGCGTTCTGCGGGTTGAACTGCGGATGGAGGAAGATCAAGACCGACGGGCCGGCGCCGCTCAGTGCTACCCCCGCGATTCCTTTGGTTCCGGTTAAGGACTGCAGGGCGGGAAGGAGCGGGCAGAGCGTGGATCGATAAGGTTGGTGGATGCGGTCGGCCAGGGCGAAAGCCAGCCAGTCCCGGCGACCTTGGGTGAATGCGGCTAAAAGCAGCATGGAATTCTGAATATTGGTGACCACGTCGGAGCGGGAATATTGTTCGGGCAAGACGCCCCGGGCTTCTTCAGTGGGCAGAGCTTCCTGGGAGATCACGAGCAACAAGGGCCAGTCTCCTTTCGGCGTAATCGAAGCCATCAGGGCTTGCCCATCCGCCGCCACGCGGGTGATGGCCAGACCGCCCATCCAACAGGCGGCCGCATTGTCCGCATGGTGCTCGCGGCGGGCTACTTCTCCCACGACGCGATCGTCGGACCAACGCAAACCCCCGAAGTGATTGGCCAAAGCGACTCCGGCCAGACGGGCGGCCGCAGAGGATCCGCAACCTTTGCCAATCGGAATCTGATTCTCAATCCGGAGCGCGAGGGAGACGAGCGGCTTGCGCTCCTTCTCCAGAACTTCGCGGTAGGTAGTCAAAATCAGATGGTTGTCGAGCCGACCACACACTTCTCGGTCCCGGCCGCGGGCGACGATCGAGAACTCGGAAGCGGCTCTGGCCCTCAACTTGAGAAAGATGGATAAAGCCAGGGCGGCGGCGTCGAAGGCAGAACCCAGATTGGCGGAGGTTGCCGGCAGGGTGAGGTGGAACGGCTCGGGATCACGACTTTTCCTGGATGGCATGGGTTTTGTACAGCAACAAAACGCAAAACAACGCACCCTTCTGCGTGGGGAGGGGCCTGCTACCCCTCCGATGTATCCTCGGCCTGCTGCAAGACGGATAGGACCGCATCCGCGCGCGCTTCGAGCACGATCGGAGCCCGCTCATGCGAGGCTAGCATCTCGCCTTCCCTGCCCCGCGCCCTCCCCGCGAACAATTCACCGCGATGAAACTTCAAGGTGAATTCCGGGTCTTTGAGCAAGTGTCCGGTCAGCATCAAAACCACCGACTCCCCCGGTTTCACAAACCCTCCCTTCACCAGTTTCTTGAGCCCCGCCAGAGTCACGGCCGAAGCCGGTTCGCATCCGACTCCGTCGGCTCCAATTTGGGCCTTGGCCCAGGCAATATCCACCTCACTGACCTCCTCCGTCGTGCCACCGGTTTGTTCGAGTACCCGAACCGCTTTTTTCCACGAGGCCGGGCTGCCGATGCGGATGGCGCTGGCTGCGGTTTCGGCTTGCACAGAAATTAGCTTCCTGCCGCCCGTTTCCCGCATGGTGCGCACCAGCGGGTTGGCACCCTCGGCCTGAATAATCGAGACTTTGGGCAGCCGGGTGATGAAATTGAGCTCCTCGAGCTCGCGCAAGGCCTTCCCCAACGCCGCAGCGTGTCCCAGGTTGCCTCCCGGAACAATGATGTGGTCGGGAGACTGCCAGTCGAGTTGTTCCAAAAGCTCAATGGCCGCTGTCTTCTGGCCTTCAATGCGGTAGGGATTCACCGAGTTCAGAAGGTAAACCGGCCTACGGTCGACGACTTCGTTCAGGATTTGCAAGCAGCCGTCAAAATCGGTTTTGAGTTCGATCGTGATCGCACCATAATCCAAGGCCTGCGAAAGCTTTCCCCAGGAAACCTTGCCTTCCGGGATCAGCACCAGACTGCGCATTTGAGCGCGGGCGGCGTAGGCCGCCATGGAAGCCGAAGTGTTGCCCGTCGAAGCGCAGGCTACCCAGCGGAAACCCGCACGCCGCGCCGCCGATGCGGCCACCGTCATCCCCGTGTCTTTGAAAGACCCGGTCGGATTCATGCCTTGGTGCTTGGCGACAAGCTGTTCAACCCCGGCGGCGCGAGCGCAAGACGGCAGCGCGTAGAGGGGAGTGTTGCCTTCGCGCAGGGAAATGACCCCGGCCTCGTCGGGAAAACCTGGCAGCAGTTCCCGGAATCGCCAAACTCCGCTTTGATCCATGGGGGCCAACGATTTTCGGCGGGTTTGCCAGAGTGCCTTGAGAGCGCCCGGGCTGAATTGGGTGGCCCGCATTCCGTCGCTCCGAGTCCAGCCCGGATAAACGATTTCGAGCAGGTCGGCACACGCGGAACAACGAAAGCGATGGCCAGGGTTGAGGTTGCGAAGACCACAGCCAATGCAACGAAGTTCCAATATCTCCGACGGCTCGGAGGCAGTCAAGTTCGTCATTTCGTCTTCGGCGATGGCAGGTTCTTTCTGCTTGGCTGTTGGCCCCTGGCGACAATCGAGCGCGGCTAAGACCCGCCTCCCCGCAAATACTGATCGGTCTTGTTGATCCAATCCTCGCGCGGCGGGTGGAACACGTCCAGGTCGACCGTGTCCACCAAGGCCTCGGCTTTGTGCGGCATATGGGGAGGGATGGTCAGCACTTCCCCGGCGTTGACAACGATCTCCTTGCCATCGATCCAAAATTTCAGAGCACCTTCCAGAATATAGGTCACTTGTTCGTTGCCATGACTGTGTTCGGGAACAATCGAACCTTTCTTGAGCAGCACCCGAGCCAACATAATGTCTTGCCCGACGATAAAGTGTCGCTGCAAGAGGGGGTTGAGATCTTCGAGCGGCACGGCACGCCAGGCGATGTGACGAGGCGCCGCCGTCTTTGCCACCTGCTTGAGGCGCGTGGGCTTCGACTTTCCTTTCGGCATCCCGCTCACCCTCAGGGTTGTCATCTTAATGCACCTTCCCTTGGTAGATTCCTACCGCGTTGTCGTGCAGATATCCGTGCGCGATGGCGAGCGCCTGAACCTCGGTGATCTCGCGTTCGGAGATCATCTCGGCCAAGGCGGCGGCCAAGGCTGTGCGGCTGGATTGGACGCCCAGCCAGTAGCTCTCTTCGGCCCCGAGGGCTTCGTTGTAGGGGAAGCAGTCGGTCCCGAAGGTAATCTTCTCGGGAAATGTTTCGAGGTATTGCTTCAGCAATTTTTTAAATTCCGCGGGGTAAAGCAGAATCTCCGTTTCCGAGGTATCCAGGTATACATTCTTGGCTGACGCCAGCCAGATTGCCTGGCGATCGTAGGGGTAGCCGCCGTGAATCATCACGAACGTCGTGCTCAGATAGCGGGGATCGCGAAGGATGTTTTCCAAGTTCAAAATGTTGCTTTCCGACAAATTGAAGTAGTCACCGATGCCGACCGCCGAATGAATGTGCACGGGCAAATGCAGGCGACCGCCTTCCCGCACCAAGTACCGAAACATGTAATCCTGAAAGGTGCGATACTCCGGTTGGCTCGGAACCCCGCCCCCAACCAACCGCTGGTAGATGTCTTCGGCTTGTTCGAGGGTAGGATCGGAGAAGGTGGTCGGGCGGAAATAGGCGACCTCAAATTTCTCGGCGATCGCGCCTTTCTTCTGGTTGTCCTCGAGGGTATGGCTGACGAACCCCAGATACTCGCTGAAGTTCGGCGGCAGCTTGGCAAGACCTTCCTGCGCCATCCAGCGATGCAGCATCTTCTCCTGCAGAGGCATGTACACCCGTTGATCGGCATTCCGGGCAGTCTCGCGCGCATTGTCGAACGGCCACAGGAAGGAATCGGCAAAGAACACCCACACAAATCGCTTCGGGTCGAGGTAGTCTGCCATCATGGCACGGTTGGCGACACCTTGCTCGATATTCAGTTTGTCGAGAATGTCGGAGAAGTACTGGTTTCCGCGCAGCCTCTTGACCGCGGCCTTTTTTTCCACCAGCCACCGCGTGTGCTCGGGCGACAAGTCGTCGTAGGGGTATCCCCAAAGTGCCTTGGCTGCCGCCACCAGCTCAGGATTCGTGTCCCGCTCCCGCAAGGCGGCGCTGCCGGGCGCCGCCGCCATGGCATCCACGTCCGCATCGTCGGCAAACCCCGGGTGGGCGTGGTGATCGAACATAGGAATCTTTTCGATCTGCGGAAGCAGGCGGCGATAGAGTTCGTCAACGTCCGCACCGGGGAAAGGCAGAGCTTGGGCGGCGACCAGGGTGCTCGAAGCCCCGGCCACGAGGATCATCATCATCATTCGAATCGTCGTCATACTTGAGGGCAGGAATGGACCACCCCGCACCGAACTTCGCTCAGACGTCGGCCCCCAGACCGGCTCTCGTGGTTTTAGAGTTCCGCCGACCATCTTAAAGCCCCTTGTAGGCCCCCCCGTCCACCAGAATGGTTTGCCCAGTGACGTAGGAGGCGCGTTCGGAGGCCAGCCAAACGACGGTATCGGCCACCTCCCGCGGCTCACCGATGCGCTCGACCGCCGTCGCCTCCGCCCAAGCCGCAACCACTTCCTTTTCGGATTGGCCGAGGGCTCGAGCCCGGCGCTGAGCCAGTTCCCGTAATCGCTGGGTCGCGGTGTAACCGGGGCCGACATTGTTCACCAGTATGCCATCCTTCCCGAATTCGTTGGCCAGGCTCCTGACCAGGCCGACGACAGCGGCGCGAACCGCGTTTGAAAGCACGAGGTCGGGAACGGGCTGCTTGGTGCTGATCGAGGTAATGGTGATGATCCTTCCCCAGTGCTTGGACTGCATGTGCGGAATCACTTCCCGCGCAAAATAGACGACGCTCAAGAAATTGGCGTCCACCGCGCTACGCCAGTCTTCGAGGCTGGCGGCCAGAAACCCCTTGGCCGGCGGCCCCCCGGCATTGGTGACGCAGACGTCAATCCCACCGAATTGGCTTACCGTTTGGTGGACGAATTCATGCACCCCCCGCGGATCGGTAACATCGACCGGCAGGGCGAACACTTGGGCGCGGTGGTGTTTTCGGATTTGATCCGCGGCCGCCTGCAAGGCATCTGCCTGGCGGGCGCACATCGCGATGCGGCATCCCTCCGCCGCCAGCGCTTCGGCGACGGCGAGCCCGATGCCTTGACTGGATGCCGCCACCAGCGCGACTCTATTCTTTAAGCCTGCATCCATAGGGCTGGAATTATAAACGCAAGACCGTGAGAAATTGCCCCGCCCCCTTTTTGCAGCCTCGAGAGCAGTTCTAGAATCTATACCAGGAGCTCTTTGCCTGGAGAAGCCATGGAACCGACGACGCACCACGAGGAGACGAAAGCCGTGCGCGGAGGGGTTGACCTCCGCAAGAAGAATGGACCTCTGGCCACGCCAATCTATCAGACATCCACCTTTGAAGTTACCGACAATGAGCAGCAGCTGCGAGCCACGCCCACCGACATGTTCTATACCCGCTATGGCAACCCCACGCTCACGGTGGTCGAACAATCGATCGCGGAACTGGAAGGAACCGATCGTGCACTGCTATTTGCATCCGGAATGGCGGCCATCACCACCCCCATTCTCGCCTTGCTCAAGAGCGGCGATCATATCGTGGCGCAGCAGGATATCTACGGGGGAGCGGCAAAATTTCTAGGCCAATGGCTGCCCAAGCTCGGGATCGAAACCACCTTCGTGGATACGACAGATTACGAGCAACATGAACGTGCCATTCGCCCGGCCACCAAGCTGCTGTACGTGGAATCGCCGACCAACCCACTCATGCGAGTGGTGGATCTGAAGCGGGTGGTCGCGATTGCCAAGAAACATCACTTACTCACGATGATCGACAGCACCTTTGCCACGCCCATCAATTCGAAGCCGGCGGAATTTGGCATCGATCTCGTCATGCACTCCGCAACCAAGTATCTCGCCGGGCACTCCGATCTGATTGCCGGAGTCGTAACCGGACGCTCCCAGCTGATCGAGCCGATTCATCAAACCCGAACCACCTTGGGTGGAACCATGGATCCGCATGCGGCGTGGTTGCTCTTGCGCGGGATCAAAACTCTCGCCGTGCGCGTCGAGCGGCAAAACCAGAACGCTTTGCGCCTCGCCCAGTTCCTCTCGCGACACCCTAATATCCGGCGGGTCCACTACCCGTTTTTGGAGGGCCATCCCCAGCGCTCCCTGGCCAAGGAGCAGATGCGCGGAGGCGGAGGAATGGTGAGCTTCGAAGTCGACGGATCGGGCGAGGATGCCCGCAAGTTGAGCGAGGCTCTGAACCTGTTCACCTTGGCGCCGAGCCTGGGGGGAGTGGATTCGCTGGTCTGTATTCCGTCGCTGACTTCACACGCCATGGTCTCCGCCGAACACCGGGCGAAGATGGGTGTCACCGAGCAGCTGATTCGCCTGTCGGTAGGCATTGAACACGCCGAGGACCTGATAGCTGACCTGGAGCATGCGCTCTCGCTCGTCGGATCTTCGCGCCAGCCCGCGCAGGTAGGCTGACCCGGGCGATCAAGGCCAAGGAACCGCAGGGCAGGCGGGGCACCCGTCGGGCGGTCTCATGCCGGATCGGAAATTCGGTCCGGCGCCTAGAAGAGGAACTTCAGCGCGAATTGCAGCACACGCGCCTCATGCGAGCCCCCGGTGTGCAGGAAACCGTTCTGGATCGGGCTGTAGGTATTGATGCCCGAGGCCCATCCGTTCGAGGCGCCGCTGCCGGCATCGCCTGCGATCGGCAGCCACTCGTTGTGATTAAAGATGTTAAACGCTTCCGTACGGAACTCGAACGCGGTGCGCTCCGTCACCTTGATGCGTTTGAACAAACCCATATTAAAGTTGAGTCGCTCCGGATTGCTCAGGCTGTTGCGGCCGGAGTTTCCAAACGTGAGTCCTTCCGGCGGCGCGTAAGCCGCGATGTTGTACAACTCAGGACCAAAATTGATAACGTGGGTCGAGGCATTATTCACCACCCCTGCCCTGGGATTGCCCACGATATCTGCGTAGGAACTGGCGTCGGTGACTCCGTTGGCTACTCCAGCGTTATCGGCTGGATAATACACTCCGAACGGCGTTCCCGTGTTGAAGATCATGATCCCGGAATACTGCCATCCTCCTAAAATTTTGCCCGTGAAACCAGGCTGCTTGAAGAAAGGCAGATCCCATACATATCCGAAGTTGATCATATGCCGCTGGTCAAAGTTGGAACTGGCTCGGTTGGCGGCAAAGTCGTAGGAGTTGACAAACGATCCATCATACCGATCCGACTCATCATCGAAGGAGTGACTATAGGTGTAGGCAAAGTTCAGTTGTAGACCGCCAACATTTCTGCGCACGCTCACTTGCAGAGCGTTGTAATTGGACGAGGCCGCATTCGAAAGATATTGGATGGAGCCGTACCCGGGATAGGGGCGGAAGGGGTCGGGATTCACACCGCAGTTGGCGACTCCCACATTGACCGCCGGGCCTGTGGCCAAACCCGTAGCCGGATTCACCGCGTAGGGGATCGGGTGGCCCGACGGCGTTACACCGTTCTCGGGTACTCCGTTAGCATCCACGATGGGATTCGAGGCAAGGCCGCAATCGTTGGCGCCATAGGCCACCCCCGGTCCGTAAAGACTGTTGGCGACTGCCCGCGAGGCCGGATAAAGCTGATTCAGGTCAATTTGCCGGCCCAGGTGCGTGCCTTTGCTTCCGACATAAGAAACGGTGGCAATGGTGTTCCGGGCAACGTCGTGCTGTACATCGAGATGCCATTGCTGCACATTCGGCCACGGGAGCTTCTCTTGAATGGCATAGATCGACAGCGGGAGTTGTGCTGCCGGTGCGCCCTTATTGGTTCCCACGGCGGCATAGCCAGGAACATTGACTTGTTGCGCGGCGTAGGCTAGCGGTGGCGAGTCCTCCAAGGACTCGGTATTCGCCTCATCGCCGTTGGTGTGGTCAAAAAAGATGCCGTAGCCGGCGCGGATAGCCCATTTTCCGTCTCCCTTGGGATCGAAGGCAAACCCCACGCGAGGCGCGGGATTGAACCAATGAGCGGTTTGACACCCCGGGGCCTCTCCTCCCACTCCGCACTGCACCATGCCGTTCGGCATGTTCTCGACGCTGATGGGCGCGTTAGGATTCGTGAGCCCCAGGTTCGAGACCACGTCGGCGGCATCCACCGTAGTCACGCCTTGCTTGTATCTCGCCGGATCGAAGTTGAAGGCCTGGTGATATCTCTCCCGATAGGTGCCGAAAACACTCATGCGCAAGCCTATGTTTAACGTCAGCCGCTTGGTGGCGCGCCAATCATCCTGTAGATACGGTTCAAAAATCTTGTAGCGGTTGTAATACTTAATCAAAGCATTTTGCTGTCCGAAGGCCGCGATATAGCCCAACTCCATATCGGCAACCGGATTCCCCGTGGTTACGGCCGAAGTCGATGGGTTGAACTGGAAAAAACCTGGGAAGGAGCCTGGACCGAGTTCCGGACCTAGCTCATTCTTCTGCGCCGCTTCGAGATAAGCTCCGAATTGCAGGTTATGTTTCCCGATGATCTTGTTCACATTGTCTTTGAAGCCATAGGTCGGATTCGAGTTATACTTCCCGTTCGGGATATAGCCGGCGTCCTCGGAGAAGCCGCCCCCATAGGCGCCTCCTGGATCGTTCAGGCTAATGCCTGGAATCACGCCGCGATTGGCCAACGGGAATAACTGCCCGGCGGTAAGCGCCGCGGGACGCTGCCAGTTGCCCGTGTCGTACAGGTAGATGTGGTCCGTAGTATAGGCAAAAACAAACTCGTTCAGCAGCGTGGGCGAGAAGGTCGATGCCAACCGCATCACTGAGCTGACCCCCGGGCCGTTGAAGCCGGTTTGGATGGTCGGAAAGCTTCCCCCGTTCGTCCACAAGGGTACCTCTTGCAACTGATACCAGGAATCGTGGATATAGTTGAAGGTGAGCCGCTGCTTGTCGGTTAAGTTGTGGTCGATCCGCACCAACTCCTCGCGCCAATTCGTCGGCTGACTGAAGATCTGGTAATAGAACTCCTGCCCCGGAGAGCCCCCCTGGGGTATGCCGAGGGTCGGCAGGGGGACTAAGGCATTCATCAGAACGGTTGCGTTGGCATTATTGGCGGCGAAGGCTTCTGCCAAGGTTGGACATCCCGAACACGGACTGTAAGGGCTGTTCGCAACGTTAGGAACATATACCGTGTTTCCGTTTGCGTTGACGATGCTCGGGCAATCGGTATACCCTCCCAGCACCGGGTTTGGGCACTGGTCGCTGAAATTCCCCGCCCGCTCCGCCGCCGAGGGCACCACCGAATCGAAGTTGGCCGGCACCCGGTCTCGCCGCCACTCCTCGGAAAAGAAAAAGAAGGTCTTTTGCCGGTTTTGGTTGTAGACCCCGGGAATCGTCACCGGCCCGCCAATGGTGTACCCGAAGTCGTTCTTGTGGTACGGCGGTACCGCCCCGTTAATCTTCTGGTTAAAGCTTGCCGCGTTAAACATATTGTTGCGCACGAACTCGTAAACATCGCCATGAAAGGTATTCGTCCCCGATTTCGTCTCCACTTCAATCGTGCCCGAGGAATCTCGCCCATATTGCGCCCCGTAATTGGAGGTCATCACCTTGAATTCGCCGATGGCATCGATGCTTGGTGTCACGTTGAGCGTGTTGTTGCTGCCATTGTCTTGGATATCTCCGCCATCGATCTCCCAATTGTTGTACTCGGTGCGCCCCCCGTTGACGCTGTAGGAATTATTGGCGGTCACTCCCACGGCCCCTTCGTCGTTGCCGGTTTGATCCGATACCCCCGGTACCAGGGTGATCAGTTGCTTGAAGTCCCGGCCGTTTAACTCCAGCTGCGAAACCTCTTTGCCGCTTAAAGCCCCACCCAAATCCGACGACAGCGTCTCCACCTGAGCAATACTCGATCCTTCGACCGTAACCTCAACGTTAGCGGCCCCTACTTCCATGGCCACATCCACCCGTGCCTTCTCTCCCACGCGCAAAATCACGCCCTTGGCCTGATATTTCTTGAAGCCCTGCGCCGTGACCGCAAGGTCGTAGGTACCGATTGGCAAGGCTGCGAACAGGTAACTGCCGCTCCCATTGGTGGGAGCGGTTCGCTTGATCCCCTGCTGCAAATTGGTTACCTGCACCTGCGCGTTCGGAATCGCTGCCCCGGTGGAATCGGTTACTGTGCCGGTGATTTGAGCGGTGTCCTGGGCCAGAGTGGCAACAGGAAGGCTCACCAGAACTACAGCCACTGCGAATGACAGGAGGGATTTCATCGGTCACTCCTTCAGGTCTTGGCGACCATCGAAAGCCTAGATGACCTTGGGCTAATCGAGCTTGGCCAGCGAGAGCTGAATTAAAAAAACCGAGCCCCAGACATGACACCTGCTGCCCGTAGGCTCGTCCACCTCACCGCACCGCCACCCCGTCCAACCCCCGCGGATACCCATTCAACCCCCGCATCAACCTCGATATAAGCTCGCGAAGCTCAAAAAAAAATGTCCTACCCATTCTCCTTCGTTAGAAAGTAAATCGCGCCCCAAACTGGAACTGGCGCGGAGTATTGAGCGTGTTGGTGATCAATCCGAAAGGGAGCTGCTGCTGCTGGACACCAACAATGCTATTTACCGCTGGGTATCCGTACTGCGGCGTGTTGGTGAGGTTATAGGCTGAGACATCGAAGCGCAGGTCTCGTGTTTCTCCCAAAGGGAACGACTTGTAAATGGAGAGGTCCAGGTCGCGAGCGCCCCGGGTGCGAACGTGGTCGAGATAGTTCGGAGCAGTTCCCGGAATATACGGATTGGGCGAGCCGCCGTTTTCCGTCCCCGGTATTGCGAAGCAGTTGTCGGTAAACCATACGGCTACGGTGTGAGGAGCGCCCGTCGAGGGATTGCAGGTCTGGTCGGCACGCTGATTGAAGTAGGACGGGCTAACTCCCGACGACGGCGTGTTAATGGGAACGCCGGTGCTGAGATAGGCAATGGCATTGACGGTCCAGCCCCCCAGAGCTGCGTTTGAGAATCCCTCCAGGTTGACGCCCCTTCCCTTGCCCACCGGCAAGTCGTAGGAAACCGACCCGGAGAACTGATACTTGACGTCCTGGGGGCTGACCGAATGTTCATAGTTCAGATTTTTCCAGTCCTGAACGCTGCCATTGTGAGCCCCGACGAAACCCAGAGGAGGGTTGCCGTCGTCGGTGATTAGTTTTCCCCAGGTAAAGGTGCTAAGCGTGGTGAAATGGCTGGTCAGCCTTTTCTGCACCTTGGTTTGCAAGGAACTGTACTCAGAGTCTCCCGCCGGATTGCCGTGGATATTCACACCGTCGCCGGCGCCATAGTAGCCGTTGCCGAATTGGGGATAGGGTTCGAGCGCTACAAACAGCGGCACCGTGGGCATACCATAATTAGCATTCGTGGGGGGCTGGATCGGCGCCCATTTGTTGGGTACGCAGCTGGGCGCAGGGCAAGGGGCTTGTAGCGCCGCTTGGTATTTCGCAATCGTGCCTAGATCGAGCTGGTTCAGATCAACCCCTCCGAAGGGCAGGAAGGCACCCCGGCTGCCGACATAGCCCGCAGTCACCACGAACTGATGCGGCAGTTCGTACTCCAGCGCGAAATTGTAGTTATAGATGGTGGGCATCGGCTGGGAACGCAGCACGGTGCTCAAGGTAATGCCCAGGTTATTGGCCAGACCCGGGGGTGCATGAGTGAAAACTGGGACAACTCCAGTGGGGAATGGGTTGCTCAAAGAATAGGGGCCGGTGAAGTTTCCAACCGTAAGCGGCGGGCTGCCAGCCGGCGCACCCGTGCATGCCGCTGTCCCGTTGAATACCGTATTACCGTCTGCGTTCAGGCAAACCCCGTTCCATTCGGTGCTCGAGGAGAAGCCATCGGTGTTGTTGAGTGCGCTTTCGACTTGGTGATTGCTGGGACCGTAGTAGATGCCTGCGCCGCCACGCACCACGAATTTGCCGACCGGCTGCCAGGCGAAGGCCAGACGAGGTCCAAAATTGTGCAGATCGGTGATGAACGTGGAGCGATTGTTACCGTTGACGTAGATTTCCGCACCGGTGTACGAGACGCCTAGATACGTGTTGCTTACGTTCGGATTGAAGTATTCCTGACGATTGAAACGTTCGTTACGCGATCCGAAGATGTCCCAGCGCAGGCCAGCGGTGATGGTCAGAGTCGGGCGGGGATGATACGTATCCTCCACAAAGGCGGCATAGTACGGGTTGGATTCGGCGGCGAAGACGTCTTTGGTGAAATTGGGGTAAAAATTGGCTTCGGGGTTGACACCGTCCGGGTCGGTTGCCATGCCAATCAGCATTGAGGCGTAATCGCTGCCGCCGACCGAACTGGCAACGGACTGATCGGTAGAGGTGATGTCGAATGCGTAGGAGCCGGCGGGCGCCGGCGGCTGTCCCACATTGAGGTAGCGCTTCATCCACTCGAAGCCGGTCGATATGTTGTGCTTGCGCCAAACCTTATTGATGGCGGCATTGACATCGCTGTTCATGCTGGCATAGCGAAAGATGTTGTAGTCGGCGGTGCCGCCAACCCCCCCGCCAACGTCGGCAAACTCCATGAAGGGAAGCTGTTTGTAGACCACTTCCGCCGCCAGCGAAGCGGGAAAACCGACCGTACTCCCATTCACCGTACCTAGATTGGTAAGGTTGGTGCTGCTGTATGACGCCGGCCCTCCCTGATTCTCGAAGTGGCGGGTGAAGGAATAGCGCAAATTCAGAACCGTAGTGGGATTGAGGGTCAGGTCATCGGCCACGATAACGTTGCGCGCGTTGGTGGTGTTCTCGGCATAGTCCTGGTCCCACCCGCTGGGGAAGACATTGGCCGTGGCGAAGTTCAAACGGTCGTAGGAGAATCGGGTGAAGATGCGCTGTCTTTCGCTCTTGTCCCAATCCAGCCGGACATCGAACCTTTGCGCGTGAAACGGATCGAGACCCGGCAAACCGAAATTATTCACTACGTCGGTGGTTGCCGACTGGCACGTGGTGGGGTTGGGGAGGTTGCACTGGGGCATCATCCCGAGAAACAGCAAGCCGAGGGGATTCGGGTTCGGGATTTTGTTGCCGGGAAACGGCTGCCGATTACCGTTCGGAAGGTCAGGCCGGGTGGGGTCGTAGATGGTAAAGCCCATCTGCGAAAAGTCGCCGATCCTTTCGGCGCTGGTGGGGACGCTATAGTACTTAATGCCCTCAAACTGCTGCTGCTGCGTGGCCTCGTAATCGCCGAAGAAGAAAAGTTTATCGCGCTTGATGGGTCCGCCGATCGCAGCCCCTTCCTGGTAGCGATAGAAACTGGGGGGCGTGTTCGGTAGTCCACTGGACAGCTCAGTCTGCTTATTGAAGTACTCGTTGGCGGACAGGATATTGGGCCGGAATACGCCGAAAACGTCGCCATGAAACTGGTTAGTGCCGGACTTACTCACCAGGCTGATGACACCCGCGGCGCCACTCTGATAGGACGCCGGCGTATTCTGGGTCTCGACCCGAACCTCGTCGACGCCGTCCTCGGGTATGTTCATGGCAGGAATGATCGCCGCGGAATTGTTTTCCGCAATTCCGATGGGGCTGCCGTCCAGCATGAAGTAAACCGAGCCGACGATAGCGCCGTTGATGGTAGCGGAGGAGACGTCGACTCCGGGACGCCCGACCGAAATGTTCTGAATCGACTGCATCGAATCTTGTGAGTTGGGTGAGCCGTCCGGCGGTGTTACACCCGCACTCAACTGCACCAGATCGTAAACATTGCGGTAGAGCAACGGGACTCGGTCAATGGTCTCGCTCGAGATCAGGGAGCCAACGGTAGAGTTACTAGCCTCGATCAAGGACGCTGTGCCACTGACCGTGACGGTTTCCGTTACCGCCCCCACCTCGAGCGTAATATTGGCCGCGGTGACGGCATCGACGTTCACGTTAACGTTGTCCCGGACGAAGCTCCTAAAGCCGGTTTGACTGGCTGTGACCCGGTAGACGCCCGGGTTCAGAGAGATGAACGTGTACAATCCGGCAGCGCTGGTGACGGTGTGCTGCGTCACTCCGGTTGCTCGATTGACCAGGGTGACCTGAACCCCGGGAACGACCGCCCCGGCCGGGTCGTTAACCGTGCCGCTGATGGTGCCTCTTCCCGCTTGCGCAAACCCAG
The DNA here is from genome assembly GCA_035622175.1 of Terriglobales bacterium. Taxonomy (GTDB): domain Bacteria; phylum Acidobacteriota; class Terriglobia; order Terriglobales; family Acidobacteriaceae; genus JAFAGX01. The sequence continues at coordinate 51,134 of DASPVV010000138.1, read as the reverse complement.
CAATCGCAGCGACCAGGACAAGAAAACAAGCACAGAAGCAAAAGCGCGCGAATCCGGTAATAGAACACCGTGAGTTCATGCCATCTCTCCTCAGCGGAAACACTGGACCGACGACCGGCGGGGCACACCCCCCCAGTCCTCGGCGAATCTAGTCTGGCATGGGGAAGACCAGCACCACCCACGTCTTATTAAATCGAATGAATAGTGAAGGATCTGCCTGATCTTAGTCAAGAAAAAAGATAACAAAACAGCCAGTCACAGAGTCTGTGATCACGGTAACAATAGGCTGCGGGTGGATTCGCGCACCGCCAGTTCGGGGGCCATTTTGCAGTGCACCGCTCCGAGGTCGCGTTTTTCGAGCACCGCCTGAATTCCATCGAGGGCTATGCTGACCGCCATGGCTCCCATGGCCTCCATGGGTTGGCGCACGGTCGTCAGAGGGGGAGTGTAAAGACCGGAGGCGGCTACGTCGTCGAAGCCGATCACCGAGCAATGTTCCGGAACCCGCGAGCCGGCTTTGGCCAGCGCACGGATGGCGCCAAACGCGGTCATGTCGTCAAAGGCCATCAGCGCGGTGAAGGAGCGCTTTTGCTTGAGCAACCCCTCGGTCAATTGGTAGCCGGCTTCAAAACTCGAGATCGGCGCGCTCGACTCGGGCAGGTCCAGGATCAAGTGGGGATCGAGCTCCAGGCCGCTCGAGCGGGCAAAACCGCGAATGCCCTTCCAGCGCGGCGCGCTGTCACCCAGGGTCTTGGGGCCGCGGATGAAGGCCACCTTGCGGTGTCCCAAGGAGTGAAGGTGTTCGAGCGCCGCATGGGCGCCGAGCTCGTTGTCGACGCTCACCGAATTGATCGAGTCCGTGTGCGACTCACGTCCAATCACCACCGTGGGGATGCTGCTTTTTTCCAGATCGCCCAACACGTCGATATTGACGAAAAGCCAGTTAGCCAGCACGATCAGGGCTTCCACTCTTCGGTCCAGAAGCATTTCGAGGTAACGCTCGAAGCGGCTTCGCTCATTGTGGACGTCGGTCAGAATCGGCAGGTAGGAGGATTGGTAGAGAGAATTCTCGATGCCCCGCAACACCAGCGTGCAGTAGGGATCGGTCATGTCGAACACCATGACCCCTACCGTGTGGCTCCGCCGGCTGCGCAGCGAGCGGGCGAACAGGTTCGGCCGGTAGCCCAGCCGCTTGGCCGTGCGCTCGATCTTCTTCTTGGTGCTCGAGGGGATATAGCGAGCCAGCGGGGCGTTGTTGAGAACGATCGAAACCGTGGTCGAGGAGAAGCCGCTCCCCTTGGCCACATCGCGAATCGTGACGATCGCGCCTTTCATGCTTAGATCGCGCCGAGACCAGCCCTCCCCGCTCGCCGCCCGCTTGCAATCACTTTCGCTCCTGGCGGACACTACAGCAGAGAGCGAAATCAGTGTCAAGCTTCGAGTTGCGCCCCCAGGTGCGGATTGGGCTCATTTTCGCCCTGCTGTCGATCCCCGGTCAGGTCCGGCAAGGCTCCGCACAGATGACCGATTCCGCCCCTCGGCCGGGGCCGGCACCGACCGAGACTGCCGGAATTCAGCAACTCTTCGAACAGGGAGAAGCCGCCCTGCGCCAAGGAGACCTGGCGGCGGCGGAACAGGCTTTTCGCAGCGTGCTCGCGCGCAACCCGCAGATGGCCGGCGCATACGCCAACCTGGGTGTGGTGTACATGCGGCGAAAACAATGGCCACCCGCCCTCGAGGCCCTGCGCAAGGCGGAGCAGCTAGCTCCTGAAGTCGCCGGAATCCGCTTGAACATTGGCCTGGTTTATTACCGGCAGAATGATTTTCAGGACGCGATCCCCGCCTTTCAATCCGTCGTCGACGACGTTCCTGACTCCTATCAGGCGCGCTACCTCCTCGGCCTTTGTTACTTTTTCACGGAAAACTATGCCGAGGCTACCCGTACTCTCGAGCCGCTGTGGAATGCCGCTTCCGGGGAATTGAATTACTTGTATGTGCTCGGGGTTGCCGCCGGAGACGCGAAACGCTCGGACCTGGAGCAGCGGGCGTTCGACCGGCTGATCCAACTTGGCGGGGACTCCCCCGAGTTTCATCTTTTGTTGGGCAAGGCTCACCTGAACCGCACCGAATACGACGACGCCATTACGGAACTCAATTTGGCGGCCAAGGCTCAGCCGAACCTGCCGTTTGTCCACTTCAATCTTGGCATGGCCTACTTGAAAAAGCAGGACCTCGAACAGGCCAAGTCGGAGTTTCTCAAAGACGTAGCCGTAGAACCGGACGTGGTCTACAACTACGATCAGCTGGGGCTGGTTTATTACCTCGAGCAGCAAGACCAGGCAGCCGAGAAGGTGTTCCGCCAAGCCTTGCAACTCCAACCCCAGCTCAGCAGCTCGCAGTTCGAGCTGGCGCGAGTCTACCTGCGCGAACAGAAGTACCGGCTCGCCCTGGCCGAAATCGATGCGGTCATGAAAGCCATCCCGCAAAACGAAACCGTCCACTATGTGCGGGGGCAGATTTTAGAGCACTTGGGACGGACGCAGGAAGCCCGAGCGGAGATGCAAAAGTTCACGGAAATGTCCAATGCCGCTCGGGAAAAACGGCACAAGGAGCTCGAGCTCGGCCCCGTTCCTGAGCCCGGGCTCACCGAGGAACCCCGTTAATATTAATGCACAGACTTGGTACACTGAGGAGGCCCACCGAGCGCAGTCATCCCCGAGAAGTGATGCGATACGAACGGAGGACCTGTCATGAAACGCACCCTGAAAATCGTCGCCATCATCGTTGCGGCCCTCATCGTGATCGTGCTGATCGTACCGTTCTTTGTGAACGTGGACACCTTCAAGCCCCAGATCGAATCGCAGTTAGGCGCGGCGCTCGGTCGCGAGGTCAAGCTCGGCGACTTACGACTCTCGATCTTAGGCGGGAGTGTTTCGGCTGATAACTTATCGATCTCCGAGGATCCCGCCTACGGCAAGCAGCCTTTCCTGCGCGCCCGAGCCTTGAACATCGGGGTCAAAGTATGGCCGCTTGTGTTCGCGAAAGAGCTCGACGTCACCGAACTGACCATCGATCAACCCCAGGTCGCCTTGTGGCGCAACGCCGCGTCAGGCAAGTGGAATTTCTCGAGTCTCGGGAACAAGCCCGGTGAGCATGCGGGCCCCAGCCAGAAGCCGAACCAGCCCGAAAAAGCGCCGGCAGGGAGTGCGGCCGGGGCCGAACCGCTTGCCCAGGCAGCGGGAAACACGGGAAGTCCTCAGAACCTAGACCCGCCGGCGGCTGGCCCCGACCCACCCTCGTCAACCTCGTCCTCTGCCAACCCCAACTTGTCGGTCGAAAAACTGATGATAAAAGACGGCACGCTTTCGATGGCCGACATCAGCACCCACGCAAAACCGCAGGTCTATGCGAACGTAAACATCACCCTAGAAAACTTCTCCTTTGGATCTCGCTTTCCCTTTGTGCTCACCGCCAACCTGCCCGGAGGGGGTAGCGCCAAACTCGAGGGGACGGCGGGGCCGATTGACGCTTCCGACGCCACGCTCACTCCCCTTCAGGCCAAGGTCGGGGTCAGCGGCTTGGACCTGGCAGCTTCGGGATTTGTCCCTCCCGACTCCGGCTTCGGGGGCATGGTAAACTTCGACGGTACGGTTACTTCGAACGGCCGCGAAGCTCAAGCCAGCGGCACAGCGAGTGTTGCCAAACTCAAGGCTTCCCCCAAGGGATCGCCGGCGTCGAAACCGGTGAACCTCAAATTCAGCACTCCCTATCAACTTCAGAAACAATCCGGCGACCTTGACGCCAACGTGACCCTGGGCAGAGCGCTGGTAAAGCTCGCGGGCACCTACCAGATCGAGGCGGCCTCTACCATCCTGAATATGAAATTGGCGGCGGAGAAAATGCCCGTGGACGACCTGGTGACGCTGCTCCCGGCACTGGGTGTTACCCTGCCTGCCGGCTCGCGCCTGGAGGGCGGCACACTGACCGCGAACTTTACCATCAATGGTCCGCTCGACAAGTTGGTGATCAACGGGCCGGTGCAGCTGGTCGACACCAAGCTTGCGGGCTTTGATTTGGGATCGAAACTCTCCGCCATTGAATCCCTGACCCATGCCAAAACCGGGCAGGACACGACCATTCAGAATTTCAGCACGGACGCCCATGCCTCTCCGCAAGGAATCATCACGCAAAACATCAACTTGAACATTCCCGCCATCGGAGTGATGACGGGGAACGGAACGATCAGTCCGCAGAACGCGTTGAATTACCAAATGAATGCCAAGCTTGCGGGCGCGGTCGGCGGACTCACTCAGATAGCCGGGCTGGGAAATAAGAGTGCGACCATTCCGTTTCTCATCGAAGGCACGACGTCAGATCCAAAATTCGTGCCCAATGTGAAAGGACTCTTGAATCAATTCAACCCGACGGCTCAGGGTCAAAACCCCGCTAACAATATTTTGAATGGGCTCGGGGGTTTGCTGGGAAAGAAGCCGAAACCGTGACTACGCCGACGAACCTTCGATCGAGATTACCTGTCGCTGCTCACTCCTGAGGACCGGCATCAACGTCCCCGCAGGCGCTGCTTGCCACCAAGCGGCAAGCCAGCGATCGCTGTCGCTTGTCATCCCCTTGAACCATCGGCCGCCGCTCTCTGCCGTCCATTTTTGTGAAGCATGCGGGTCGGGCCGCAATCTCTTCGTCTTCGTGTTCCCTTAGGCGCTCCTTTGGATTTCCCGAGCGACTGCTCCCAGCCAAAATAAAAGCACGAGTGCCATCAAGCTGTAGCGTTGCGCGAACAGCGAGAGAAAGATCTGCAAGGGAGTAAAGAACAACAAGAATACCGGCCCGAGCAAAGCCACCCGCATCCCGCCGCGAAGGCTCTCGTCTTGCCGCACGTGGTCGAGGATCAGGGCCATGGGAAGCACGAGCAAGCTCAAATCATAGACGACGGCGTGATAACTGACGAGAATGGTGACAATTACGCACAACGAAAATCCGAGATTGAACCCCGTGCCGGTGTCGGTCTTCCACTTGGAAGCCGTGAACAGGACCAGCGCGATCGAAACCAGGGCGATGAGAACCTCGCTCCCGCTCTTCGAGAAAAGGTGGGCGAGCGGACCTTCGAGCAGCCCGCGCAGGTTCGGCATCCCGATCGGAACCGCGGTCCCGAGGCGGCCCATGACCTGTTCCATCCGCCACACCGAACTTGGATAATGAAAGGCTGCATGGCTCCCCACGACCGCGACCGAAATCAGGGTTAGAGTCGACGCCACTAGAAAAAACCCGAGTAGCCCTCTCTTTCTTTTCTGCAAAAGCCACAAGAGTACGAGTGGCAGGACGAGATGAAAAAGGAACAATCCGAGCCCCAGGCAACACCCTGCCGTGAAATCTGCCTTCTCTTTCTCGAAGATAAAAACCAGCGTGAAGATGAGGAGAAGGAGAATGATGTCCTGGCCCTGCAAGAGAGCCATAAACGTAGGGAAAAAACCGGCAACGGCACACAGCCAGTAGGCTGCCGAAACATGCTGCAGGAAGGCAACGTGGGGCCGCAGCAGAAACAGCAGCACGCCAAGGATGAGGAAACTGGCCAAGTCCCAAAGCAAATAGCCCAGAGGATACGGCAAAAAGGAAAATGGAATAAAGATCAGGGCCTCAAAGGGAGGATGATTGTAGGGCAAGGCCCCCCTGCGAATACTCACGCCAGAGGCAAACTCCTGCTGGCTCCGGTACTGGGTGGCGTCGTCATACAATCGATGGCCCAGGCCCTGGCGAACGATTCTTGCCGCCGAGTAAAAGATGGTGAAGTCCGGATATCCCTCGCGCAGCAGTTCCCGGGAGTTCCAAGCGAGCTCGAAGTCGAGCGCAGCCATGGCTGCCAGGAATAAGATCAGCGGTATTTTGAGGCCATTCGGTTGCATCGATCGACGGAACAAGACGGCCGATTCTATATCCCTGCGAACGGATGATCCAGAGTCCCTTCAGAAAATAAAGACAATCCAGCAGTTTTCTTGGCAGATCGGCCAAGTCTCAGAAAATTCCTACTACCCGCGCACCAAGATCAAGGAGGATGGAGGTAGAAACCGGCCCTAATACCTCGCCTTCGGTGCTTGAACCGTTCCAGAGGTTTCGGCCGATTAGGATCTCGACCGCATTCCGCCATGCCTTTCGTCTTTCTTTCCTGGTGGTTGCAGCTTGGCTCTCTCGGCGGCCTGTGGGGAACTGGCCGAGTTCCGAAATAGCCCATCGTAGGGTAAACTTCTCGGGGGCTGAGAGCAGTCGTAGGGGAGGTCGACATGAACCTAAAAATGGAGACCCGCCAAGCCGACGGGGTAACGATCGTCTCCTGCACCGGGCGCATCGTCTTTGGAGAGGAATCGAACGCTTTACGGGATTATTTGAAGCGGACACTGAGTTCGTCGCGAAGCATCGTCCTCGACCTTACCGGTATCAGCTACATTGATAGCGGGGGCTTGGGAGCCCTGGTGGGCGTGTACTCTTCCGCCCGTTCGCAGGGAGCCGATATCAAGCTGACCGGGCTGGGACCTCGTGTTCGCGATGTCCTACAGATCACGAAACTGGTCACGGTGTTCGAGGCGTACGATAGCGAGCAACAAGCTGTGGCAGCGTTCAAGCGCGGTGCCGCCTAGAGGTGCCCGCCCTTCGAGTGCGTAGGCGGAAAACAGTGGCGCGATGGATCTCACAACCATAATTCCTGCAGCCGGGTCCGGCGTCTTCCCTACCCTTGTCTTCGTGCAGGGCAATGAACAGCGGGTCATCAATCTCGATCACAGCCCCTTCAGCGTGGGCCGGAAAGTGGATAAAGACTTGGTGATTGCCGATCCTCGCGTCTCGCGCGACCACGCCGTGATCGTGTCCGAGAACGGTCAATTTTCGGTGCTCGATCAGGGCAGCAAGCACGGTACTTTCGTCAATGGGGAGAAGATCGAACGCCGGGTTCTCGAGCGCAATGACCGGTTGGAGTTCGGGGTACGTGAGGCCGCCTATGTCATCTTCAACCCGCAGCACTCCACGACCAACTCTGCGCGCGAGTTTCTCAGCCAGATTTCCGGGATGCAGCTCTCCCAGGAGACCACGGATCTCGAGAAGCTGGTGATCTTCCTCGAGGCGGCACGCAAGCTGAACACGGTCGGCGTTCTCGACGAGATTCTGATGACTCTGCTCGAGGGAACCCTCAAGCTGACCCGAGCCGAGCGTGGTTATGTGTTCCTCAAGAACGAACAGGGGCAGCTGCGTTTGGCCGCCGGGCGCAACGCCAAGGGCGAGCCGGTGCTCGAGGACACGACCATCTCCCACTCGATTCTCGACGACGCGTTGCGCTCCAACTCCGAATTTGTCTTGACCGATACCAGCCGCTCTGCCGATCTGGTGGGGCGCAACAGCATCGTCGCCTATGATCTGCGCACGGTCATTTGTGTCCCCCTTCGGAAACCGATCGTCCAGGCCACGCGAGGCGCCAAGGACGGCACCACGGCGGCTTCGGGCGAAGCCATGGGGGCGCTCTACGTGGACTCGCGCTTTGCTTCCCGGGATCTTTCAAGCGTCAGTCAAGATATCCTGCACGCCATAGCCACCGAAGCCGCCTCCCTGATCGAGAATGCTCGCCTCGTACAGGCCGAGGAAGCGGCCAAGCGATATCAGCAGGAACTTGCCATCGCCGCCTCGATTCAGCAGCGGCTGATGGCGGTTACGATCCCCGAAGTTCCCTTCGCGCGACTGGGCGGGAGGAACCTTTCCTGCAAGGAAATCGGGGGAGACTTTTTTGATGCGGTCAACACCCGCGAAGGCCTGGCCGTGGTTCTGGCCGATGTGAGCGGCAAGGGAGTCTCCGCAGCCCTCTTGGCGCAGATGTTACAGGGCATGATCTACTCTCAGCTTACGGCGGGCATGCAGCTCAGTGAGATTGTAACGGCGGTGAACTCGTTTTTTACCCACAAGCATATCGGAGAAAAGTATGCGACCCTGATCCTGGCTCGGATCCGCAGCGATGGCGAATTGGAGTATGTGAACTGCGGCCACATCCCGCCGCTGATCGTTTCCGCCGACCGGGTGGAGCGGCCGGAGCACAGCAATCTACCGGTCGGGTTGTTGCCCGGCGCCGAATATAAGGGCGCCCAAGTTAACCTGAAACCCGGGGACCGGTTAATCCTCGTCACCGACGGGGTCACCGAAGCGCAGGATCCGCAGGGCGAATTCTTCGAGGATAGTCGCTTAGAGGCAGCCGCCAGAAAGGGCACTTTGGAGGATATCTTCACCGCCATCGCGAACTTTTGTAGCGGCGCGCCTTTGGGAGACGACTGCACCGTAGTCGAGTTGCTGTACACCGGCTCCAAGGGCCAAAAGACCCACTAGCCCGGGCTCATCCTCCAGCCTCGCCCGCCGTGGCTTGGCCTGCCAGACGCCTTTAGCGATGGCTCCCTGCGCTTGCCGTAGCTCACCTTGACTCAACTTCGACAAAGCTCTCGAGCTCGATCGAACCCTCGGCGCGATCCGGGACGACCACGGGGCGCCCATGTTTGCAATAAGAGGCGATCACCGCGGGCTTTGCCCAATCCAGATCCCAGCCGTCGGCAATGGCACATACGGTGTAGGAACCGGGAATGACATTGCGCAAGCTGAAACTGCCATCCAGATCGCTCTGGTCTCGGCGAAAAAGATCGCGATTGGACGCCGGAGTTTCGGGTACGAGAACGACCATCGCGCCGGGCACAGGCTGGCCCTTTCGCTTGGCGAATCCTTCGACGCGCATCGCGCTTCCTGCGAGCAGAATGGAAATGGCGAGAGACGAGCCGGCAGTCACGGGTAGAACATCACCCGCAATCTCCTCGCCCGCTAAGGAAATCCGCAATACCGAATAAGCCTCCCCGGGAGCCCAGGCGAGCAATTCGTATTTGCCCGGGGCAAGGTTCCGGAACTCGACTTCTCCTGTGTCGTTGATCTCCTGCTCGTCCACCACCCGCCGCCGACTGTTACGGAGCAGAATGCGGAGCTGCCGCGGAAGTTGTTCCTGGCCTTTGAGCTTCGCCGCGGCGTGCACGCTGCCGGCCGGCGTGCCGCTCGACGAGTCGAGTTCCTGCCCGTCTGCGTTCAGATCCAGCTCAACCGCGTCCGTCTCGATTGGCTGGCCGGGCGGCTGCGATCTCGACATTTGCACCACGTATCGACCGGCTGGTACTCCGGCAATCTCAAAGATCCCGGGAGAAACGGTTCCCATACCATGGAAGGGGACGTCCTGTATCCCATCAAACGACGGCTTGAGCAGTCTTGGCATGATGAACCCATGTAGCTCGACATCAGAAACACGGAAGCGCAAATGCAGCGCTGGCACCGGATTCAAATGAAAGTCGGCCTCGAGATTGTCACCGCCGCGAAGCGGTATCGGCGAAGCCTCGTCCGGCTCGCTTGCGTCTTTGTAGTACGTCACCGGGTAGGCGGCATCGAGGGATGGGTCAAAAGTAGGGGATGGCTCGGCGCGATCGGGTTGGCCGAAGGAGGAGAGTTGCAAGGCGTACCACGGACTCGCGGTGGCGGCCAGGAAATAGGTGCCCGCACCGAGCGGCCAGAACTCGTACGAACCCTGGTCATCCGTACTCTCATCCCGGACTCTCTGGATGCGGTCGACGCCCGCGGAGCGATCTTCCACGTACAGCGAAACCGTGGCATGCCGTACCGGCTCTCCGGCCTCATTCAGCACTCTGCCAGACAGGACCGCGACTGGCGCCAAGCGCAGCACCAGATGCTCGGTATCTAAACCAACGCCGCTTACGATGGCAGTTGAAAACTGCTCGTGTTGTTCGTAGCCGGCGGCAAGGAAGCCCCGCTTAGCTCCTCGCATCGCATATTTACCCGGGGCCAGCTGCGCGAATTCAAAGCGCCCATCCTCGGAGGTGATCGTCCACCGGAGGTTCTGCGGATTGCGCGCGTCTTGCAGGCTGACGCGGGCGCGTGCCAGCGGGTTCCCGGTAACGGCATTCACTACGGTTCCAGCGATACGCGGGAGCTTAGCCGCGGGCTGACTGGCCGTTGCGGGGGAACGTTGCCCGGCGGCGATTGACACCATCGTCAACCCGAGAAGCAAAACTGCGGAGGATCGACAACCCCAAACCGTCAAGATCATCACTCGCTCGTCGCAATCACCTGCACTCGCAGCTGTTCCTTTTGGCCGGCCAACAGTTTGACTACTTGACCCTTCGACTCATAGGCGCGCATCGCCTCGGCGTTCCGGTATTCGAGTTCGGGCTGGGGTTGATCAAAGGCCAGCGCCTGATACAGGCCGGGCGGGACTTGCTGCAAATGGAACTTCCCTTCCGCCGAGACCCGCGCTTCACGGTAGTCTCCACCCCCATCGGGCAGCGGAACCAGGTAGATGTGTGCGGGCGAACTTCCGCTGTCGCCGGGAGTTTTCGCCATGCCTTCCACCACGCCCTCGACTTCCGCGCCGTCATCCCGAATCGTGACCTCGATGCGAACATTGGAGGCGCCTGCACCCATCACGAGCGGCTGGCGCTGCAAGTCTAGACCGCCACTCGTGACCTGTGCGGGGAACCCCCGGAGCGAGTTGATCCGCATCCAGTAGCGCCCCGGCGGAACACTCTTGAACACCAGCGAGGAGTTGTCCGCTCCGGGGACCATCCGCAGCCAGGGAGCTCTCTCCGTGGCAAAGTCATCGGCCGACTCTAGACCGATACTGAGGTAGCTTCTCGGCGCTTGCGATCCGAACCTTGGGCCGCCGAGATTCGACCCCTCCGCAGCGACCGTGCCGCTCGCGGTGGACTCTTCCGTGACCGCTACGGTAAGGGACCCATTGGGCAGCAATACCAGCTGCGGTCCCTCCAGGGGAGCCCCCTTGACCACGATGTTTAAGGATCCGCTCGCCGCATCCGGTCCGTAGCTCGCCACCTTCAGAGTGTAGTTTCCATTGGGCAGCATGCCCACAAGCGCGTGCTCCTGGCTGTTATAGCCCAGTTCGTATCCCGGCCCTCTGTCCTGCGAGGAGACGCTCACGTTCACTCCCCCGGGGGGGGCATTGACCACTCCGACCTTGACCGCGTAGTACGGGCGCCTGACGAGAGAGATATCTCCCTGGTAGGTTTGCCCGGCGGCTAACTGAATCGCGTCGGCGGAGGGAAAATCTTCGGCGTTCGGAAAGTAAACCGGCGGGTACCCGTACAACTGCCCGTGTGGGTCGTAGGTCAGCGGGTCGCGATCGAGCAGCTCCCGGGTGAGCATTTTGTAAGTTCCGGGGGTGAGCTCGGCAAAACGAAATTCTCCCTTGGACCGAGTCGTGACCATGGCTTCCGACACCCAGTGAGCTTGCCCCTCCCGCACCTGTTGTCGATAGAGTTCCACCCGGATTCTGTCGGAATCTTCCGACGAGGGCAGAACCACGCGCCCGGTGATCAGGGCCTCAGGAGTGAGCGAAATGGTTAGTTCTTTCTCCGCACTCGGATTCGCGATGCGACCAGAGTTGGGCAGAAATCCCGGCTTTCTTGCCATCAGCGTCTCGGTAAAAGACGCAGCCGGGACGGTGAATTCAAAGTGGCCTTCGCCATCGCTCAGGGTGGCAAAGCGTTTGTCCGGCGAGAACACGAGGGCGCGCCCGATCGCCTCATGGGTAAGGCTGTTGACCACAGTGCCGTGAACGCTCTGGGCTTCCGGATTGGTAGGGGGGAGAGCTTGGGCTAAGGCCCTTTGGACTGGTCGCAAGCAAAGGGAAAGCGCCAATACGAAGGAGAGGGTTCCGAGGTACCGCTTCTGCATACGTTGGCCAGGATCGAGACAGTCTGGCTTCGATCGTACTATTGTGGCCGAACCGAGGGCGCGTGTAAACCCTTCAGGCAGTTTGGGATGCTGCGGGAACGATTTCCGCCGTCACTTCTGTCTTGCCTTCCGCTCGGGTGCGCAAGCGATACCAGCTCACGATGGCGACGAGCGAAAAGACAAAAATGACGCTCGAGATGGCGTTGATTTCCGGAGTGATGCCGCGGCGTAGCCGCCCCCAAATCTCGAGAGGAAGGGTATTGTCCCGTCCGATCAGGAAAAAGCTCACCGCAATTTCATCGAGCGACAGGGTGAAGATTAAAAGGGCCGCGCCGATCGTGGACAAGCGCAGATTTGGCATGGTGATTCGCCAGAACGTTTGCCAGTAATTTGCCCCGAGATCAAGCGAAGCCTCCTCCTGGGCGCGATCGAGTTTCTGGAGTCCGGCAAACACCTCGGTCGTGGCCACGGAGATGAGGGCTGTCCCGTGACCGAGGATGATGGTGACCAGGCTGAGCTTCATATCGGCCTCGCGAAACAGCATGAGAAGCGAGAGTCCGGTGATAATCCCCGGCACAATCAAGGGCAAAAGCACAAGTCGGCGGAATAGCGCCTTCCCCGGAAAGTTGGCCCGGTCGAGCGCGAGCGCGGCCGGAATGCCAAAACCAAGCGAGAGTACAACTGCCGCGCCCGCCACCAACAGGCTGTTGAAGACCGATGTCCAGATGGCATCGTCCTCCAGCAAAATGCGATACCACGCGAGCGTGAGATTTCGCGGGGGAAAGCCGCCCACGCCGCTTCCGTTGAAGGAATAAACGATCAGGGTGGCGATCGGCAGATAGAGAAATGCGAAAACCAGGACGGCATGTCCCCTCAGCCAGCTCGATCGTCGATCCGTGCCCTTCATCGGAAGCTCCACCTCCGTTCCAAGCTCTCCGACAGAAACAGCAATCCCAGCACGAGCAGCAGCATGCCTAGGGAGATGGCGGCGCCCAAGGGCCAGTTATAGGAAGCCCCGAACAAGCTGACGACGATATTCGAAATCATGATGCCGCTCGGGCCGCCCAGGAGAAGCGGAGCCAGGAAATCGCCCAGGCTGAGTACAAAAGCAAAGGTTGCTCCCGCAACCACGCCGGGAATGGAAAGGGGTAAAATCACGCGCCAGAAGGTTTGGCGCGGAGTAGCGCCGAGATCCTGCGAGGCTTCCACCAGATTCCGGGGAATGTGCTCGAGGGAGGCGTAGATGGGCAAGAATGCAAATGGGGTGTAGATGTGGGTGAGCGTCAGAACCACCGCGAACGGGCTGTACAGCAGGAACTCGAGCGGATGTCGGGTCAAGTGAAGGTATTCGAACAGGGTATTCAGCACGCCGTCGCTGCCCAGAATCGTCTTCCAGGCGTAGGCGCGAACCAGGTAGCTGACCCACAAGGGAATGATGACCAGCTGGTAGAGAAGATCCTTGCGGCGGCTTGCCTGAAAGGATAAGTAGTACGCCAGCGGGTAGGCGAGGAGCAAAGAGAACAGCATGACGCGGGCGGCGATCCACATGGAACGAAAGAGCGTCTGTCCATAGACGTCGACGCGCAACAGTTCTCGGTAATTGTCGAGGTTCCAGGAAGGAACGATGGTCTGAGCCGGCGAGACCGACCAAAAGCTGTAACAGAAAAGCAAAGCGTACGGAAGCAGCAGAAATATCGCCACCCACGCGAGCGGTGGCAGGGTAACGGCGGCACGGTAGGCGCGGGAAAACATCAGATCTTTTCGTCCGATTCGGGGATGGGCACGGCATCCGAGGCCGCGAATTCCACTTCCATCTCCCCGGCCCAGGTTTCCCGCGCCGCCGCTCTCACCGCCAGGATAAGTCCGTCTCCGCAATCCATCTGGAGGAGTGCGGTCGCGCCGTGAAAAGCCTGGTGGCAGATCGTCCCGCGGGTGCGGACGGTACTGAGGCCGGGCGGATCTCCCGGTTGAACGAAACGGATGTTCTCCGGACGCAGGGAGAACAGTCGAGGACCATCGGGCAACGCCACCGACCAGGCGAGCAAATGGCAACGCGCAATGCCATGGCGAACCTCGCCGCCGAGGAGATTGGTATGGCCGATAAACTGGGCTGCGTAGGCCGTGGCCGGATGAGTGTAGATCTCGCGGGGGGAGGCGATCTGTTCGAGGTGGCCCATGCGCAGCAGGGCGATGCGGTCCGACATGACCATGGCTTCATCCTGGTCGTGGGTAACAAAGACGAAGGCGATGTTCACTTCCCGCTGCAGCGACTTCAGTTCAACCTGAACCTGGCGGCGTAGGCTGGCGTCCAAGGCGGAAAGCGGTTCGTCGAGAAGCAGCAACCGCGGATGATTGACCAGGGCGCGGGCCAAGGCGACGCGTTGCTGTTGTCCACCGCTAATCTTCGCCGGTTTGGCCTTGGCGTACGCCGCCATCTTAACCATGGCCAGAGCTTGCTCCACCCGCCCGGCAATCTCGGGGCGCGGCAGCTTGGCTACCCGCAATCCGTAACCCACGTTTTCCGCCACCGTCAAATGCGGGAACAAGGCATAGTGCTGAAAGACGGTATTGACGCGCCGGCGATAGGGAGGGAGAGGGTCGAGTCGCTCGCCTTCCATCCAGATTTCTCCGGAATCGGCACGTTCGAAGCCGGCGAGAATTCGCAGCAAGGTAGTCTTTCCCGAGCCGCTTTCCCCGAGGATGGTCAGGAACTCGCCGGGCGCAACCTCGAGAGAGATGTCCCGCAGCACGGGATTCGTGGCAAAGGATTTGGCAAGGTTGCGAACCGAGAGCAGCGCGGGTCGGTCGGCGGGTTGGACAGAGGCCACGGGGTCGGTTTGTGCAATCGTATGCATGATTCGAGCGCCGCTCACCTGATGGCCATTCCCACCCCGGGCCGCCTTCGCCGACGGCCGCGCTACTGAGCCGCCTTCACTTCATTCCAGATCTCGTTGTACTTCGCCCGCCGGGGCACGTTTTGCCAGAAGTAAAGCCGCTTCTGATAGTTGTCCACGTCATCCAAATGCAGGTTTTTCACCTCATCCGGTGTCATGAAGCGCGCGGCTTGGGGGTTCGCCGGCGTGTAGCCGGTAACATCGGTGACCTTTTTCTGAGTTTCCGCCTCAAGCATGAATTCCACAAACTTGTACGCCAAATCCTTGTTTTCGCTGCCCGCCGTGATCATCAGGTGATCGATCCAGCCGGTGGTGTTTTCCTGGGGTATGGTCTCCCCGACGGGGAAATTCACTTTGCGCAGCTGGTTGGTCATCAGCGGCCAGCCCATGGACGCAACAATTTCGTGGTTCTCAAACAGATTGGTCAACTCTCCGCCCGTCGACCACATCTTGCGGACGTTGGGCTTGAGCGCGAGCAGCTTTTTCTTCACCGCCGCCAGTTGTTCATCACTGAGATTGTAAAGTTGGCTGGCGTCCGGCTTGTCGAAGCCGAGAACCTGCGCCGCCATGTAGACGGTCGAAAGATCGTCCCAGACGGAAATCTTGCCCTTGTACTTCGGATCCCAGAATACGCTCCAGCTCTCTGGCGGCTGAGGAAACACCGTGGTGTCGTAGAGCATAGGGTTCGGCCCCCACATGAAGGGTGCGCCGAAGACTTGGCCGTTCACCCGGACCAGCGGCAGGGACGTGAGTTGCGGCGAAAGCTGGCTATAGGCAGCCAGTTTCGAGAGATCCAGGGGCGTTGCCAGTCCGGCGGAGGCAATCGAGGTGGCAACATCGCTCGAAGGAGAAATGACATCGTAGTTCCCTGGACTTCCACCTCGCAGTTTGGCCACCAGTTCGTCACTCGATCCCATGTAGGAAGCGTAGACCTTGCAGTGGTTTTCGGCCTCGAAGCCGGCGACGAAAGAGGGATCCGCATAGCCCTCCCAGACCAGCAGGTTGAGGGAGGGAGTTTTCCTCGTGCAGGCTGCCAGCCATAGGGGCAGGCTTAGGCTTAGAACGAGAGGCAAAACGCGAAAGCGGAGCGAGGGCTTAGAGCCATGGGCTCGAATATCTTCCATCTCGGTGCTTGATCAGCAAATTCCAAGTTTGCAGGCGATTGGCTGCGGGCAGGTTCCAGACCGAGAGCTGATCCCGCAGACTCGTGTCATCCCCATCACCCGAATCCGCATGCACCGAGGAGCCTAACGCGGGCAGCGATGAAAATGCAAGTTTCAGCCCCGCGCACCTGGGAGCCGACGGTGCCGGCGAGCGAGATTCTCCCCCGAGTGCGGGCAGAAGGCAAGCGCCAGAGACACCGCCACCGGGATGGCAAGCAGGGTATACAAGGGCGCCATCCAGACTCTCCCCACGAGCGCCGTCAGCGGGAACAACGACAGGATGGTCACGACGAAGGCCGCGACCCAGGGCCAAAAAAGCACCGACGCTGCGAGGAGACAGGTGAAACGGGCTAAGCGCCCCTTGTCCCAAACCACTCGCCAGCCCCGCGCCACCAGCAGTACCGCGGGTAGAAGCAAAACCTGGTTGTAGGGCGAGGTTTTGGGGGCAACGAGAAGGGTGACCGCCAAAACCAAGGCAGTCATCCAGTGAAATGCGCTCGAATCCGCGGCCACCCGCCGCAGTTTCCAACCCAGGCGGGCGGTGACGAGCAATACGAGGACTGCCGCCACCTGCCCCCAGCGCGGCGAGAGCAGCACCTCTAAAACCGACCAGGCGCCGTCGTTGTATTGGCGATAGGCCGAGAGGGCGTGGCGAAACTCTCCGATCCAACCAGGAAGCGTGACCTCTGCTCCTACGACGAGCGCTGCCAGGGCGCCGCCAAAGGCGACTGCCCATGCCTTGCGTCGTGGCCAGTCGCTGAGAACCCACAGCAGCAGCCAAAGCGCGAGAGGCAACACTAACTGAGGCTTGATGGTTGAGAGGGCCAATAGAATCCCGGCCGCGAACAGATGCCCAGTGGTCACCAGAGCCACGCTGCCGGCGATCAATCCGCTGACGAATAGGCTCAACTGCTGAAGCTTGAGGCCTTGCAGCACCTGGAAGCTACCGAGCGTCAGTAGCACCAGGCTCGCCGTCGTGGCCGACGACGGATGCCATTCGAAGGTTCGCAACCAGACGAGAACCGTCGCTAGGGTGGTAACCACCAGCAGCCAAAAGAACCCGATTTGCACGACGGAAAAGGGCAGCGGAACGGTGGGCGCCAGCAGGAAAACGACGTACAGCGGATAGGCAAAACCTTGCTGATCTTTCGGGTCATTCGGACGGGACGGATCGAGAGGACGACCGTAATATCCCCTCTGAATCTCTTGGGTGATTTCGGCGCTGTAAGGGTCACGGTGGTCGAGCAAGAGTTCGCGCGCTCCCAGCCAGCGGGGATAGAGATCGGAAAGGTTTCCGCGAGGAATATGCCGCTCGGCGGAATCCGCCATTTGATATCGAATCATCACGTCCTGGAGATAGAACCACATGCTGACCGCCAGGAGCAAAGCAGGCAGCAATCCCATGAGACCTGAAGCGCGCACTAGGCAGCCTCGCCCGAGGAACCAAGATGCGAGAGCCGTCCGTCCTTCCTCGCTGAACCCATGACCGCACCCACCGCAAGCAGCATACGATGTATCGCCCCAGGGGAGATAGGATCGAGCCATTCCCTCGTGGGAACTAGAACCGCCCTGTCAGCAAAGAACATGCCAGCGGCAATCCTTGAGCGGCCGATGCCACCGCGAGGTTTTCTGGAACGCGCTCGACTGGGCTCGGACGACTAGGAAAGCCAAGCACGATAGAAGAAACCCGTGGAACCTCGGACGAGGGCTGATCTCCCCCTTTCGCGGGCCGTGCGCCTAAAACGTCGGGGGCGTATTGACCCACAACACAGAGGTTTCGACCCGGCCAGGATTCACCCAGTGGTGCGGTTCGGAACTCTCAAAATAGAAGCTGTCGCCAACCTGGAGCCGGTAGTCCTGTTTGCCTACGGAAATCTGCAACTCTCCGCGCAACACGTAGAGAAACTCCTCGCCCTCATGCGTGTAGGAGTCGCCGCTGCTTGCCCCCGGCGCGATGCGAAACAGATGCGGCTCCATCTGCGTGTTCCCCCAGGCCAGCAATTCCATCTGCACGCCGGCGCCGGCGGGAAGCACTTTTCTCAGCCCGGGCGACACCAGGCGGCTGCTGGGTTCCTGGGGATTGAAGAAATCCAGGATGTTGGTTTGATAAAAGCGGGTGAGTTTGCGCAAAGTGCCCACCGACGCGCTCATCTGCGAGCGCTCCAAGGCGCTGACAAAGCCCACGGAGATGCCGACGGCTTCGGCCACCTTGGCCAAGGAGAGGCCTCGTTCGAGGCGCAGTTGTCGCAGGCGCCGGCCCATGGGGCCGGCACCGTTCGAGGCTACCTGCGCCCGCCCTTCCCGTTTCAAGAGTTGCAGAATCGCGGGTGCATTCAAGCCGCGGACCTTGCGCAAGAAACGAACCTGCTTCAGCAGCTTCACGTCCGCGTTGGTGTAGAGGCGGTATTTGCTCGGCGTGCGTCGTGGCTGCGTCAGCCCCAGACTCTCCCAGGAACGGATCACCGAGGGCGAAACACCGACCAAGCGCGCCACATCCCCGATTTTCAAATAAGCGCTGGGTCGCGTGCCGCCTATCTCTACGCGGTGCCGTTTCCTGGATTCGCCCGCCGAGGTCGCCATTTTTCTCTTGACAGTGAACGACGCGTTTTTTTAACCTTGCACGATTATAGCAAGGTTTGCGTTGCTGGCAAGCCGCGGTAGCAGGCCAATCTTTCTCGCGTCCGTCTGGAGGCCTCCGTGAAGCTCGATTCGCTCCTCAGCCGTCTCGTTGTCGTGTCGCTCGCTCTGGTTGCCGCGCTTGCCTCTCTGGCGCGTCCGGCGTTCGCACAAACCACCACCGGCAGACTGCTCGGCCGCGTCGCCGATCCGACCGGCGCCGTGGTGGCCGGGGTTAAGGTCACTCTCACCAACCAAGCCACGGGAGTGAGCACGACGCGCTCGACCAACAGCAGTGGCGATTACAGCTTTGTCGAAGTGACGCCGGGCACCTACAGCGCGGCCTTCGAAATGACGGGGTTCAAGAAAAATGTTCAGCGGGATGTGATCATCGACATCAACGAAGTGGTCACGCTCAACTCCACCTTGCAGATCGGCCAGACCGAGGAATTGGTCGAAGTCACCTCGGAAGCGCCGCAAGTGGATACCACCAGCACGCAACTCGGTGCCGTGATCAATGACCGTTCGGTGAATGAGCTACCCCTGAACACCCGCGACACCTACCAATTCCTGCAGCTGCAGCCGGGGGTGACGGGCCAATTGGGGAACGGTAACGGCAGTCTGTTCTACGGATCGCAAGATGTGGGTTCCGTCTCGGTGAATGGCGGGCGTACCCGCGCCAATAATTTCAGCGTCAACGGCGGCGACGCCAACGATCAGTTTGTCAACTCGCCGACGGTCGAGCCGACTCCAGACAGTATCGATGAGTTTCGCGTGATTACCAACACGTTTGACGCCGAATACGGGCGGAATTCTGGATCGGTGGTGAACGTCATCACCAAATCCGGAACCAACAACTTTCACGGGGATATCTACGAATATTTCCGCAACACCGTCTTGGATTCGAAAGCCTATTTCGACACCACCCGACCGCAATGGAATCAAAACCAGTACGGCGCAACCTTTGGCGGTCCGATCAAAAAGGATCAGAGTTTCTTCTTCCTCTCCTATGAAGGCCGGCGAATCCGCCAGGGGATCCCCGGGCCGGTGGTGAACGTGCCTACTCTCGCGGAACGAAACGGAGATTTCAGCGGAGTCGGAGGGTTCCCGGACACATTAAACCCGGTCACGGGCGTGCCGCAGGGCATCAGTAACCCCTTTGTGGCCAACGTGCTCAATGGCCGGACGGGATGCACCGCGGCGATCACCGCTCAGGGGGGGACGACGCCGGCGGCAGGTGTCGCTTGGGCTTCGATTTTCCCCCAGGGCGCGATTCCCACGGCCTGCCAGGACCCTGTGGCCGCGAACCTGATGCAGAGGTTTATTCCGCTGCCGAATATCGGGGCATTCCAAAATGAGTCCGTACCCGTCAGTACCGATAACGAAAGCCAGTTCACGGTGCGCTGGGATCACAAGATCACGGACCGGCAGAATTTCACCGTTTACTACTATTTTAACGATATTCGGCAGATTGAGCCCTACGACGAGTTTGAGCAGGCGGGCGCGAATGTCCCCGGTTTTGGCAACCTCAACAACAATCGCTTTCAGCAATGGAATCTGAGCCACACTTATTCGATCACGAACACCCTGGTGAATGAGGCGCATTTCACCTATATGCGCGAGGGCCAGCTGGGCTTCCTGACGCCTCAAACCACCAATGCCGTGACCGATTCCTGCACTGGCGCTGCGGTTCCCTATTGCTTCACCGGCACCTCGGACTCCGCCGCCATTCGAACTAACTACGGCGCCATCCCCAAGCTCGGCATCACTCCTGGCCTCCCGGACAATCTGACCGGCGTCCCTTTTGTCGAAGTCGGCGGCGGGGCGGAATTCGGAAACAACTTCGAGGGCTTCCTTCCGCAAGTCGGAAACAGCTTTCAATGGGCGGACAATTTGACTTGGATCAAGGGCAACCACACTTTCAAATTCGGTGCCGATGTTCGCCGCATGCGTTTTGACCAGTATTACTATTACGATATCAACAGCAACTACTTATTTGACAATACCGGGCCGAATGCAATTCTTCCCGGGGATGGAGACAATTACGCGGAGTACCTGCTTGGCCTGAGTGACGATTGGACCCAAGGGTCGGGGCAACGCGAGGATGTCCGGGGTACCATGGTCTACCCCTTTGCCGAGGATAGCTGGAAGATCAAGCCGAACCTGACCTTAAATTATGGACTACGATGGGAACTGAATACTCCCCCCACGGACATCTCCGGGCACGTAGAGACATTCCGGCCGGGACAGAACTCGACCGTCTATCCGTGCGCCTTATCCCCCGTTGGCGAACAGGAATTGGGCGTCACCAGCTCCAGCTGCGCTGCGGCTGGAGTTCAACCGACCGGACTGGTGGTGCCGCACGACGCGGGCGTGCCGGCGGGCATGACTTCGACCTATTACAAGGCTTTTGCACCGCGGATTGGGCTGGCCTATAGCCCCAATTTCGATAGCCGCGTCCTGGGCAAGCTCTTCGGCAATAATGGCAAGACCAGCATCCGCGCTGGTTGGGGTCTGTTTTACAATCCCATCGAGGAGCTCGTCATGGCGCAGTTCGGCGCCGAACCGCCATTCGGGGGCAGCTCTTCGCTGTTTGAGACCTTTTTCAACACTCCGTTCGTCTACCAGGCGGGAGGCTCGAGAGCGCCCAATCCCTTCAACGGAATTCTCACCCCGACCCCGGGACAGCCGGTCGACTACTCCTTATTTCGCCCGATTCTTCTTTACGGCGAGTTCCAGCCACATATCCGCACGCAATACACCGCGCAATATAATCTCACCGTCCAACGACAACTGGCCAGGGATCTGATGCTGCAGGTCGGATATGTGGGATCGCAGGGGCACCGCCTGCTTGCCTCGTACGACCTCAACCCCTCCACTCCGCAAACCTGCCTGGATCTCATTGCCCTGGCGAATACGAACTCGAGTAGCGTTCTGACCGGCCCGGGCGGTTCGCCGACTACCTGTGGTCCGGAAGAGGAAGACGCTCCGTTCTTTATTCCCCCGGGCACGGTACTGTCCAATGCGCTGCACCTGCCCTATGCCCACTATAACAGCGTGCTTCCCGCCGGAACGACGATCGGCGCGAATGGGATTACCTTGGTCGGCCTGCGCCCGTACTCCTCGCCAGCCTGTAACCCATTTAACGGTACGGGCTGTCCGCTCGACGGCGTCCCGGTATTTAGCGACGTCTTCGCGGAAAACACGGTAGCCAGCTCCACCTACAACGCCTTTGAGGCAATGCTCGAAAAACGTTTCTCCCAGGGCCTGCAATTCCAGGCTGCCTACACCTTTAGCAACTCCATGGACAACGCATCCACTTTTGAGGAGACCCTGGATCCGTTCAACTTTAGCCGGAGCCGGGCGCTCTCGTTTTTTAACCCCCGGCAGCGGTTTGTCATCAGCTATGACTGGGAGCTGCCGTTCCCGAAGCGTCAGGGCTTGATGGGAACGCTGACCAACGATTGGGCGGTCTCCGGTATCACTCAGTTCCAAGCCGGGTTTCCCATCCGCTTGGACACCGAAGACGACACCGAATTGATTGCCAGCATCTTCTTTCTCGGGACAGAAGCTCCGCAGAGAGTCGCACCCTTCACCACGCTGAACCCTAAAACGAACGCCGGCTTCTGGTTCAATACGAATGATTTCCAGGATCCGCCGCTCGGGCAATTCAACAACGGCACGCAGCGCTCCATCTGCTGCGGCCCCGGTCTCCAGGACTGGGACTTCGCGGTTCACAAGAAGATCCCGATCAGCGAGAGCAAGTACTTCCAGTTCCGAGCCGAGATGTTCAACATTTTCAACCATACGAATTTCTATAATCCGGATGGGCATTTCTCCGATGGTCCCACCGAATTCGGAAGAATCACCCAAGCGCAAGACCCGCGCCTGGTGCAGTTTGCTTTGAAGTTTTATTATTAGCCGGCGTCCCCGACGGCTTCTGCTCGACCGGGGCACACAATCTAATGGTCGCGATTGCGACCTGAGTTTCTTGGAGACCTGGATGTATCACGAACTCGAGAAGGAGCTGGCGAGTTTTGCGCGCCGCACGCCCAAATCCGCCGCATCGCACAAACAAAACTTGCGGCGCATCCCGCTCGGGGTGGCCAGTAACTACCGCGCTTACGATCCCTATCCGATTTTTGTCAAGGAAGCGCAAGGCTCGCATTTCCGCGATCTCGACGGCAACGATTACGTCGACTACAACCTGTGTTTCGGCGCGCTCATGGCCGGCCATTGTCATCCCGCAGTCATGCAGGCGGTCGCGCCGCGCCTGGCGGCCGGCACCATGTTCGGCATGCCGCACGACCTGGAGTGGCAGCTGGCGGATGAGATTGCCGAGCGCTATCCGGTGGAGATGGTCCGCTTTGGTTCGAGCGGGACAGAAGCAACCATGCACGCTTGCCGGCTGGCTCGCGCCGCCACCGGACGGGATAAGATTCTGAAATTCGAAGGCGGCTATCACGGGCTCCACGACACGGCTTTGGTCAGCGTGAAGCCCGAAGCCGCGGATTTTGGCGACGTACACGCTCCCACTTCGGTGCCCGCCGGTCTGGGAGTGCCCAAGGCAGCCCTGGCCAACGTTCCCATCGCGAGCTTCAACGATCTAGCCAGCGTTGAACTTCGCTTCCACGAGAATCGCGGCCAGATCGCGGCCATCATTCTCGAGCCCATCATGATGAATGTGGGCCTCTGCCTTCCCCAGCCCGGCTTCCTCGAAGGCTTGCGGGAGATCGCCAGCAAAAACGGCGCCCTGCTGATCTTCGATGAAGTGAAAACCGGAGCCAAGCTGGCCCGGGGCGGTGCCGCGGAGTATTTTGGCGTGAAACCCGACATGATCTGCCTGGCCAAATCGATCGGCGGCGGTTTTCCCCTGGCGGCCTTCGGCGCCCACAAGTCAGTCATGGACCTGATCTCCCAGCACAAGGTTTTTCACGGAGGCACGTACAACACCAATCCGGTTTCGATGGCTGCCGGTTTGGCCACGTTTCGCGAGGTGCTGGTGCGGGAGAACTACACCCACGTGGACAAGCTCAACCAGAAACTGGTCGAAGGCTACCGGAAGACGATTGCCCAGGTGGGTCTGCAGGCCTATGTGGCCCGTGCGGGCGCCAATGGCGCGCTGATGCTCTTGCCCAAAGAGATCCGCAACTATCGCGATTGGAAGGCGATCGATACCGAGGTTTGGCGACATTACTGGTTTGGTATGGTCAACCGCGGCGTCATGCCGCAACCGTACTGGTGGGACGAGCAGTGGACCATCTCGGTGCAGCATACGGAAGCCGATATTGAGAAGCATCTGGCCGCCTTTGCCGATCTAGCGCCGGGATTGGCGAAAGCGCAGCAAGAGCGGATGGCGGAGATGGCCATCGGTTAAAAGAGGCCAAGGAGAGCCCGTGCCAGCCAATACGCATGAGGCCGACCAGCCTCATCTGAAACGCGCCCTCGGCCGTTGGGATCTGGTTTTGCTGTTTGTGGTGGCGGTGGTGAATCTGAACGTGGTTCCCACGATCTCCGCCAACGGCGCGGTTACGGTTTGGCTGTGGCTGGTCGCGCTCCTTCTGTTTTTTTGGCCGCAAGCGATCGCCGTGATTGAACTGGCCGACCGTTACCCCGGAGAAGGCGGGGTTTATCTCTGGGCCAAGCGCATCTTCGGCGACTTTCACGGATTCCTCTCCGGCTGGTGTTACTGGACGAATAACATCTTTTACGTGCCAACCGTGCTGCTCTATTTTGTCGGCATTGCGGTCTTCGTTGCCGGCCCGGAGAAGCAGAGCCTGGCCGATCGACCGGGGTTCACCTTCAGCGCATCGATTGCCCTGTTGGCCCTCCTGGTCGTGCTCAATGTTCTGGGCTTGGGCGTCGGCAAATGGGTGAACAATCTTGGCGGCATCGGCACCGCCCTTACCGCGGGGGTGCTGACCGTCCTCGGCGTGGTTGTGGCCTATCGCTTCGGGATCTCCGTCCATCAAGCCGACTTTCGCATCCCCGGCGATCTTCGTCTGGTGAACGCCTTGGGGGTGATCTGTTTCGGCCTGGTCGGACTCGAACTTGCCTCGGTCATGGGAGACGAGATCGAAGATCCGAAACGCACCTTACCCGGAGCGGTCGCCTTGGGAGGAGTCGTCTGCGGAGTGCTTTACATCGGCGCCACGCTAACTTTGCTGTTGGCCTTGCCGAAAAACCAGATCGGGGTCCTAGCCGGGATCATGCAAGCCGTCAGCCAGATGGCCGCCCAAATCGGGGTCGGCTGGCTGGCGGCGCCCTTCGCCCTGGTGCTCAGCGTGTCGATTGCCGGCATCGCCTCCGCATGGTTGTCCGGTTCGGCGCGCATTCCGTTTGTCGCCGGACTGGATTCCTACCTGCCCGAGGGACTCGGGAAGCTGCATCCGCGCTATGCCACTCCCTACGTCGCCCTGATCGTGCACGCCAGTCTTTCGGCTTTGTTTCTCGCCATGAGCTTTGTGGGCGCACAGGTCAAGGAAGCTTTCGTTACCATGCTGGATTTGGCGGTGGTGCTGCAGTTGATCCCGTTCCTTTATATGTATGCCGGGTTGATCCGGCTGGCGGCAAGCTCGGAGGCGGGCGGGCACTACAGTAGGAAGACGGTGCGGGCGGCCGGTTGGTGCGGCTTGCTCACGACCGTGCTGGCGGTGGCGGTGGCATTCGTGCCCTCCCATCAAATCGATTCGATTTGGCTGTTCGAGATCAAAATGGTAGCGGGAACGTTATTGTTCCTGGGGGTGGCGGCGTTTTTTTTCTTTGTTTACAGCCGGCGCAAGCTGCCGCAGGCAGCGGCCAGCCGGGTCTAGTGCGACGGGCGAGTAAAAGTCGGCGAGCGATGAACGAGTTCGAGGGAGGTCTTTATGCCAGCTGGGGTGCGTGCTGATGTCCGCAATTATCCCATGTACGTGAACGGTGAGTGGATTGAGAGCAAGACGGAGAAAACCTTTCCGGTTTACGATCCGGCCACGGAGGAGGTGATTGCCCGGGTTCCGGACGCGCAGCCGGACGATGTGAATCGTGCGGTTGCTGCGGCCAAAGCTGCCTTCGAGGAAGGCCCCTGGAGTTCGAGTACCGCCCAGGAGCGCGGGCGGGTTTTGTTTCGTCTGGCCGAGAAAGTTCGCCAGCATGCGGAAAAGCTGGCGGAACTTGAAGCCCGCAACTGCGGCAAACCCATCGTCGAAGCCGAATTCGATATGGCCGACGTGGCGACCTGTTTTGAGTATTACGGTGGCCTGGCCACCAAGGTTCTGGGATACGTCAACCCGGTTCCCGATAATGCGGTCAGCTTGTCCTTGAAGGAACCGGTGGGCGTGGCCGGCCAGATCATTCCCTGGAATTATCCGCTGTTAATGGCAGCCTGGAAGCTGGCCCCGGCTCTGGCCGCCGGTTGCACCTGCGTGTTGAAACCGGCCGAGCAGACGCCCCTCACGGCGCTAGAGATGGCCAACTGGTTTGCCGAAGTCGGCGTGCCGCCTGGAGTGGTCAATATCGTCACCGGCTTTGGGGAAACCTGCGGGGCACCCCTGGTCGAGCATCCCGACGTCAACAAGATCGCCTTCACCGGCAGCGCCGCGGTGGGCAAGATGATCGTAAAGATGGCTGCCGACACGGTGAAGCGAGTCACGCTCGAACTCGGCGGCAAATCCCCCAACATTTTTTTTGCTGACGCAGACTTCGAGGCGGCGATCGATGGAGCCCTGTTCGGGGTTTTTATCAACCAAGGCGAGGTTTGCTCGGCCGGCAGCCGAATCCTGGTCGAGAAGACAATCTACAAGAAGTTTCTCGACGGCATGACCGAGAAGGCTAAGAAAATCAAACTGGGCGCTCCTCTCGATCGCGATACCAAGATGGGGCCGGTGATCAGCAAAGAGCAGTATGACCGCGTGCGCTCCTACCAAGCTCTGGGAAGAGAGGAAGCCAAGCTGGCGACGGGCGGCGGCCGAGCCGAGAAGTTCGCCAAGGGCTTCTACATCGAACCAACCATCTTCTATGACGTGCCGAACAGCGCGCGCATTGCCCGCGAGGAGATTTTTGGCCCGGTGGCGGCGGTGATCCCGTTTGACAATGAAAGCGAGGCGATCCGCATCGCGAATGACTCGCCCTATGGTCTGGCGGCCGCGGTCTGGACGCGCGACATCTTCAAGGCGTTCCGGGCAGTCAAGTCACTGCGCGCCGGCGTCGTCTGGGTGAACCACATGCAGCCCACCTACGTCGAAGCACCGTGGGGTGGCTACAAGCAGTCCGGCTTCGGCCGTGAACTTGGACCCTGGGGAATCGAAGAGTATTTGGAGACCAAGCAAGTCCACATCAATCTCAACCAACAGCCGATTGGCTGGTACTGAGTAACTGCAAGCGGAGAACGAGAAATCGTTTGAGAGCAACATGGGCACAATCCAATTAAGAACCCCGATTCCTGGCCCGCGGTCCAAGGCGCTCGCCGAACGTCGCGCCGCCGCAGTCCCGCGCGGCCTCTCCCATGCAACCCCGGTGTATGTCGCCAAAGCGGAAGACGCCTGGATCGAAGATGTGGATGGGAATCGCTACATTGATTTCGCCGGGGGCATTGGCTGCCTGAATGTCGGACACCGACAAGAACCGATCTTAACTGCTGTGCGGGAGCAGTTGGAGCGGTTTCTGCATACTTGCATCCAGGTTACGCCGTACGAAGCCTACATTCGCTTGGCTGAGCGGATGAACCAGGTCACGCCGGGCAACTTCCCCAAGAAAACTTTGTTCGTCAACAGCGGCGCTGAAGCCATCGAGAATGCGGTCAAAATCGCCCGGGCTCATACCCGGCGCGGGGGGATCATCGCCTTTGAGGATGCCTTCCACGGCCGTACCTTGATGACCTTGGCGCTCACCAGCAAGACCCATCCTTACAAGGCGGGATTCGCGCCCTTTCCGAGCGATGTCTACCGCATTCCCTACGCCTATTGCTATCGCTGCTCGTATTCCCTGAAGTATCCCGCGTGCAATCTCTATTGCGCCCACCATTTGGAGGACGCATTCAAGCGTATCGTGGCGTCGGAAGAGGTGGCCGCGGTCATTGCCGAACCGGTGTTGGGCGAGGGAGGCTTTGTGGTCCCGCCACCCGACTATTTTCGCGCGCTCAGCAATATCTGCCACCAGCACGGAGTTTTAGTCATCGCCGACGAGGTGCAAAGCGGTTTCGGGCGCACCGGAAAACTGTTTGCCTCGGAACACTTCGGCCTCGAGCCGGACCTGGTGGTTTCGGCCAAGTCGCTCGGGGGCGGCCTGCCGCTCGCGGCCGTCACCGGACGAGCCGAGATTATGGATGCGCCCGGGCCCGGAGGTTTGGGAGGAACGTTTGCAGGCAATCCTGTCTCTTGTGCGGCTGCCCTGGCGGTGCTTGATCTTTTTGACCGCGAGGACCTGCTCGAGCGGGCGAACCAAATCGGAAACCGCTTCCAAAAGCGGGCCAAGGAATGGCAGAAGCGTTGGGCGATGATCGGGGATGTGCGTGGTCTGGGCGGAATGCAGGCGATCGAACTGGTGAAATCCCCCGAGACCCGCGAGCCGGCCGCGGACGAGACCAAGGAGGTTACCCGCTCTTGCTACGAGCACGGATTGATTACGATCACCGCAGGATCGTACTCGAATGTCATCCGGGTTCTGGTGCCCCTGGTGGTCACTGGCGAGCAGATGGAGGAGGCGTTGGATGTGCTCGAAGCTGCGCTCGAGCCCGTAGCCGAACGCCAAACTGCGGTGGCCCAGGTGAGCTAACGCCAGTCTTCTGTCCTTAGAGGCACGACTCGAAGCTCGACAACTGGATTGGGCGGCCGATGGGGGAGCGATCCCGAGCCGCCTCATTCCTAACCAGACGCGAGGATTCAACCATGTCGGTTCTAGCACCGCCCATCACCAAGATCCCGAATTACGTCAATGGCCAGTGGATTGAGTCGCATGCCGCGGAATGGCTTGCTGTCAACAATCCCGCGACGGGAGAAGTCATCGCCAAAGTGCCACTCGCGGGTGGGCGCGAGGTGGCGCAAGCCGTCGAGGCGGCAGCCGGAGCCTATGCGGAGTGGCGCCGCACCCCTCCGGAAGATCGCATCCAGCCTCTATTCAAGCTGAAGCAGCTTCTGGAGGATCACGTCGACGAGTTGAGCCGCATCCTCACCGAGGAGAACGGCAAGACGCTTACCGAGGCCAAAGCCGAATTCCGCCGGGCCATTGAAAACGTCGAAGTCGCCTGCGGCATTCCCATGATGATGCAAGGCTACAACCTCGAAGACGTGGCGCGCGGCATCGATGAAACCATGATTCGGCAACCTCTGGGCGTGGTGGCCGCGATCGTGCCGTTCAATTTTCCCGGGATGATTCCGTTCTGGTTTCTTCCCTATGCCGTGGCCTGCGGCAACACCTTTGTTTTGAAGCCCTCCGAGCGCGTTCCGCTGACCATGCGCCGTGCCTTCGAATTGCTGGAGCGTGCAGGACTCCCGAAGGGAGTCGTCAATCTGGTGAACGGAGGCAAGGACGTGGCCAACGCCCTCGTTGACCACCCCAAGGTCCGGGCCATCAGTTTTGTGGGTTCGACGCCGGTCGCACGTCAGGTGTACGCCAGAGCGGGGGCGAATGGCAAGCGTGCGCAATGCCAGGGTGGCGCCAAAAACCATGTGATCGTGCTGCCCGATGCCGACATGCACATGACGACGCAAATCATCAGCGACAGCGCCTTCGGCTGCGCCGGCCAGAGATGTCTGGCGGTATCGGTCGCGGTCACAGTGGGGGAGGCGCAGGCGACATTTCGGGACGCGATCGCCGCTAGCGCAGCCGGCCTGAGGGTGGGGAATGGTCTCGAGCCCGGCGTCCAGATGGGACCGGTCATTTCGCCCGCGAGCAAGGCCCGCATCGAGTCGCTCATCGCAAGCGGGGAAAAGCAGGGCGCCAAAGTCGTCCTGGACGGCCGCAACCCCAAGATTCCCCAGCACGAGGCAGGCAATTTCGTGAAGCCAACCATTCTCGACGATTTGCCGCCGACCAGTGAGCTGGCGGACACAGAAATTTTTGGCCCGGTGCTGAGCCTGGTTCACGCCCGTGACCTCGACGAGGCTCTGGCGTTTCTAGAGCGCAGTGCCTATGGCAACCAGGCGTCCTTATTCACTTCGAGCGGATCCGCCGCCCGCCGCTTCCGCTACGAAGCCCCGGCGGGAAACATCGGCATCAATATCGGAGTGGCGGCTCCGATGGCCTACTTCCCTTTCAGCGGTTGGAAAGACAGCTTTTTCGGCATCATGCACGGGCAGGGCCGCGACGCGGTCGAATTCTACACCGAGAAGAAAGTGGTGATCGAACGCTGGGCCAAAGAACACTCGCGGAAGTTTTAACCGCGATTCCTCCGCTCACCCTAAGCTGGATGGTTCGCTCGCAACTGGCCATTGGGCAACGAAAGTTCATTTTTGCCTAAACAGAAGTAGAGAACTCGGATGAGCGGCTTCTTGTCTCATTGCTGGCTCATCGCCTGATTCGGCCCGCCGCAACAAGTTCGGAGACACGTTCCACCGATGACTTGTCAGTATTCGGTTCCTGCCAAGATGTCAAACGCCTGTTTCAAGCGTGATCTGGAATCTATTTTGTCTAGCTTTACCACAGCCTCCTGACACCATAGGATTCAAATAACGCTTCCTTGCTGATGATGGGTATGTTCTCCGCCTGTGACTGAGCTATCAGCATACGGTCAAACGGGTCTTTGTGAGGACCCGGGAGTAGGCCCGCTCGGATACCGTGTTCCGCAGAGATGGACAGCAATTGAAATCCTTCGCGCTCAATGAGGATCGAGAAGTCCGAGACCAGGTCCGCAGCCGTCGGCAGTTTGCCCAGCCTCACCTTGGTCGCGATTTCCCAAGCCGAAGCGGCACTTACAATCACGCTGTTGTTAGTTTCCGCAATGATCTTGCGGGCGGCTCGGCTCAGTGCCGGATCGTCGGAAAGCCACCAGAGCAGTGCGTGGGTATCGAGTAACGCGCGCAAGCGAGACTAACCCCAGCCCGTCAGTTCGCTGTTTGGGAGGGATTCGAAGAACTCGGGTCCGACACGCAACTTTCCTTTGAAAGATCCCGGCTGGCGTTTACCCTTTATTTCGCCGAGCGAGATGATACGAGCTACAGGTTTTGATCCGCGTGCGATAATCACTTCCTCTCCCTCGGAGGCCTTTTCAATTAGCCGGGAGAGGTTCGTTTTGGCTTGATGAATGGTGACCATGCCCATGGATCTGCCTCTTAGCTAAGCTATTTTAGCTTAGCTAATTAGCTCGCGCAACCTTTCCCTGAATGCGGGAAATTAAGGCACCCACAGGCGCCTCTAGCCGGAATGGCAAAAGTTCTGCAATCGTCCGCCTAATGCGCTAGCGATCTTCGGTCTGGCCGGATTGCCAGGAGGCCGCAGGGGGAAGGGGGAAACCGACCGAGAGAGGGAAGAACCTGATGTTATGTCCGAAGGCTTGTGTTTTCAAATCGTCGAATTCGGGGAAACCCTTTCTGAGATCGTCGTCGAGCTTGATCATCCATCCCACCTGCGCCACCCAGACAGTCTCTCCCGGCTTTAGATACCCGCCCTGAACCAAGTGGTTCCATTGCGCGAAAAAAGTGGGAGGAGTAAATGCCCACAGATCATGGTCGGTCGAAATGATGCGATGGCCGCCACAGTGAGAAACCAGGAAGCCGGGAATCGAACCGTCATCCGCCATGGACCTTTGCTCGCAGAGATAATGACCGAGCATGATCCGGCTTTCGTAGTCGCTGAGGATGGTATCGGACAGTGGGAGTTGTTCGCGCAGGAATCGAATGGCGCGATCCATCTGGACGCGGCGCTGATCGGCGCGCGCTATGTAGGGAGCATGATTGGTTCGGAAGAGGAAACAGAGCACAACCATCATCAAACTCAGGGCAATGCCGCGGAGCGCGTTGTCGCCGACGACCTTGGCCAGGCAGAGGGCGACCCCGGCGATGGCAAAGACGAACAGATACACACAGTGGCGGGTGCCCCCGTAGGGATAGAGATCGAACAACGCAGCCCCATAGTTCAGCAGAAAGGGCAACACCAAGAGCACGGCGATTCGATAGCGGCGCCAAGGGGTCTCCGCCTGCGCTCTCCCGCCTAGCCAAAGAATCGTGCCGGCGATGAACAGCAGGGCCACCAGGTCCCCGATGACGAGCTGGCCGAAGATATACTGGAAAAAGCTGAAGCTTCGGGTTACGAGAAAGGTCAGCGGGTTGTCGTGCCCGCGGTGAAAATAGGACTTGCGCAGCCAACCGTCGAAGGCCTGGTCCGCCATCGTGGTGTGCTCGATCTTCGAAAGATGGGTCAGGTAAAACCCAACCCCCAGGGTCAGCTCCCCAACTTCTCCTACCATCCATGCCACCAGAGTCGGAAGCGAAATCCCGCTGGGTTGAAAGCGAAGGAGGGAATAAAGACCCAGGACCGCGACGAAGAAAAAGGCGGAATAGTGGGAACTCAGGGCCAGCCAAAAGCAAACGCCCGACCCCAGCATCAGCACGGGGGAGTTCTCCGCCACCGCAAGCTCCAGGAGATACGCCCCCCCCATCAGAAACAGTAAGAGCAGTCCGTATTGGCGAACCTGGGCTGACAGGCTCACCATGGGTGACAGGAGAGCCGCGAATGTGAGTCCTATCAGCGCGACGGTTCGCCCCAACAAGCGGTCGAGCCAGCGGAAAAAGATCCAGCAGAAGGCGGTGCCTGTCAGAATGGAAGGGAGCCGGAGCATGAACTCAGAGGTACCCAGCACCCGCCACCCATATAGGACCAAAATCAGCAGCGGAGGGTGCGCCATCGTGAGGCTGGCCTGATAAGCGGCTGGCCACGAGGCATGGTCGGCGATGAAAAAGTGCAGGGCCTCGTCTGGATTCAGGAACGTTCCCCAAGCGGTCCAGGCGCGCAGGGCAAAGCCCAGTGCCACAATCAGTACCGCCACCGTGTCAGGGTGAGCTTCAATCCAGCGATTCCAAGTCGAGACTCGCATCCTGGCGACGGGGAGCGTTTCGCAGGCGGCTTCAGCCATGCAACTCCTCCCTTGTCTCGGCGGCCAACGTCCTCTCTCGGCTGATGCCCCGGATTCTCTGGGTTCGATCGCTGCCGAATACGGCTTCCTGGATGGCATAGAGCATCAAGATCCCTAATTCAGGCTCGATGGGGTGGCGGTAGCGAGGCAAAAAAAATACCACATAATAGACCAGAGGGTAGGTGAGCATCAGCCAGAAAAACAGCCAGGCTCCCGGACGTCGTTTCCTGAGAGCCTCGACCAAACCGTACCCTGCAAGCAGCGATGATGCCAGATAGAAAACATTGCCCCAAAGGGTCGACGCGGATGGCGGCGAGCGCCGAGGCCCGCCCCAGAAATAGGCGAAGCGTTCGAGGCAGAGCCACGCGAAACGGGCGTAATCCGCACGCATGAAGGCCAAGGCTTCCCGTTTTCGCTCTGCCGCGTAAGCGATTTCCCCCAGTTGGCGATACAACTGGAATTGCTGTAGGTTTTTCGAGGGATGCAGGAAGTCCATCCACCTGCCATCGGCGCCGGGGCCATTTCCCAGGCGAAGCTCGACGCCAAAATTGGAGCGAATCCACAGGAGGCGTCCGAACGTGCGGTAGTTGCGCACCAGCCAGGGTGCGAGACAAGCCAGGAAGACGGCGGAAGCAGCCGCCACTCCGGTCAAAGACCGCTTGCCTTGTTTTGCCCGCCGATACCAGGTCCACATGCCGGAAACCGGGAGCATGGACAGCAAGGTTGGGTTGGTCAGGGCGGCGATGCCCCAGAGGAATCCAAACTCGAGCCAAAGCTTTCGCCCGCCCTTGACCTCCAAAGCCAGCGCCAGCGCCAACAGAAGGGCTAGCAAGCAGGTAGCCAAGCTAGTCTCCCATACCCAGCGCGTCGACCAGAAGATCATCGAGGGCAGCAGCGCCCAGGTCCAAGCACTCCAGCCCGCGACTCTTTCTCCGAAACATCGCCTGGCAATAGAGACGATGGGAAGTGTGGTTAATGCAGCAAAAAGGCTGTTGATGGCCAGGAGAACGAAGGCCGAAGCCGGGGTGTAAATCCCAAAGATGCGGAAGACTCCGCCAATCAGAAGCGGATAAAGCGGCGGTTCCCAGGCAGTGGGTCCGGTGATTCCATCAAAGGGGTTGCCAAAGCCCTGACCGAGAGCCAGGGAACGGCCGATCCGGCCCATTTCAAACCCGAAGTCGAAATGGTCCTCAACCGTCTTGAAGCGGTACGTGTGTCCCAGGATGATGTATCCGATGCGCAGAGCGAAGGCGACCACGGCGATCGCAACCGGCGAGCGAGGAACGTCGCGCCAGCGCGAGGAGCGAAAGCTTAGAACCTTTGCGGGTTCGGACGGAGGCGCAGGCATCAATTCCGCACCCGGGGATTCGACCCAAGATTCACGACGCTCTCATTTCTCGCCGATGCGCGGGAACCGCCCAGTCCCAGTCTCAAGGGCCAGCACGGCGAAGACCAGTCTGGCACTTCGAGCTTCCGGAGCCGACCGCGCAAGCTCCCACGGGCTCAGCCGCGGGGAGAATGGCAGCGTCCCTACAGGATGTTGGTAGCCTTCCGATCGCTCGGTGGCTGATAGGTGCTGGGCGCCAAGCTAGGCCCCAAGTTTCCTCACTTCCTCATTGTAGTATTTACGATAGAGGATGTCCCATTCCTGGCTGCCTTCGAGGATGGTTCGCTTTTGACTCTCGATCTTTTGCCGGGCGGCTTGATCGATCCTTTCTTCCTGATTGAGAAGTTCTTCGAGAATCTTGCGTATTTCCAGACGGATCGTATTGCGATCTTCGAGAAATTCCACCTCGCTCATCTCGGCGAGCGCGTCGGCTACCATGTGTGCAACCTTATTCGCCTTGTCACGGTTCACCCTCACAGCACCGCCTTGTACTTGCGCACCAGTTCGTTCTTCACCTTGCGGAACATCTCCTGGTAATTGGCGCCCGTCTTGCGCATCTCCTCCGCGTAGGCCTCGAGTATGACTCGGACCTCGTCATTGATGCGATCTTCGAGCGAGAACTCTTCGAGCATGGCGGCATGAACCTTTTCCGTGACGGCGGCGGCGGTTTTGGTTGTGATGAACTCGCCTGCGAGGAGTTTTTTGGTAACTTCGCGGGCCAGATAGCCCACATATTCTTTCGAGAGGAGCATGGGCAGATCGGAGATCGCTTGTGAAACCAGTAGTGTAGCATAGCGCCGACAGGCTGCTTCGGGCAGTCCTCGGCCCTCCGCCTTCCCAGCCGCCTGGACTCTCGCGAACTCGGAGCCTGGGCCTCTTGCCCGGCGCGCGGCAGGCAAGTTGGTTTCCAGATACAATGCTAAGTTTGCTATGTCTCCGTTTCCTGACGATCTCGCAAACCTCAAAGATGACATGATCGCCTTTATCGAGGGCCACGGCATGCGCCGATTTCCTGGACTGGTGGACTATGAGGAGGTGCAGAGCGTTCCCTGGAAGGCGGAAGACAACCCCGAGGGCTGGAAGGACTTTGTGGAAATTGCCAAGGCTTCCGGCGCGCCGTTTGTGACCATGGACTCCTGGCGATTGGAATCGGAGGAATTTGACAGCATGATCGAGCGCCTGCGCCATGCCGAATTCTCTAGCGACTACCTCGAAGACGCTCACTGGTTGCGCGCCTACATTGGCAAAACCGGCTTTGTGCAACTCGGCTTTGCGCAACAAGGGGTCATGATGGTTTACGAAGCTGCAGCTCCTTGGTATGAGCGTTATCAGAGCATGCTCGAAATGGCCGAGGACCTCTCGGGCCTCTCGCTCGATGAGCCCGGTCCGGACGACGAGCCGTAGCCCGTGGTTCATCATGATTCGCCTCTCGCGGTCGGTATTCCCCACGGTATTCCCCAATCGAGAGGGCGGTCGTCTAGAATTGAAACCCGGTGCCTATGAAGTGGATGCGAAAGGCCGCGGATCCGGCGGAGATCCGACTTCTGGCGGCGCACTTGCAGTCGCATCCGGCTCTGAGGAGTACCCATGTCTCCGCCACCATCGCTCGCCTGCTCGTCCTGCGCGGCATCAAGCAAGCGGAAAGTGCGGAGCATTTTCTTAAGCCCTCGCTCGCCCATCTGCACTCCCCTTACCGAATGCTTGGCATGAAAAGCGCGATCGAGCGGATCGAGGCTGCCATCGAGCGGAAAGAAGGAATCCTCATCTACGGGGATTACGACGTCGACGGCACCGCTGCCATCGTCCTCCTGAAAACCGCCATCGAACTCTGCGGTGGCTCCCCCGAATTTCATGTCCCCCACCGCCTCAAGGAGGGATACGACTTGCGGGGCGATGTGATTGAGCGGGCAGCGGCTCGAAACATCCGTCTGGTCATTAGTGTGGACGCCGGGATCCGCGCCTTGGCTGCGGCTGAGGAGGCGCACCGCGCGGGGGTAGATCTGATCGTGACCGATCACCATCTTCCGGGAAACGACGGCGTACCGCGTGCCCTCGCGATCCTGAATCCCAACCAGAAGGGTTGCGATTATCCCTGCAAGGCATTATGCGGCGCCGGGGTCGCTTTCAAGGTGGCGCAAGCTCTTCTCGAGCGGCGGCTCAGGGATCGAAACCAATCAGCCCTGCTCACCTCCTTCGCCAAGATCGCCGCCATCGCGACCATCGCCGACGCGGTGCCGCTAACCGGCGAGAACCGCGTTTTCACCAAGCTCGGACTGGAGGCTTTAGCCGTGGCCGTGAACCCGGGGCTGCGAGCTCTGCTCGACGTGGCGCAGGTGAGCGGACGCCCTCCCCGTTCCGCCGAGGTGGCCTTTCGCATCGCGCCCCGGATGAATGCGGCCGGGCGCATGGACGTTGCCGCCGATGTGGTTGAACTCTTTAGCACGAACAACCTGGAGCGGGCGCGCCAGATCGCCGCCCGGCTGGACCGGCTCAACGCTGAGCGCCAGGGAGAGGAACAAAGAATTCTCGAGGCCATCGCGGTGCGATTCGAAAAGGAACCCACACTGCGCGAGGCTTTCTGCATCGTGGTCGACGGCGAGGACTGGCATCGGGGAGTGATCGGCATCACCGCCACGCGCATCGTGGAGCGCTACGGCCGGCCAACCCTGGTAGTTTCGAAAAACGCGCAGGAAGCGCACGGTTCCGGACGGTCGATTCCGCAATTCCACCTGCTGAACGCCCTGGAATCCTGCCGCGAACTGTTCAGCCGCTACGGAGGACATGCCCATGCGGTGGGGTTCTCCATGCCGCAGGCGCACCTGCCAGAGCTCTCGAGGCGGATCGAGGAATATGCCCGTCGCTCGCTCACCTTGGCGGATTTCGAGAAGGTGCTGGAGCTCGATGGCGAGCTCTCTATCGATCAGGTGACTCCGGAACTCTATCAGGCGTTGCAGCTGCTCGAGCCTTTCGGTGTCGGCAACCAGGGACCGGTCTTCGCCGCGCACAACCTGCGCCTGGCCGGAGCGCCCCTGATCCGGGACAGGCAGGCAAAGCTAAAGTTGGCCTGGAATGGAGAACGTGCCGACGCCCATCAGCTCGGGCCACGATGCCATCCCGACTCTCGCGCAGAGAATTGGAGAAGAGCCGTCACCTACAGCGCGCTCGCCTGGAATATGTCCGATCGGGTCGCAGAAGCCCAACTGCGTGCTGGCGACACTCTCGACGTGGCCTTTTCCCTTGACCATAATCCTCATCCCGAATTCGGCGGACTGGAGCTCGTGCTCCGGGATTTCAAGAAAACGGGCGAGTTACGCGCCCTGGCGCACTCTCCCTGTGGGTCCCCCGCTCTTGCCGATCCCAGGACGGCATCCGAGAACTGAATTAGACTAATCTCAGATGCGTTTTGCCCTACCCCAGCTGCGCCTGTGGTTTGCCGCGGCCGCGATCCTGTTCGCATTGATCGTGGCGAGAGCGTATTTCCATGCCCGCCACCGGCAACAAAATGCGCTCGAACAGGTTCCCGAAAAGATCGGCCTCGAGGTCCAACAGACGGCAACCGGATTTACCGTGTCCAAGTCCGCGCAAGGTCGAACTTTGTTCAGGCTGGAGGCCAATAGGGCGGTGCAATTTAAACAAGGCGGACAGGCCGAACTGCACGATGTCACCATCACCCTGTATGGTCGCGACTCCAGCCGCTACGATCGCATTTACGGCTCCAATTTCGATTACAACCAACAGTCGGGAGAGGCCATCGCCCGGGGGGAAGTCGAGATCGATCTCGAAGCAAATCCCGCAGGCTTGGTCAGTCCGGACCAGGCTCCGCCGCAGGCACGCAAGGACCCGATCCACCTCAAGACCAGCGGCCTCGTCTTCGAGCAGCGGAGCGGCGACGCATACACCCGAAACCGGGTCGACTTCCGCCTTCCCCAAGCAACCGGATCCGCCGTTGGTCTCGGCTACGTTGCCAAAACCAATGTGCTCACGCTCGAGTCTCAGGTCGAATTTGAAACCAGCGGTCCGAACCGTACCCGGATTGCCGCCGAGCAAGCGGTGATCGAAAAGGTTCCGCGCGAAGTGCTGCTTGAGCACCCCAAACTGCAGATGGCGGAACGAACCGGTCAGGCCGAGAAGGCGAGGTTGTTCCTCCGGCCCGACAACAGCCTCGATCATCTGCTCGCCTGGGGAAGCGTGGCGATCCAGGTGAAGGGGACGCGGAATGCCACCCTGCAAGCCGACCAACTGGAGTTGATGATGGTGAATTCGAACCTGCCGCGCGTTGCCATCTTTTCCGGAGCGGTCCAAGGCACGGTTGCCAGCGAAGAACCCATTCTCTCGAGTGCGGGACGCGTCGTCCTTGATTTTTCGAGCAACCGACGTTTGACCAAGGTTCGGGCGGAAGGGGGAGTGAAGATCATCCAGTATCAGCCTGCTTCGGCTGCTTCCGCCTCCGGCGAGAAGCTCGCGGTCACTGCCCCCGCCATCGATTTCTTTTTCACCCCGAAAACCCTGCTCGACCAGGCGGTAACTTCCGGATCGGCGCAGATTGTGCTTCCCGGCAGCAGCCAGGGGCGGGAGGTTTTGCTTACGGCGGGAGAGTTTCGCGCCCACTTCGATGACGCCGGCCGGCTTTCCGCCCTGCATGGCGCTCCCAATGCCCGCATCGTGAGCAAGAATCCCGGGGAGCAGGATCGCGTCAGCCTGAGCCGGGCGCTCGATGGGGAATTCGATTCCCGGGGCGAGATCTCCTCCATCCTTCAGTCAGGCGGGGTTGCCTACGTGGACGCGACCCGAAGAGCATGGAGCGATCGCGCGCGTTATACCTCCTCCGATCAGATGCTCGTGCTCAGCGGTTCCCCTCGGGTGAGCGAGGGCCAAATGACGACCACAGCGCACCTCGTGCGCATGAATCGCGTCACTGGAGACGCCCTTGCCGAAGGCGACGTGAAGAGCACGTATACCGATCTGCAGCCACAACCGAACGGCGCCCTGCTCGGTTCCTCCAGCCCCATTCACGTGACCGCGCGCAGCATGACGATCCACCGTTCCGCAGCCGTCGCCCTGTACACCGGAAATGCACGCCTTTGGCAGGATGCCAACTCGGTGGAAGCAGCCGCGATCGAGTTCAACCGGGATCGCCGCTCCATCGAGGCCCGCGGCACCCCGACCCAACCCGTCTCGACCGTTCTGAGTCAGGTGGAGAAGAATGGAAACCCCGTCTCCGTGGCGTTGCATTCTTCTTTTTTGACCTACACGGACCTCGAGCGCCGGGTCCACCTCGAGGACAACGCCAGCGCAAACTGGAATGGGGTCACCATCACCAGCCAATCGATGGACGCGTTTCTCGAGCCTCGCGGTCAGGAGGAAACATCGGCGGTTGCAAGAGGGCGGCTGGAGAGACTCGTCGCCACTGAGCAAGTCGTAGTCCATCAGACCATCCGGCAAGCCGTGGGGAACCAGTTGACGTACTACGTCCAAGACGACAAATTCGTGCTCACCGGCGGACCGCCTAGCATTTTTGATGCCGAACGAGGTAAGATTACGGGGGTTTCGTTGACTTTCTTTAGGGGCAATGATAGGGTGCTGGTAGAAGGAAGCAATTTATCCCCCACCGTAACCCAAACGCGAGTGGCACGATAAATGCGTACGTTGGCCACCGACGAGATCGGAAAGTCCTACCGCGGTCGCCGAGTCGTAAACGGTGTCAGTCTTCGCGTTGAGCAGGGTGAAGTCGTTGGTTTGCTTGGACCTAACGGCGCCGGAAAGACCACAACCTTCTACACAATTGTAGGCTTGATTCCCCCGGACACGGGTCGGATTCTGGTTGATGATGACAATATTACGGACTTGCCCATGTATGTGCGGGCCCGTCAGTACGGCGTCAGCTATCTGCCCCAAGAAGCTTCGGTCTTTCGCAAGCTTTCGGTAGAAGAGAACATTTTGGCGGTGCTCGAAACGCAATCAATTTCCTGGCATGAGCGTCGGGAGCGTGTGGAAAAATTGATTGATCAGTTGGGTTTAGGGCACATCCGGCAGAACCGCGGATATGCTCTGTCTGGGGGAGAGCGGCGCCGGGTAGAAATCGCCCGCGCGCTGTCGATCAACCCCAGGTTTATTTTGCTGGACGAGCCATTTTCTGGGATCGATCCCCTTGCCGTACTCGATTTGCAGAGGATTATCACTGATCTGCGGGCGAGTGGAATTGGCATCTTGGTCACGGACCACAACGTACGGGAGACGCTGTCGGTGACCGACCGAGCCTACATTATTGATGAGGGCCGGATTTTTCGCCAGGGGACGCCGGAGCAGTTGGCCAGCGACCCGGAAGTGCGGCGAGTGTATTTGGGCGAGAGTTTTTCCCTCGTGTAAACTCAGGCGGTGTCGTTGGCGCCGAAGACGAGTTCGGGCCAACGATGGATCGCTAACGTCGGACCGCAGGTCTAGCTCGATTTATGGCATTGTTGCAACCCAAGTTGCACTTAAAGGTCTCGCAGCGACAGATCCTTACCCCGGGTCTGGTGCAGATGGTCAGCGTCCTTGCCCTCAACAAACTTGAGCTGCGGGACATGATCAACGCCGAGATGGTGGAGAACCCAGTTCTCGAGGAACTGGAGGATGCCGTCCCGCTTCTCGACGACGTCGATCGCAAGAAAGAGGAGCGCCCGGCGCCAACTCCCGAAGAGAATCCAATTGCCGCAGTCGAGAAGAAAGACCCCTTTGAGGAGATCGACTTCGGTTCGTTTTTCCAAGATTATCTCGACCCCGGCTATCGTAGTCAGTGGCAGTCGGAAGAGATTGAGCGGCCCTCGTTTGAGAACTTCCTTTCGAAACCCAGCAATCTCACCGACCACCTGTTCTGGCAGCTCGGTTCGCTGCCCACGCGCTCGGGGGTGCGTGAGGCCGCTGAACTGGTAATCGGCAATCTCAACGAAGATGGCTATCTCATCGCGAGCGATGAAGAGCTGCTCGGAGTGGTCTCTGCTACAACCCCCGAATCCGACGCCGCTGCCATCGCGAGTATTGCGACCGGGGCCACGGCCCTCGGATTGGCGAGCGATCCTGCTTCTCCCGAGGGGCTGGCAGATTCTACGGACGAAACCTGGGGGGAGGAAGCCCCGAATCCGCAAGCTGGCGCTCGGGATACGGCGAGCGCGGCTGTGCCCGCGGCCGAACCGCTCGCCCCCCCACCGGTCCCTGCTGCCGAACCCGCCGGCGGGCCCGCCTTTCGTCCCAAGTTTACGCTGAAGGATCTCCATGAGGCCATCGAGCTGGTGCGGCAGCTGGACCCGCCCGGCGTTGCCTGCCGCGATTTGCGCGAGTGCTTGCTTTATCAACTGCGCTTCGAGCAACAACAGCTGGGGTTGCACAAGAATGGCAACGGAGACCGCGAAACCACGCGCCAAACGCTGGCCGATGCCATCGCTGTCGTCGACCAACACCTTCAGGCTTTAACCAACAAGCAATACAAGGAGATCGCCAAGGCGATCAATCGACCGGCAGAAGCCGTGGAGCATGTGCTCACGTTCCTTCGCACCCTTGATCCCCGTCCCGGGCTGCGCTACAACAAGGTCGAGCCTCGCCTGATCGAGCCTGACGTGGCCTTTGTGAAACACGGTGACGAGTGGCTGGTGATCATGAACGACGAAGATGTTCCCCAGCTGCGCCTGAATCCGGCCTACCGGCGCTTATTATCGAGGGACGGGAATGACAAGGATACGCGCAACTATGTCAAGGAGCGGTACAAGTCCGCCATTCAGCTGATCAAGAACATCGAGCAGCGCAAGCAAACGATTCTCAAGGTGTGTCACTCCATCGTGGCGCGCCAACAAGAGTTTCTGGAAAAGGGCATCGACTTTCTCAAGCCTATGATGATTAAGGAGGTGGCCGAGGAAATCGGTGTGCATCCTTCCACCGTCTCGCGAGCGGTGGCGAGCAAATACGCTCATACTCCTCAGGGCGTATTTGAACTGCGATACTTCTTCAGCGAGAGCGTGAATGGCCCTGAAGGCAGCAATACCTCGTTGCTTATTCTCAAACGACGGGTCAAGAAGCTGATCGAGGGGGAAGATCCCACCCGGCCGCTCACCGACGAGCAGATCACCCGCATTCTGCAATCGCAGGGTATCCAGGTCACTCGCCGTACGGTCGCGAAATACCGGGAGGACCTGCGCATCCCGAGCACCCACCAGCGCAGAGTGAAAAAATGATGACAGGTCGATCCTCGGGCGACGGCGGTTGGGTCGCCAAAGCTCGCACGCGCTCGCCACGCCACCCCTAAGCTTGGCCGTCGAGCGCAAGGCGAGCATCCTCGGTAGTCGCGTCCTGGCAGTTAAACAAAACGAACTCAGGAGGGCGCTCATGAATGTGGAATACACCGGCAGGCAGTACGAAATCACTCCAGCGATTCGCAAGGAAGTAGAGGCCCGCCTCACCAAGATCCGCAAGATCCTGGGCAACCGGTTCGAAACCAAGGTCATCCTGGTGGTCGAGAAGCACCGCCACAAGGCCGAAATCACCATCAAGCCGCGCAATGGACCTCTGGTCGGAGTGGCCCAGGCGGGGGATATGAATGCCGCCATCCATGAGGCGTTCACCCACCTGGAAAACCAGGCGGTCAAGTACAAGAGCCGGTGGCGCACCCGCAAACGACGTCATCAACCGACCCCCATCTCCTTCAAATGGGATGGTCGGGGGGGCCAAGAAGGAATTGCAGCGGCTCAACCAGAGGAAAAACAGCCGGTTCTCGACTTGGTTGCGCACAGATTTCCCGCAGTCTCCCCCTCGACGGCGGTTCACCTGGTTCGCTCGACCGATGCTGTGGCTTTACGCCCCATGACCCTCGAAGAGGCCATCAAGGAAGCTCACTTCCGCGATCGCGATGTGTTCGTTTTCAGGGATCCAAGCGGCAAGGTCATGGTTCTGCATCGCACAAGAGATGGCAGGATGGAGTTGATCGAAGCGCCCTAGTCGGGACAGAACTCACAGTTAAGGATGGGGAGTCAGGGCCTTTGCTCCGAGCTACCGAGACGAGGTCTCGGCCCGATCGTCGCTGCCAGGGTGAAGACAACTCCTTGCCGCTAAAGAATCGCCGCCTTCCTCCTCCTCACGGCTCGTCGCGGTGAACCGTATCCATGGAGAACGCCGGAAGGCAAACTGCAATGTATTCCGCACCGCCTTCGATCGGAGTGGAGTATTGAATCCATTCCCCCCGATGGGCGATGACGGCCTGCCCGGCAGCAACATCGATGGTTCCGCCCTGGTGTCGCACTCGCAGTACGCCCTTGATCACAACCGTGAATTCGTCGAATTCAGGGTTCTGGCCCGGCTCTTCCCAGCCCTGCGGGCTGCGCATGTGGGCGACGCTGACCCCGGCCGTGTGGGTATTCACTCGACCAATGTACTCATCAATCAGCTTCGGCTTGTTTCCCGACGCGGGGATGCGAGTGGGTTGTTTCACGAGAGTGGGCATGGGAAAAAGGCTCCTCCAATATCCAGTGACTAATTCCCCATGGGACTACGCCCGGGGAAACTAATCAATGTTTTTTCGCGCCTCACAGCCCCGGCCCCGAAGGTCGTAGCTCTTACCGAGGGAGTCCTGCGACCGTCGATTCGGGTTGGTGGGTTTCTTCCATCGATCGCACCTTCCATCCCTATGCCCCGCAATATGAGGCTGGGCGCGGCGGTGCTACAATGCGCAAACTCGGAGGAACGATTCCATGACCGCTCTTCGTTGCTTATGCCTCCTTTTGCTTTGGATACGAATGGCGGAGGCTCCCTCGAAACTCTCCGTGCACTGGGAAGAACTCACGGCCGACGATTTTCGAACCGCCATCGAGCAGTCCAAAGCTACCTGCCTTTTGCCCTTCGGAATTCTTGAAAAGCATGGTCCCCACTTGCCGCTCGGCACGGACCTGCTCGATGTGCGCCACGCCACCCTGCGAGCGGCCCAACGGGAATATGCACTGGTGTTTCCCGAGTATTACTTTGGCCAGATTTTTGAGGCCAAGCACGAGCCGGGGACCGTGGCCTACAGCTCGCACCTGCAGCTGGAACTATTGCAGGAAACCACGGACGAGATGGCACGGAACGGATGCAAGAAGATCATCATTGTGAACGGACACGGCGGCAATGAAAACCTGCTCCCCTTCTTTGCTCAGACCCAGCTCGAGAAACTGCATGATTATGTGGTTTATGTGCTGCCGGTTCTCGGTGCGCCGCCCGGCGGACCGGCGAAGAAGACTGCCGGGCCGGATATGCATGCAGGAGAATCCGAAACCGCGAAGATGTTAGTCAGCCGCCCCGATCTGGTGCACATGGACCGGGCGAGTCAGGAATCAGGAGCCGACCAGGCGCGCCTCCGGCTGCCCGAGGACCTCTATACCGCGATCTGGTGGTACGCCCGCTTCCCCTACCACTACTCGGGCCAGGGAGGCGCCGCCACCCAGGAGCTCGGCGAATTTGAAATGAGCTCTTGGGAAGACAGGATCGTCGAGGCGATTCGAGCGGTCAAAGCCGATCAGACGAGCCTTGCGCTGCAAAACGAATTCTTCGAAAAGGCCAGGCATCCGCTGAATACCAGGCCCTAACCTAGGCACCACGCGGTCAACCGTCCCGCTGGCCGAGAGCGCGCGCGGGCCAGCCCAGACTTCACCCTGGATGATGTGCCAAGTTGGCCCGCCGCCATGCCCCGTGGAACCGATGTCTAGGCTCCGAGCCGGGACAAAGATTGGGCATTCCTACCGATAACCTTCGGCTGTGGATCGGCCGGGTGGCGGTGGGGCCCTTCGACCCGAAGGGTAGGCTCCTCAAGATCTGATTGGCCGCCCGTGGGTCG
Organism: Terriglobales bacterium; assembly: GCA_035622175.1. Classification (GTDB taxonomy): domain Bacteria; phylum Acidobacteriota; class Terriglobia; order Terriglobales; family Acidobacteriaceae; genus JAFAGX01. The sequence goes on along the minus strand of DASPVV010000138.1, from coordinate 6,421 downwards.
GAGGCGGGACCGAAGGCGTTCCCCCCCCAGAACGTGCTGCTTTCGCGCCGGGGGGAACCGAGGTTGCGACCTTCGCAAGAAAGTACTTGCGAGGAGATCACTTACGTAACATTGGCCGAGCGACAGGCCCGTGCTACGCTCCGGCACAGAAGCACACGTTCGCCAAGCTGGGAGATACCGAGACTTGCATGCTCAACCAACGCTCGATTTGTGCGCCCCCGTCGTGGTCCGAGGTTGAACTGCGGTCTGAGGCGGAGATGCATGAGAATCCCCGCCAAGATAAGAAGGCATTGCCTGCGCTGGCGATGCCCGCGCCGAGCTTGAGCGGAGCCAAGGCTGAGCCAACCCCCGTCGTCCCCCCCATTCGCGCAAGCTTGGCCAGTCAGGCGGCAAGGCCATAACCGACACCCATGCTACGGATCCCCATCCTCAAACTCGGTCAGACGGTCGAAGAGGCAGTCCCTCCGGTTCTGGTCTCCTACGTCCCGTCCTTACCGCTCCAAGGTCTTCAGGTGGGTGTGGACAATCTGCGCCACGATGTTCACCTCAGCCCTAAGTTTGTGGAACAAGCCAGGCGGCACATCACCCGCTTACTGATTCGCCACGGCGACCTGGAGGCGGCGCTAGCGGCGGTTGAGCCCGAAAAGGCGCGCAATCAGTTCATCCAACCCAAAGCCAATGTCAAATCTCAGGCCGAGCCGTCGGATCTGAAATCCCTCTTCACCCAACTGCACGTCGCCGTGCTGAATCGCGCCAAAGCAGAGGAAAACCCGGTCCTCGATCTGCTGGGGAGAGCCGCCATTATCAAGTTCTTGCGCGTCGAGCTCAGCGCGCAGTTCGCCCAAGTCCTCGAACGCTGTCGCATGGCAGTCAAAGGGTATGAGGGCTTCCGCCATCAAAAAGCCTACGAGTATAGGGAACGCGTGGCCGCGCTGCAGGTGGGGAAGAAAACCATCCTGCGCAAGACGGGCGGAGAACTGATTCGCACCCTGCGGGACGCGGAGACGGATACCGTAGCCCGCAGGCGACGCTCGCTATTCGGAACTGGCGGAGATGAACCCTACAAGTTGTTCCTCAATCCGCTGATGTTTACCGAAGATGGCAATGATGCCCACCTCAACGCCGAGCATTTCGTCATGCTGGGCAATTTTGAAAGCGACCCCGACCGTTTCGCAAATATGCGTAAACTGGCCTGCGAATTCCTCGCATCGATCAAGCTTCCGGGGGGCAATGATACTCCCAGTGACTTCGACGGCTGGTTCAACGTACCGGAAAACGCGGAAGCGCTGGTCGGCGCCGGCGCGCCGGACGATTCGACCCCGGAAGGCCGGTCCCAAAAGTCGCGCTTGGCGAATTGGGTGAGCCTACTCGAGCGCGAACGGGTCATGGAACATGTGGTGGCATCCTACGAGGTGGCCCCGCTGCTTGCCGAATACTCGCCCCGCATCAATGCCGCACAGCTCAAACACGCTCTCACCTCACGCGAAGAACGCGCGCGGGTGGAAAAGCTTATCGCCGAACACGGCAAATTAACGCCGGCCAGCCTGCACACCGTGATTGATCGAGTGGCCAGCTACCGCGGAGCGGAGCGGGCCAAGATCGCCTCCCGTTTCCTGCGCGACTTCTTGCGCTATCATCGGGCCCGGCGGCAACTGGAGGCGCTCAACGGGGCCCTCGATAGCATCCAGTTGGTCACGAACGAGAAAACGCAGCAGCTCTCGGCCATGAACGGGACCCTCTACGAGTTCCTGCTCCCGGAAGAACAAACTTCGGGCGGAGACAAGGTCCTCCATCACGTGATCATCAAAGCCGATGTGCGCGACTCCTCCCGCCTGACCCGCTCTCTTCTGGACCGCGACATGAACCCAGCCTCTTACTTCAGCTTGAATTTTTACGATCCGGTCAACAAGCTCTTGGCGAAGTACGGCGCCTCCAAGGTTTTTTTGGAAGGAGACGCAATCATCCTGGCCCTGCTCGAACGCGAAGGCGAGCCGGGAATGGGCGTCGGTCGCGCCGCCGTCCTGGCCCGGGAGATCGTCGAAATCGTGCGCGGATATAACCAGCTGTTGCAGCGCTCCGGGTTGCCAAGCTTGGAGTTGGGAATTGGCATTAGCTACCAAGATTCGCCGCCGATGTACCTCATGGACGGCGAGGAACGAATCATGATCTCCGACGCCCTCAACGAAAGTGACCGACTTTCATCCTGCAGCAAGCGTTTGCGGAAAACCATCGAGGGATCGTCGACCCCCTTTCACGTTTATGCATTCCAAACGATCAGTGACGCGGAAATGGAAAACAGCCCGGAAGACTTCACTCTCAAATACAACGTGAATGGCATTCGTATGAGTGAGGCAGCCTTCCATAAGCTGCAGCAGGAAATCTCGCTGGAACCTTGCAGCTTGAATCTTCCCGGGCCGAAGGCGGAGGAGCAATACCGATCCTGGAGTGGCCTGGTCTCGATCGGCAACGATATTTTCCGCAAAATCGTGGTGCGCGCCAGCCGAGTGCCGCTGGTCGACGCCCGCAACTTCTCGCTTCAGAGCTGGACCGACCACTGGTATTACGAAGTCTGCACCGATCCCACCATTTACGCCCACCTGGAAGCAAGAGCGGCCGCCGGCAAATAGCGCAACCACGCGCGACCCAATCGGCTGCCCCACGGAGAGGAATTGTTTGAAAGCTACGAACCGGCTTTACTGCCCCCCGGCCCGCACCGGGGAAATCAGCAGGCTTCGCGTCGTCTTCTTGGCGTCCTGGAGTTTTTCCGGCTGGTAGGAAAGATCGAGAGACCCGTCCGCCGTAGGAACAGCCTCCGCCAACAGCCCCGCTAGGCCACGGAAGGAACGTCCGACATCCAAACCGTCCTGGAATGCCACCGGGGCGCCTTTGTCGATGGCCGGGGCAACCGCTTGGTGGTTGTTCGGAATCTTCCAAAGGATCTTGCAATTGGTCGCGGTTTCCACGTCCGCATCACTAAAACCGGGAATCTTCTTGTAGCGGTTCAGCACCAAACGAACCCGCGCTCGGCCCGTGCCCTCCTCGAAAAAGTTCCGCATGCGCCCGGCGCTCCACAGTGAGACCACATCGGCCTGAGCGACCAATAAGACAGCGTTCGACAGATCACTCAGCACCCGCGCGGTTTCGTCCACCCGGTTCGAGCAGTCCACCACCACGTAACGGAAGTGTGCAACCAGAAGGTCGAACAGGCGCGCCAGCTCCGCCACGCTGGGGGAGACCAGTTGAGGCTGCTGCGGGCCCGCCAACATCTGCAAGCCGTTCTTGCAAGAGGTCATGAGCCCCTGCAGCAGCGCGGTATCCATGCGGTGCAGATTCTGCAGCGCGTCCGCAATCCCAAACGCAGGCCGGACGTTCATGTGCAAGGCGGCATGCCCCAGGGTCGCGAAGTCTACCAGCAGCACCCCGGCGTGCCGGTCCTGCAGGGCGATGGCCGTGTTGACCGCCACGGTGGTGGCTCCCGATCCACCTTTGGAATTCACCACCGTAAATACGCGCGCGCGCCCGGAGGAGGTTCGAGCTTTACTGCGCGAAGCGGTAAAGTGCGCGAATGCCTCGAGCAGCCTCTCCATGGACGCATTTCGCTCGATATACTCGCCCGCCCCTGCGCGCATCGCCGAGACGATGGTCTCCGGTTGGTGCGGACCCACTGCAAAAATTGCGATTTCGTTGGTATTCGCTCGAATCAGTTCGATCGCCCGGAAGGCGCGCTCCGTATTCTGGGGATCGATGTCGACGATGACGACTTCCGCCCCCAGGTCTTGGATCTGACGGAGAACCGGGTCGGTTTGACCGCCGGGGAACCCGACATGACCGAAAACATTGCGTCCGATCTGGGTGGTCTCCAGCCGTTGCTGGAGAACCGAGAGCCGTTCCTTGTCCTCCGCCAGAACCGTAACCGCTATGCCATGCATGGACCGAGCCTCAAGATTGTGTAACTGCATGTTATGAAGAGTTTGCCCTTACGCCAAGTGACCTTTGTAACTGCTTGCCGCAAGGAAAAACGTTCCGGCCAGGCTTCCCACTTTCAGCAAAAAAAGGACGTAGTGGCCAAGGGACCAAACTCGGGGGAGCGTCCGCAGGTTACTGTGTATTCTAGTCAAAATCTTGCGGATTGCAACAGACCGGGCTGTGCAAAATGGGCATCAGCAGCAGAAGTTGGGCGTCGCGACCACCCCACAACGAATCAACTCGGCGGCTGGAATCGACGCTCTTAACTTCCGTAGGGCCAGATCCGAAGCCAATCGGAAAGCGCCCGACAGAGATTCACGCTTCGGCGCTCACTCCGCGATGATCGTTGCGCGAAGGCATGCCGAGCCAGCGCTGGCGCGGTCCTCCCCTCCGGCCCCCGCAGGGAACGCAACCCCTCCCCTTGTCGGCTGGCGCCCCCAGCCCGTATAATGAAAGTGTACTGATTTAGTACCGTTTTCGGAAGGTTAGGAAGTAGCGCTTGGGGAAGAACTTAGAAGATGATTCGTTTGGGCAAATTAACCGACTACGGACTGGTGTTGATGAGTCAAATGGCGCGCCCGCCGCTGACCGAGCTGCACACCGCCCGCGATCTGGCGGTCGAATGCCATCTGCCGCTGCCTACGGTCAGCAAGCTCTTGAAGCGACTGCTCCGAGGCGGGCTGCTGGCTTCGCATCGCGGCATCAAGGGGGGGTACAGTTTGGCCCGGGAACCGCATCTGATCTCGCTCGCTGAGATCATTTCCGCGCTCGAAGGGCCGCTCGCCTTCACCGAATGCAGCAGCGAGATTCAAGGACTCTGCGACCTGGAGCCCTCCTGTCCCATCAAGAACAATCAGAGAATCATCAGCCAAGTACTGCGCGGGGCACTGGAAAAGGTAACCCTTTTCGATTTGATTCGGCCGCTGAGGCTGATCGCCATTCGAGACCGGCGGGGAAATCTGGTGCCGACCGTGAGTGTGACATCGGGGAGAATGCAATGAGCACTAATGTCAATACCATTCGCGATCTTGCCGAGCGCGATTACAAGTGGGGCTTCATCACGGAAGTGGAAGAAGAACGAATCCCCAAGGGGCTCAACGAAGAGATCATCCGTCTGATCTCCGCCAAAAAGCGCGAACCCGCCTTTATGCTCGAGTGGCGGCTGCGAGCCTATCGCCATTGGGCCCGACTGGAGAAATCCGATGCCGAGCCGAAGTGGGCGAATGTCAAGTACGGCCCGATTGACTACCAAGACATCGTCTACTATTCCGCCCCCAAACAGAAGCCCGGCTTGCAGAGCCTGGATGAGCTGGACCCGGAGATTCTCCGCACCTACGAACGGCTGGGGATCCCTTTGGAAGAGCAGAAGCGCCTGGCGGGCGTCGCCGTGGACGCGGTCTTTGATAGCGTTTCGGTGGCCACCACCTTCAAGGAAAAGCTGGCCGAACTGGGAGTCATCTTCTGCTCCTTCTCCGAAGCGGTCGAGAAGCATCCGGCCCTGGTCGAGAAGTATCTGGGTTCGGTGGTGCCTTACACCGACAATTTCTTCGCCACTTTGAACGCCGCCGTCTTCTCCGACGGCTCCTTCGTGTACCTGCCCAAGGGGGTGCGCTGCCCGCTCGAGCTATCCACCTATTTTCGAATCAATGCGGCCGAAACCGGTCAATTCGAGCGCACTCTGATCGTCGCCGACGAGGGCGCCTATGTCAGTTACCTCGAAGGCTGTACGGCGCCGATTCGAGACAGCAATCAGCTGCATGCGGCCGTGGTAGAGCTGGTGGCGCTCGACCATGCTCAGATCAAGTACTCCACCGTGCAGAACTGGTACCCGGGGGACAAACAGGGACGGGGCGGCATCTATAACTTCGTCACCAAGCGCGGCAAGTGTCAGGGCGTGAATTCGAAGATTTCTTGGACCCAGGTGGAGACCGGTTCTGCGATCACCTGGAAGTATCCCAGCTGCATTTTGCAAGGAGACAATTCGGTCGGCGAATTCTATTCTGTGGCCCTCACCAACAACTATCAGCAGGCCGACACCGGGACCAAGATGATCCACCTCGGTCGGAACACGACGAGCACGGTGGTGTCCAAAGGAATTTCCGCTGGACACGGGCAAAACACATACCGGGGGATGGTCAAGATCCTGAAAGGCGCGAGCGGAGCACGCAACTACACGCAATGCGACTCGCTGCTCATCGGCGATCAGTGTGGGGCGCACACCTTCCCCTACATCGAGGTGAAGAACTCCACGGCGCGCATGGAACATGAGGCCTCCACTTCCAAGATTGGCGAGGATCAGCTCTTCTATTTGCAACAGCGCGGTCTCAAGACCGAAGACGCGGTTTCGATGATCGTCAATGGCTTCTGCAAACAGGTTTTTCGTGAGCTGCCGATGGAGTTTGCGGTGGAAGCGCAGAAGCTCCTCAGTGTCAGCCTGGAAGGCAGCGTGGGCTGA
>DASPVV010000137.1:0-9209 GCA_035622175.1 Terriglobales bacterium | reverse complement strand
TTCCGTCAACTGACCAATGCGCTCGCTTAACAACGCGATTTGGACTTCGGGACTGCCCGTGTCGGTGGGATGCGTTCGGTACTGGTCAATGAGCGATTTCTTTTGCGCTCTCGCTAGCACTACCCTAGTGCACTCCTGTCTGATTATTCGTATTTTTTGTAACGCTATCGATGGTAACAGGTTGGGATAGAGGCTGTAAAGGCGCAGCTGCGGTTCACTGAGCGCGGCCCGGCTTCTCCCGCTTGACCCGGCTCTCGCTGACGGCAAGGAGCCTTCTCCCTCTATCAAAAAGGAGGGCTCCCCCGGAGCTCTCCTTAACCAACGGCAAACATGAACTCGGTGATTTCAATCTCCGGCAAGCGGCAGCTCGACTTCGGTCTCGAGCTTCGTGGCATCCAACTGGTTTCCATTGCCGTTCCCGTTTGCCTTGGCTTTCACCAGGGCACCGAGCGGCAGGAACCCATTCTGTGACACCGGCGGCTTCTCCTGCAATACGACCTCGCGGTAGAGGGCTGCCATGCGGGCATGGTAGGCGGGATCGTTCTTCTGTTTCGCGTCGCGGGCGCGAATCTTTTCCTCGCGCGCATTCTTCGCGATGCCGAGCCGATCAAGGTCGCGCTGCTCTTCGGTAGTCACGATTCCGTCCCGCAGCAGCAGCGAGTGCTCGGTGGATTCCATCTTGACGTTCTTGCCGCCGGCGAAGATCTCATGCCGCCCATGCTCTTCGTACCACTTCGAGAGTGTGGCCGTCATATGCATCTTCTCGATGATGTTGCGCCAACCCACCCCCGTGTTGTACGCACAGAAGGAGATCTCGCCTTCCTGGGTGGCATAGGGAATGATGCACTGTTCGGTGCGGCGGAAATCATAATTGAACAGGTCCTGGAACCACATGCCGGCGATAAAGAGAAAATTCCAACGATCCGAGCGACGCTTCATCACGTCTTCGATGGTGCGGTCGGGGCCTACCTTGCCGTAGTTGCGGCCGGTCACGTTGTAGTTCTTGTCGAATTTCTGCAACAGGTCAATCAGCCGAAGGTGAGTCGGCGAGCGGAACGGATCATAGTTTTTCATCAGACAAAGTGCCATGCCCAGACCAGAGAGGAATTTGCCCCGGGCCGCGTCGTTCACCTTCGCGATGTCTTTTGCCAACTGATCGCCGTGGAGGAATGCGGTTACCGGAACGCACTCCTTGGTTTCCTTGTCAATCATCACCGCCATCCCTGTGCCGCAATTCGGATGGCAACCACAGGAGAGTTGGCCCCAGTTATTATTGGCGTCGCTCGCGTGCATGAGATCGGCCCAATCGGAGAACGTCCCCATGAAGGAGATGGGAAACCAGTCCCGGGCAGGTTCCCCGAGTCCGGTTTGCGTCTTCACATCATGCGCCAGGTGGGAAAGGGTGTAACGCTGAGCCGTACGGCGTTCGTCCGTGATCGCTTCGTCGCGTCCGGTGAAGCTGACTGGCTGGAACGACAGGAAGCCGATCTTTTTGGGGTTGTCGAGGGCGAACTGGATGATGCGTCCAACCTGCTCGTTATTGATTCCATTCAGAATCGTGACCACGGGCACAATCTCGACACCGGCGCGGTGGAGGTTGTCGATGGCTTTTAGTTTCACGTCGAACAGATTGCCGACCTTGCGATGGGCGTTGGCGGCATTGCCGATCCCGTCAAACTGCAGGTACGCGTAGCGTAGTCCAGCCTCGGCAGCCTGCTGAGCAAACTCGAAACTCTTGGCGAACTCAATTCCGTTGGTGGCAGCCTGCACGCTGTTGTATCCGACTTTGCGGGAATAGCGAACGGCGTCCAGAAAATAAGGAGAAAGCGTAGGCTCACCGCCTGAGAACTGCACCGACATCTGCCGCCTGGGCTTGATGGTGATGGCGTTGTCGAGCAGCTGCTTGATTTCCTCCCAGGTCAGTTCGTGCACGAATCCAACCTGGTTTGCGTCCATGAAGCAGGGGTCGCACATCATGTTGCAGCGATTGGTGAGGTCGATCGTGAGCACTGAACCCCGGCCATACTTGATCGTACTCGAACCATGATGGTGCAGGTTTTCGTCACTATGGGCGCGAATGTCGCGGCCCGGGAAAACCTTCTCCAGGTGCTGCGAAAACTCGGGATCAATCGACATCACATCTTCAAAGTGCCCATGCCTGGGGCAATCCTTCACCATCAGGATCTTGCCGTCGCGTTCGATGATCTGCGCCTTGAGTTCGCCCACTCTTTCATTGAGCAGAACATCGTAGGGGAGCTTGCCGTCGAGAATCTGCTGGCGAATCTCCGGGACACACTTCGGACAGAGCGAGTCGGTGCTTCGCGGCCAGCCGAGCGGGGGTTTCGTCTTCTCGTACGACTTCAGCAGGGGTTTGTCCGACCACTTGGGCCTGGGGGAAGGATTGGGGCGGATGCGGTTGAGTCGATCGAAGACGCACCACACAGCCTGCGCGGTGAGGGTAAAGGCTTTCTCGACATACTTGACGGGCTTATGCATTGATGGCTTCTCGCTTTCCACGGCTTTGAAATCGTGGCCGTGCCGGTTCCTGGGTTCACCGACAGCCACGCACCAGGTCGCAATGAGATACGTCTCTTAACGACCGTGCTTGATCTTCACCTGGGAGAATGGTCGGGCGGACCACCTGCAAAACTCTCCGGGGTTATCCTATTGAACCGCGGAGAGAAGCACACGAATATCGCAATAAAAGGGCGAAAATCGTGGTCTAGCGGTCGGTTTGCCTCAGTGGATGGTAGCTAAGTTATTGAGTCAGTGATAGCTAGAGGTAGGGCTCGGGCGAAATCTCAACCCAACCGACGCCGGGCAAACTACCTGCTCCCCCGGGGCGGAAGGATGCGAAGAGCGTCGATCCGCGAATCGCCAATCTCAGCAACTGCTCGGCTCGAATTCGGCGCCAGGTATCCATCGGTTCCCACAGCAAGCGGTGGGCGGGGCCAGCCCGGTGACCGGGGCTCACTTCGAGATGGCAGTTCGCGCTTGCCTGCAGCCCAATCGGAGTGCCAGCGCCCGGGAGTGTCTGGGTGTCTCCGCAGCCGCCCAATCCAGGTGCCTACGGCCGTCGATGCCCGGATCAGGTGATCAACTCTGAGCGGGCCGGCGACCCGCACCGATTTGACGGCGTGCAATCCTATGCTAGCCGCGCAACCACATTGGCTGCAGTCCGGTGTGCCGCCAAATACGCAGGGTTCGACGCGCGTGCTCAGGTCCGCCGAGTAATTGGTCGACATCTTGGCAAACAAACATTCCCGAGGGTTTCTCGGAGGAGCAAGAAAAGCCCTCACCATGCGGTCACTGATCAGGAATTTCGGGTAATGCTCGCGTAACCCGGGCAGCTCCCGGGCTAATCTCCGCCGGTCTTTCTCGGTCAGCATTTCCGGACTGTGCTCGCCCAGCTGCGGAGTATAGAGACTGGCCCAGATTCTACGCACTTCGGCACGCGCACTCCAAAAGGACACGTAATCCTCGAGGTAGCCCGGACGTTCGAGCATCGCGCTGGTGATTACCCAATGCACATTGATGCTGCAGCCAAGAATATTTTTCAGGATGCGCTCGTAGGTAGCCGGCCTGCGGCGAAGATCGTGATCTTCCCGGAGACCATCGATCGAGACAGCCACCCGAAGGCGGGGAATGCTCATCCAGTTTTTGGGAATAGGAACGACCCCGCTGGTGACCACCAAAGTGTGGGTTCCCAGCCGGCCGAGCACGGGCAGAATCTGGCTTAGTTCGCGGTGGCGCACCAGCGGTTCGCCGCCGACCAAGGAAACGTGGATGGGGCGGTGCTTTGCCACGAGCTGGAGCACGCCTTCGACCAGCGCATCTCCGCGAAAATCGCTCAACTGCCGCAGGGTCACGCCATCGCCCAGGTGCGTATCACCGTAGGCGTAGCAACCCGGACAGCTTAAGGGGCATTCCCGGGTGATCTCGATCGACAGCATCGGGGCCCTGCCGGTAAGGATCTGGCGCCATGCGGCAAGCAGTTCCCTGCCGCTGATCCCAGGTGTTCGCGACGACATCGTTCGAGCACACTCCCTTCTTGCTGGCCTTGAGTCAGCCTCGAAAATTCGCCAAATGCAGCTCAGAGCTTGGGATTTAAAACTGTTGGATGCAGATTTATCGGCCAGCGATCACGCCTGTCGATTGAACTGCCAGCCCGAGGTCGGGCCTTTGTCGAGGAGTGAGTCCTCGATGCGGCAAGGGTTGCATTCTAGAATTAGCCATTTATATTCATAAACTTACGTATTGCGCCAGACCGCGCTTGACAGCGGCACGGTGATCTTTTTACAATTAGCACTCGCAAACAAAGAGTGCCAACAACATCAGTTGCTAAGCTCATTGTGGCGAATCCCTGCAAATCTGACTCAAGACTTGTATTTCGACGAAAGGAGTCTTTCAATCTATGCCCAAATTCACCCCACTGCACGACCGTATCCTGGTGCGGCGCGTGGAAGAAGCTGAAACCACCCGCGGCGGAATCATTATCCCCGACTCAGCCAAAGATAAGCCGCAAGAGGGGGAAGTCATTTCCGTCGGCAAAGGCAAGATCAACGAAGAAGGCAAGGTTCGTCCCTTGGATGTAAAGGAGGGCGACCGCATCCTGTTCGGCAAGTATTCTGGCACCGAGATCAAGCTGGATGGCGAGGATTTCATCATTATGCGGGAAGAAGAAGTCCTCGGGATCATCACCGGTGCCGCCAAGAGAGAAACCGCTGGAGCGAGAAAGTAGCAGGAGGCTGGCTCCGGGCGCTGGCAGCAAGGCACGGAGCAGGCGAGGCTTTTTGGCAGCTCAGCATACAAATCTAGGAATTTTTAGAAATCTGAGGAGAAAACATCTATGGCAAAGCAGATCGTACACGGAGAGGAATCGCGGCAAGCGATCCTGCGCGGCGTCAACCTTTTGGCAGACGCCGTGAAGGTAACCCTCGGCCCGAAGGGGCGTAATGTTGTGATTGAAAAGAAATTCGGTTCCCCGACCATCACCAAGGATGGCGTCACCGTGGCCAAGGAAATTGAACTGAAGGATGCGCTCGAGAATATGGGCGCGCAGATGGTACGGGAAGTCGCCTCGAAGACTTCCGACGTTGCCGGGGACGGTACCACCACCGCGACGGTTCTCGCCCAGGCAATTTATCGCGAAGGTGTAAAGACCGTTGCCGCCGGCGCCAATCCCATGGCTTTGAAGCGCGGTATCGAAAAGGCCGTTGAGCAGATTTGTGGCAAGCTCAACAAAGAAGGGGAGCGCGAGAAAGGCGAACTGGACAAATACTCCAAACCGGTGTCGGGAGACATGATCGCGCAAGTTGGAACCGTGTCCGCCAACAATGATGAGACCATCGGCAAGATCATCGCCGAGGCGATGAAGAAAGTCGGGAAAGATGGCGTCATCACGGTGGAGGAGTCCAAAACCCTCGAGACTCAGCTCGAAGTGGTCGAGGGGATGCAGTTTGACCGCGGTTATCTCTCACCCTACTTCGTTACCGATCCGGAGCGGATGGAGGCCGTCCTCGAGAACGCGTATATCCTGATTCACGAGAAGAAGATCAGCTCGATGAAGGATCTGCTCCCGTTGCTCGAGAACATTGCCAAGAGCAGCAAACCGCTACTCATTGTGGCAGAGGACGTTGAGGGTGAGGCGCTGGCGACGCTGGTCGTCAACAAGCTGCGCGGCACCTTGCAAGTCTGCGGCGTGAAGGCGCCGGGCTTCGGCGATCGCCGCAAGGCGATGCTGCAGGATATTGCCATCCTCACCGGCGGCAAGGCGATCACGGAAGATCTGGGCATCAAGCTGGAGAACGTTCAGATGAGCGATCTCGGCCAAGCCAAGAAGATCACCATCGATAAGGACAACACCACGATCGTCGAAGGCAGGGGCAAACACAGCGAGATCGAAGGCCGGGTGAAAGAGATCCGCAGCCAGATCGAGAAGACCACCAGCGACTACGACCGCGAGAAGTTGCAGGAGCGGTTGGCGAAGCTGGTAGGGGGTGTCGCTGTGATTAAGGTGGGTGCGGCGACCGAGACGGAAATGAAAGAGAAGAAGGCTCGTGTCGAAGACGCCATGCACGCCACTCGCGCTGCCGTCGAAGAAGGAATCGTCCCCGGCGGCGGAGTGGCCCTGGCCCGCTGCGTCGGCGCGCTCGAAAAGCATAAGCTTGAGGGTGATGAACAGACGGGCTTGAATATCGTCAAGCGCGCGATCACCGAGCCGGTGCGCATGATTGCCGAGAATGCCGGCGAAGAAGGCGCGATCGTCATCGGCAAGGTGAGCGAAGCCAAGGAGCCCAACTTCGGCTACAACGCCCTGACTGGCGAGTACGAAGATCTGGTCAAGGCGGGCGTGCTCGATCCCACCAAAGTGGTGCGCACGGCGCTGCAGAACGCAGGCTCGATCGCATCGCTGATGTTGACCACCGAAGCTCTGGTCTCGGAGATTCCGGAAGAGAAGAAGGCTCCGCCAGCGCCGGGTGGACACGGCATGGGAGACATGTACTAGTTCGTTGTCAATCCTCGGCAAGATGGAGGCCCCGCCCGCAAGGCGGGGTTTTTTTTGGGGTGTGCCGAGCATGTTCGTCAGCTACGAGGGGCAAGTCCTCTTCACAACGTGAAGTGACAGCGAAGCGCAAGGTCGTCACCGTGAGGCGGCGTCGGCAGAAAGCAAGACTGGTAATTCGACCTGAACACCTATTCCGGAGCAATCTTGCAATAGATGCGGTGGGCGAGGCGGTTGAACGGTGGGTAGTATTCCAGCTTCTCCAGTCGCGTGAATAACACCGGAAAGCGACAAAACAGCCGCCAAACCACCGGGGCAACGGCTCCGTAGAAACGCAGAATTCTGCACTTGTCGCCCACGATGTAGCGAATCTCGTGCGGCAAAGAGCCGCGCTCGTCGCCGAACCAGCGTTTGTATGGGCCTATGAAGCCGCCGTGCAATGCGTTATCGAGTTCGACGATGAGAATGCCTCCCGGCCTGGTGACGCGCTTCATCTCCGATACCATCTGCCGCTGCGTTTCGAGCGAGAAAAGGTGAAGAAAATTCAATGCGACCACCACATCGAAACTGGAGTTGGCGAATGGCAGAGACTGTGCGAGGGCAATGGCAAGACCGACCTGAGACCTGCCATCCACTTTGCGCGCCGCGGCAGAAAGCATGTCAGGCGAGGCATCGACCCCCACCGTGAATGCCGCTTGAGCGGCAAAGTCCGCAAAGCCACGCCCCGTCCCACAACCTACGTCGAGCACCCTTTTGCCTGCGAGCCGCCCCATGAGCCGACGGTAGGCATTTGCCATGACCTGCTGCTTGTAACGTTGCGCTTTCCCGAGGTATCGGATTTCGTCGTAGCGTTCGACGTTCGTGTAGCCGGTGCTGCCGACCCGATACCTCACGATTTCGGGAGTTTGAGGACGATCCTCCGAAGAATACCAGGGGGAGGATGGTGGCGAGTGCTTGGGCTCGCCGCTTGCGACTTGCTCTCGAGGCGTCAGGGTGCTCATCGGGCTTCCATTTGCGACACGATCAGCGCCTGGTGGAGCAAGTGCTTCTGGATGCGCTGTCGTTTGACCGCATCTTTCGGATGAAAACTTTGCGGCGAGAACTGATCGGCGAAGATCATGGCGGTGGATTTCAAAACATACAGGTTAAGCAAATGAGGGTTTAGCTCGCTGCCGTAGGACTCGAGAAAGGCTAGGACGATTTCGTCTAAAGCGGGATGGCTATAGATCCAACGGGTAGCGATAAGGCGAGCGTAGGCGACAAATAGTCCCAGGTCTTCGTAGATCGGGTTCGGGTTTCGATAGGAAGCAAAGTCGATCACTGCTACATCCGCGGGCCGGACAAATATGTTCTGCGGGATGAAATCGCCATGGGTACCGGACCGGGGACACAGGCTATCCAGGGTCATTGCGCTTCGCGCCGCAGCCCTCCACACCTCGCCCGCGGCCCATGGTTCGAGTCCGACACGCAATGCTTTTCGCAACCAGTATTCCAGAGCCGAAAGGAACCAATAGCCGTCATGCCGAGTCGCCGCGGCGAGATTCAGGCTATGGAGACAATGCAGCCAGTTCCCGATGCTGGCCGCCGTGGCGCTGAGTGATGGCAAGTGCAGTGGACCGGTTACAGTATTCGCATGCTGCTTGAGGAACTGGCTGAGGGGGATTCCCGGAACGCGCTGAAACACGGCAGCTCCAATTTCGGGCAGCAGCGCAATTGGCCGGGGCAGTGTGTTGCGGAAGGCGGCGTCGGAACGCTGCCAAATCTCATTAAGAAGCTGAAATTCGTGGCGGGCATGGTTCCCGCTGGCTTCTCGGCTCAACCGACGCCTGCGGTGCTTCAGCATCAGGGTTGGAACATCGGGCTGCGTGCGGCGACGAAACTCGAGTACCTCTGAATTGCTTGCGGCGTGCCGCCCGATCAGCTCCAAATCCCAGCTTCCCAGCATCGGATGTTCGGAAATGCAGCGCTCGATCTGCGCCAGCAATTCAGCGTCAAATGCCGCATAATCCTCCGCATGGAAGAAGTCGGGGACTCCCCCGACCGATGGCCAGCACGCGCCACAACCAGGGCAAAGGCAGCGATCCCCGGTGCCCTGCACTTCCGTGTGGCATTCTGGGCAGAGCAGCGGAAGCTTGCTCGATTGGGGCGGTCGAGGAGCGTCAACGAGTTGCAGGGAGTTAGCTTGCACCGTTTGGGTGAGTCGTCTGCGATCGTTCAAGCAACTGTAACCGCACTGTAACCGGATTGTAACATAAAACTCTATAATGTCTACCTACAATGTAGACTTTCATGAGTAGCAGGGCCTCACGGTTTGCCAACCGCCAAGGGCCGTGGCCAAAACGCTCAGCGAATGCGGAGCTCGAGAAGCCAGAGGCCAGCGG
Source organism: Terriglobales bacterium (assembly GCA_035622175.1). Classification (GTDB taxonomy): domain Bacteria; phylum Acidobacteriota; class Terriglobia; order Terriglobales; family Acidobacteriaceae; genus JAFAGX01. The sequence goes on along the minus strand of DASPVV010000137.1, from coordinate 323 downwards.
CAATCGATAGCCAAAGCGCGCGAAGCGACAGGAGAGAGACCGCTCCGTCCAGGGAGAGCCAGTTTTCGATGGGAGGATGGCTAGGGCGCGGTAGACGAGGTGCTTGTGGTCTTAGGCACGTGGTCGGCATCGACGGGCACGTCGCGTTGAATGACCATCTCGATCGTGGTTCCTGCGTCGAGTTTGACTTCGTTACTCCGGGTCAGCAAGCCGATGGCGGTCCCGACTGCGCCCCCAATCGCCGCGCCGATCAGCGCCCCTTTTCCTCCCCCCGTTGCCGCCCCGATCACCGTCCCGCTTGCGGCAGTACCAGCGGCGGTTGC
>DASPVV010000136.1:0-11481 GCA_035622175.1 Terriglobales bacterium | reverse complement strand
TCGCCGCCGGAAGGAAACGACCATGCCATTGTAGTTCGAGATTCCCGGTGTCGTGAATTCAGTGACGCCACTGAAACGAGGGTCGGCACACGGCGGAACGGGCGGACTGCTGCAGAGCGTAGTGGGAAATGGACCCCATCCAAAAGCATTGGCCGAGGGGTTTTGCACCAACTCGTGAATTCCGTGATTGCCGTAGTATCCAAGAGTCAGCGAAGTTTTGGTACCCCAGGTTTGCTGCACCTCTAGGCTCCATTTCTGATACTGGGGGGAATGGGTCTCACTACTCGGAGCGTTGGTGCTGGGGGGAACGAATTCCGGATCCGACGCTTCGATCTGAGCCAGGTTGTCCTTCCCTCGAAACCCTCTGACAAAGGCGGCATTCGAGGCTGCGGCCACTTTAAAAAGGCTGTTGGTTTCTTCCGGAGCGAGATTGTAGCCGCCAAATACTATCAGACTGTTAACCAGCGGTGGATTGTAAGAGAAACTGGATGCGATTCCGTCGGCGACCGGATCGTAAAACAGACCGAGACCGCCACGAATGACAGTGTTGTGTGAAACTCCCAGCGGTTGCCAGGCGAAACTGAAGCGCGGCGCCCAGACAACAGCGTCGGTGTGAAAAAAAGCTTGCTTGCGATTCGAGATCGCCTGATTGTAAGGCTGTGCGGGGTCGTGACTCACCGATTCAAACGGCCCAGCAAATTCGGGAAAGCAACGATCGGCACAGACCGGATTTGATTGATGGTCTGCCCGCAGGGCGAACGTAAGCGTCAGGTTCGATTTTATATGCCAGTCATCCTGCCCATAACCCCCAAGAGTGTAGAAAGCGAAGCGCTGGGAAAACTGCGACGGAAAGGATTGCCGCAAGTTCGTGTAGTTACTCTTTGGAGATGCTCGGTCCACGCCTCCAGAATAAAATGCGTCGATGGTCAGTGGCACGATATCTCCGATGGCGTTAACCGTATAAGTGGAGCTGCTCCAATAGTTTCGTAGGAAATTCCCACCGAGTCCGAACTTGTGCTTGCCCCACGTCTTCAAGAGATCATCTTCGATCTGGTACCGCGTGAGCCCCAAGCCGAGAGGATAGGCATAGATGTAGTCAAGTCCTCCCAGCAGCGTGAACGGCTGACCAGCTCTATACCAATTCAGGACGGTCGGAAAAGCAGTCAGGGTTTGCGCCGGGTTGACGACGCTAGACACGCCATCTTGGTAAGTACCGGCCAATAGGAACTGGTTCGCGGCAGCTGTTCCAAATGTGTGAGTTTCGTCCAATTGGGCTTGCCACCATGGCTGGGTGAAATAGGCGTTGAAAAGTGAGCTTATGGGGTCGACAAAATTCGGTGTACGACCATGGTCGTATTGGAGGAGGAAGAAAGCACGATCGTTCGTCCGGACATTCCAATCCAAACGGCCAGACACAATGGATTCACTCGTCGGCTCCCCAATTGTTTTCTGAAAATGGATTGCGCACGGAAGGTTCACGCCGAGTTGCCCTTGAGCGGTCCGCGGACCGATGAACACGCCACTCGCGTCGAGACAGCCGAGCGGATCGGTGAAGCTCCCCGGAGTGGCTGCCGCTATCCCAGGGGCTTGGTTGTACAGATTGAAGATTTGCTTGTAGAAGGCATCGGAAGCGGACGTAGAGCCAAAGATCGAATCGATATTAGCGATGGTTGCCGCCTCGAATTGCGGGCTCGGGAGAACGACCTGAACAGGGGCGGGAAGCAAGACTCGCAGGCCCTCGGTATCGAAAAAGAAAAAAAACTTGTTTTTCTGGATGGGCCCTCCCACCGAACCCGCCCACTGATTGGCGATATTGAACGGGCGAGGATTGCCAAGTGCTTTCGTGATCCAGTCGGTAGCATTCAAGACGCTACCATTCCAAAAGTACGCGGCGTTCCCATGAAAGTCATTCGCTCCGGACTTTGTGACGTAGTTCACATTCGAGCCTGCGGCACCTCCAAAATGCCCCGAGTAGCCATTACTCACCACCGTGGCTTCCTGAATTTGGTTCTGACCGAGAAGCATACCCGTAGGGCCCGTAAAGTTAAGGTTGTAAAAATCACTGTTGTCGTTCATGCCATTCAAGGTGAAGAGATTTGAAGTGCCCGGCATGCCCAAGATTGAAAAGTTGCCGCCCGGACTGAAGGAGGGGTTATAAGCGAGCGCCGTATCGGTGTTCATGATTGCGCCGGGAGCGGTCTGCGCGATGTAGGTGAGATCGTTACCCGGGTTAGGGAGTTCCGAGATCTGCCTCTGGCTCAGGGTAATCGAAACGTCGCCATTCTCTGCCTGAATGAGCGGGGCTTCCGCGGTCACAGTCATTTGCGTGTTTGATTTCGCGATCTCCAGCGTGATGTTGACGGTGACGGGTGTCCCCAGCAATACAGTCACACTCCGACTTTCCTTGCGAAAGCCGTCGTGCTCCACGGTTAGCGTGTATCGGCTGGGAGGAAGAAAGAAGAAGCGGTACACGCCATCGCGGCCGGTTTTTGTTGATCCTGTCGTTCCCTTGTTGACGTCCCGGATCTCGACATCCGCACTCGGCAGAACCGCACCGCTCTGATCGGAAATGACCCCGGTCAACGCTCCGGAGGTCGTAGTCTGAGCATTCAGATTACTTACAAAGGAGGCAGTGAGGACGCTTCCACCGAGAAGCAATACCGATATCGGGCGCAATCTCATCGAACCACCCCAGCGGATTCGATCAAGCAAGGCCCTAGATCAATCAGGGATACATGGTACCGCAAATCGCCGTCGCGAGCAGGCTATGGTATGCGAAACGGCACGTTGCTCTTTAGCATGCCGTGGGGCGTTTTCACCTGGACCTCGCTGGTGGTCGTTAACCGTAAACGTAGCTGCCGTGCCGTTGAAAGTAACGCTGGTGGCACCCGCCAGATCGTTTCCCAAGATGATCACGGGCGTGCCCGCCTTGCCGGAGGTGGGATCGGTTTCCACGAACGGGCCTAGCCCAGCAGACAGGCTGAACACCGTGCCATCGCCGTCGGTCCCGCCCCCGGAGGTTGTCCCGTAAAGTCCCGGTTGGTGGCTTGCACCAACCCAATAGGGTAGGTACCGTCAGTGCAGCCCGTCTGGTGGCAAAAGCTGTAGAGGTGGTTAGCTGGCCGGCGGCGGTGATTTTGAACACCGTGCCACAGCCAGCGGACGGCTGATTCCAAGAGCGGATCGGGTTTCTGGTAGGGACAGGTGCGATCTTACGGGTACTACGCAGGTTCCCGCGCAAGGGCAGTTCACAGAGCTGGACGAGCCGTTCGCGATTCTATGACTGCGGACCGAGTGCCGACTCAGGTGGATGCAATTCGTATTCGTGCGGGGGTTCCACACCCAGCAGATAGCGCACAAAATAGTCCCAGCGGCGCCGCGTCATGTAGTAACCCTGCGCACCGTACCCATGCGGTTGGTCCGGCAGCAGCAAGAGATCGAAGTCTTTGTTCGCCTTGATCAGGGCGTCCACTACGAGCAGCGTATTGTAAGGCGGTACGTTGTCATCCATCATGCCGTGCGCGAGCAGCAAGTGGCCTTTGAGATTCTTGGCCAGGTTCTCGTTTGCCTGGTCATCATAGTTCGTGGTGCCGTCTGCTTTCTTTACCAATAATCCCTGGTACCGCTCACCCCAATCGTCCTCGTATTCACGATTGTCTTGATTGCCGGATTCCGAGATTCCTACCTTGAAGAAGTCGGGGTAGCGAAACATCGCGGCGGCTGTGGCAAAGCCGCCGCCCGAATGGCCCCAAATCCCGACACGCCCGATGTCAATCCATGGATACTTCGCGGCCAACTCTCTCATCCCGGCCACTTGATCAGGCAGCGTGTTGTCGCCCATGTTGCCGTAGTAGAAGTCGTGAAATTTCTTGGACCGCAGTGGGTTGCCCATCCCCTCGATTTGCACGACCACGAATCCAAGCTCAGCCAGCGCCTGGCAATCGCCGCTCGCACTGGAGAACGACCAAGTATGAACGCTTCCGCCCTGCGGCCCCGGATAGATATTGTTGATGATCGGATACTTCTTGCCGCGATCCAAACTGGTTGGCTCAAACATCAACCCGTATAAATCAGTGCCATTATCACGCGCCTTTACCATGATTGGAATGGGAGGCTTCCATCCAGTAGCAATCAGGCGCGAGATGTCCTCCCGCCCAACGGTTGATACCAGTTTGCCGCTCTCGTCGCGGACGACCGTGACCGACGGCACCTCCGGTTTCGAATAGCTGTCGACGAAGAATAGCCCGGAAGGCGACATTGCGATTTCGTGGTTGCCGTCTTCTGGAGTCAGCAGGGCGAGATTCTTGCCATCGAATCCGACACGGTACAAATGTCTGAAGTATGGGTTGCCTTTTTCACGGCCGTCCGCCAGAAGGTAGACCTGTCGATTCTTTTCGTCCACCCTCAACACTTGCGTCACGGCCCATTCGCCCGACGTAATTTGATTCTTGAGCTTGCCGGTAGCCAGGTCGTAGAGATACAGGTGAGACCAACCGTCGCGTTCTGAACACCAGATCACCTCGCTCGAAGCAGGCAGGTAATGCCAATTGACGCGGCCCTGACCTGACTCGAACTGCGTCGCTACGGTTTCTTCCAGCACGTGCCGCACCGCGCCGTTAGCGGCGTCGGCAACCTGCAGTTGCTCGTGCTTGTGATCGCGCGAGGTCGAGACAAACGCAAGATGCTTGGCGTCTGGACTCCACTCAACGTCAGCCCAGTCGCCGCCATGGCACTCTAGGTCGTCACACAATGTCGAGCGGTGCTGATCCGGCGGGAGCTGCAAGCGAATCACCTTCGGGCCATCCAGATCGATCACGACGCGTTGAATCGTGGTCACAACCTCGTCCCCAGGAAGGGGATACTTCCACGCCTCCAGTTTGGGGTGGCCAATTTTCGTTTCCACTAGATACATCTCTCCCACGCCGCGCTGGTCCTGCTGGAATGTCGCGATCTTTTTCGAGTCCGGCGACCACAGCAGGATAGGATTGTCGCTGTGAATCCACCCTGCATTGTCAGTGGCGTACCCAAAATCCTTCACGCCGTCCGTGGTGAGTTGGGTCTCCTTGCCGCTAGCAATATCGCGCAACCAAAGATTCCAGTCTCGAATGAACGCGACGCTCTTGCCGTCGGGAGATTTCGCGCTGGGATTAGGCCCGTGTCCGGATTCACCTCGTTTTCCTTCTGCTACACAACGATCTGCTTCCAGGTCACATTTCCACTCTTGTGCGAGCAGCCGAAACGAAATCGCCTTTTCCTGGGTAGAGAATTCGAAAGTCGTAAAGGGTAGATGGCCCGCGTCGTAGCTTTTCCCCGCCGCCGCAGACAGTGCCGCTGCCACCTTCGCGTGATCGAATGCGGGCTGGCGCGTGCCCCGCGCAGCGTCATACATTACGAACTCGATTCCATTCGGGCCCGTGTCCTGATACCAGAATCGGTCCCCCGGTAGCCAGGTGGCTCTCACGTCATGAAACACAAGCGGCCGTGTGCTGTATGGCAGGAACTTTTCAGCGTGCTGGTAATCCGCCACAGTAACGGCGCTGGCACCACCACCGATCTGCTGACCACCGGACAGGGGCGCGACGGCGAGAGCAACAGCCGCCAACGCGACCAGCGACAGCGAAGAGTATGTTAGCCCACGAAATTGCATCCAGACCCTCCAGCGATGGAAATCGAAGCCAGAAAGGCGCCGCCTATGCCAGCAGCTGCTAGGGGGCGCCACAGTCTTGTACCGATTCAACCGAGTTTCGGGAGTTAGCTGCACGGCTGTCGAACGATTGTATCGATGAGTGCGGTTAAAGCATAGGAATGGATTACGAACAATCAGGAAACCAGCGGCCTTAAGACGAGATCGGGAGATCTCAACTATTTTCTGGTTTGAGCCGAAAGGATATTCGCAGATCAGCCCTCGAGGAAATATGAGCTCATCCTCCCTCTGTTGATCGACAATTTGCAGCAGAACCTGCATCTCACTTCCTGGAGCGGTGGCGCACGGCTTCCAAAAAGATTCCCGACAGACCGTAACCTTTTCGCCGGTTTTTCCCATTAGTTAATCAAGAAGCAGCTGCACGGAGAACAGTTTGAAAGCGCTAAGAAACGAAAGAGATGAGCGGCTGCAGGTCGAGGCGGCGCGCCAGGACCCGGCGCACTTCGCCGATCTATATGAGGACAATTTTGAGCGCGTATATGCCTACATGGCACGTCGTGTGCGGAACCGTGAAGAGGCGCAGGATCTGACGGCCGAGGTCTTCCATCAGGCTCTGGCCAGCCTTCCTGGATTCGAATGGCGCGGCCTGCCGTTCGCAGCGTGGCTTCTGGGCATTGCGGCGAATGTGCTTTCGGGCCGCTGGCGGCGAGTCATTGGACAGATGGAAGTTGAGACTGAAGATGTTGGCGAAACTGGTATCGAAGACCACGTCGAGCGGCGGACCATGCTTTACCAACTTGTTGATAGGCTGCCAGCGCATCAGCGGTACGTGATCAGGCGGCGTTTCCTCGGTCAGAAGAGTCTGCGCGAAATCGCAACCGAACTCGGGCGCAGCGAGGGCGCCATCAAACAGCTTCAATTGCGGGCATTACAAAATCTTCGTGAATGGATGAGGAGCAATCATGGCTAGCTTTTCACTTGCAGATCAACTCGAAGATGCGATCGAAATGATGATCGCGCAACCGAATTCTGCGCCACCGAAGGTGGATTTGAATATCGGCGAATTGCTGGGCATCGCTGCGGAACTGCGGTTGATTCCGGATCCCGAGTTCAAAGTGGCGCTGAAAGCGGAGTTGCTCGGCGCAGGTTTCGCTTTGCCGGTCGTGGTCCCCACCACCACCTCGATACGAGAAGAAAACATTTCGTCTGCGGATACGAATCTTTCAAGGGTCTTGCCGACTCTGTTCGGAGTGGGCTATGGGAACTATCCCTTCGATCGGACAAACATCGCGCTCTCAATGGCCATGCACGCGGCGGTGATTGCCGTCGTAGTGTCGGCTACGCTCTGGGCGGGCAAGGCAGTGCAACCTGTCCGGGGTGCTCACCGTGTCCTGGTAACGGACGTCTACGTGCTGCCGCCATCGATTCATCAAGGCGGGGGTGGCGGCGGGGGTGGTGATCGAGACAAAATTGCCGAATCAGCAGGCAGCCTGCCTCGTTTCGAGCGAGAGCAGATCGCCCCCCCGGTTGTCGTAGTACAAAATGAACAGCCGAAGCTTGTTGCGGAGCCAACAGTGATTGGCCCGCCTGCGCTGACGCTCCCGACATCCCAGATCGGCAACCCACTTTCCGCGATTCTCGAGCGGCCCTCGAATGGGCCTGGGTTCGGTGGCGGAATCGGGAGCGGCAATGGTGGCGGCATTGGCTCAGGAGGCGGTGCCGGCGTGGGCTCGGGACATGGCGGCGGCACTGGCGGTGGTATATATCGCGTGGGCGGCGGGGTTTCCGCGCCACGGACGATTTACGATCCTGACCCGGAGTATTCCGAGGAGGCCCGCAAGGCGAAGTACCAGGGAACGGTCTTGCTCTGGCTCATCGTGGGCGCGGATGGGGAGCCGCGCGACATTCGCGTACAACACTCACTGGGCATGGGTCTCGATGAGAGAGCTATCGAGGCGGTGCGGCAGTGGAAGTTCGAACCTGCGATGAAGGACGGGCAGCCGGTTGCCGTGCAGGTCAATATTGAGATCAGTTTCCGCCTGTATTAAAGGTAGCTGCAATGGCCAGCCCCACTGGGGCTGAAGGGCGGTGGTTATATGTCCAGCTTCTCCCGGAGTTGCGCGATCACCGGCACCGGGGCCATTCGGACGCACCGGATCATGTAGTTGAGCGAGGGAGCGGGGAATAGGTAAGTCCTTATGCTGAGTCTACTTGAAGGATTCTGGCGGAGAGGGAGGGATTCGAAGCCGCACCGACGTTGCAAACAAAGGCAAGTCCTTTAAAATCAACCGCACTTTCAGCCAAAAACCTTAAATTCCGCGCGTACCTAGTACAGTTTCTAGAACAGGGCTGTTCGTTTTTTCACACGCCCCCAAAAATTTTTGTGGTCGAGCATTGACAGGTCAAAATTGGGAAGGATTCAATGTCCGACTGAGGGAAAATCAGTCGGTATCACTGGGGCGGGGTGCTCACCCCGGCCCCCAGCGCGAGTAGAGGGGCACAGATAACACACCAGGAGATGCAGGAGTAGAAAGCGAAATATGACAAACGAAGAACTCGATGAGCAAGCTCTTTCGTGATGCCAATTGAGGGTGGCTTTCTGCGGTGCTACACTTTTGCCGACTTCCTCGCGGGGTGGGTATGGGCGAAGCGGATGGGCTGGCAAAGAATACCGATGCTGAGACCATCGAGTCCGGCGCGCCTGCAGTTTCCGACCCCGATGGGACCCTAGACACTTCGGCAGTTGCCACTCTCTCAGCGGCAGAACGCGCCAACACAGGGCCTAAATCCATCGGACCTTACCAACTTATTCGCAAACTCGGCGAAGGCGGCATGGGACAAGTCTGGCTGGCCGAGCAAACCGCTCCCATCCAACGCCAAGTCGCTCTCAAGCTCATCAAGGTCGGACGCTACGACGACTCGGTTTTGCAACGCTTCTACTCCGAGCGTCAGTCCTTGGCAATCATGGACCATCCCTCGATTGCCAAGGTGTTCGACGCCGGGGCCACCCCCGACGGCCAGCCCTACTTCGTGATGGAATACGTTCCCGGCCAGCCCATCACCGACTATTGCGACCGCAAGCGGCTCAAGATTCGCGAACGATTGCAGTTGTTCATTAAAGTCTGCGAAGGAGTGCAGCACGCGCACCAGAAAGCCATCATTCATCGTGACCTCAAACCGGCCAACATCCTTGTAGTCGAAGTTGACGGCAACCCGGTGCCGCGCATCATCGACTTCGGGCTGGCAAAGGCCGTCAGTCCGCAACTTGACGGCGAAACTCTCTTTACCCAGGTCGGCGGCTGGGTGGGCACACCGGGATACATGAGTCCAGAGCAGGCCGACGCCGGACGGGTGGATGTCGATACGCGCACGGATGTTTACTCGCTGGGCGCGGTGCTCTATGTCTTGCTCACCGGCTCTCTGCCGTTCGAGAACAACAAGCAACGGTTTGAAGAGTTTCTGCGCCGTTTGAGGGAAGAAGATCCGCCGCGCCCCAGCACGAAGGTCAGCGGGGATAAGGAAACGTCAAAGTCCACGGCAGAAGCGCGTGGCGCTGAGCCCGGACAGTTAGTCATTCTGCTGCACGGTGATCTGGACTCGATCACGATGAAGGCGCTGGAAAAAGACCGCTCCCGGCGCTACGGCTCCCCGACAGAGCTTGCGGCTGATATCGGACGTTATCTCAGCAACGAGCCTGTAACCGCGCGCCCCGCCAGCGTAGGCTATCGCGCCAAGAAATATGCGATGCGGCACAAGGCTCTGGTGGCCGGAACGGCAGCCGTTTTTGTGGTTCTGCTTGCGGGTGTAATTACCAGCACCTGGGAGGCGGTGAAAGCGCGCCGGGCAGAAGGAAGTGCCCAAGCTGTGAACGACTTCTTGCAGAACGATCTGTTGGCACAGGCGAGCGCTGCCACCCAGTCCGGTCCGAGCGCCAAACCGGACCCGGACTTGAAGGTGCGGACGGCCCTGGACCGAGCAGCGGAGCGAATCGAGGGCAAGTTCGCAAAGCAACCGCAGGTAGAGGCTGCCATTCGGAATACCATCGGGCAGACGTACACGGACCTTGGACTATACCCCGAGGCCAGCAAGCAGTTGGAGTCAGCAGTGGATTTGCGGCGCCGCATTCTAGGTCTCAAGCATCCCGACACCCTGAAGTCCATGAACAATCTGGCCCATGTCTACTGGCATGAGGGCAAATACGCGCAGGCCGAGGCACTCGACAGCCAAACCCTGGAGATCAATCGCCGCCTGTTAGGCCTCGAGCATCCCGACACCCTGAGTTCCATGAACGATCTGGCCCTGGTTTACCGTGACGAGGGCAAGTACGCGCAGGCCGAGGCGCTCGACAGCCAGACTCTAGAGATCAAACGTCGCGTGTTAGGTCCCGAGCATCCCGACACGCTGAAGTCGATGAACAATCTGGCCATCGTCTACTCGGATGAGGGCAAGTACGCGCAGGTCGAGGCACTCCACAGTCAGATTCTGGAGATCCGGCGCCGCTTGCTAGGTCCCGAGCATCCCGCCACGCTAAGTTCCATGAACAATCTGGCGATCGTCTACGAGCTTCAGGGCAAGTACGCACAGGCTGAGGCGCTCGACAGCCAGACTCTAGAGATCAAACGTCGCGTGTTAGGTCCCGACCACCGCTCCACCCTGATGTCCATGAACAGTCTGGCCATCGTCTACGACGACGAGGGCAAGTACGCACAGGCTGAGGCGCTCTACAGCCAGAACCTCGAGATCAGTCGCCGCGTGTTAGGTTCCGAGCATCCTGATACGTTGATATGCATGATCAATCTGGCCAAAGCCTGCAACGATCTGGGCAAGTACGCGCAGGCCGAGGCGATGTTCACCCGGACCCTGGGGATCAGCCGCCGTGTGTTAGGCCCCGAGCATCCTTACACACTTGACATCCTGTCGGATTTTGCATCGATGTACCAACGACAGGGCAAATACGCCTTGGCGGAGACTTATGCCGCGCAAGCCCTGGCGGGGCGACAGCACGCCTTGGGCTCGGAACACCCGGATACTATGGCATCGGCGGCTGATCTGGCGTTGGCCTACCAGTCGGAGGCCAAGTTCGCGGAGAGCGAGCCTCTCGCGCGCAAGGCCATGGAGGTCATTCGAAAGAACCAGCCGGATGATTGGCAAGGATTCCGCGCCGAGAGCCTGCTGGGCGCCGGCCTGGCGGGAGAGAAGAAATACGCCGAGGCGGAACCGCTGCTAATTCAAGGTTATCAGGGGATGGTGGCACGGGAGAACCAAATAACAGCTGGGGACCACTATCACTTGGACCGAGCCCGCGAATGGATCGTCCAGCTTTACAAGAATTGGGGAAAGCCCGAAAAGGCAGCCAAAATGGCGAAAGAGTCAGAATAGAACGGCAGGGGTTCCAGGACGACTTACGAGGCAAACGAAGCTGTGGTAACAACTTGTCCTTTGAGCCACAGGCCCCATCACACTCTTCCTCAGTGTGGTGGGGCCTTTTTTTTGTTTCCGCCCTATGCCAGGAGTGGATGCGAAAAATGGGTGCAATCACATCTCTCGTCTACGGTACTGGATCTGCAGACACCAGCATCTGAAGTTCTACGTTTCCGCCCGTCGCATTAAGACTCAGCACCACGCGGTGGACGGACTGGGACTCTGACTCGTCATATCGTCACGACGCCAAACTGTCACGCTACCGACGTCCGACATGTCGCGCAGCTCACCTGCGGGACACTGGGATTCTCAGCGTGAGTTCTCGAGAGTATCTGCGAGCCTCAACTTAATGAATGCCTGGCGGCTCACACCAATGCGTTTTGCCTCCCGGTCGATCGCATGAAGCAGATCGACCG
>DASPVV010000135.1:0-3846 GCA_035622175.1 Terriglobales bacterium | reverse complement strand
CCGAACACCGGCGGAAAAACCGTCGCCCTGAAGACGATCGGACTCTTGGCGCTCATGGCGCAATCCGGCATGCTGATTCCGGCCGACCGGGCAGAATTGCCGATCTTCGATGCGGTGCTCGCCGATATCGGCGACTATCAGTCCATCGAACAGAACCTCTCCACTTTTTCCGCCCACGTCACCCACATTGATTCGATCTCGCGCACCGCCACCGCGCGATCGCTGGTGTTGCTCGATGAGCTTGGCTCCTCGACCGATCCCGAAGAAGGGGCAGCCCTGGCCGTGGCCATCGCGGAGTATTTTCTCCGCCTGGGCCCTATCACCGTGGTATCCGCGCATCACACCTCGCTCAAGGTCTTCGCTGCCAACACCGAAGGCGTGCTCAACGCCGCCGTGGGATTCGACGAGGGGACGCTGCGGCCCACCTATGAGCTGAAAGTAGGCGTGCCGGGGGCTTCGGCGGGAATCAATATCGCCCAGAGGCTCGGCCTCAATCCCACCATCATTCGAGCGGCGCGGCTGCGGCTGGGCTCCGCGGCCCGCGATGTCGGCCAGCTGCTCGATCGTCTGCACGCCGAATTACGGGAAACGGAGACGGAACGCTTGCGGCTGGGTGCGCTCGAGGAGGAACTGGCGCGCGAGAAGGCTCATGGGGTGGCCGAGGGCAAGCGCGAGCAGCAAGCCAAACTCAAACAGATGGAAAGCAAGCTGGACAGTCTCTTGCGGGATTTCGAATATCGGGCGCGCGAGGCGGTTCATGCCGTCCAAGATCGCGGGGCGGCGCAGAAGCTCTCCCGCGAGGCGGAGAGGCGGATTGCCAAGCTGCGCCGCGAGTTTCGCGATGAATTCGACGCCACCGTGGTGGCGCACACCAGCGGGGCGGACCGGGGCGATCCCCATGCCCAGGATCGGCTGGTGCAGGCAGCGGAGGGGGATACGGTCAAGCTGAAATCGGTGGCCCACCCTGCCCGGATCACACGACGCGTGGATGACCATCATTATGAAGTCGAGATCGGCAGAATGAAGATGAAAATCGCCGGCGACGACATCGCCGAGGTCATGCTGCGGGCGCAAGACTCTCCCCTGGCGGCCGCTCGCGCGCGGGGAATCTCGGTAACGCTGCAAAGCGAGAGTCAGAATGTGCCCGCCGAGATCAACGTCATTGGACGCAGTGTCGAAGAGGCGACCCGGGAAGTGGAACGGTTTGTGGACCGCGCCTTCTTGGCCGGTCTACCGCGGATTCGCGTGGTGCACGGCAGCGGCATGGGGGTTTTGCGCAAGGCCCTGCGCCAGTTGCTCGAAAAGCACCCCCACGTCGAGTCCATCGCCGAACCCCCGCTCAACCAAGGAGGAGGAGGGGCCACGGTGGTGGATTTGAGGGTGTAAGATGCCTCGACGCGGAGGTCGCTCCCAGCCCTGGTCCGCTTTCCTGCTTGGCGGATCAAGCTGATCAAGAGAAGCAATCCGGCTATTTTCGTCGATTTTTCCTCGGCCATGAACCGATTTCAACGAGGATTGCACAGTTTCTCCACAGGCCGGCTATTCCCGCATCTTCACTTCCGCGGTTCTTTCCTCCACAATTGCACCCAACCTGACGATGGTCCCTAGTCATGACGGAAACCGGTGATTTCAAAGAGTTCGTCAAGCAACAGGCAGACATCGTTCGCATTGTGGGCGACTATGTCAAGCTGAAGAAAGTCGGCGCTCAGAATTATTCCGGGCTATGTCCGTTTCACAAAGAGAAGACGCCCTCGTTCTCCGTCCATGCCACTCGCCAGTTCTTTCACTGCTTCGGATGCGGTACCTCCGGCGATGTTCTGAGCTTTGTGCAGAAGATCGAGAACATCAGCTTTCCCGAAGCCCTCCGCGCCGTGGCTCAAAAGCTCAACCTTCCCCTGCCGAAGGCCAGCTATAGCAGTCCCGCCGAGGCACGCGAAGCCAGCCAAAGAGCCATTCTGCTTGAGATTCACGGGCGGGCCTGTAGCTGCTTCGAGGAATACCTCAAGCGACCCGAAGGCGCTCAGGCGCGGGAATACCTGGCGGGCCGCGGCCTCGATGAGGATACGATCAAGGTCTTTCACATCGGCTACGCCCCCGATTCCGGGTTTTTGCTCCGCGACCGGCTGCGTGCCGAGTTTGATCAGGACTTGCTCCGGGAGAGCGGCCTGTTTTCCTGGAAAGCAGGGGCTCGGTCGAGCCCTGGGTCCTTAGCTTCTGCCCCGGGCGCGGCGGAGGAGAGCGCAGGTTCGGCCCGGGGAGACAAGACGGACCAGGCACCCTCGGTGTCTGCCATGTACTCAAGATTCCGCAACCGGGTGATGTTTCCCATCACGAACGAATCCGGGCGGGTGATCGCCTTCACCGGCCGCGCGCTCGCGAGCGACGAGAAAGCCGGTCCTAAGTACCTGAATTCCCCGGAGACAGCCATTTACTCGAAGTCGCGGGTCCTGTTCAATCTGGATCGGGCGAAGGAGGCGATTCGCAAACTGGAGTATGCCATCCTCGTCGAAGGCCAGATGGATTGTGTCTCGGTCTATGCCGCGGGTTTTCATAATGTGATTGCCAGCTCGGGAACCGCCTTCACGGAATCGCAGGCCAAACTGCTCGGGCGTTTCAGCAAGAACGTAGTGGTAAACTTCGATCCCGACACTGCCGGCGCCAAGGCGACCGAGCGCACGCTGGCGTTGCTGGTCGAAGAGGAATTCCACCTCAAAGTCCTGAGCTTAGAGCCGGGATTCGATCCTGACTTGTTCGTGCGCCGCAAGGGGAAGAATGCTTATGCCGAGGCGCTGCGAAATTCCTTGGGGTATTTTGACTATCTCATCGAGCGCGCCCGAGTCCAATTTCCCATCCGCAGCGCGGACGGCAAGGTGAAGGCGGTGAACTACCTGTTGCCGCATGTTCAGCGCGTGCCGAGTCGCATCCTGCGGGATGAACTCGCCAGCGAGATCGCCCAGAAATTGAGCCTGGATTCAGCCGTGCTGCGGCAGGAGCTCAAACAAGCTGCCAGAACCCGCTCGGCGACGACCCTGAAGGCCTCCCTCGCAGTGCAGGTCTCGGATGCCGAGAAGATCGTGATTCGCGCTTTGAGCGGAGGACAGGAGATCCCAGCCGACACCACCCGGCTTTCCCGACGCGACGGAGCGGAAGAGGAATTCAATCCCGCCCGGCAGGCGCGGTTTGCCGTGGCCGGCGAGCGACTTCACCTGGGATTGGCTACCGAGTCCATCCTGGAAGCCTTGCTGCTGACGCCGGAAATCACTGACATTATGGCCCTCCCGCTCAACGAAAGCGATCGCAATCTGCTGGCTTCGATTCTCATGAAAGAGGAGGAGGAACTGACGGCGGAGAGGTTGGTAGGAGCCTTGCGCGCCCTGCGCCGGATTCAGTTGCGGCGCAAGCTCGAGGAGATTCAGAGCGCGTTGCAGGCTCCCGGGAACCAGGATCCCGGCCGGCGCCAGGCCCTGCTCGAGCAGAAGATACGTCTCAAGCGGGTGCTCATGGATCCGGGGTTACTCGAACCGGGCTCCAGTTCCGGGGCGGCCTAGGGGGGTCGAAGGCGAAACTTCGATTCACCGATTGGCATCTAACCAACTAACGGTGGGGAACATAGGGTGGCCTCTAGACCCTCGAACCCGATCCTCGGTCAAAAGCAGGCAGGGTGACGGACGAGGGTAGGTGTGGAGATTCGTGATATACTCGGATGTGATTCGAGATATACTCTGAAAGAGTGTGTCGACGCTAGCAGCCGCTACCTTCGGTTCCCACCAATTCTGCGCAACGTCCGTCGTCCTTCCAAGGACGAGTTGAGGAATCCGTCTTGGCTCTTGATGACAAGTACGACGA
>DASPVV010000134.1:0-22789 GCA_035622175.1 Terriglobales bacterium | reverse complement strand
CCCTAATTCTGTATAATCTCGAGTTTGTTTGGTTGCGGACCTTTTCAGGGGGGAGATTTGCCGCAGGCGGAGATTGGCATCATCGGCGGCAGTGGCCTGTACTCGATGCCCGGCCTCACCCAGGTCGAGGAGCTCCGACAGCCCACCCCGTTCGGAGAGCCTTCCGATGCCTATGTTCTGGGAATGCTCGAAGGGCGCAGGGTGGCATTTCTCGCTCGCCACGGACGGGGTCACCGCATCCTTCCCTCGGAGCTGAATTTTCGCGCCAACATTCATGGCTTCAAGCAACTGGGGGTGGAACGCATCGTGTCCCTTTCGGCCGTAGGATCGCTGAAAGAAGAACACAAGCCGCTCGAGTTCGTAATTCCTGACCAGTTCTTCGATCGCACCCGTCACCGCGTGGACACGTTCTTCGGGGAGGGCATGGTCGCCCATGTGGCCTTGGCTGAACCGATCTGTGCCGCATTGGCCGAGACCGTGGAGAAAGCCTGCAAAGAGGCCGGGGTACGGGGCAAACGAGGGGGCACCTACCTGTGCATCGAGGGACCGCAATTTTCCACCAAGGCCGAATCGAACCTCTATCGCAGCTGGGGCATGGACGTAATCGGCATGACCAACCTGCAGGAGGCCAAGCTGGCGCGGGAGGCGGAGATGTGCTACGTGACCGTTGCCATGGTGACCGACTACGATTGTTGGCATCCCCAGCACGATTCGGTCACGGTCGACCAGATTGTCGCGGTCCTCAACCAGAATGCGGAAAACGCCTGCCGGGTGTTACGTCAGACCCTGGCGGCGCTTCGGAGTGCGCCAGGTTGCCAGTGTAATCGAGCGCTCACCCACGCGGTCATCACCGAATATGACAAGGTTCCTCCCGCCACTCGCGCGAAATTGAAACTCATCCTCGCAAGATATCTCGAGAGCCGGGGAAAACCATGAGCATTGTTGCCGTCGGTTCGATCGCCTTCGACTCGATCACCACGCCTCGAGGACGGGCCGAGAACATTCTGGGTGGCTCCTGTACTTATTTTGCTTTGGCCGCGAGCTTCTTCACCACGGTGCGAGTCGTAGCCGTGGTGGGCGAGGACTTCACCTCCGAGCATGAGGAGGTTTTCATCCAGCGTGGCATCGATCTCCGAGGCGTCGAACACGCCCAAGGGAAGACCTTCCGCTGGGGCGGGCAATACCTGGACAGCCTCAACGAAGCCAAGACGGACTTTACCGAGCTCAATGTCTTCGAAACGTTCCAGCCGAGGATTCCCCACGAATATCAAGACTCGGAGTTTTTGTTTCTGGGCAACATCCACCCCGCCTTGCAGGCTTCGGTGCGTCGCGAGTTGAACGGAGTCCGCCTGACGGGCGGCGACACCATGAATTTTTGGATTCGGGGCACACGCCCGGAGTTGCTGGAAACCCTGCAGCTGGTCGATGTGTTGCTCATCAATGATGGGGAAACCAAGATGCTCGCGGAAGAACACAACCTGCCGCGAGCGGCGCAAAAAGTGCTTGCCCTGGGACCCCGGGCGCTGGTCATCAAGCATGGCGAGTACGGAGCCACCATCTTCTTTCGGGAGGGGGCTTTCGGGGTTGGCCATCATCCCTTTCGCGCACCTGCGTTGCCCATCGAAGAGGTGCGAGACCCGACCGGCGCCGGCGATTCCTTCGCCGGCGGGTTCATGGGATACATTGCCTCGGCGGGTTCCCTCAACCGCGAAGTGCTCAAGCGCGCCCTCTTCTACGGCGGGGTCATGGGCTCCTTTGCCGTCGAGCGCTTCGGCACGGAGCGGCTTCAATCCCTCACGCGAGCGGAGATCGAGGGAAGATTTCAAGCCTTTCGCGAATTGACCCACCTCGAATGAATCAGCAGCGAAAGGACGGTTGGGACCGCGAGGTCACACTGGTGTCGCAAATCGCAGCCGCCGCCTCGCTATTTTCCTTTGTCTTCTATTTCCGCCACAGCGACCTGTTGCTTTATGGCGACGCGGTCGCGCATATCAATATCGCCCGCCGGGTCATTGATTCCCGCACGCCCGGCCTGCTGCAACTGGGCACGGTTTGGCTGCCCCTCCCCCATCTTCTGATGATTCCATTCTTGTTGTCCGATGCCGCTTGGCGGACCGGCGTGGCCGGCGCCATCCCTTCGATGGGCGCGTATGTGTTCGCCACCGCGGGGATCTTTCGCTTGGTGCGGGGATGGTCCGGGGAGCGGGATCGACCTCCAGGGGCCACCCGCGTCGCGGCCTGGTTTGCGGCAGGCACTTACGCCGCCAATCCTAACCTGCTGTACCTTCAGACCACAGCCATGACCGAGGTCGTGTACTCGGCTCTGTTCATCTGGTCTGTCGTCTATGGCAGCGAGTTTCACCAGGCTGCCGAGGGACTCGATCGAGAGCAGGCGGCATCCTTGTTGCGGAAATGCGGATGGTGCTTGGCGGGGGCCTGTCTCACGCGCTACGACGGATGGTTCCTGGCGGGAGGGATGGGCCTGGCGGTGTCGTGGGTGATCCTGAGCTCGCCCCAGAAAAGGACGGCTTTGGGGCGGAGCCTTGCTCGCTTCATTTTGCTGGCCGCCTTCGCGCCCCTCCTTTGGCTCGGCTACAACGCGCTCATCTATCGCGATCCTGTGTCGTTTGCCACCGGTCCTTATTCGGCTCGCGCCATCGAGCAGAAAACGGCACTCTCCCAATCTTCCCCTCATCCGGGATGGCATGATCTCGGGGTCTCATTGCTCTATTTTCTAAAGGCGGCCCAAGACAACATGGCGGAAGGAAGGTTCGCGAAAGTTTGGCTGGGATTGCTGCTCGCCGGCGGCATCCTCCTGGCACGGTTTCGGCCGAGCCGCTGGCCGTTGCTCCTCGTGGCGATTCCTTTGCCGTTTTATGGGTTGTCGGTTGCCTACGGCAGCGTCCCAATTTTTCTACCGCAATGGTGGCCTTTCTCGTATTACAACGTGCGCTTCGGCACCGAACTGATTCCGGCGTTTGCCGTGCTGGCTGCAGTAGCGATCGAATGCGGGCTCAAGTACGCCCGGCCGAGATGGATGAAAGGGGTGATCGTCGTCGGGTTTTTGGCGCTGCTTGCGGCCAGCTACGGGGAGGTGTGGAAGGCCCAGCCAATCTGCTACCGGGAGGCTTGGGCGAACTCCCGCACCCGCGTCGCATTCGAGAAGGAGCTTGCCGCCACCTTCATCAAGTTGCCGCGGGATTCTGATTTACTCATGTACCTCGGAGATCACGTGGGCGCTTTCGAAGAGGCGGGCATTCCCTTGCGCCGCGTGATCAATGAAGGCAATCACCGACCATGGAAGAAACCCGCAGACCCGGAAGGATTGTGGGAGAGAGCCCTGGCGGATCCCTCACACTACGTGGATTACGTGATTGCGATCGATCACGACCCGGTCGCCGAAAACGTCGAGCGCCGTGACTTGATTTCCCTGGTTGTCGTCCACACCCTGGGGCAAGCGCCGGCTACGATCTATTGGACTCAGCGTCGCGGGCGCTAATGGCGTGGCGGATCGCTCGCCCGGGGTGCCAGACCCGTTCTTCGAGGATCCGGGCCCCGCACCTTGGTGATAAAATCCACCCGAATTCACTTCGCATGTCGAATTCGGGCCAAAGCTACGAGCTTCGCGGGGAGCGGCACGGCTGGCACCGGTCGGGTATTTCGCCGCAGGCTTTCAACGGCGCCAGGCCTTCACCCATGCTGGCGAGCCTGATCGCGCTCGCAGCGGTAAACTCGCCATGAACTCCCCAGGGGTGCCTTTTGTCAAGGCGAGCGCGTGCGGAAACGATTTCCTCATTCTCGAAGGTATCTACGCTCCTGCCGATATCGGAGACTTCAGCCGGCGCATTGCGGACCGCCATCAGGGAGTGGGTGCCGACGGTGTCGAATGGCTGTTTCCAACCGATGGTGCGGATGTGCAGGCGAGTTTGTTTAACGCCGACGGCAGCAAAGCGGAGCTGTCGGGCAATGGAACACGCTGCGTGGCCGCCTATCTCTGCCGGCAACAGGCGAAACCAAAGATTGTGATCCGCACCGGGGCGGGCCTGAAGACTTGCACCCTGATCTCGCAGCGCGAGAAACAATACGAATTTGAGCTTGCCATGGGGCAACCCGAGGTCGGCGGTGAGCTGCTCCTCCCACTCTCGCAAGGGGTTGTGCGTGGCATCCCGGTTTCCCTCGGCAACCCCCATTTCGTCATGTTTGTCCCCACGTTCGTTGCCGAATGGCAGCAGCAAGCGCGGGAAATCGGACGCCACCATACCTTCAAGCATGGGATTAATATTGAACTGGTTACCATCGCTAATCACAACCACATTGACGTTCGGTTTTTTGAGCGCGGGGTGGGTGAGACGCAGTCGTCCGGGACCGGTTCGTGTGCGGCGGCGGTGGCGGCGATGGCGCAAAACAAGGCCGCCTCCCCGGTCGAGGTACACACCCCGGGGGGAGTGCAGATGGTGCGCTGGGAAGAACAAGTGTTCCTGCGCGGATCCGCCGAGTTGATCTGCCAAGGAGAATTCTTCGTTTAGACTGCCTCTATGCCAGCTACGCCGCCGATGGTTCGGGTCAAGCCGCCCGCTCTGAAACCCGGGGATACGATCGGAATTATCGCCCCGGCCAGCAATATCAAACGCGATTTGCTCGCGGCGGGCATCGACCGCTTGCACGCAATGGGCTACCAAACCACGTTTCTCCCCTCCATCTTCGACGAGGACTTATACTTCGCCGGCTCGTTGAGACGGAGGGTGAACGAGCTCGAGGAGATGTTTCTCCGTCCCGATGTCGATGCCGTGGTTTGCGCGCGGGGCGGCTACGGCACAAATTATCTGCTCCAGGAGATTGACCTCGAGCGGCTCAGGTCTCACCCGAAAATTTTTGTCGGCTATAGTGACGCCACCACTCTATTAACCTACTTTGCCGATGCCCTCGCTATGGTTACCTTCCATGGTCCGATGGTCACAAAAGATTTTTCCCATCCCGGCGGAATCGATGTTCCAAGCTGGGAGGCCGCCTTAGGGGGCAGCGCAGGGTGGAGCTTGGGAGAATCCTCTCCCCTTAAAGTATTGGTGGAAGGTTCCGGGGAAGGCGTCCTCTATGGAGGCTGTTTGTCCATGCTGGTGGCTTCGATCGGAACCCCCTATGAAGTGCATACCGACGGGACCATCCTGTTTCTCGAGGATATTGCAGTCAAGCCATTTCAGATCGACCGCATGCTCATGCAATTAAAGCTGGCGGGGAAACTCCAAGGGGTTCGTGGAATCGTATTTGGCGAGATGCTCGATTGTGTGCAGACCAAGGATCAGCCGTATAGTTTGGAGCAGGTGATTCTCAGAATCGTTCATGATCTGGGAGTGCCGGTCGCCTATGGGCTGCGCTCGGGCCACGTATCCCGGGAGCAGGTCACGCTTCCCCTGGGGGTGCGGGCAGCGCTTGAGGCGGGCGAAGAGGGGGTGAGCCTCAGGGTTCTCGAAGCGTCGACGGCCGGGGGAGAAGCGATCATAGCCACGAAAGGCGACAAGAAGCTGAGGTAAGGTTTTTCATTTCGTTCGGAGGGGTGGAAAGGGAGTGAGCGACAACAACCGGCACATTCATCTGATTGGAATCTGCGGAACGGCCATGGCCTCGCTCGCGGGCATGCTGCAACAGCGCGGCTTTCGTGTGACCGGTTCGGATCGGGCAGCCTATCCGCCGATGTCGGATTTTCTGCGGTCCCTCGCGATCGGCGTGAAGGAACCCTTCGACAGCAAGAATTTAGAGCCGCGACCGGACCTGGTGGTGATTGGCAACGCGATTTCTCGCGGCAATGTGGAACTGGAGCATGTGCTCGACCAGCGCATCCCCTTCTCGTCGCTGCCGCAAGTTCTGCATGACGAGTTTCTGGTTGGAAAACAAGTCTTAGTGGTGGCCGGCACGCACGGCAAGACCACCACGACCTCGATGCTGGCTTGGATTTTTGAGAGCGCCGGCCGGAAGCCCTCGTTCCTCATTGGAGGCATTGCGGAAAATTTTCAAAGCAGCTTTCAAGTGCGCGAGGGAGAGCATTTTATTCTGGAAGGCGACGAATACGATACCGCCTTCTTCGACAAGGGCCCGAAGTTTCTCCATTACTTTCCCGACGCCGTGATCCTCACCTCGGTCGAATTCGATCACGCCGACATCTACAAGGACTTGGACGCGGTCGAAACCGCTTTCAAGCGGCTGGTGAACCTGGTGCCGCGGCGAGGGCGGATCGTGGCCTTCGATTGCGGCGAAAGCTTGGAGCGTTGCCTGGCCCGTCCGTTCTGCCCGGTCGAGCGCTACGGTCGCCGGGCGTCGCACTGGCAGATCCGCGATCTCCGTCTGGGAACGAAAGACACGCGTTGGTCGCTCTGGAAGGAGGGAGCGTGGTGGGCGGATTTCGAGTTTGCCATGGCCGGGGAATATAACGTCTGGAACGCGACCGCGGCCGCCGCCTTGGCTGCCGGGCAGGGCATTTCGCCCGATCAAATCGGCGCCGCGTTCCGCACCTTCCAGGGGGTCAAGCGCCGGTTGGAAGTGCGAACCGTGGTGCGGGGGATCACCATCATCGACGACTTTGCGCATCACCCCACGGCCATTCGCAGCACCCTCGAGGCCCTGCGGTCGCGTTATCCAGGGGCGCGCCTGTGGGTGATTCTCGAGCCGCGATCGAACACCCTCCGGCGAAACATCCTGCAGAAGGATTTGGCGAAGAGTTTAGCCATAGCCGACGAAGTGGTGGTTGCCGAGGTGTTCCAGTCCGAGGGCATCCCGGCATCGGAACGGCTGGATTTGCCGACGCTGCAAGCCGAAATCGAAAAACACGGTCGCCGGGCCCGCCTCGCGCCGGCGGTCGATACCATCCTTGCCACCGTCGCTCCCGAATTGCGGGCGGGAGATGTCGTGGCCATCCTCTCGAACGGGGGCTTTGGGGGAATCTACGAGAAATTGCCCCGGCACGTCGAGCACCTGGCGGCGGGCACGGCTGCAAGCGAGATGACTGGGGCTCGCCTCCGACCGTGATTCGAGCGGCGGCGGCAAGCGCGGGCTGCGAACCGGTTTCGGGCGGGACGTTCTCGATGTCTGTTTTGCTGGGCCTTCTGCTCTGTGGGGCGGTCGCCGGCAGGGCGCCGGCTGAGACCGCTTCCGCCTCGCCAGCGCCAGCCTCGCTTCGCTACACCGTGGTGCTGGCCGATCCCGCCAGGCATTTGGTGCAGGTCGAACTCCACATCCCACCCGGTGCGGCAGACCATGATCTCGAGTTGCCCGCCTGGAACGCGCTCTATCAGATTCGGGACTTTGCCCAGTATGTCCACTGGGTTCATGGGCGCGATGAGCAGGGAAACTCCCTAGCGATTTCTCCCCTCAATCCCAGTCGATGGCACATTGCCCGGGCCGCGCAGGGCGCCGAGATCGAATACGAAACTTTCGCCAACGATCAGGGTCCCTTCGGCGCCCAACTGAATGGCCAGCATGCGTTTTTCAATTTGGCGGAGATCCTCATCTATCCCGTCGACCTGCGCTCCCATCCGATCGAGCTCGAGTTCCGCAATGTGCCCACGCCGTGGAAGATCGCGACCGCCTTAGCCGGTTCGCAAGAAGCCGGCTTTCGAGCCGAGAATTACGATCGCTTGGTTGACGCCCCGGTAGAGATCGGCACCTTCCGGGAAGAGGATTTCGAAGTTGGCGGCGGGCGCTACCGAGTCATCATCGACGCCGAACCCGCCGACTATAACATCGAGAAGATCGTCGCGATGGACGAAAGTATTGTAGCGGCGGAGACTTCATGGGTGGACGATCAGCCGCAGGGTTCCTACGTTTTCATCTACCACTTCCCCCGGGGTCCTGGCTACGGAGGGATGGAGCACGCCGATTCGACGGCGATTGACGAGAGCGCCCATCGGCTGGCAGAAGATCCCGAGTCCCTGGCGGAGGTAACCGCCCACGAGTTTTTCCATCGCTGGAACGTCAAGCGCATTCGGCCTCAATCGCTCGAGCCCGTCGATTACAGCCGAGAGAACTACTCGACCGCCCTCTGGTTCAGCGAAGGCGTGACCAGCACGGTTGGCGAATACGCCATGCTGCGCGCCGGGCGGAAGAATGGGTCCAGCTTACTCAAGGACCTTGCCCGCGAGATCCGCCAGCTCGAGGAAAGACCCGCGCACCTCACGCAATCGGCGGAAGCCTCGAGCCTCGGCGCCTGGCTCGAAGGTTACCCCTACTACCAGGATCCCGCGCGCAGCATCTCCTACTACAACAAGGGTTTCTTACTCGGCATCCTGCTCGATCTCGAGCTCCGCGAGCGCACCCAGTGCCGCTCGTCGCTGCGCGAGGTCCTGCGATGGATGAACCAGAACTACGCCCGGCAGAACCGTTTCTTTCCCGATTCGCGTGGGGTGCGGGAGGCGGCCGAGGCGGTCGCCGGTTCCGATTTCGGTTCTTTCTTCGAACACTATGTGGCGGGCACAGAGGAACTCCCCTGGAACGATTTCTTTCGGGTGGTCGGCTTGCAATTGATCGCAACCCAGGTTCCGGTGGTCGATCCGGGCTTTACCGTCAAGCGCCCGTCGGCCGGCGCCATGACCGTGCTTGCGGTCGCTCCCGCGAGCGAGGCCGAACGCTCTGGGCTGGCGGTGGGCGACCTGATTTTGACGGTCAACGGTCAGCCGGCCGATGTCAGCCTGGCCGACACCCTCGAGCGGCTGAAACCGGGGGAAACTCTGAACCTTCGCGTTCGCGGGCGAGGGGGCGAACGCGATCTAGAGTGGAAGCCGGGGTGGCGGGAGCGGGCTGATTTTGAACTGCGAGACCGCAAGGACCTCTCGCAGCAACAGAAAACTTGTCGCGCCGCCTGGTTGCTGGGCGAGCCCCTCGTCGGCGGGGCGCATCCGTGATCCGTACCCTGGTGATGCTGGCCTTTTGGGGACTCGCCTTGCCCATCACGGCCCTTATCTTCCTTCCCTGGACGCTCCTCAGCGGAGATGTGCGGGCGCTCTATCACACCTGCATGTGGGGAGCATTCGCCGGCATCCGGCTCGCCGGGATCCGCGTGCGCACGATCGGGCTGGAAAAAATTGATCCGGCGCGAACCTATATCTACATGTCCAACCACGCCTCCAATATTGATCCCCCTCTGCTGCTGCCACTGATTCCGCAGCGCACCTCGGTGATGGCCAAAAGGGAGCTGTTCGGCTACCCGTTGTTAGGCACGGTCATGCGAATCGGAGCCTTGGTGCCGGTCGATCGCAAAGATCGGGAGGCAGGCATTGCCGCCGTCGAGGTCGCGACCGCAGTCGTGCGGCAAGGCATCAGTATGACTGTCTTTATCGAAGGCAAGCGCTCGTTCGACGGGAAATTATTGCCTTTCAAGAAAGGCCCTTTTTATTTGGCCATGCAATCGGGAGTGCCGGTTGTGCCCGTCACCGTCGCCGGCACGCATTCGGTCATGCCCAAGGGGCGCTTTGCCATCACGCCGGCTGAGGTGAGGGTCATTTTTCATGATCCGATCGAGCCGCGAGATTTTGAGAGCCGCGAGGGCTTGATGGAAAAAGTGCGACGCGCAATCAATAGCGGGCTGCCCAGGGACTTCGAGCCCGCCGCCGAGGTGTGAACCACCCCGGAGATCGTAAAGACCAACCGTCGCAAGGCGAGCGGGGAAAGGGCGTGAAAGGAGGGAGCCGGCTCACTCCTTTTTTGCCCTGACAGCTCTGGCAATCTCCGGCAGCTTGGCAAAGATGGCAGCGCACTTCAGCCAGCGCTTGTTTTCGATGGCGGGATAGCCGCTGACGATCTTGCCCGCAGGGACATCGCTCGGAATACCACTTTGGGCGGTTGCGATGGTTCGATCGCCAATCTTACAATGGCCGGCCACGCCCACCTGTCCCGCGAGAATGACACGGTTTCCCACGGCGGTCGAACCGGCCAAGCCGACCTGCGCGCACAGCAAGCTGTCTTCGCCGACGCTCGATCCATGTCCGACTTGCACCAGGTTGTCGATCTTCGTCCCCCGCGCGATGTGCGTCCGGCCGACGCTGGCGCGGTCCACGCAGGCGTTCGCCTGCACCTCGACGTCATCCTCTAGAACCGCCGGCCCCGACTGGAGGATCTTGTACCAGCGTCCGGAGTTATCTTTGGCAAAGCCAAAACCGTCGCCGCCGATGATGGCGCCATTCTGCAAAGTTACCTGGTTGCCTAACCGGCAGTGCTCGCGTACCACCGCATGGGTGTGGGCAAAGAAGTTGTCGCCGATCTTGGCGAAGCGATAAATAACCACATGCGCCAGCAAGACCGCATGGTTGCCGATTTCGACACCTTCCTCGACCACCACGTAGGGCCCGATGTGGGGGTGGTCTCCGATTTTGGCAGAGGGGTGAATGACGGAGGTGGGGTGCACGCCGGGCGGATAGCGTGGTGCCTGATAAAACAATTCAATGCAGCGGGCGAACGCCCAGTAGGGATCCTGGGTGCGCAACATGGCGGCGGACACGGCCGGGAATTCCTCGGAGAGGATGATGGCCGAAGCTTGGGTTAGCCTGGCGGCGGCGGCATATCGGGGATTGGCCACGAAGGTGATCTGGCCCGCACTGGCTTGTTCGACACCAGCAACGCCGGTGATGATGGTGTCCGGCGAGCCATTTTCCAAACGCGCGCCCAAAGCCGAAGCAATGTCTCGAAGTCTCATGTTCTGGTTCCCTCGACAACCTGCCGCCCGGCGAACTCTAACCGAGTCTTCCCCGCATGGCGGACAGCCGATTAGGGCCCAATTGTAGATGAAAAGCGAGAGGCGACCGAGGCTGAGACCCGAGCGGGACGACTCCCTCCTCCAGGGCAAGCCACCGAGGGGCGCGGAAGCCGGTACTGCCTTAAATAGCGGGATTGCCCACAACTGGCAAAAGCTGCCTAATCAAACGCCGCAGGAGCCATGTCATTCCCGAACCGCCGGTTGCGGCGCCAATACGTTATTGAAGACACCGCCCCCGGAGCCGGTGGGTTGGCGGCGAGGGGGATCAAAATTTATCCTCAAGATTTCTTCGGATCTGCTTGACTTGGCGCAACATCAATGGGATGATTCGCCCCTCGTATCCACTCCAACTTCAAGGAGACCGTAATGCCGGTTTATCTGCATCAAGTCAGCTACACCAGTGAGAGTTGGCGAGCCCTGATCGCTCAGCCGCAAGACCGTCTAGCCGCAGTGCGCGCCCCCATCGAAAAGCTGGGTGGAAAACTCGTCGAGGGGTGGTTCGCGTTCGGGCAGTACGACATCGTGGCGATTACGGAAATGCCGGACAACGTAAGCGCGGCCGCGATCGCCATCGCATTCGCCGCCGGGGGTGCTTGTAAGACTGTACACACCACTCCCTTGCTAACCCAAAAAGAAGTGATTTCGGCCATCCAGAAAGCGGCAGAATCGGGCTATCGGGCAATACGCGCGGCTTAAGTCATCCCTGGGGCTCCGAACCCGGCCCGTTCGGCAAAGCGTAGGCGCCGCGGCGTTCATTCCTCGAACATCGGCACCTGGCGGGTGTCGAGCAGCACGCCGCGGCGACGGCGACGGGCAGATCCAATGACGGCCAGAACCGTCAAAGACTCGAGCGCGTTACGGGGCACGAACATGCGTTGAATGTTGGAGCGCAGATCGGGTGGATTGATCAAAAACCCTTCCGGCTGATTGGCGGAGAGGTCATTCGGCATCAAGCCTTCGAGGACCTCATTGTCTTTGAATTTCAGTCGCACCCATAGGCCTTCGGTACGCGGGCGGGCGGCGAAGGTCTTGCGAACCGGCAAATCCACCTCGCTAAACTCGCGAACGAATTCGACCACTTTGATGAGCCCGAGTTCGATCGAGACCACGTTGCCCGAGGTGTTCAGCAGCTGCAGCTTGCCTTCGCGGATGAAATCCGCCGAGAGATAGCCGTTGACTGAATCGCGATCCAGCTTGCGAACCACCACTTTCTTGTGCGTCGAAGGCATGGCGCGGCCGAAAGCCCCTTACACGGCGGCATGGCTGGCTTTTCCTTCCTCAGATTCTCACATTTTGGCCCGGAATATGGCGAGTCATCGATTCTCAGTAGCCAAATTGTTAACCTTGTGATATTTTCTGTAGTTTGTCGGGACCCATCCCAATCCGTATAAGTCTATCCAATCGAATAGCTTACAGGGACGACGCCCAAGCAGGTACACGGCCCCGGAGATCCCCTGTGGAAATCTTCAACTCTGCAGGGTGCAGGCGGTTCGCAGCCCAACGCTGACGAAGGCATGGCGGATTACATCTATACCATGGAAATCAGGCTGACGCCCGATCAGCAGCGGGGCGTCAATTTGATCCAAGATATCGCGCGCAACGCAGGCATGAACCTTTACCTGACCGGAGGTGCGGTGCGCGATATCATCAGCGGATTCACCATCCGCGACCTCGACTTTACGGTTCAAGGCAACCCGCTCAAGCTCGAGAAGGAGCTCGAACGGGCGGGGGCTGTGGTGTCGGCGAGCGACGAAGAGCTTAAGACCTTGTACCTGGTGCTACCGGGCAATGTGCGGGCGGAAATCAGTGCGGCTCGCACCGAGCGTTACGAGAAAACCGGCAAACCCCCGACCACGGCTCCCGCCACCATCATTGAAGATCTGCGTCGCCGGGATTTTACCGTCAATGCCATGGCGTTGTCGCTGAACCCAGGCTCGAGGGGCCTGCTGCTTGATCCCTTTAATGGAGCGGCGGACATTGAGTCGAAGCTCCTGCGGGTGCTGCACAACTATGCGTTCGTAGAAGATCCCGCGCGCCTGATTCGCGCCACGCGCTTTGCCGCACGGTTTCATTGGCCACTCGAAGAGCGGACCCAATCGAGATACCAGTCGGCTAAGGAAAGCAATTACATCGAGTACATCAGCCCTCGAGCCGTCGGACAGGAACTCGAGCAGATCGCCTACGAAGAAGATCCCTTGCACATTCTGCGCGCACTCGAAAAGGAAGGGTGGCTGAAGGTGCTGCATCCGCATTGGACGACGGCTAAGGTGGATGCAACCGGGCTCGCGCAGCTGCTCAAAACCCGTCAACAGATGAATGAGCTCGGCTACACCCCAGATCCGGCAGCGGCAGTGTTGCACTTTTTGACCGCGCGCCTGGGTGAGAAAGACCTCGCGGACATGCGCAAATTGATTCCGCGCAAGGACTTGGTGGCAGCATGGAAAGACCTCGGGGAGCACGCCAAAGACCTGGCGAAGCGCCTGACCGGCAAAGAAGCTGCCACTCCCGCGCGCACCTGGAAGTTGCTTTCGGAAGCGCGCCCGGAGATGACGCTGTTTCTGGCCGTAACCGCGCGCCAGCAGGCGGTGGCACAGAAGATCAAGAACTTTTTCACCAAGTGGCGCCAGGTTCAGCAAAAGATACCTTTACCCGAGATGACGGAGCTCCACATTACGCCCCCGCTGCCGGAATACCCCAAGATCGCGCAGGATGTTTTCTTGCTCTTGCTCGACGGGAAACTGCGCTCGCGCACCGAGATTCTGAAATTCTTGAAGCCTCTGGCACCGCCTCCACCGCCTCCACCTCCGCCTCCCCCGAAGCGCAAACGGGCGGCCAAAGCTGCCTCGGCCTTGCCCGCCGCTGCCGCAAATAAGAAGCCGGCAAAAGCCGCCGCATCTCCCGCACCCACCGACCCCGGCACCGCCCCGGGAGATGCTGTCGCCGCCGCCAAGAAACCGAGTGATAACAAAGCACATAAGAAGGCTCTGCCCAAGAAGGTGGTGAAGTCAGAGGGGAAGATGGCCAAGGGCGATCGAAAACGCTGAGACGATCGGAGACAGGGCGGAAGGTAGCGCTATAAAAGGTAGCGCTATAATATGTAAGGTATGGCGCGCTGGCTGGTGATGGCGGCTTTGGGCGCGGCTTTCCTCTCGCCTCTCGGCTGGGGACAACGTCGTGCCGGCTTCTCCCCTGGGTTTGGGGCACACAGCAGTATGGCCGCCCCAGGGATGCGGGGAGGTTTTACGCGCTCCGCTGGTCCCCGCCGGCAATTCGTGCCAGTGCCGCGTCCCCGCGCCCGCTTCACCGTCGGGTTTTCCCACGCACCTTTTTTTCACAGCTGCTTTGGCCGTCCCTGCAGCGTGTACCCGCGGGTCAGTTCCTGGGTTGGGTACTACCCCTGGTGGTACGGAGGGTGGTACTACGGTGGCCCTTCCTTGGCGATGGACGATTCCACCTCGGGTTCCGGCGCCGAGATGGGCGAGATCATGGAACAGCAACAAGCTGAGATCGATCGCTTGCACCAAGAAGTAGCCGAGTTGCGCGAAGCACGAGAACCCCGAGCATCTTCGCCGGCGCCGGCCGCAGAACCCGAGGCGCAACCCACCGAGTTCGTATTCCGCGATGGGCACAGCGAGGAAATTCGGAACTACGCCATCATGGACGATTTGCTCTGGGTTTTGACCTCCGAGGGAGCCAAGAAAATTCCTCTCTCCCGTGTGGATTTTGCGGCGACCAAGAAGGCGAACGACGCCCGCGGTGTGGAATTCAAAACTCCCCGGTAGTTTCCGAACGCTCCCGATGACGTCCGGCCCGGTGCTCGTCCAGTTGCTCTTCCCACAATCTGTGGATATCCGGAGGCGCACGGCTCGGCGGCTTCCGCTTACAATGTCGGCGTAGAACCGAGCGAGGATCATGTCCCAATTCGTTCACCTGCACCTGCACACCGATTACTCCATGCTGGATGGCGCCTGCGATGTGGAGAAACTCTGTCATCGCGTGCATCAACTCGGCATGCCGGCGGTCGCCATGACCGATCACGGCAACATTTTTGGGGCGGTGCATTTTGTCAACGCCGCCCACCAGAACAACATCAAGCCGATCATCGGCTGCGAACTGTACATTTCAAAAAAACAGGATCACAACGTCGAGCGCACTCCCCCCGAAGGAGACACCTACAATCATCTCGTGGTGCTCGCCGAGGACGAAGAAGGGTATCGCAACCTGGTCAAGATTACCTCTGAAGCTTCGCTTCATGGATTCTATTACAAGCCACGGGTAAGTAAGACCTTTCTTGCCGAACACTCCCGTGGTCTGATTGCCCTCTCCGGCTGCCTGAAGGGAGAAGTCGCCAGTTGTTTGACGGAGGGACATTACGAAGCTGCCCGTGAGGCGGCGGGAGTCTACCGCGATATCTTTGGCGAGAAGAATTTCTTTCTGGAGATTCAGGACCAAGGCCTCGAGAAGGAGCGGCGCATTCATCCCCAGCTCTTCCAATTGGAAAAGGATCTCGGTCTTCCGCTGGTGGCCACCAACGACAGCCACTACCTATGCGAAGAGGATGCCTATGCCCACGATGTGTTGATCTGCATCCAGACGGGCAAGTCGATCGAGGACCGCAACCGGCTGAAATTCGAAACCACCGGGTTCTATGTGAAGAGCCACGACGAGATGGAGCGGGTCTTCGGGCATGCTCCCGAAGTGCTCTCCCGCACCCTGGCCATAGCCGAACGCTGCCATGTGCGCCTGGAAAAGATTAACCATCCTTTCCCCCACTTCGATGTTCCCCCGGGGTACACCCTGGACAGTTATTTCGAGCACGTTGCCCGCGAGGGATACGCACGGCGCTCGGAAACTCTGCGCAGCCTGGAACGGCAGGGCCGGCTGAAGCATGGCCTGGCGGATTACGAACAGCGGCTGGCGCGGGAAATCGCCATCATTCAGCAGATGCAGTTTTCCGGCTATTTCCTGATTGTTTGGGATTTCATCCGCTACGCCCGCGACTCGAGCATTCCGGTCGGCCCGGGGCGGGGCTCGGCCGCGGGTTCGCTGGTTTCCTACGCGCTGGGCATTACCGATCTTGATCCCCTGCAGCATGAGCTGCTGTTTGAACGCTTCCTGAACCCGGAGCGCATTTCGCTGCCCGACATCGACATCGATTTCTGCATGAACCGCCGGGGGGAGGTGATTGAGTATGTGACTCGAAAATACGGCCGGGACAATGTGGCGCAGATCATCACCTTTGGCACGATGGCGGCCAAGGCAGCCATCAAGGATGTGGGTCGCGCCATGGATATTCCCTATAGCGACGTCGACCGCATCGCCAAGATGGTGCCCAACCAGCTCAATATCACGCTCGAGCAGGCGCTGCGGGAATCCCCTGCGCTGGCCGAGGTCTACGAAGGCGATGCCCACGTGCGTCAGCTCCTCGATACCGCGCGCAAGCTGGAGGGTTTGGTCCGCAACGCCGGGATGCATGCCGCCGGAGTCGTGATTTCCCCGCGCCCGCTGATCGAACTGGTACCCCTGCA
This sequence comes from Terriglobales bacterium, assembly GCA_035622175.1. Lineage (GTDB taxonomy): Bacteria > Acidobacteriota > Terriglobia > Terriglobales > Acidobacteriaceae > JAFAGX01. The sequence continues at coordinate 6,526 of DASPVV010000134.1, read as the reverse complement.
TCGCACAAAAAATGACGAAATCGTAACCGCCTTCGATATGGTGGCGATCGAGAAGTTGGGTCTGTTGAAGATGGACTTTCTCGGGCTCACCACGCTCACCCTGCTCGATGACACGCTCAAGCTGATCGCCGAGACCCAAGGCAAGCGCATGCGCCTCGACGACATTGCGCAGAACGATGAGGAGACCTACCAACGCGTGTTCCACAGCGGTCTGACCTCCGGGGTGTTCCAGTTTGAATCGCATGGCATGCGCGACGTGCTGCGCCGCTACCAGCCGAGCTCGATTGGCGATCTCACGGCCTTGAACGCACTCTATCGTCCCGGGCCGATCCAGGGGGGAATGATCGACGACTTCCTCGACCGCAAGCACGGTCGCAAGCAGGTGGAATACGAGCTGCCGGAGTTGAAGGAGGTGCTCGAAGAGACCCTGGGGGTCATCGTCTACCAAGAGCAAGTCATGCAGATCGCCAACCGGCTGGCTGGTTATTCCTTGGGCGAAGCCGATCTGTTGCGCCGGGCCATGGGCAAGAAGAAGCCCGAAGAGATGGCGCTGCAGCGGCAGCGTTTCGTCGAAGGCGCGGTCGAGCGCGGGTATCCCCAGAGGAAGATCGAGAAGATTTTCGACCTCATGGCACAATTTGCCGGCTACGGCTTTAACAAATCGCATTCCGCAGCCTACGCGCTCCTGGCTTATCACACGGCGTATTTGAAGACCCACTTTCCCGTGGAATTCATGGCCGCCCTGCTGACGTCGGTGACCAGCAGCACCGATGACGTGGTGAAATACATCAACGAATGCCGGGAAATGGGGATTGCGGTGGAGCCGCCGGATATCCATGTGAGCGCCGCCAATTTCACGCCCCATGGTCCGGCGATTCGCTTTGGGCTGGCCGCGGTCAAGAATGTGGGCCCCAATGCCGTCGAATCGATCCTCAACGGACGCGCGGACCGCAAAGCCTATGCCTCGATGTACGAGTTCTGCGAGAAGGTGGATTTGCGGGTGTTGAATCGGCGCGTGCTCGAATCCCTCATCAAGAGCGGGGCCATGGATGCGCTCGGTCACCGCGCGCAGCTGATGGCGGTTCTGGACAAGGCGGTCGAGCGCGGTGAGAAGGCGCAACGGGACGCTCAACTCGGCCAGCACGGACTGTTCGGCGTTTTTCAACCTGACCCCGAGAGCGGGGAGCAGGACGCCCTGCCCGCGACTCCCGAGTGGGACGAGCACACGCGCCTGACCGCAGAGAAGGAAGTTCTGGGGTTTTTCATTACCGGGCACCCGCTCGAGAAATACCGGGAAAAGCTTCGCGACCTGCACGCCCTCACCACCAGCGAGCTCGCCGCCATCAAAACTTCCACGGGGAAAGAGGAAACCATCACCAGCGCTGGTCTGATCCGCAATCTGCGGGTGCAGAAATCGAGAAAGGGAGAATTCTACGCCCAGGGGGTGCTCGAGGATCGGGAAGGCTCGGTCGAGATGATTGTCTTCCCCGAGGCCTACCGCAAGCTCGAAGAGAGAGTGAAGCTGGAGGTCCCGGTTCTGGTGCGCGGAGGATTGCGCATCGAGGAAGGAGCCAACCCGAAACTCACGGTCAACGATATCCTGGCCCTTTCCGAAGCCAAGGTTCCCCTGCCGCGCTCGTTGCGCATTCGCATTCCCGCCGCCAGCACCAACCCGTCCACGATTGATGATCTGCACGCCCTGTTCTCCGGGTCGAGAGGCGAGACCAAGGTGCTCTTCGACGTGGAACAGGAGGGTGAGTTCATGGTGGTGATGGAAGCGGAAGGCTATAATGTGCTACCAGACCGCAACTTTATGGCCCGGATCGAGGAACTGTGTGGGCGGGGCGCGGTTCGGATCATCGACTAAGATCGGCATCGCATGAGACCTGGTCAAAGGGGAGTTCGGGGGAAAGCGGCCACCGTCGAGGGGGCTCCCCTGTCCTTGGATGGAGCCGAGTTGCTGCTGTCGATGGTGGAGGCCCGCTGGGCTTCGCCGAACGGCGATGCTCGACGCATGGAGTCGCAACTGAAATCGCAGCAAGAGCTGGAGAAGATTGACGAGCAGCTGGCCAAACTGGAGGCGCTGCCGGGACAAAACGAGGACGCCCGCCGGCAGATTCAGGAGCTGCAGGCGCGCATTCGCGCTCTGCGCAACCAAGTTGCGGTCAACTACGACGCCTGGCAAAAAGCCGAACTAGCCCGCCATCCCCAGCGCCCGCATACCCTGGACTACATCGAGCGGGTGTTTACCGATTGGAGCGAAATTCACGGCGACCGGGGCTTCGGGGATGATCCGGCCCTGGTCTGTGGCATGGCCCGTTTCCACGGGCGGGAAGTCATGGTCGTGGGCACTGAGAAGGGGCGTGACACCAAGCAGCGCATGTACCGCAATTTCGGACTGCCCAATCCCGAGGGCTATCGCAAGGCCTTGCGCGCCATGAAAATGGCGGAAAAGTTCTCTCGCCCGGTGATCACCTTGGTCGATGTGACCGGAGCCAATCCCGGACTCGGCGCCGAGGAGCGGGGCCAAGCCGAGGCCATTGCGCGGAACTTGCGCGAGATGGCGCGACTGGAGGCGCCGATCGTCACCGTCATCACCGGGGAGGGAGGAAGCGGCGGCGCCCTGGCCATCGCCGTCGCCGACCGCGTGCTCATGATGGAGAATGCGGTCTACTCGGTGATTTCCCCGGAGGGCTGCGCTTCGATCATGTGGCGCGATACCACGAAGAAAGAGCTCGCGGCGCAGGCGCTGCGCATCACCGCCCGCGATCTTTCCCAACTGGGCTGTGTCGACGCCATCATCGAGGAGCCCGCCGGCGGGGCGCATACCGACCCGGAGCGGGCGGCGCAGTTGCTCGACGCCGCGCTCGAGAAGCACCTGAGCGAGGTCGAAAAGGTTCCGCTTCCGCAATTGATCGCCTCACGATATAATAAATTCCGCACCATGGCGCAGTTCTTTCGGGTCGAAGCTTCCTGAGAATTAGGTACGCCGGTAACGATCCGCCTGCCGGCTTTGCCGGTCGGCTTGGCCTCCGGTGCCGTATAATCGAAGGTACGCCTCACACTCCACCGTACCCGAGCGGGACAACGCTCCCCGCAAAGGAAGGATCGAAGCATGGCCACGACAGATGTAGCGCTCCCCGAAGCCTCACCGCGGATGGAGCGGAAGCGCGTCGTCAACAATCTCAGCATTCAGGTGGCAACGGTGAATGGTTCCGGTTCGCAAAGCTCGAATACCGTGCTTCTGCGCAGCATTTTCCAAATGGGGGTGCCGGTTTCGGGCAAGAATCTGTTTCCCTCCAATATCGCGGGGTTACCCACTTGGTACACCATTCGCGCCAATAAGGACGGGTACATCGCCCGCAAGAAGGAAATCGATTTCCTGGTGGCGATGAACGCGGAGACGGCACGGGAAGACGTCATGGCCCTCGCCTCGGGGGCGGCGGTGCTGTTCGACGAACCGCTGAACCTCGGCACCCTGCGGCCGGACCTGACCTTCTATTCGGTTCCGTTCGACAAACTGGTGGCGGCCGTGTGTTCCGAGGCCAAACTGCGCAAGCTGGTCAAGAACATGGTCTACGTGGGCGTCGTCGCCAAACTGCTCGACATCGATCCGCTCGAAGTGGAGAGCGCCATTCGCAAGCAGTTTGCCAGCAAAGCCAAGGCGGCGAACCTGAACCTGGCCGCCGCCAAAGCCGGTTACGATTATGCTGCGGCCAGTCTCACCAAGCAGGATCCCTACGTCATCCAGCGCATGGACAAGACCAAGGGCAAGATCATCATCGACGGCAACGCGGCGGCGGCCCTGGGCTCGATGTTCGCCGGGGTGACGGTCGTGACCTGGTATCCCATCACGCCTTCCTCATCCCTGGTCGAGAGCCTGATTGATTATATGAAGCGGTACCGGATTACTCCCGACGGCAAGGCCACCTTTGCCATTGTGCAAGCCGAAGACGAGCTGGCCGCGATCGGCATGGTCTTAGGGGCGGGGTGGGCCGGGGCGCGGGCCATGACGGCCACCGCGGGGCCAGGGATTTCGCTGATGGCAGAATTCGCCGGCCTCTCCTATTATGCCGAAGTCCCGGGCGTGGTTTGGGATATCCAACGCGTCGGGCCATCGACCGGCTTGCCGACCCGCACCTCGCAGGGAGATCTGCTCTCTACCGCCTTCCTTTCCCACGGCGATACCAAACACATTATGCTGATTCCGAGCTCCGTGGGGGAGTGTTTCAGCATGGCCCAGGACGCATTCAACCTTGCCGAGCACTTTCAGACGCTGGTGTTTGTGATGTCCGATCTCGATCTCGGCATGAACAATTGGATGTCGGAACCGTTCGAGTATCCCACCACCCCGATCGCGCGCGGCAAGGTTCTTTCCAAGCAGGACCTCGACCGGCTGGCCGGTTTCGAGCGCTACAAGGATGTGGATGGGGACGGCATCGGCTACCGCACCCTGCCCGGGACCGATCATCCCGCGGCGGCCTACTTTGCTCGCGGCAGCGGCCACAACGAGAAGTCGCAATATAGCGAGCGCCCCGACGATTATGAGCGAAACATGGAGCGCGTCAACAAGAAATTTGAGACCGCACGCTCCTTGGTGCCCCGCCCGGAGGTGGTTTCGACCGCCAAGACCAAGATCGGCATTATTGCCTACGGCACGTCGCACTGGGGAGTAGTGGAGGCTCGCGACCAGCTGCGCAACGAATATGGCATCGAAACCGATTACCTGCGGATCCGTGCCTATCCCTTCACCCGGGAAGTGCACGCCTTCATCGAGCAGCACGATCGGATTTACGTCGTGGAGCAGAACCGCGACGCCCAGATGCTGAGCCTGCTCAAGCTCGATATCAAGCCGGAGCTGACGAGCCGCCTGCGCAGTATGGCGCATATTCACGGGCTGCCGCTCGATGCCCGCTCGGTCACCGATGAGCTCACCAGCATGGAGGGGAGGTAGAAATGTCCACTGCACCCAGCGGCGCGCCCCAGGCCAAGACCAACCGCATTGGTCTGACCGTGCTCGACTACCGTGGCGGCAAAACCACTCTGTGCGCCGGTTGCGGCCACAATGCCATCTCCGAGCGCATTATTGACGCCATGTTTGAAATGGGCATACCGCCGGAGCGTGTGATCAAGCCGAGCGGCATCGGCTGCTCCTCGAAGACCCCGGCCTATTTCATGCGCCGGTCGCACAGCTTCAACGCGGTGCACGGCCGCATGCCCTCGGTAACGACGGGTGCGGTGTTGGCCAACCATAAGCTGATGGCGCTCGGGGTGAGCGGCGATGGAGACACGGCTTCGATTGGCATCGGGCAGTTTGTGCATCTCATGCGGCGGAATCTGCCCGTCATTTACATCATCGAAGATAACGGGGTGTACGGCCTCACCAAAGGACAGTTCTCCGCCACCGCCGATCTGGGATCGAAGTTGAAAACCGGCGTCATCAATGAGCTTCCTCCCATCGACACCTGTGCCATGGCCGTCGAATTGGGCGCCACCTTTGTGGGGCGATCCTTTTCGGGAGATAAGAAACAACTGCACAGCATGCTCAAGGCCGCCATTGCCCATCGAGGCACGGTCATGCTCGACGTGGTCTCGCCCTGTGTAACCTTTAACGATCATGAGGGCTCCACAAAATCCTACAAGTACATGAAGGATCACGAAGAGCCCTTGCAGGACATTAACTTTATCGCGGCCTTCGAGGAAATCGACGTGGACTATGATCCGGGGACCACGCTTCAGGTCACAATGCACGACGGCTCCCGCTTGCAGCTACACAAGATCGAGGAAGATTATGATCCCACCGACCGCATTCAGGCGATCACTCGTTTGCATGAGGCGCGAGAGAAGAACGAGGTGTTGACCGGCGTCTTCTACGTCAACCCGAATGCGCCGACGTTCATCGATGTGCTCAACGTAACCGAGGAACCTCTCACTACGCTACCCGAATCCATGGTGCGCCCGGGAAGGGAAGTGCTCGAGCAGGCGATGGCCGCGCTGCGATAGCCGGGTGCGACCTGCCTTCCCCGGGGAACTACTCTCCCTCTCCGTTTCCCCCTGGAGTGCTCGGCGGCGGCGGTGTGTTAACCGCGGGGCGCGGTCTTTCCGAGCGCGTGGTTCATCACCGGCAATTCCCGGACGCGAACGCCGGTGGCAGCGAAGACGGCATTGGTTAGCGCCGGAGCCACCGGCGGTATTCCGGGCTCGCCCGCCCCACCGAGCGGTGCATCGCTCTCGTGGAGGTGCACTTCAATCTCCGGGCACGCGGCCAGGCGCACCATTTCATAGTCTGGAAAGTTCTGTTGCACGACTGCACCATGATCGATGGTGATCTCGCCGTACAGAGCCGCGCTCAGGCCGAAAATCACGCCGCTCTCCATCTGCGCCCTGAAACCATCGGGATTCACCGCCATGCCACAGTCCGCGGCGGTCGTGATGCGATGAACTGTCACCCTACCGTCATCGGTGACCTCGACTTCCGCCACGTGGGCTACGATGGTGCCAAAGCATTCCACCATCGCCAGCCCGC
>DASPVV010000133.1:0-32685 GCA_035622175.1 Terriglobales bacterium | reverse complement strand
TGCGAAGAACATCCGATGCGAAGGTCTGCGCCTGGTCGCCGAGGGACACCCGGAGACGTTAAACGCCCGCGGACTGCGAGTCAGACTGGCGGCAGCCAGCATTGCGGGATGAAACGGGAAAGAATCCCCCGGCTTTAGCCGCGGGGAGTGTCAATTCTGCGCCGAAGGCCTTGGCGATTTGCACTGCGAACGTACCTACGCCTCCCGCAGCGCCGTGAATCAAGATTTTTGTCCCGGCGCAATGTGTCCCTTGTCGCGAAGACCCTGCAATGCGGTGATGGCCGCGACAGGTACGGAAGCCGCTTGCTCAAACGTCAGGTTCTCCGGCTTCATGGCGAATCTCGACTCCGCAGCACAGGCATAGTCGGCAAAGGACCCACGGCACGAGCCAAACACCTCGTCGCCTGGTTTGAACCGGGTTACGTTCCTGCCGACCGCTTCGACCTTGCCGGCGACATCAATGCCGAGGCGCGTGTCCTTTGGCTTGCGAAGCCCGGTCATCATCCGCAGGATGTAAGGCTGGCCCTTCATCGTCAGGTCCAGGGGATTGAGGGCAGCCGCGCGAACTCTGATCAAAATTTCGTGGTCCAGGGGCACCGGCTTCTCCACGTCCTTTATTTGGACGACATCCGGAGGTCCGTACCTAGGGTAGACGGCGGCTTTCATTGCGCACGATCCTTGCCTGATCAAGCCAACCCTCAACCCCACTCAACCGCCGACATGGGCGGCGGTGAGCGATCGGGGCCGGGCCGCGCCTCTAAGGCATACAGGGTTATCCTCCTGCTACATTCGGCGACGCCACCTCGGCCAGCGTGCGCAAGTCCGGAACTTGCAGGTCGGGCGTGCCCTGGGTAGGACGCGTGGCGCCAAATCCCCGCCGGTACACCAGAACCGTCGCCAGCCCCAGCGACTTCGCGGGAAGCACGTCGTGATAAACGCTCTGCCCCGCATGCAGCACGCGTTCTGCTGAGATTCCAAATCTCTCGAGCGCCAGGTGAAACAGAGCCAACGACGGCTTGTAAGCTTGCGCCTGCTCCGCCGTGATCACCTGGTCAAATTTGATCTTCAAGTGCCGCGCCGAGGCAGCGAACAGATCGTCATCGACATTCGAGATGATGCCCAACTTGAATCTCGTCTTTAGCTTTTCGAGTGCGGCTACCGTGTCGGGAAACGGCTGCCACTCTTTCATCGATTCCGCCAAAGACTCTTCCTCCGCCCGAGCCACGGCAAACCCCAGGCGCCTGCCGAATCCGCGCGCCACTTCGGCCAGTACTTCGCGATAGCGACGATACGGTTTTTGCGCCTCCGGCTCCAGTTTCCCGTAAATCTCAAGAATCTGTGCGTCGCCGAGATTCTGCCCATGCCGCCGCAGGATCGGCCGCAGTGCACCGAGCAGCCCGCTTTCCCAGTCGATCAGCGTGCCATAACAGTCGAAGGAAATGGCTTCGAATCGATCGAAGGAGAAGGATTGCCGATTTTCCCCAATCCTGCGCCCATCCGATTGCTTGTCCGGCTTTCCCTCTCGAGCCACCACCGCTCTTCTCGTTTGCTCCTCAGCCGAGTTTCGCGCCATTGGGAACTCTCCTTTCCGGCTGCAGCAAAACCACCTCTCCTGTGGGCAGATAGAACCCGGTGGTCAGCACTTCGGAATGGAAATTCGCGATTTGCTTCGGCGGGAAATTCACCACACCCACAATTTGCCTTCCGAGCAAGTCTTCCTTGCGGTACAGGTGCTTGAGCTGCGCGCTCGAACGTTTCACTCCCAGCTCGCCAAAGTCAATCTTGAGCTTGTACGCCGGCTTGCGGGCTTCGGGGAAATCTTCCACCTCAACGATGGTTCCAGCCCGCAGCTCCACTTTCTCAAAATCCTTCCAGGTAATCTGCTCCACAGAGTCTCCTTCGGGGCCGCCCCTACATTCCCACGACTTCGATCGCGTGTCCATCGAGATCAGGGATCATGGTACCGAATAGCCAGGTTTGATGTTGAACGCGAGGCTGGCGAGTGCATGGTCGTGGCTCCTTTCCTTTGAGCAACCTCATGGAATTCGATGATCTTCTCCTCGCTGTCACTCCCCCAAGCAGATCAACCCAGAAGGTTCACCGCCAAAGCTTGTGATCCTTTCGATCAATAGGAATAGCGCGAAAGTTACAGTTACTTTCCGCGGTTCTGTGTGACCAAAGATTTTCGAGATCGCCCAAGAAAACTGACGGACAATGAGTGTCCCAGGATTGCCCAGGTGCCTTTTCTCGAGGATCGCAGCGGGTGAAATTCTCAGCCAGGCCAAAGGCTCAGGAACACATCTGATCCGAACAGACGTGGCCGATGCCATCGGTTGCGACATGACAACAATACGGTTTTTCTCCCCGAATTCACAAAGGAGCAACGAGCAATGAAGTTGATTCGTTTCACAGTTTCACTATTCGCTGTTTCCCTATTCGCGTTGTTGATGCCCATGGCATTCGGCGCAAACGTTCACGCCCTCAAGGGCACGTACGCCTTCTCGGTCACCGGCATCAGCGTTGACAGCCAGGACCAGTCTGATTGCGACGGCTGCGCGGCGAGCGTAGTCACGAAAGTAAAATGGAACGCTGGCTATGGCGAGATATCGTTCGATGGCGCTGGCCATGCGACCTTTACCAAGTTCGTGTCCCTCTCGGGCGCGGGCGGCCCTGCCGGTCATACCTACGGGTATTCGGTGTCTGGGAACGTGGCCAACATCGCTAACGTTCTCGGCTCGCCAGTAGCTATTCAATTAGGCGCTTACAACTCCAGCGGCGTGGCGACCGTTCTGCTCTTCTTGGTCACGAACACAGGGCAGTCATCGTCACCATTGTTGGGCGTAGGAACATTGCAGTAAACAAGGTCACTCCCCCTATCTCACTTTAGGAGCATGACGATGAAGCTAGGCATGGTAGTTTTACTCGCCCTGGTAGGCAGCGCGGTAGCGAAAGATACGCGGCAGTACATCGCAGCGGGCAGCAACATCTGCGTCGCAGTCGATGGTTCGTTTGACAACTACCTCATCACGGCCATGAACAAAGAAGGGCTCGATCTCAAGTATTTCGACGGCAATGACAAGCCGTGCGATACGGCCACGTACACGCTCAAGGGCACGCTCGATGGTGGCGGCGAGAATGAGAAGGGTCATCACGGGCATAACCACAATACCGAATTTACCGCCGCCGTGCGACTCGTCACCGCGGATGGCAGAATCGCATGGAGCGGCACGAGCGGTAAACCGGCCTTAGCTGAGAAGACAGCGGAACAACTGGCCAAGGAAATCAAGCGGAGTGTTCGCTAGTAGGTTGCAACGCGTGCTCGGGCGCAACGGCGCTCGAGCGGCGGGCATCCCCAGGGTCGATGAACGACACAGACTTGCCGCAAACTCACCTTGGTTCCATGCACCAACATGGGTACACCCATCTTCGGGAGTGACCCTGGGTTCGTCAGCTCATGGGGTACGCAGGGATTGAGAGAGGCTTGCCAGATTCTGCGGAAGCACGCGAATGAGGCCCCGGCGCGGGCTATCAATGTCCGCAATGAGAAAGAACGAAATGGATACTGCCAGCGGCAAAACCAGAAACAGAGCCACGCTTCTGCGATGCGCGCCATAGCCGATTAACAGCGCACTAAAAATGGAAATCGCGAGCAACAGGCCCCAGGCGGCAGGAGGCAGCCGGTTCCACCAAGCGGCCTGAGTATACCCCTGCGAATTCAACACATCGTTCATCCCCGATACCGCGAGGCTGAGCGTGGGTGTCGGCTGTTTCCGAGCGGTGGCTTCGACGACCGACCAGAGCTCGGTCTCGAGTTTCGCGGTTTGAGCGTCGATCTCCTCAAGTTTGTGCTCATCGCGAGTTTCATAGAACAGCACACGCTGATCGAGATACTTCTTCAGCAACTCACGCAGGTTGGCGGCGTCGCCGTCGGGAAGCAGATCGGCTCGGACGTACTCCGTACCGATGGCGTTGGCTTCTGCCTCCTCGTAATTCTTGCGTTGATCGTAGCGACTGACGACCATAGAAAAACTGAAGCCAATCAGCAGTCCAAGCAGTGTCAGGGTAGCGGCCAGGACACGGTCAAAATCCTTTTGCTGGTCTTCGCCCAAGGGTCGCAGGCTTCTACGTAGGGCGTCGCCGATGTGGGCCGAAAACCACAATGTGACGAGGGACAACGCGAAAACCAGAAGTGGGAAATCCACGATATGAGTCATATGGAATAGCCAGACCATCCTTTCCGGCAGGGCCAGCGGAACGATTCCCCCTTTTGGTTCGAAAGCGCGATGATGATCGAGGAATCCCTTGCAGACCAGCGCTTGTACCAAGCCCGCACTTAGCGCGGCAGACCCACCTTGGCGATCAGTCCTGAGAGGCGCGGATCCCCTCGAAGGCCATCGAGCTTCGGATCAACGGCCAACAGAGCGATATACCAGGACCTCGCCTCGTACGCTTGATCCAGCGCCGCGAAGGCGCGATCTTTGTTGCCCAGACCGGCGTACACCAGCGCGTAAAAATAGGGGCTGATCCATCTTTGTCTGGCGAATCCATCGAGCTGTGCCAGCATCTCCTGGGCCTGCTGGCGGTTCCCTTGGCGAGCGCTGGCCCAGCCCAGTGAGGCGATGGCCTCGACGAATTGCGGCTCCTGCTTGTGTGCCCGGCTAAAGGCATCGATCGCCTTGTCGAAGTGTCCTTCCTGGGCGTAGCTCCATCCCAGCACGTCTTCGGCGATGGGGACGATGCCATGACCCGGAAAGAGGTTAATCGTAGTTTGTTCTTGCTTGATTGCCTCATCGTAGCGATGCGCGTAATAGTCGGCTTGGGCAAGAAGGTGATTGGCCTCGGCGGACATGGGATCGAGCGTCAAATCCTCGGCGGTCTGGGCGATTCCTTCGTCCGGACGTTTCAGGTCGATAAGACACCACCCATACATGCCGTGAATCTCAGCATCGTTCGGGTCGAGTTCGGTGGCGTGCTGAAATTGTTGCAAGGCCCTGGGCTGATCGTAGTCGAAAAAGTGAGCGGCATAAGCCACCCAGCCCTCCGCATCGCCCAGACTGGGATCGAGCTCAAGCGCTTTGTAGGCCGCGGCCTCGGCCTTGGGCATCACTTCTCGGGGAGGAGCGTACCAATCTTCGACGATGCTGTAGTTGTAGGCAATCCCCGTATAAGCGAGCGCATAGTTGGGATCCAGGGTGACGGCCTGCTGCAAATCGCCGATTCCTTTGGCCAGACTTTCCGGGCTGAACAGTTTGCTGTAGTACAGACCTTTCAGGTACAGGTCGTAGGCAGCGAGATTCTCGGTGGAATGAGCGAGCAAACGTCCTTTCTGTTCGCCAGTCAAACGGAAGCGCAAGGCGTGAACGATCTGCTGGGAGAGATTGTCCTCCAAAGCGAAAATATCGACCATTTTCTCCCGGTAGTGTCCGCCCCAGAGCTCGGTGTCGTCACGGGCATTCACCAGATTCGCATTGACCACGAGGAGGTCACCGATTTTGGCGACTCGTCCTTCGAGAACGCTCGAAACGTTGAGCTCCCGCCCCACTTGCCGCGCATCGACATTGCGGCCTTTGTACCTGTACACCGAATCGGAGGCCATAACCCGCAAATCTTGCAACTGCGAGAGGCTGGCGGTTACGGTGCCGGCAATGCCGTCGCCGAGATATTCCAGGTTAGGGTCTCCGCTGGCATTGGTAAAAGGAATCACGGCAATGGAGCGTACCTCCTCCCCACTACCGGCGGCCGTCAGCTTTTGCCGGAGTCCGGCGATGTTGAACAGGAAGAGCGAAACCAGCAGGACTGCCACCAACCCCACGATCGCTCCCGCCCACAGCCGACGTCGGCTGGTCGGTGGCGGCGGGATCTGGGGCATTCCCCCGGATTCGCGCTGTCGCTTCAGCCGTTGCAAATCCGCCCGCATCTCGGCGGCAGATTGGTAACGCAGGTTGCGGTCCTTCTCGAGCGCTTTGGTGATGATTTCTTCCAGTTGGGGCGGTAGTTCCGGGTTGAGGCGAAGGGGTGGAATCGGTGCACGCTCGAGAATGGCATGGAAGATCACCGCCGAACTCTCTCCGGGAAAGGGAAACGTCCCCGTCGCCATCTCATAGATCACGGCGCCGAAAGAGAATAGATCCGTACGCGCATCCAATTCCTTGGCCCGGGCCTGTTCGGGTGACATGTAAGAAACAGTTCCCACCGCCATTCCCGGACTGGTCAGTTGCTGCTCGTCACTGGTGCGCGTCTGGGTGTTGCCAGAGGGTGAGGAACCGCCCACGGAGGTTACCTTCGCCAAGCCGAAATCGAGAATTTTGGCACGGCCACGCTTGGTCACGAAGATGTTCGCAGGCTTCATGTCGCGATGAACGATGCCTCCTGCATGTGCGGCATCGAGCCCATCGGCAATTTCGATTGCCAGCGATAGAATTAGTTCGGTTTCGAGCGGACGGCCGGCAATGCGCTGTTTCAGCGTCATCCCTTCCAGAAATTCCATGGCGATGAACGCCTGCCCAGAATGATCGTCGATCTCGTAGATGGTGCAGATGTTTGGGTGATTCAGAGCAGAGGCAGCTTTGGCTTCGCGTTGGAACCGGCTGAGAGCCTGCGGGTCTTTCGCTACATCGTCGGGCAGAAACTTCAGAGCGACAAAGCGGCCGAGCTTGACATCCTCGGCCTTATAAACCACCCCCATGCCCCCGCCGCCGAGCTTCTCGACGATTCGGTAATGCGAAATGGTCTGGCCGATCATGGACGGCATTCAGGATCCAATGTTAGGGTTGTGGGGAAAGCGAAGTCAATGAGTGTCGAGTGTGGGCGTGATCGGTGCGCATTGAGCAGAATGATCCGCCGGTCGGGCCACGGACGCGTGTGGACGAGTTCTCTCGGGCTGTGCTCGGCCCCTGCTCGAAATCACGATCGCTCGACACGATCCATCAACCCTACCGGCCCACGATAAGGCCGTCGATGGCGAGTCTTCTATAATAGTGCGCCGTGTCGACCCGTTCATCCCAACCCGTTGGCTCTCCGCCCACGCGTGGCTTTCGTGGGCAGGCGGAGCAATTCTGGCGAAGAGTAACCAACGGTTTGGAGCTGAACCAGCTGTGGAGTCAATTCCAGGTAGACGCGCGATCAAGCTATCGCCTGTATTCCAAAGATATCGACGCGAGTCGGACGGAAGGGATTTCGAAGCGCCAGCATTGGTGGAACGTCGCCAAGCAATTTTTCTGGGCTATTTTGGAGAAGTTATCCCCGGCACGGCGGGTCCTTCTGCTGGTAGCGCTCGTGCTAATTATCTTGAATCCTGAGCTCTCGTGGACGAGTAAAGAAGGCACGCACATCATCGGTTTCGATCTGCGTTTGTGGGGCGGGCTGCTGATGTTCGTGCTGTTGGTGCTCGAGGTAGCGGACCGGGTGGTGATGAAGCGCGACCTAGAGATTGCGCGCGAGATTCAGATGTGGTTGTTGCCCCTGAATCCTCCGCCGGTACCGGGATTGGAGATTGCCTTCGCCACACGCCCGGCTAATACCATGGCCGGCGATTACTACGACGTCTTTCGCAGGTCGGGGGCGGAGGGTGACAATCAGAATTACTTGCTGGTGGTGGCGGACGTGGCGGGTAAGAGCATTCCGGCGGCGCTGCTGATGGCCACCTTCCAGGCCAGTTTGAAAACGCTCTCTGCCACCCCGATGGGTCTGGGGCGACTGATGGAGCGGATGAATCACTACATGTGCGCCAACAGCCAGAACGGATTGCGGTTTACGACGGCGTTCTTAGCGGAGTACGATCCGGCGGGGCGGACTTTGACCTATATTAATGCCGGACATAACCTCCCGATGCTCCGGCGAGCCTCGGGAGTCATCGAACGACTGGAGGAGGGCGGGCTGCCCTTGGGCATTCAGGACGGCACTTCCTACCGGACAGGAGCGGTCACCCTCGAGACCGCGGACTGGCTGGTAATTTTTACTGACGGGCTGGTGGAGGCGGTGAATAATCGGGATGAGGAATTTGGGGAACCTCGGCTCATCAACATTCTCCAGGGGGACGCCAAGACTTCACCGAGTAAACTTCTGAGCCGGATTATGGTGAACCTCGACTTTTATGTCGGGACCACGCCGCAGCATGACGACATCACTTGCATGCTGGTGAAAGCGACGTAGAGCGCTCCGAACTAGCGGACTCGTGAACCGAAGTGCTGCCGTCAGTCAAGACGTAGGCTGCTGAGCCTCTAGCCGAGCTCTACGTGCTGCCATCGCTGCGGAACTGGATGATTTTTCGCCGGTCGCGTTTGGAAGGCCGGCCCGGCGGTGCCGGGTTGACACTCATCCTGGCCCTACGCTCCTTGATCATCTGAATTCGCAATTCCCGGCTTGATTCTGTCTCGCGGTACAGTGTCTGCGCCACCGACGCCGGGCCGCGTACATCGCTGAGAAGCAAGACTTCCACTTCAAAATCCCCAGCTTCGGTCCTGATCTCTAAGAGGTCGCCAACGCGAATCTCGCGCGCAGGCTTGACGGTTTGCTGGTTGGACTGCACCCTGCCCAGTGCACAGGCGCGCGCCGCCAAGGCCCGCGTCTTGAAAAATCTCGCAGCCCACAGCCACTTGTCCATCCTGAGGCCGGCCATGATTTATCTTAAAATATCGTGGCCCACGTGCCGTTGCCACGGCACCCCGCCGACTATGCCCGAACTACCGGATCTTGCCGCCTACATGCGTGCGCTCGAACCACGGATTGTGGCACAACCAATCGAGCGTATACGTTTGGCTAGTCCCTTTCTGCTCCGCACCGCACAACCCCCTCTTACCGAGCTCGAAGGCGGCAGCGTGTGCCAGCTGCGGCGAATCGGCAAGCGAATCGCGATTGGAGTAGAAGGCGATCTCTGGCTGGTGCTGCACTTGATGATCGCCGGACGGTTGCACTGGCGGCCACCCGGAGCCAAGCTGGCCGGGCGACGGACCCTGGCCGCGTTCGACTTTCCCAATGGCTCTCTCCTGCTCACGGAAGCGGGCGCCAAGCATCGCGCATCACTTTATGTGTTGCGGGGCGAGCAGGAATTGCAGTCCGTGGATCCTGGCGGACTCGATGTCTTCACCTGCACTCTCGACTCGTTTCGTCACTCGCTAGCGGCAGAAAACCATACGCTGAAGAGAGCTCTCACCGACCCGCGGGTTGTCAGCGGCATTGGCAACGCATACTCGGACGAGATCTTGCATGCTGCCCGATTGTCTCCAATCGCGCTAACCCAAAAGCTGGATCGAGAACAATGGGAGCGATTGTTCGCTGCGACCCGCGACACTCTCAAGTACTGGATCGACCGTCTGTGCGCCGAAGCAGAGGGAGCGTTTCCGGAAAAGGTGACCGCATTCCGCAAGGATATGGCGGTTCACGGGCGCTACGGGCAATCCTGCCCGCGGTGCGGCGAAACCATTCAGAGAATTCGCTACGCCGACAATGAAACTAACTATTGCGCTCGCTGTCAAACCGGCGGAAAAGTTCTCGCGGACCGAGGTTTGTCCCGGTTGTTGGGATCGGACTGGCCGCGGACTCTAGATGAGCTCGAAGCTCTCAAGCGGCGCTAGCAATCTGCGGCAGTTCCTGCGCAGGCCCTGGTTATCACCGAATCTCCGACCGGTTTGAATCGAGCGGCGGCGGAGCACGCTTCCTTGGACGGTCCGAGACTTAGGTAACCCGTGCATTAACGATGAATCTTTAGATCTAGTGCAGCACTTGCGACCGCGGGCAGAGCGATCAGGGCAGGCAGTAGACACTTCCCCGAGAACAGGGTGGTCATGCACTTCCTCCCACGGGTCAGATGGGATCGCGTTTGTTCGTCCGCGCCGGGAGTCGCATCCTTGGTTTGCGTCAGGAAAAATTCCTGCGGGACACTTTATGGTTCGACACGAATCAACCCCATCATGCCCCCATCTTCATGTTCTAAAAGATGGCAATGGTACACAAACTCGCCCACCGTATTCGGATCACGAAGATCCATTCGCAGTCGGACCGTGGGATATGACAGAGCCTTGCCATCATAGTAAGGGACATTGACGGTATCGCGAAGAAACGGCTCGTTTACAGGTCTGCCCCGGTACTCAAGCAGCATGAAATGCAGCTGATGAACATGGAAGGCATGCAGTTCGTTGGACCGGTTCTCGATGATCCAATCCTCGACCGTTCCCTGCTTTGCAATGATGTTCGGAACTCCTGATTTGGGATCGAACGGTGCCGGCGTTTGGCCCTCGACGGTGACGTAGAATTCCGTCGCACTGTTGGGGTTGTTTGGCTCGAGAAGCTTCTCGGAGAAGTAGAGCCTTCGCACGCGCACCGGAGCTACGCTTCCCAGCCAGGGCAGCTGGGAGTGAGGAAGTGGCTTGGGCGAGGCGGCGAGTTGCGACCGAGGCTCGGGTGCATCTTTGGAAGCTGCAATCACGGCGATCATGCGGTTGGGATCGTTCTCGCCACCCGCTCCAGTGTCTACAGTTCGGGTGACGAGGAGCCCGGAAACACCCGCGGGAGGCCCCTTCACGATAAATTCCACCCGTGCCCCGGGTGGTATCCCGAGATGGGTTTGCCAGTCCACAAAATCCCCCGGCAGTCCGTTCTGGTTGAGGGGAACTCCGTCCATCGCCACCAGGCCGAGTGGCTGCGCTGTCTGTCCAAAGCGAACTTCCAGGTTCAAGTAAGTGATTCCCGATGCATTCAGCACGCGCCACAGTTGCCGCTCCTCCGGTCTCATTTCGATCAGGGCTGGGGGATAATCGGGATAGGGCACGGGCACAAAATTAATCGAGAGATCCTTCGCCGGCTTGCCGAATCCGGTGCCCGTATTGGCAGCGTCCCCGTCGCGATCAAACAGCATTTTGGGAACCACGGGCTCCGATTTTGAGGGCGGCGCGTTCGGATTCAGCAGGTTCTGATCGCGAATGATCAGAACCCTTTCCGGCAATCCGGCGAGCGCTTGATCTGCGCGCTCGATCCCCTCGACGATGATAGCGCCCGATGCGCCTCCGAGCACTTGCTCTTTGGTGAAACCATGGATGTGCGGATGATACCAATACAATCCTGGCGGCTGGTTTTCCGGGATGCGAAATCGATACTCGAAGGGCGGATTGCCGGGCTGAATCGATGTCTTGAGGACGTCGTCTTGATGGCAGAGCGGAGGAATGATCAAACCATGGAAATGAAGATTGGTGGATGTCGGATCCATCACGCCGCTGGTGCACGGATTTTCATTCTTTCCCGTGTCCCCATGCATGTGTTGGTCGCCGCTGGGGCCTGCCCCAGACTGAAGATCCGTCAAATCATTCTTCACACTCAGGATGACCAGCTCGCCCGGATTCACGCGAAGAGTGGGTGCCTCTCTGCCGTTCCCATCCATGTAGCAATAACGAGTGGATCCGTTGCTCTGTTTTGCGTCTCGGACGGTCAATTCAACGTTCAGTACACCGTTGCGGCTGCGCAGATCTTCCGGCTCGGTGACCGTGCTACCTGGCATGGGGCGGGGGCAAGGTTCGGGCACACTCTGCGCGTCCAAGGCTCCACACAATGGGGGGAGACAGAGGCCAGCGAGCAGGATCAGGCGGAGGTTCTTCGACATCAGAGCGGTTTCCTAGCGTCGCACGCATTCCAGCTTCGAGCGCAGGGAGTCCCTTTACTTTAGCACTTTCCTGGAATTCGATACGTAATTGACGAAACTGGGTATGCGTATGCGCTGCCGGGAAACGTGTGCCTGGTGTTGCTAAACAGCAAGCGATTGCTTTCCGCGCTGACGCGGTGTTACGGTGTGCGCATGGCACGTAACGATCTGCGCACGCTCCGCACCCCCGCACATCCTTGCTACAACTAAGCTGCCCGAATCGCGCTCAAGACGCGCCTACGAACTGCTCGCTGCCGTCTCACTGGCCGACGATCTCCTAACGCAATCTCCAGCGGCCGCTCTGGGCAATAGGGGGCAGGCAAACCGCCAAGCGGGGGCCGGAGTATTTCCGCAAGATAGCGGCAAAAAAAAATAGAGGCAGGCGTCAATCTAAGTAACACAAAATAAACTACATTAGTGCATATTGCTATATATGCTTCGACGTTGCAGTTTGCTGTACCAATAAATGCAATCGAATAGTTGCATATATAGCGTCTAGCGTTTAACTGTATTCTCTTCTCATATCTCTTCTCATAAAGGAGGACAGCTAGAGCATGCCACAAAACAGCGAAGCGTCGGCAGTTGATGCGGCGATCTCTCCCCGCGAACAGAAGGAGATCATCGGCATCTACGAAAAGCTTCGCGAAGCGGAAGCGAAGCTAATCGGGCCGGATGGAAAGACCGAAATCCTGCCCAACAATCTTTACTCGTTCCTGCTTCGGCTATTGGCCGATCTACGGGCTGGTCACTCTGTAACCATCCTGCAAAGCAGGCACGAACTAACCACTGTAGAAGCAAGCAAGATTCTGGGAATGTCCCGGCAATTTCTGATCAAGTTGCTGGAGAAAGGAGAGATTCCCTTTCGTTTGGTCGGCACACATCGGCGCTTGTACGTGCGCGATGTAATCGCCTACAGGATGAAGCGGGATTTGATGCGTCGTGAAACCCTAGATGATCTAGCAAAACGGGAGATGGCAAAAGGGGATTACGACAAAGTCCCAGATGATTTTCACGCAGGAAAATGAGTATTCCGCCGTGCTCGATGCTTGCGTTCTTGTGCCGGTCGCACTTTGCGACACGTTATTAAGACTGGCAGAGGAACCGGCAATGTATCGCCCTTTGTGGAGCGAACAGATTATGGCGGAAATGGCAAGGGCGTTGGAAACGAAACTCCATCGTACTGCTCAGGAGATTTCGTACAGAAAGCAACAGATGAACGCGGCGTTCCCAGAAGCGATGGTGACCGTTCCATCGGAATTGCTCAGATCAGTCGAATGTTTACCCGACGAGAGCGATAGGCACGTGTTGGCTGCGGCAATCATGGCGCGAGCCAACGTTATAGTCACACAAAACACAAAGCACTTTCCAAAAGCTCACCTTGAAAGGTGGGGCGTGCTGTGTCAGACAGCGGATGATTTCATGATTCACCAGTACCTGTGCCAGCAGTTCGTCTTAGACAAACTCGATGACCAAGGAGCCGGAATCTCACAGGATAGAAAATACGTGATTAACAGCTTACGGAACTTGGTCCCAGAATTTGTCAACCTCTTGGAGGAGCAACAACGATGAAGATATTTACCTAGCTCGCGTCCCACCATTTCACCGTGAGCCTAGCCATAACAACAAAGGCCCCGTTCGCTACTTCCTTGGCCGGATCGCGATACGGGACCTGGTGATTCTCTGCTTTTTGCCCGACCCGAAGGGCGACTGCTTGGCAGCAGGAACGGGGTCCGATCCCCCCGCCCTCCGTGATTTTAGCCCAGTTTGCCCCAAAGGAGGGTCATACTTTGTGGCTGTATCTCGAGCAGTTAGGAAAGAAATCTACGACCGTGCAGGATGAAACAGGGAATCGTGACCTTGTATGCTGGGGGGAAGCGCTCGGAGTGCGCTTCGAAGCCGCAAGCTCCCCGCGGAGGTCGGCAGAAAGGGTCACCCCTCGAGCGCTCACAGAATGGCAACAGTGAGGCCTGGCCGGCCGCAACCAGGTGGTTGAAACGAAGAATCGTCTTTTCCTCAAGAAGGACGCGATGAATCTGCATCTTGCATTGCTTATCTCTTCTATGGTGCTCGCCGCCCCGCAGCTCTCCCATGAGGGTCATCACCACGACGAACTGACCGACCAGCAGCTGGGCACCGTGCATTTTCCCGTGTCCTGCGTGCCATCGGTGCAGAACGACTTCGACCGCGGAATCGCGCTGCTGCACTCCTTTGCCTTTGAAACGGCCGAGCAGGCATTCCGCCAGGTACTCGCAGAAGATCCTCACTGTGCCATGGCACACTGGGGTATCGCCAAAAGTATGTGGCGTTGGTCGTTCGATAAGCCCCATCTTGAGAAAGGGGCGGAGGAAGTCAAGGCAGGCGAGAGGCTGCATCCGCCTACTGGGCGGGAGCGTGGCTACTTGACGGCTCTCGGCCAGTTCTTCGCTCATCCCAAGGACGACCAATACCAACGCGGGGAGGCCTTCAACCGGGCGATGGAGCAGCTAATCCACGAAAACCCCGAGGACCATGAGGCTGAGATTTTTTATGCCTGGTCTCTGATCGACACCGATGACGATACACACGCCAACCGCAAAAAAGCCGCAGCGATCCTAGAAAAGTTGTTTATCTTAGAACCCAATCATCCCGGGGTCACGCACTATCTGATTCATGCCTATGACACTCCCGGAATGGCCGAGCTGGGATTGCCCGCTGCGCGCCGCTACGCCAAGATCGCTCCCGCTGCTCCGCACGCATTGCACATGCCGTCGCACATTTTTGCACGCTTGGGGCTGTGGCAAGAAGACATTGATTCCAACTTGGCGTCGATCGCTGCCAGCCGCAACGCCTCGGTGACCCACATGGGGGACGAAGGGCATCAGTACCACGCCATGGAGTACTTAGTGTACGCATACCTGCAGTCGGGGCGCGAGAACGAAGCTGCGCAAGTAATTGCCGAAGTACAAACGTTGCCGAAGATGAAAAATATGTATGACACGGACTCCGATCCGAACGTATCGGCTCAGGTCGAATACTCCGCCAGTTATGTGACGGAGCTACACCGATGGAA
The DNA here is from genome assembly GCA_035622175.1 of Terriglobales bacterium. GTDB lineage: Bacteria > Acidobacteriota > Terriglobia > Terriglobales > Acidobacteriaceae > JAFAGX01. The sequence continues at coordinate 18,007 of DASPVV010000133.1, read as the reverse complement.
AGATGCGGTAGCGTTGCCCATGCTAACGGCGGACGACGATGGGGATAGCTCCCTTACCTACAAGGCGCGCGCCATTGCGGCCGCTCGCCTGGGCGATTTGCAAACGGCCAAGTTGAATTTGCGAGCCCTCGATGATTTGCACGCGAAGCTTCTCAAGAAAAAGGTTCGGGGGCCTGCGAACGCGGTCGACCAGGACCACCGTGCCATACTTGCTTGGATCGACCATGCCGAGAGCAAGAATGATGAAGCCCTGGAACTACTGCAAGAGCTTGCCCGGAACGACGGAGGCTTATTCGCCACCGACGGCGACATTCCTGCCCATGAGATGATGGGCGACATGTTACTCGACATGAATCGTCCAGAGCAGGCGTTGCTCGAGTACGAATCCGAACTGAAGGTAAGTCCCAACCGCTTCAACTCTCTCTACGGCGCGGGGCACGCCGCCGAGGTGGGCAACCACCCTGCTAAGGCCGCTGCCTATTATCGGCAACTTTTGACGGTGTGCGCTGGAGGCTCCTCCAGTCGCTTCGAGCTCGCCCATGCACAGGAGTTCCTGTCTACTGTTGCCCAACAATGAGAGTCGACCATGACGAAGGACCCTGGTTGCACCATTAAGAGCGAAAACGCGAGTCTTATTTCCCGGTCGGAGCCGTGACAACCAGTTCCTTCCCGTTCGCTTTGTAGACGACCCCATCTTTCATCACGAAGACGACTCGTTCCAGCTCGGTGATGTCTTGCAGTGGGTTCCCTGAAACCGCGACGATGTCGGCAAATTTGCCCGGCTCAAGGGAGCCAATATCCTTTGCATCGCCGATAAGGTCGGCCGCATTGACCGTGGTCGCTGCCAGAGCGTCCATCGGCGCCATGCCAAGGCGGACCATCTCAGTGATTTCTTTCGCCGGCGTGAGACCTCCTCGAAAGTTGCCCATGGAATCAGTGCCCATTGCGATCTTGACCCCGGCTCGATACGCATTGGTGAACATGGCCTGAATGACAGGCGTGATGACTTGGATCTTCGTCACGATGTGGGGCGGTAGTTGTTCCGGGTGCTCTTTCGCAGTTTGCAAAAGCGAATAGGCCACGAAAACGGTGGGGACAAGATACGTTCCATGCTCCTTCATCAGAGCCAAGGACCCAGAGTCGGCATAGGTGCCATGCTCAATGGAATCAATACCGAGACGGACGCAGTTGTCAATTGCGGCCTTTCCGTGGGCGTGCGCCGCAACCTTCATTCCAAGAGAATGCGCACTTTCGATCACGGACCTAATCTCATCATTCGTCATCAATTGCAGTTTGGGGTCATCACCTACGGAACCGACTCCACCGCTAGGCACGATCTTGATCAAATCGGTGCCGCTACGGCGATGCTCACGCACTGCCTTGCGGGCGTCATCAGGATTGTCAACGATCGACTTGCTCCACTCGGGACTGGAAATCCCTTCCGCTACCCCGTTGGCGCTATCGGAATGCCCGCCGGTCGGTCCAATGATTTGCCCGGCCGCCCACATTCGGGGGCCAATCACGAGGTTGCGCTCAATCGCGCGCTTCAGCGCGATATCTACCGTATCTCGCGCTCCGACATCGCGAACACTCGTGAAACCGTTCAGCAACGTAGTTCTCGCGTTTGCTGTCGCGTAGAAAGCAGAGTCGGCGGCGGTATCTGTGACGAGGTCGGTAAAATAGCTGCCGCTTCCCAAATGAAGCGTGAGGTGTTTGTGACAGTCGATGAGGCCCGGCAACACGGTAGCGCTGGACAAGTCAATGATGTCGGCGTTCTGGGGTGACACGAAACCATCTTGCACGGCACGGATGCGACCAGCCTGGACCTCAACGGAGACCTGCTCACGAACCTGCCTGTGCGCCGTGTCAATCAGTCGGCCGGCATGGATGACGACGAGCTTGTCTTGGGAAAAGGCCAGAGCACTCCACAGACCGAGCAACAGAAAAATGCGAAGCGGTCTTCGCCCTGAGGAATGCTTCACGATAGCGCCTCCAATAACCTATCGATGTCTTTCATGTCATTGAACACGGAGGGGGAGATACGAATATAAGAGCGGGAGACTCTAGCATTCACGCCGGCTTTCTCGAGCCTGCCGACGATTGCCTTGTAATCCCTGGCGGCAAAGCTGACCAGCGCCGAGGTCGAATCGGGCGGAGTGAGAGGCTCGAATCCAAGACGAGGCATTTCCTCATGAAGCCGCTTGAGCATGGGCTGGCGGTAGGCGTGAATATTCTCCACGCCGATCCTGCGGATATAGGGCAGCGATTCCGCGAGCACATGAGCGGTGCCAATGGCATGCGTGCCCACTTCGAAATGACCGGAAGCATCTCTCTCGAGATCCCAGGTGTAGACCGCCGGGTTCGGCGAATCACCGGGAAGAAAATGCGATTCCAAAGTTTTGGCTTCGAAATAGCCGTATTGCGTCCGGCGGAGTATTCTGTCGAGCAACGCTTCCTTGACGAAAAGGAAGCCAAGCCCAAAATCAGCCATGAGCCACTTGAAGCTCGAACAGGCACAGAAATCCACATCACTTTCGCGAACGTCGATGGGAGTGCTCCCCGCGGCCTGCGCTATATCGGCGTACACGTAGGCGCCATGGGCGTGAGCAAGATCACAAACTGCTTTCAGATCGTGCTGAAAGCCGTTATGCATGGCAACGAGGGATATTTCAATCAGCTTGGTTTTTTTGTCTACCACGCGTTCGAGATCGCCCAATTCAATTCGCCAATTGCGAGGTTTGACGATACGAAGATCGAGACCAAAGCGTTGCTCGAGGGCCTGGAGATGTAAAATGGCACCTTCAAAATGCAACGCGTCCGTGACGACGTTGTCGGTCTTGTAATCGAGACCCAAGCCGTTCACGACAAGGTTTTCACCCGCGCTGGTGCTCGTAACATAGCTGATTTCTGCTTCTTTGGCGTTGATCAGTGCAGCGAACTCAACTTTGACGTTGATCAGTTTCTTGGGCTGGGAGACCACTTGCGGCTGAGAGCGAAAGTCGGCCCATTCGCGCAGCGCCGCCGCGGCCACCAGCGGCATCGGATGTGTGTAGGCGGAATTGATGTAGGTAACGCCCGCCGGCATCGCAAAATCGCTCTTGGTGGGGAGCGAGACAGATCCCGCTGCCGACATGGCCTGACCTTGGCCAAGAAGACCGGGTGGCGGTGCTATTCGAATCGCAGCCATACCACCCAAACCAGCTAGGAGCTCACGGCGACTTATGGCCATATATGTTCCTCGCTAACAACTTGGAAAGGCGGAAAAGATCGCGCACATGACACTTCTCATCGGGAATTCCGGCGATCCGCGACCACGGATAGCCCGTCACCGCCTGTCGGTTCGACATTTTCATCTCTGTGGATTCGCGCCGAAAGCGAGGGCCGAATGCCGACGAATCAGGCGCCACGGTGTTTGTGCCATCGCGCAATTCGCTCTGCAAGTCTCAAACCGCCTGAGGTCCAAGCTGCTTGCCCAGCAGGTCCTCCCAGAGCTGCTGGGGCATTCGAGCTCCCGCCTCATCTGGCAAGTTGCGCTGGCCAAGAGGCCCCGATGAGGGTGCGAACATCATCGGTGAACATTTTGGCGCTGCGCTCCACGGTGTAGGCCATATGCCCACCTTCATAGAAAGAAAGCCTGGCGCGCCCCTCAGGCCAGCCAGCCTGCCGCACCGCGTATGCGGCAGCGCCCACGGTTGTTTGAGTGTCCTCATAGCCGTTCCCGATCAGGACGCGAAACCGCGGATTCGCTTTCATCACCTTGAGCAGCCGGTCTCCATATGGCCAGTCGGCAAAAGGGCCACTGCCGCCCCATTTCCACTCCTCCAAGCCAACTTCCTTCAGAACTACGTACTCGTCGGGCCAATCCACATCGAGGTCCTTGCGCAGGTAATCGGTGAAAAAGCGCTTGAACCCTACCGTGATTACCGACGACGGATCTTCGGCCAGTCCTTTGTCCGTCATCGGCGCGACATATCGGCCATCGTTGCGTCCCAGCAGCAGGCCGCGGTCTTTCAGTAACTCTCCGCGATACCGTTCCTTCGTGATACGAAGATCATGTTCGCGATAGTAAGCGGCCGGAATACCGCTATACTCCTCTAGCCGCTGCGCAATTCGGTCCCGCTCTGCCGCATCGATCGAATTTCCCTTGAACAGTGCGGTCAGGTACTCGGTTTGCGCGAAGCGCCATGCCTCCTGCACAAACTGTTCGAGCGTTTTATCCTTACGAACAACCTTGTTGTGATACCAGGCAAGCGCAGCCAGGGTCGGTAGCGAAACCGCGTAGCTCACGATATTTTGCTGGCGCTGGCGATACTCAACGATATTGATGGCCTCTCCCATCAACGCAACCCCCTTGAGCAGAATGGGGTGAGGCAATTCAGCCAGCTGAGCGGCCACCTCCGCAGCGCGAATGGTTCCGTAACTCTCGCCAAGAAGGTACGCGGGCGACGATAAACGGCCATGTTGCATGAGCCACGTGGAGATGAAGGCGGTCACTTGCTGAGCATCGGCGCTGACGGAAAAATAGCTTTCAGGCGAGGTTCCTGGCAACACCCGGCTGAAACCAGTCGAGGCGGGATCGATAAAGACAAGGTCCGCCACATCCAGCGGCGAATACACGTTGTCCACCAGCTTGTAAGTGCTTGGGTCGGCCGACAGGTCGTCTGGGATCGAGACGCGTTTCGGTCCCATGATACCGAGGTGAAGCCATAACGATGCCGTGATCGGTCCACCATTGAAGACAAACATCACTGGCCGCGAGGCAGAGTCGTGGGGATTGTCGTCGGTGTAGGAAAAACTCACGACTCGCGCAGCCGGGTTGCCTTTGGCGTCAGGAACATCGATGCCCTCAACGGTTGCCGTGTACTGGACATGCTTCCCGTTGAAAGTCCCGAGGTGATGACTTACGACCGGCCGATGAGCCGCGACCTCCCCGAAAGACGATGCGGCAGAGCTCCCGACTCCAAGGACAAAAAGTAGAACGGGCATTGCCCCCATTGCCCATCTACGCCGCCTTAGCGCGATCGCGTTAATTGGTCTCGACCCGGGTGGCACATGCGTCATCGGGCACCTTGGCACGCCGAACCCATTGATATCCTTCGACAGCTTGACCTCTCGGGAGGTAGTCGATCTCTCGTGTCATGTCTCCTCTCTTGATTTGGAGATGTGATTTGGAGATGAATCTGCTTGGCCACGTCGGAACGAAGGTCGTCGATATTCACAGGGTCTAGGGCCAGCACATGGTCACCATTTTGCAGCCCGGTTTTCTCGGCCGCTGAGCCTCGCACCAGGCCCTGAATCGTGCGCGGTTGTGTATCCAGACTCTGATGCTCGTCGAATCCGAGCTCGAAGGTGGCCATGGGAAGCGCCTGCCGTTCAAAACACGGACCCAATGCATCCGATGCCGGCACCACAAGTTCACCTTGAAGAATCACGGATTCAAACTCCCGGGCGCCAGAAGCTCCAAGTTCGGCTTCGATAGCCTGCTTCCAGACTTCCGGCGTCAGCTCCTTGCCGCTTTTCTTCTGCGCCTGGAGTGAAAGTATGATCGTATCGAGTGAGATAGTCCCCTTCGATGCGCCCAGCAGCTTCTGATTGGTGTCTACGAAATAAAAGAAGCCGCGTTGATAGGGCACGCCTTGAACATTCTTGTCGCGCCAAAAGCCTTCCGCGATCTCCTCGTTCGGCAGATTTCTCAAAGGGTTGGTGTAATAGGCTTGCGCGGCTTTGTTGACGGCTTTGCCGAAGGCTTCGGGCGAGATGAGGCGGGTGCGGAACGTCACCAGCCGCGAGTAATACTCCGCCAGTCCTTCAGAAAACCACGAGCCTTCAATGCCTTCGGGCGAACTGAGTCCTCCCGCAAAGTGGTGGGTGATTTCGTGAGCGATGATGAGGCTAAGGGAATCATCCCCTTCTCGCGCCCTGGCGGGAGCAAAAAGAAGAAATGAATTGGCGAGTGCGGCGCCACCGTAGCTCTCGTTGTCCTGTCCTGCCCGCATGAAAAAGTAAAATGGGGTCGTGCTCGTGTCGGCAAAAGTGCGGCGCAAGGCCGAATATGTCTTCTCGGACCATTCCATTTCGGTCTCGGCATTGAAAGGTGGCGTGCCGAGCCACGCGGAGTGAAACTGGCTCACACTCAAATTAGCGGGATAGGTGCCAAGCACTCCCGCCATGTAGAAGCATTCCTGAAGCCGATCGACTGTGCCCTCCAACTGGACATCACCGACGCCCAGGCTAGACACACCGCGTGCCCCGCGAGGCATGTCCCCGAGGTCCCATTGCAATGTGATTTCGAATTTGTCATTGGAGTCGGGGAGCACAAGAAAACCAAAACCCGCGCCACTGACCCCGCCTCCGTTCGAACGTAAGTCGAACGGCGGGCCGGGCCACGGGTGCGGCGGGTCGAGTCGAGCGCGATAGCGAACGGTCAGCTGAGGCGGCGGCTGAGTGATTCTCCATCTGCGCCAGAAGAGCGATCCTCCCCGATCCGGCGGCTCGTCGAGCTGCGTGAGATGGAGGCTACCCTCACGGCTTGTGACTTGCAGATCTTCGATTCGATCGGCGACATGTTTCACCCCAGCAAACTCGATGGGAATGCGAAGAGAAAAAGCTTCGCCGGCTTGGGGGTGAATGCCGCTCAGATCGAGGTCCACGTCCATGAGCGCGACCTTGCCCTCTGAACCAAGCATGGGTCGAAGCGTAACGCTCAGTTGCTGGTTCGGGGATGGCGTCTTGTCCGACCATGCAGTGACGTTCACGAGGACCCTACCGGAAAGCCCAAGCAACATCAAAACCGCTGCGAGTCTCTGTTCCATAGAGCCGCGTTTCTCGCCTCGCTAACCTATCGTTGGTCAACTAGAACACACTTTTACCTGGAACGTCACCGAAGGCTTCGACCTTCACTCCGAGGACGCGGCCGGCGTCAAGGTGCGCTCCATCAATGCGCGGAGATCCTGCTTGAGCTCCCTCCGGTTGGGCGTATCGAGATAAACCATGTGCCCAGCTTTGTAGCGGAGGAGTTCGACACGCTTCCGCGTCCCCGGATCCAGTCCCATCTGAGCAAACGCATTTTCCACGGCGAAAAACGGCGTGGAAAGATCGTACAAGCCAGAAACGACTAGCACCTGCAGCGACTTTCTTTTTCGCATGGCGCTGGCGAGCGCGGCCGCACCGTCGACGGCGGTTGCCTCACTCCAGTCCCAGCGCACCGACATCCAGTCTCCCCTACGCGCGGTGGGTGGAGGCCAGCGTCCTCCAAAAGGTCCGGCATACAAAGCATCGGTCTTGAAGTTGAGTTCTGTTTGCAGATAGGGAACGATCAGCTTGCCGGTGCCGTGGGTATTCAAGCTCGGATCCAGGGTAGGATCGTACTCGCCCCCCGAAGATGTGGTCGATGCCGTAGCCCGAACATCGTAGTGACCCAGCACCTGTTTTCCATCTCGCAGCAGCTCATTCGCAAAATCTTCCATCGCAATCCTCAGGTTCTGCTTGGCGACATATTCCTCGCTCAAGCCAGTGAACCGGGACAACTCTTTTGCGACGCCCTCCCGTTCGGACCGAGGCAGGCGATCTCCCTCGAGCAGAGCTACGGAATATCGCGAGAGCGCCCAGTCTTCTGATTTCTGCATGGCTGAATCCAGATTCTCCTGCAAGTCAGGCGGAAGCTTCTTGTGGACAAATGCGGCGACGGTGTAGCTCGGGACTAGCGAAACGAACTGCAGATCCGAAGCGGCACCATGCAGGTCCAATGCTGTAGAAATCAATACGACGCCTGCCAGATTGACATTCTTGTCCACCAATTCCCCGGCGACGCCGGCGGCACGAAGAGTGCCGTAGCTTTCTCCCACCAGAAAGATCGGCGTTGGTTCGCTGTATTCGTAGTGCGCCAGGAACAGGCGAATAAACTCCGCGATCGAGTCGATGTCTCCCTTAGGGCTCCAGAACTCCTTGGCAAACTCCGGTTGAACCGGATAGCTGTAACCGGTGCCAATCGGATCGAGGAACACCAGGTCGGTTTCATCCAGCCATGTGCTTTCGTTCTCCGTAAGTTGGTAAGGAGGAGGGGGGGATGAATATTCGTCAGGGTCCTTAGCCCGATATGGACCCAGCGCTCCGATGTGGAGCAGAGAAGAAGGCGAACCCGGCCCGCCATTCCATGCAAACGTCAAGGGCCGGATCGTTTTGCCGTCGGCAGACTGGGATTTGTAATAAACGTAAAAAATGCGCCCGTGAGCTTTGTTGAACTCGTCGCGAAGAGAAAGAAAACCGGCTCGGGCCGTGTACTTAAGGACGCGGCCATTGAGCGTGATCTGGTGATTCGTAACTACCGGTTCATCGGTCGGGGGTGGCCAATCGTCGGCAGAAGCATAGGGTGCCGCCACACGCCCCAACCCTATCACCAGTGCGACCACAAGCCAGCTCGCTGTTTTTCCCATGGTGTCAAAAATTGAACTTCAGCGCGAACTGGATGATCCGCGGGTTCACCGTAGTCGCAAGGATTCGGCCGAAGGTCGTATCCGCCGTACTGACATCTGGGTTAGCAAACTGCGGATGATTGAAGGCATTGAAGAACTCGGCCCGGAACAAAACATTCATCGGTTCGCGAACAGCGAAGGTCTTTTGCAGCGAGATGTCGTAGTTGTTCTGCCCGGGGCCGGTCACCGCCCCGACCGCACTGTTGCCAAAACCCGTGCCTACGCGGTCGGCGCCAATCACGGGCCAAACAGGAGTATTCGTGTCGTTCACCACATCCAGTGGCTGGGTGAGATTTTGCCGATCAATGCAGTTGCCGTTGAAATAGTTGTTCAATCGGCTTTTGACCGAACCAGGATTTGCCAGTTGGCTGCTGCTGCACCCCGGAGTCAGCTCAACTCGATCATTGGTGATGCCAAAAACATTGAAGCTGCTTTGCCCGGTAAGCGTCAGATACTGCCCGGATTGAATCGTTGTAACTCCAGAAACCGACCAACCACCAAGTAAGCGTCCTGGCAAACTGGAAAGGTTCTTCGGGCCGGGAAGAGAATATAGATAACTGAGAACGAAACGGTGCTCCCGATTGAAACTCCCCGGCCCGTACTGGGTCTGCGGGGCCGGCGATTGATTCCCCAGGCTGGCCGTACCGCCCGCGCTGTTCCACTCGGGATCAACTGCATTGGTATCCATTTCTTTCGACCACGTGTAGGACGCAAGGAACTGCAGTCCATTGCTGAATCGCTTGGTCAAACTCGCTTGCAGCCCGTTGTACCAGGAGGCGCCGTTCGACTCAATTTGGTTCACGGAGGCGGCATTGGAGGCAAATCCGATCAGAGGCAGGCGTTCGGGAATGTTCGCAAGTGTGTTGTCGGTTTGTCCCCGCACCGGATCCTGTGGACTGGCGGAAAGAGCCTGGTTTAAGCCACGCTGGCGGATGAGTTTGGTGCTCCGCGATCCGACAAACCCGATATCCAGGAGATAATTCCTTGCCACTCTCGTCTGCACCCCGAGGCTGTATTGCTGAATGATCGGCGGCCTGAAGTCCTGACCCAATAAGAGGATGTTCAGATTGGTGGATGGGGAGTAAGGTTGAAAGTAAGGGAAGGCAGAAAGCGGCGGTGCCGGCTGAAATGGGTCTTGCGCACTGGCACCGGCATTACAAGTCGTCTGGCAAACTTGAAAGAGACCGAACGGTGGTGCTGCTATGGTTTCAAGAATTGCCGCACCAACCGGACGCGTGTAGTAGATGCCGTAACCCGATCGCAGGACAGCACGGTCCGAATTCGGCAACATTTGCCAAGCCAAGCCCAACCGGGGCGCCCATGCATTTTGGCCGTAACCAGGTATGCCAAGAATGTTCCCGGTTCGGGTTACACCAGCGGGCACGGTTCCTTGAAAATTGGAGGGAACGGTATATCCGACCAAAGTCCCGGAGGCCGGAGGGTTTGGATTCGCCAGCGCGGGATTGAAGTTGCCATTGCGTCCCGTGGTATCGCCGAGTTCCCCAATCCGCTCATACCGCAAGCCGGCATTGAGAGTAAACCGCTGGGCTAGCTTGATATCGTCTTGGAAATACGCAGAACCGTCCCACGTACGCTCGTTTCTGTCGGAAAGACCTACGAAAGAAATGGAAACGATAATATCGCTAAACGCCGGAAATGCTCCGTCCGTGATAGCGTTGGCAGCCGCCAACCCGTTCTGTTCGGCGTTGAGACCCAACAGGAAGTCGGGAAAGGTTAAATAATCCTCGATCCCATTCGAGCGGAAGTCACGTTGGTTTAGGTAATTGCGCGTCAGGCCGCCACCCCATCGTAGGTTGTGCTTCCCATGACTCCATGCGAGGGAATCTACAACGTCGTAGCTTCCCTGGAAAATCGAACTCGGAGCACCTCCTCCCGCGGTGCAGCAGGCCCCGATGTCGATCGAGGGCAGATCGTTGTAAAAATCGGGGGCGGTAGCTCCAATGCTTGAGAAAGTGAAGGGATTGGTTTGCTGTTGTTGCACTGCCGTACGATGAAACCCCAGGCGCAGTTCGTTGATCAAGCTCGAACTGAATGTGCGTGTATACCCTAGAGCCAGCGCTTGGAAGCGCTGCGGCTGCAGACTCGGAGATCCCATGGTTGCGTTGGTATTGGAAATTCCAGCCGAGGGAAAGGTGACCGTCTGATTGCTGTTCGCGATGAAGTATCGGGCAAAAAAGGTGTTGCGCTGACTTTGTACGTAGTCCACATCGGCTAAGTACTGGTCTTCATTAAATGTGCAAGCGTCCTGAAGGACCGTAAGGCCGCTAGCCGTCTGCGGAGTAGGAATCAGAAAGCTCCCATCCGGTAGTTTCATTTCGAGCAAAGCGAGCGCTGCCGGATTGATGTTGTATGGATAAGGCGTCCCGTTCCCGTTGGGAGCGCTCGCGTCAATCGCGGGAAACAGGAACGGCGGTAATCCGGCCTGTATCGCTGCGGTTTGGAGAGCGCCGGTCTGTCCGTTGAAGATCTGGGCAATGCTCAGCGCGGATCGATCGTTGGTGAGTGGCGGCAGAACCATGGTTGAATAACACCCGGCGGCAATTCCGTTCTTTTGACGAGTACCTTGATAGGACCCGAAGACGAAGACCTGATCCTTTTTAATCGGACCTCCGAAACTACCGCCAAATTGATTTTGGTCCAATGTGCCCCTTGGCGCCCCCGCCTGTTTGGCAAAAAAGTCATTGGCATCGAGCACCGTGTTGCGGAAAAACTCAAACAAATTGCCGTGAAACTGGTTGGTGCCGGATTTGGTTATCAGGTCTACGCTGGCCCCGGCATTTCGCCCAAAACTGGCATCGTATTGGCCGGTTTGCACCTTAAACTCCTGAATGGTGTCGGGGTTGGCGATCGGCACACCTCCGCTGCTAGCCGCGCTGCCGACGATGTCATTCACCTCGAGACCATTCATTTGAAAATTGTTATCGATGGAGCGATTGCCGTTGACGTGAATGCTGGCGTCATTGCCGAAGCTGCCGATAATTCCGGACAAACCGCCGTTTCCGCGGCCTAGGTCAGTGGCATTGTTTACCGGTGCAATGACTCCCGGTGACAGCGAAAGGATTTGCGTGTAGTTGCGGGTTACCAGAGGGAGATTCGTTACTGTCTTTTCGTCTACCTCCCGTCCCAATGCGCTCGATTCGGTTTGAACCATTTCCTCGCTGGCTCTCACTTCGACGGTTTCTGCTACCGTGCCCGGTTGGAGGGTGAGGTTGATTTTTCTGATCTCTGTAACCACGACTTGAACGTTCGCTTGGGTGGCAGTCTTAAAACCAGTCTTCTGAACTTTCAGCGTGTACGCGCCCGGAGGCAGAAGGGCCACACGAAAGGTGCCATCCGATCCTGACACGAGCGTTCGTGTCTCGCCCGTGGCAACGTTGGTTAGGGTGACCGATGCACCGGAAACCGTCGCTCCGCTACTGTCCGCTACCGAGCCGGTTAGGGCGCCGGTGGCTGCGGTTTGCGCTGCCACACGCGCCTGAGCGAAACACACGAACAGCCCGCAAATGAGGAACGCGGTTCGCTTCACACTCGCCTCCCGCGAACTGGCACCGGATCAAGGTCTTTTGAATGGCCGAGCTACAACTTTTGTTGAAACGCGAAGTTCCATGGAGCAACAGGATCATCCGAGCGCCGTCATGCTTGCGGAGCCTAGATCAACAAAATGTTAAAAGTCAAGCAGATTTTAACAAATATTTGACTCGCGCAGGCGATGTCTAGTATCTTTCGCGCGGTAGATATCTAGGCTCGCTCGATCAGTTCACAGCGTATTGGGGGAGGAAGACCTGGGCACCTTCGATAGCCTCCTAGAACTCGTCGTTGATCATGAAAAGCGTTCGGGCGGTGTTGCGGAAGGCCGGCATGCAAATGGCTGATCTGGTTCTATGTCCAAGTCTTCTGCCCTGATGTTTCGCTATGGGAGCGCTTCAATGCAATCTACTGCTCATACTTCAACGGCAAATTGCCAGCTCGCGCGTTTGTCGGCTGTGGGAAACTGCTATTTGACGCCCATTTCGAAGTGCAAGCGATTGCCGGGCGAGAATCCTGAGCGATTTTCATCAGCGGATGACCACAAAATGTAGAATGCTAACCAGCGAATGTCTAAGAAATTGGTGGTTGCTAGAGGCTGCTGACTCTGGTCCCCTAGGAATATAAGAAGTGAAGCCAACCGAGAAAGAATACCTCCTCAATTTCGTCGCCAGGCTAAGCGATGCTCTAGGCCAAACCCTTGGTAAATTCTGCGAAATCGTAGTTCATGATTTTAGTTGTCCTGAAAACTCCATTATCGCGATTTCGAACGGCAGTCTGACCGGTCGAAAGGTTGGCGACACACTGGATGCACTTGGGTTTCAGTTGCTAAAAAACCACCCTGCATCGGACCTCCTGAATTACAGTGCGAAGACAAAGGAAGGTAGGGAGTTGCGGTCTTCAAGCATTTTCCTGCGCGATGAAAAAGGTCAAATTTTTGGGGCCCTGTGTGTAAATGTAGATGTCTCCGGTCTGCGCAAGGTGCACGAGTGGATCCAAGAGGCGCTAGGGACGGACACCAGCACCATCGATGAGCGATTTGAACACTCGATCGAGGAGGTTTTGGAGAACTTGATCCAGAACGCCATCGCCTCCGTCGGCAAGCAGACGTCGGAGATGACCCGCGAGGACAAGGTTGCGATCGTGGCTTACTTGGAGGCAAAAGGCGCGTTCCTGATCCGTTACTCTGTAGAGCGAGTAGCCGAGCTGCTCGGCATGACGAAGTACACCATCTATAACTACTTGGATGAGATCAGGAAGAATCAGGAAAAGGGTGACATCGAAACAGCTAGAACATTCGAGAACATTGAACCTCGGCCATAACCGATTCTAATGGGCCGCAAGTGCCTTCCTACTTCGGTAAGGTTGTGCACATCCTTTCGTACAGCGCCGTCTTCCTAAGGCGGATCATTTGCTCGCCCCGATCAGCGCCTCGACGTCGCGGGTAAGTTCTGCCCGAATCGGATCGTCCTTATACATCGCATGTCCGCCCGCGTAGCACTTGAACGTAATCGACTGCCGCAAGTTGGGCGGGAGTTGCTTTTCGGTTTCCGATCCCACGGCGCATGGCAGGAACGAATCGTACATTCCCGCCGCAACGAGAACCCTCATGCGCGGATTGAGCGCCAGAGCTTCTTCCGTTCCCGGCAGCGGCGGACCAAGGCGCGGCGGACCCTCCCCGCGTTTACTGGCGTCTTCGATTGCCGCCCTCAATTCTTCCGGCGTAACCTTGGCGGTCGCATAGTTCCAACCTGCGTTCACCGGCTCGGGATAAGTCCCTGTCGGCGCAAAACCCTGCTCTATATCTTCGAGGCCAATATAGGGAAGGCTGGTGCGGTAACCGAGTTCATGGCGGAAATAATCGAGGATCCCTAGGGCATCCTGGCTTTGTGGCGGCGCCGTGCGTCGCATGTCGAAAATATACGGTTCTTTGTTTTCCGCCTTCAACAATTCCGTCCGGAATTGGCGCGGGCTAATCGTAAGTGTCTTGCGATCAATCTGTTCCTGCTGAAGACCTGTGAGGCGCGCGAGTTGCGCGATAATCGCGGTTCGTTCCTCATCCGATAAGTTTTCGAGTCGTCTCAGAGCTGGAGCGTAAGTTTCGCGTGCCCACTTTTCTGAGGCTTGGCGCACCTCTACCCGGCTATTACCCAATTCCGGTCCGGTTTTGCTGTAGTACAAGGCGGTGCTGGACATATCGACAACTTGCAGCGCGGAACGCAGGTCGCGAGCGATGTATTCCTTATTGAGTGCCCATCCACCTGAAATCAACACGAGCCCATTCACAGTAATCCCCCGCTTCTCCAAGGCATAAGCAACATGGGCAGCTCGTCCCGCACCCCAACTCTCACCTGCCAGAAAAACGGGTGTTTTCTCGGCGCCGTGAAGCAGGCGCCAAGCACGCACGAATTCGGTCACGGAATTGACATCTCCGACCGTCCCATAGAATTCCGCGCCATAATCCGGCTTTGCCGGCCGACTGAAACCAGTGCCAATCGGATCGACCAGTACAAGGTCAGTGACCGGGAGCCAACTGTCGGGATCGTCGATCAGCCGACTGCCCTGCGCCAGCTTGGGGCCGACGATTGAGAAATGGAGCAATGATGAATCGGCTCCGGGACCACCATTCCATACGAAGGTTATCGGTCGAACTCCACTGGTGGCAGGAATACGATAAGAGGTGTAGAACATGTACCCATGCGGCTCGCCGGTCTCGACGTCGCAAATTGCAATCCGGCCCACTTCGGCGTTGTAATGCAGCAACTCGCCCCTGATCAGCGCCTGTTGCCGCTTCACTGCCGGTGCCTCCTGACCGTGAGCGGCTCCGACCAGACAAGAGATGACGAGGACAGCGGTCGCTATCGCCATGGGATTTGCACCCCTACATTCGCTCCTGTTGAGTGCCTTCATGGGTGGAGTGGAGTTCCTTGAAAAGTGAAAAAAAGTCATGGCCGTCGCGGAGCAAGGTTGCCGCCGTGGACAGTGCCTGCATTTGCTGGCGACCAGGTAGACCGGCGTACCAATGTCAATGCCCGTGATGTTTGCTCCCTCCTAGGCGAAAGCGACCGCCGTGGGCCGCCCGATTCGAGGGGCGGCGCAGGTAATGACCACGACTTTTCCTGGCAACAGGCAACTCTTCGTTCTCGAGTTGCCGGGTTCATAAAGCTCCTACGCAGGCCGCTCGAGCTCCGCCCGCTCAGCCCGCGACGGGGCGATGATGGGTTTGTCCTTGCGCAGAGCAGCCATCGTCTGCCGGTCCAGGTTCAGGTGAGCCTGCACCAATTCAGGCGGTGTCAGGGCCATCCATTGATTGAGCGAAAGGTCAGCAAAATATGAACTGCGAAACATTTCCAAGAACCGCACCGGCTCATCGCCGATGTTTTCGATGTAGTGCCCCATCGCGAACGGTATGTAGCCTACGTCGCCCCCCTGATAGTTAAACGTGCGTGCTTTGCCGCCTGAAGCGAACACGGTCATGCGGGCATGACCGCTGAGGTAATACTGCCATTCGTCAGTATTGGGGTGCCAATGCAGTTCCCGCAGCGCGCTTGGCTCGAGCTCCACGAGCGCCGCAGCAATCGTAGTCGCGGCGCGGAAATTCGATGAATCGACGATGCGCACTTGCCCGCCCGCGACCTTGATCGGTTCTTGCGCCGACAAGCGGTAACTGTAGCTGATGGGTACCGGACCGGCAGGCGAATTAACCGGGACCAATGCGCCGGGCACCTTTCCCGAGAAGATGTACCGAGTGTGATCGATGTCTTGCGGCAGGTTCTCGAAGGCTGCTTCGGAGACGCCGAAGTTCTTAGCCAGTACTTCGCGGGGCGTGTGCGCAAACCAGTCCGTGATGAGGAATGTCTCGTTCTCCGAGAAGCTCCCGTTGTCGAACACCAGCAGGAATTCGCAACCCCCTCCCAGGCCCTGAATCGAGTGAGGAATGCCTGCTGGGAAATTCCAGAGGTCGCCCACGCCAATGTCATCGATGAAGTTCCGGCCTTGCGCATCGACAGCGGTGACTCTCGCGCTTCCGGCCAGCATATACGCCCATTCTGCCTCTTTGTGCCAATGCAGCTCACGGATCGCGCCCGGCTTCAAGCGCATGTTTACGCCAGCCAGCGTCGTCGCCACCGGCAGCTCACGCACCGTAACTTCGCGTGCCCAACCGCCGGTGAGGAGTCGGTTGCGAGCCGTGGCAAACGAGAATTTGAGATTGGGAATGGTGCCGGAATCCGTAGATGGAGAGGCTAGCAAATCGGGGTTCTCCGACTCCAGGGGCAGGTTGCGCGGCCCTAGGATGGAGGCGCCCGTGTCGTCACGAATCGGCTGCGGCTCGTGGGTAGTAGATTCGATTTTTTGGCGTTGTTTAGTCTTGGAAATGGCCGTTACAAGACTCCTTTTCGGCAAAATCATTAAGAGTCTAGCATCCCCGTACACCCGTCTAACCCCAGATCGAGACTGTCACTCCCACTTGCGTTTCTGGATCGGGTCCCGAAATGCGTCGTAAGCTCAAAGGGCGAGCAATCCTAGTTGACGGTCGTTGCGTCGGGCAAGATCATAGAGGGCACATCGACAATACCAGCAAAGAAGATAGGAAAGGTCGAATCTCTCGATGGCGATCATGAGCTTCCCATCGTCGCTTGCTTTCCGCGACTGGCTGGCGAAAAACCACCGCGAAACGGATTTCATCTGGCTGCGAATCTACAAGAAAGACTCGGGCGTCGCCACGGTGACCTATGCCCAGGCGCTTGATCAAGCGCTTTGCTTCGGTTGGATTGATGGACAGAAAAAGCCCTATGACAAACAATCTTGGCTACAGAGATTCACACCGCGACGCCCGAACAGCTCCTGGTCCAAGATCAACACGCAGCGCGTCGAACGGCTTATTCAGTCTGGGGAAATGGCGGCGGCGGGACTGAAAGAGGTGGATGACGCAAAGACGGACGGCCGCTGGAAGACTGCCTACGATTCCATTCGGAACGCTCGTGTGCCTAAGGATTTCTTAAAGGCGCTCGCCAAAAATAAGAAGGCGAAGGCTTTTTTTGCCACCCTGGACAAAACCAATCTCTATTCCATTGCTTACCGACTCCAGACTGCGAGGACGGGTGCAAGCAGAGACCAGCGCATGCGGGCAATCCTTGAGAAGTTGGCGCGGGGAGAGAAGTTTCATTGATCTTCCCCGCTGCCCAGCATCAAGATCGCCGGCTGTGTCAATTGCGAACTGGGACCTGTCTCCTAAGCTTCGCCGACCGATGGTTGCCTGCTCGCTTCCGGACACTTAAGGTTGGGTAACGGACACCTTTTAAACCCAATCGCAATCGTGGCCTCGAGCATGGGAGTGGCCTGGGCCGGGTGGCGGTGGGTCGAGGAGCGTACCTTTGCCTGGCTCAATCAGTTTCGCCGCTTGCCTGTGCGGTATGAAAAGCGGGCCGACGCTGCAGGGTACCGCTGACAACCGTGTCCGCGTCCGTCTCAACAGCTAGCCATTCCTTCCCACCGTCCACAACCACGAAGTGGAAGTGCATTGCGGAGAGCCCCTCCGGCTTTACGGTAGCCGTGCCCCTGCAGTCCGAATCGAGCTTATAAGAACCGGTGACGGGCGCGAACGTTAGAGTCGTGCTATCCTCGGCACCCGCTATATGTCCGCGTATCACTCCTTCTCCAGAAGGGTTGACCGTTAACTTCAACTCGCCGATGAAAGCCACCCATTCTGTGGGGTGCGTCCCTGCGAGGAAGAGGCCGGTTGTTTCAAACCCAAAACTACCCTGAACTCCGGCATTGGTGCAGGTCGGGGAGCCCTGCTTCACGGCGAATCCCTCCGAAAAAGGGTGCAGGGCCAAGAACCCTGTTGAGTTGAACCTCCCCGCCCTAAAGGGCGAGGATTCTCACTCTACGCCAGCCTTACTGCACTGATGTTATCGAATGATGGCTCGCTCCGAGCCATTATGTTGACGGCTCCATTGTGGTCGGCATGGTCCTTATAGCCACAGGAA
>DASPVV010000132.1:0-13732 GCA_035622175.1 Terriglobales bacterium | reverse complement strand
CCGTCGATTTGTACCCGTATGGCGCGCGCCGTATTCGGTAGTTCCTCAATAAAAATCCTGAGTCCAACTCTGGCACCCAGAGGAGGGCACACCTTACCGAGAATGAACACCCCAGATTCACTAATGTCACGGCTCCGGCCTTCGCCGTGTTGTGTTATCCCGCTGGCGTCGTTCCACCAAAAAGCAACTGGCACCTCTAGGGGGAATCGAATAGCTCGCCTTGCAGGTGTCATGAACTTTGCTATTTTTACCAGCGGAACACGACTGACATTATTAGGAAGGTGCAAATCACGGACAAGAGAACGAATGTTGTGAGAAATGTCCATGAGTAGTGATGTTTGGCTGACTGCCCGAGATCTAGGTCGTCCGCCGTAGGTATCCTCGCGTCGAGAATAGGTATCTTCATACCTACCCACGATGGATGGTCTAGGGGGTCTCTAGGTAGGGTTGTATGGGAACAAAAGGCTACTGGAAGGAACTGGTGGCAAATAGGAGGGGTTGACGGCGATGCTGGCCGGGGACGGAGGGTCGATCAGAAAAATAGCAATGCCAGCTTTATCGCGAGGAAAGATGGACGAATAAGGATTGTAGGAGGGTCCGCTGGAGAGACGGGTGACGAGTCGACGGATCGCATGATTGTCGCATCACAGGTCACTACCCGCTAGAAAGCCGGAATTCCCCGACTAAAGGCGATCTGTGAGACTGCGGCACCCGAGGAGGCCCCAGGAACAGGCTAAGCATTCAGATCGGAAGTTGCGCCGATTTCTCTTGTGCCTCCCTCTGCTCTAGCTCGTGAGTTTGTTTCCGATTGATCGCATACAGAGCGAGTTCCAAACGGTTGGACGTGCCAATCTTGTTGAAGATTCTGAAGAGGTAATTACGAACCGTGTTCTCGCTTAAATTCAGTTGCCGGGAGATATCTCGATTCGTGAGTCCTTCCGCTACTAGGTGGACGACGCCTTCCTCACGCTTGCTCAGCGCGATGCGGCCAACGTGGGTTCTGGCCGGATCCGGATGCGTCGGTTGTGTTTGGGCAAGCGCATCAAGTGCAAATTGGAGTTCTTCGTTGCTGGCCCAAACTCCCCCCGCAAACACGGATTGAATGCACTTGCAGAGCATCTCAAACGGTTGCTCCCGAGTGAGTATCCCCCTCGCTCCGGCGCGAAAGGCTTCGACGACGAGGATTCTCTCGCTGGAGTCTAGCAGCACGATCGCTCGGGTGTTCGGATGTGAAGCGCGCAATTCCGCGACTACGCCCAGCCCGGCGAGAGGACCGTCCCTAAGATGAGAGCTAATCACCGCGATGTCGATAGGTGCGCTGGGCTTGATGAAAGCGGACCGAACCGCACCGGAATCTGTCGCGCAGCCGGCCACGTGAATTCGATAGCGGCTCCGTCGCAAGGCAGAAGCCATCAGCTGGCAGCCCATAGGGGCAGCATCAGCTACGAACACATGGATTATGGGCCCACGCTCCTGTGATGTCGCCATTTGTGCGGAAATCCCCCTCCGCGTTTCGGTTGTCAACTAGCCTACAGAGCTTTTGGTTTGCGGGGGTGGGCTAAAACGATCAGTAAGGGTCCTAAGAGTATCGGAATCAGGGTGCGTTCGTCAACCTGATTTCGCATGACTCGTCACAAATGCCCTCTTTCTTGATCCGGTCGGTGGAATCGTGCACATGGAATCGTGAGCAGCTTTGCGGAAGCGGAGCCGTGCGCTGCGATTTGAAACAGCAAGTAGCTCCGCTTCGTAACCGTGGTATGAATCGGAACGTTGGCTGCATTAACTCCTGCCCATGCTGCACTAGAAGGAGAAAGAGCGGAGAGGCTCAGCAAGCAGCCGCTGGCGGATGTATAGCCGCCTCTCCACGCTTCGCGCTGGACACCGCGCTGTGCCGACGCGAACCTTTGGGCAAGGTAAGCAAGGGTAGCACATACTCGCCCCTGGCGTAGAGGCGCATACACGAACTTTATTGTTTTTTAACAGCTTCGGGATGGATACCACACGTCGGCATGTCGGCCAGCCGTTGAATGCGTTTGGGCAATCTCGCTACCTGGAATGTTCTTCCACGATGGACAGATTGCATGCGGCAGAAGAGCTCAAACAAGCTCCACGTCATATCCCTCAAGGCTAATAGAAAACGATCGCTCGATCGTGTCCACAGAAATCACTAGTTTCCTGTCCCTATTGTGAGCTACCAGGATTCCTTCAAGTCCTTCTAGAGATCCGCTCCGAATTCGGACGCGCTGCCCGACTCGCAAAAACGGGTGGGCTGCACACCTACCGTTTTCTGCTAGGAGTTGCCGAATCGTATCAATCTGATTGTCCGGGATAGGAACCGGCTCACCTCCCATGGCTACGAATCCTGCGACGCCCCTGGTTAAAAGAACTGTTTTTCGGACCTGGTGAGAAACAAGCGTATGGACAAAGAGGTACCCAGAAAACAAAGGGAACTCCACTAGTTTTCGCCGGTCGCTCCACCGCTGCATCCGTGTGATCATCGGCAGAAACAAGCTTACGCCCTGTTCCCGAAATTGGGCGGCAACTACTCTTTCGTGGCGAGAACGTGTCCGGACCGCGTACCAGTGGGGCTCCGACTCTAACCGTGCCATCTACACCTGCTCCAAGTAATGATGGGAGGAACTCGTAGCTTCGCCCTTTGGGTCCCAGATGGGAGCTTTCGGGCTCTTGAAGCGGCGTTTTCTCCTGCCACACTATGTAACGGATCTATTCAAGAAGTTGCTTGATCTGCGGATGCTACTGAAGTTAACGAGCATAGACAAGAGGGTGAGCGGCCTCGGTCAAAGGGACGCTCGCCGCCCCCGAAACATAGGGCCAGTTCTCCTATTTCTGGCTAAAACTTTGGGAAAGTTGTCTGCAGTCCCGCATTCTCACGTCTGCTGGGACCTCGACCATAGAGAAGGTCTTCCTGGACATTGTAGGTAGGGTCTTTTTGGGCCCACAAGGGGTCTTTTTACCCGCGACTTCCGGGTGGGGGGCCCTTCTTTTGGCTTGACTGGTTTTCGCTGGCGAACTAACGTAGTGCTCTTTACATTGGATGTTTCGATGGCTCTAGCCTCTCCCCACCTTTCTGAAGACCTGCAGCAGGTTCGTGTCTTGATTGCTGAGCGGGACTGCATGGCCAGTCAATTATTAGCCGAGTCGCTGGAGCGCGATTCGCGCTACCAAGTAGTTGCCCTGCCTCCGGTTGGCGAGCTACTTTCGGTCGCCACGTTGCGAAAGCCCGATGTCGCCGTGATCAGCGCCGATTTTGCTGCAGGATCCAAGAAGGGCCTGCAGGTTGCTCGAACGCTTAACCTGCGTCTTCCCCACATCCGTATCGTAATCTTGCTGGATACTTTGGCGCGTGAGTCGGTCGTTCCTGCCTTCCGCTCGGGGGCGACAGGGGTGTTTTGCCGGACGGAACCGCTGTCTGAATTTCGTGCCTGTGTCGAACATGTGAGTCGCGGAGAAATTTGGGCGAGGGACAGGGCAGCGGATTACTTGCTAGAAGCGGTCAGAAGCAGCCCTTCCTGTGATGCGATAGAAGGGAACATCGGCAGACTTTCAAAGCGGGAGATCGAGGTGGTGGAGCGCGCCGTGCAGGGTCAAACCAACAAACAAATCGCCGGGCAGCTTCGGCTTAGCGAGCACACGGTGAAGAACTATCTTTTCCGTGTCTTCGAAAAACTAGGCGTGTCCAACCGAATGGAATTGCTTTTCTTATTATCCACGCACAGCAAGGATACCCTCTCCTCCCTTGGTTCCTTGCGTACCGAAGGTTGGAGCAATTCCCTCGAGGGGTATCTTCGAGCTGCCCAGGAAGGGTGGGTTTCAGCCCAGTTCATTGTCGGATTGGCCTATTTTGAAGGCCGCGGTGTTGAGAAGAACGATCAGTCCGCCT
Organism: Terriglobales bacterium; assembly: GCA_035622175.1. Taxonomy (GTDB): domain Bacteria; phylum Acidobacteriota; class Terriglobia; order Terriglobales; family Acidobacteriaceae; genus JAFAGX01. The sequence goes on along the minus strand of DASPVV010000132.1, from coordinate 9,831 downwards.
ATTACTGGCTGAGAATGGCGGAAGAGAATTCGGCCGAGCTTCGAGACCGTGTTCGTACGCCCATCCAAGAGGTTACAGGCAAAATGACAGTACATGAGATCGAATCATTAGAGAAGAGCCTGATGGCTCACAAGGAGAAAATGGTTGTCCGCAAGAAAATGGCTGATCTCATGAGGGGAGATGCGACCGGGAAAAAGCCTGTCCGCATTCGCACCGTCTTAAAAACAGCCTGAAAATTGTCGTCCTTTCGACCCACCAACGAGAAAGCAGATCAAGGCGAGCTGCCATCGCTCCAGTTTCTACTGCACAGCGACATTGAAGGTCACGGTGTTCGAATTTAGGCCTCCAGTGAGCACGTAAACCGGAATCAAGCCCGCAAAATCGAGATCTGTATCGGTGAGTATGGCCATGAGCTGCATCGAGGTGACGAATCTTGTGCTCAGGGGGTTACCGTTCCAGAAAACGATGGCATCGGTCCCGAAATTACTGCCATTAACCGTCATGGTGAAGGGCACGCTATTGACCGGTACACTATCCGGGGTCAATGTGGTTATCGAAGGTGGAGTATAGATGCTGACAATGGTGTGCGGGTCATGATTTCCGGCCGGGCTTCCACATCCGAGGGAGAGGAGACTGGCAAGCAGAAGAACGAGGTACCGCATAACTACCTCCTGCAAGTTTAGAAAGATGCCGACAGCTAGAAGGGCGATGATGCGGGAAAGTCTGTCTCTGATAGGAACTCGCTGTCAAGATGCAAGAGTTTGCACTGAGGTCGAAAGGCCACTGGGGTCACCTCTTTGATGGAGTCTTTCGCCTTCGACCAACCCCCGTCTATCGTCCTCGTGAACCGGGAAAGCTCATCCGGTCAGCCGTTGTCTGGAAGGATCGAACTGTCTTTGTGCCGCAGGACCTCAGGCGACAGACGGATCCGAGTCAAGTACGAGGCTAGAACCGCAACTGCCTCAAGTAGTTGAAGCTTGTACGAATGCTGTCGAATGGGGCCTTGGGGTTGTCATGCTCGACGATGTAGTGCTTGATCCCGGCTTTGTCCGATTGCGCGAAGATCTTCTTCCAGTCGATGACTCCGCTGCCCACTTCGGTCATGCCGGGAAGGGAGGACCCGAAATCCTGGCCGCCGGATTCTTTTGCGGTGGGGATTTCCTTTACGTCCTTGACGTGCACGAGCGGGAAACGACCGGGATAGCGATTGAAGTAATCGAGCGGGTCTCCGCCGCCTACCTCGATCCAGCACAAATCCATTTCCATCGCAACCAGGTTGGGATCGCACTCTTCGAGCAGAAGATCGTAGGGACGCTTGCCATTCACACGGTAGAACTCAAACCAATGGTTGTGGTAGCCGAACTGGATGCCGGCCTGCTTGCTGACTTCTCCGGCACGGTTGAAGGTTTCGGCGGCACGCCGCCAGCCGTCGGGCTGGTTACGAACCTCCTCTGGGATCCAGGGGCAGATGATGTAGCTCTGGCCGATAACCTGTGAAGTCTCGATCTCCTTCGGCCACTTGTCGCCCAGGACTTCATAATCGACATGCGTGGAGGGGGAGGTGAGACCGTTGCGGTCAAGGATGGAGCGGATGTCTTGGGGGGAACGGCCAAAGTAGCCAGCGAACTCAACTTCTGCGTAGCCAATGGCAGCGACCTGGGCAATGGTACCCTCGAAATCCCCCTTCATGAGGTCCCGCACGGTATAGAGCTGGAGGCCAATCTTTTCGAGCTTGTGCTCGGTGGCGGCCCAACTGAAACGGCGGGCGAGGAGGGTGGCAGCGGTGACGGTACCGAGAAAGGTGCGACGGTTCATCATAGTAGTGGCCTCGGAATACAAAGCTCCTTAGTATAACTGTCTTCCCCTCGTTAGGCCGACTCTTCTGCTCAGACGGACTCGGCAACGCTCTGTACCTTGGGCGGGCCTCTCGATGCTCCGGCATCTCATCGACTAGGGAAACGGGTCATTCTATTCGCCGCAAGCGCACTTCCTCGCGCAGTATTTCCACCAGTGCGCTCAGCAGTGCCAGCACCATGGGCCCGATAAAGATCCCGAGGAATCCGAAGACATGCAACCCCCCCAAGATCGCAAATAGAAGCAGGAGCGGGTGAATTTTGATCTTTCCTTTCACAATCAGGGGCCGCACAATATGGTCAGAAGTTCCGACCACAAGCGCGCCCCAAAGCAGCAGAGCAACCCCCTTCCATACCGAGACTCTGACCAAGAGATAGATAGCTGCCGGCAGCCACACCAAGGCTGTCCCCACTAGAGGAACCATGGATGAGAAGCCAGCCAGGACCCCCAGCATCAGCGGTGCAGGAATGCCGAGTATGCTGAGAGCCACCCCTGTCAGCGTGCCTTGTACAACGCCGACGGCAAGAATGCCGTAAAGGTTCGCGATAACGCTATTGCGCAAGCCCGTGAACAGCCGGTCGACCTGGGCCTCGCGTAACGGCATCAGAGAAGCGATTCGTTCCAGGAGCAGAGGACCGTCGCGAAAGAGAAAGAACAGGACAAAGAATGTGACCGCTGTCTCGCCGGCAAATCCGGCCAGGCCGCTTACGGCCCACGTGCCCCCTGATATCAAGATCCCGCTAGCTTTTGCGGGCAATTGATTCAACCAGTTTTGAATCCCAGTCTTCTCGAGGTCGACATGGTGCGCCAGCCAATCCAACGGTTTCTGCAAGGTGTTGGACGCTAGCTGTCTGACCCCTCCGACCTCCCGACTTCTTTCCGAGAGGCGCCTACCCATCAACACCATCTCCGAACCTACGGCTGCCGCGGTGAGGCCTGCCGGCAAGACCAGGATCAGAAGCACCACGACCGTTGACAGAAGAGCAGCGCCGCTGGAGTTCTTCACCCGCCTTAGCATGTGGGTCTGTAGGGGGTACAGGCCAACGCTTAGAATGATGGCAAAAGCCACTGGTTGCAGAAACACCCAGAAAATCATGATCGCGACCGCGAGGGTTAGCGCCAAGAGCGTAATGAGGAAGATCAGTGTGAATCGGCTCTGCTTCACAGAAGCTGCCTGGCTTGGGATAGATTCGCCCAACATCTCAATCTAAATCTAAATCCGCGCACAATGTTCTAACAAATGGTGCGACAGGAAGACCGATTTCTAACCATTCGTGTCCGGCTGCGAGCGCGATCTTCAGCTGCGCGACAGGTTCGTAATCGGCCGTCACCGTGGGCACGATCGACGCCGACCACGATCATGGGTGGGATCCTGTGCTCCGCAACTAAGCGTGAGACAAAGGATCATGAACAACTTAGCTCGAGAGTGTGTTCATACGTTCGCCTCTGCAACTCGTTTGTTGATGATAATTCCGCTGACAACCAGCGCCACGAAAATTGCTGCAACGAGCAGGAACCAGCTCCAGTACTGAACGGGGTGCCTCAGCACCCGAAGGACGTGGCGTCCGTAACGTCCACCGACAATCGCAACGGCCGAGTAGCGGGCCAGACGAGACATACCGACGATGCTTAGATAGGCTGGCGTGTTGTATCTGTCCGACGCACCCGCGGCAGCAAAAAGCACACTGGTTGGCAACGGGAAGGGAATGGCCGTCGAAGCAACAAGAGCACCTGTTCCCCATCGCTCAAAAAATTCCTGCAGCTTCGGAACTCTTCGTTGACCGAACCTAGTGTCCAGATACGCTCTGCCTGCTCCGCGTGCCAGGCTGAAGGTGATGTACGCTCCGATGACAGAACCTGCTGCGGCGGCGATGGCGCACTCGTACCATGGGTTGCGATGAGTCACGACAAGGATGACGATCAGGATATCCGGGCCACCAAATGTCGGAAGCGGGGTACTGTCCAGAATAGCCAACGAGAACAGCCCGAGTGCGCCCAGATGCCGGAACACGGCCAACGTGCTCCTGCGAGGTCTTCTCGCTGCTTGAACAGAATATGAGAGAGTTGTCGGATTGATCTCAGCCAAGTGGGACAGGATACACCGTAACTGCATCTCTTACCGCCTCCAGCCAATGTTGCTCGGTCGGGCCCGCGCACTTTGTCTCATGCCGAGTGGATTCTCGGGATCAAACGCGAAGGGTTCCGGTCCCTTGTCTAAGGTCACCACAACCGCAAACGGCAGCGAGTCATTGCTGGGCAGTACCCTTGACGATGACTGCAAACGGGAGTTCCTGGCGCGAGGCGAGTTTCAAGGAGGCCGAAAAAACCCAATGGTCCTGGTCGTCCTTGGCCACGGTTCCCGGTGACAGCTTGTCGGCAGGAGCCAAGCCCAGAGGGCTAGGATGTTTTGTGCCCGCCGTCTTTGCACTCATGGTCACAAGCTCTTGAAACTTGAACTTGGCGTTGGGGTCGGGGTCGGACTGCGCGGGAATGACTAACACGAAGTCCCGATTGGGAGCCACTCCGAGGTGATTGCCGTCATCGGGAATAAGCTCATAACGCAAGGTGTAGAAGCCAGCCGGGATGGGATGTCCTCGAAAATCAGCTGTCGCTTGCGGGAAGTGCATTACCCCGAGCAACGTGGACTCAGCAAACTGCGGGTAGCCTAGCGCCGCGTTTTCGTTGGCTTGTGATGGAACGCTCTTTCGGAGCCAGAGCTCGCAGGCAGGCTTGGGGTCATCGAGCGTGAGCCGATATCCTTTTGCCTCCAGGCTCTGGCGCACCTGCTGGGAAACGGCGTTGCCGGTCAATGATCCGATGCTCTCCACTTTGCCGCTCTGCGCGGCGCACCGCAGGGGCTGCATCAGCAGGAGAGCAATCGTAGCCAGGGCTGGCCCACGGTTTTGCAATTTGCTGCCTACTCCCTACCGAGCGAACGCGCCCACAAACGCGCTGCGCTTACCGTGAAGGTCCCACGTTACCCCTAGGCCAGGACCGGAATAAGAATCGGTCAACGCCACGGCCGGCATGGAGTGCACAGTTTCAGTCAAGGGCGGATAGAAGGTCACTTCATTGCCGCAAAGATGATCCTGATCGCCGATGCCGCGGGTTTGGATCGTGGCGAACCTTCCGGCCCGCAGCAAGGCGCCTCCGTGGTGTTCGGCGTTCACCACCAGTTCCATCTGCGCAGGAATCACCTCGGCAACGTTCTTCAAGAGCTCTCCGCCCATGCGTTGGGCAAAATGTGCCAAGGCGGCTTGTTGCTGTGCGGAAGCTTGATCGTCTACTAGCAGCACAGCCTTCGCGGGATAAGGGCTCTCATAAGGATCGCCCAACGTCCCGTTGGCCCGAACGGCCGCTGCAACCGTCAATCCTTCGAGCGACACCCCGTCCCAGCTGCCACTGCGAATATGCCACGCCAGAATGGCTTCCTTGCCGACGAGGTTCACTTCGCCATTGGCAAAACATTGGCCGGTGTAGACATCGGCGCTGCGAGTCTCCAAATAATCGCCGCGAATTTGCTGCGCGTAGGTGGAAACCGAAAGGAAACCCGCGATAGAAGCAACAATCATCCCTTTTGCGAATTGCATAATGAACCCCTCATGTCTTCGATTCACGACCGAGCAATCAGCATGCCTCCAGTATCATGCTAACGCCAGACGAAAAGAGGCGCAAAACCCTCGACTCAGGTTTCCCACCCCTTCCTTTGCGCTCTTTGCGAGGGAGCGTAGGGAGTTTCCCTACCTAGCTGCATTTTCCGGTGCCATGACAAGGGCGGCTTTTCGAGCTGCAATTGCCCGGCTCGGCCACTTCGCCATCAGGGCCAATGCAGGTCTGCGTGTACAGACACCAGAATAGGCCATCATTGCAGGCAGGTACCGAGGGATCGGGCTCTGCCAGAATAAATTGGCCCTTCCAACGCAACCCCGAACACAGGTTGGGATGATGGGTGTTGAAGCGGTCCGATTCTCTGATCATGCCGCACCTCCCGCGGCTTTCAAAATGGCTCGAGCCACAGCAACCTTGGTCAGCTTGACTTTGTACGCGTTGTGACCGAGCGGGGTGGCCTTTGCAAGGGCAGCGTCGGCCGCCTTTCGCGCCGTCTCCTGATCTACAGGTTTGCCGGAGATGGCCCGCTCAGCTTCCGGAGAAGGCCATGGAACCGGGGCAACGTATCCTAAAACGATTCTGCTTGCTTGCACATTCGAGCCCTGCAACTTGAGAGTAACGGCGGCAACGGCGAGCGGCCAATCGAAAGCTTCCTTCTGCCGGATTTCGTAGTGGGCGGCTTTCAGGTCCGACGCGGTGGGGAGTACGACCTCGGTCACGATCTCATTCGGCTGCAAATCGTGTTCGCGCTCGTTCTCCGTCTTCGGAATCACAAAGAATTTTTCCAGCGGAAGCTCGCGTCTTCCCTGCGATCCTTGCAGGCGAATCCTGGCACCGTAGGCAATCAGGATCGGCACCACGGTCGAAGGGCTGACAAACTTTGCCGCTCCTTGATTGCCAAGAATTGCGTGATAGCGGTTCTCGCCGGCTGCGACCAATTCCTTCCCGCCCTCATCCTTGGGCAACAAACCAAATCCATTGCGAAAATACCAGCAGCGAGGCCGCTGGCAAAGATTCCCGCCAATGGTGGCCATATTGCGAATCTGCGGGCTGGCGGCTTCGAGCAATGCCTCGGATAAGGCGGGATAGTGCTTTTTCACATTCTCATTGTCGGCCAGTTCGCCCAGAGTGGTAAGCGCACCGACCCGCAAGCCTTGCGCGTTGAAGGAAATTCCCCGGAGATCCCCAATGTCTTTAATGTTGACCAGCCGTTTGGGCGCGAGGACATCATCCTTCATCAGGGCTAGCAAATCGGTTCCACCCGCGAGGACCTCCGTATCTCCCCAGGTTGCCCCCAACAGGTTGATCGCCTGGCTTCTGTCGTTTGGGCTCACATATTCAAAGGGCCGCATCACGCACTTCCTTTCTGTTCGAGCGCCGTGAGAACACGGTCGGGCGTAAGCGGAAGAAATGGCACTCTCACTCCAGTGGCATTGGCAACTGCATTGGAGATCGCCGCCCCGGGCGAGATTACCGGGGGCTCGCCCAGCCCGATCACGCCGCGTTCGTCATATCCTTTGCCGGTCATCATGTGCACGACCAATTCGGGGATGTCGCTCAAACCGGCCAAGCGGTAGAATTGCATGTCGGCATTCAGCATGCGCCCGGTGGTGGGATCCATCACCTTCTCTTCGAAGAGCGAGTAGCTGATGCCCATGATCAGGGCGCCGTAGCACTGACTCTCAGCCGTCTTAAGGTCGATGATCAACCCGCAATCTTGCACCGAAACCATTTTCTTGACCTTGACGACGCCCGTACCGGAATCGACGTCCACTTCCGCCATCTGCACGCCCCCGACGCCACTGTTGGTGAGGTCGGGTGGCTTGCCGCGGTCGGGATTCTTACCCCGCACCGTGATGGGCATGGCGCCGAGCTTGGAACAAGCTTCCTTCCAACTCAGCGTCCGGCTGGAATCTCCCTTCACGCTCACCTGGCCGTTCGTGCATTCCAACTGATCGGGCTGAGCCTTGAGTGCGGGCGCAACCTTGGCGAAGAGCGCGTCGCGGGCATCGACAGCCGCGCGACGAGTCGAGGAGCTTACGCCGCCAATCGTCGTAGAGCCACCTGATCCTCCCGAGGGGGGATAATTCGTGTCGCCGATTAAAAGTTGAATGGCCTCGATCGGGATCCCGAGGGTGTCAGCCGCGACGACGAGAATGCAGGTTCGCGTTCCCGTGCCCAGATCCTGCGTGCCCATCTTGAGCGCGACCGAGCCATCGGGATAAATGGTCAGGTCGCAATCACTGGCGTGGCCGCGGCCTCCCCAGGTGTGAAACGACAATCCAACGCCGCGCACGATGCCATCGATGGTCTGGGGGCGAGGGCGCCACTTCTCCTTCCACCCCATCAGCTCGGTAGCGATGGCGAGCTCTTCCCGGTACGTCTTCTCGCGAGCTCTGGTGAGATTCAAGTTCTTGCCGAAAAACTCCACCGGATCCAGGTTCAGCTTGGCCGCGAGGTCGTCGAGCGCGCACATGGTGAGCACGGCCGCTTGTGGGTGGTTGGGAGCACGCCAGGCCCGCGCTGGACCGATGTTGTTGCGGATCGCAGTGTGTTCCAGGCGCTGATGGGGAACGTTGAAAACGTAAGGGATCGGCGGCATTCCGCCACCACCCGGACCGCCGGTTCCCCAGGAGTTGGACTGCCAGGCGGTCAGGGTGCCGTCCTTCTTCGCGGCCACCTTGACACGAGCATAGGCAGACGGCCGGGCTCCGGCGACCTTCAGTTCGGCATCGCGCTCCAGCATGTAGCGAACCGGCTTGCCGTTTGCTTTCTTGGAGATTTCTGCGGTGAAGATTCCCCAGCGATCGGGAGAGAACTTGCTGCCGAAGCCTCCACCGACATTGTCTTGATGAACGCGAATATTGGTAGCGGGAATTTTCAGCGGCTCGGCCATCTGCCCGGCAATGCCGGAAACGTTCTGGGTGGAGATGTGCGTGAACACGTGATCTTGATCTGTCCACTCGGAAATCGAACCGTGGCTTTCGAGGCAACAATGCGTAATGACGGCAATGCCGTAGAGTCCTTCGGAGACGACTCCCGCTTCCGAGAACGCCTTGTCGGGATCGCCCGTCGTTTGGGCAGCTGCTTTTTGGTAATTCGATGGCGGCCGATTGGCCGCTTCGGGATGAACTGTGGCGCTGCGCAAGGCGGCCAATACCTCCTCCGGGGCATCATCCTCTTTCAACTCTTTGAGCGCATCCTCGCTGGGCTTTTCGGTGACGCCATACTGCTGAATCTGGCTGACCATTTGCCGGGTGGGTACCTGGTTGTCAAGCATGTCCCCAAGATCGTCCATGGTGAGCGGGCCCTGCTCCTGCGCGCTGCCTGCGGGCGGTTCGGCATCGCTCACCAAATGCGGCAATTGCTGATACTTCACCTGGATGGTGCGGATTGCATCTTCGGCAGCGCCCTCGTCGACAGCAGCTACGGCCACGATCTCATCTCCCGCCCAGTAAATGTTGGAGTTTGGCCCCTGCACGATCTGCACGGCTTTGACCCCGGGCATTCTTGCCGCCAAGCTGGTGTCAATGCTCACGACCTTGGCGTGCGCATAAGGACAGCGCAGCACCTTGCCATAAAGCATCCCCGGACGATGCACGTCATAGGTGTACTTCGCCTCTCCGGTAACCTTGATGGGAGAATCCACGCGCGTAGCGCGTTGGCCGATCAAGGTACGGTGTTCAACATCAGGCCATGTATACTCCGGCATAAGTCAGGCTCCTTTCTGCGCAACCTGGGCGATGGCTTGGCGGATGCCAGCGTAAGTGCCGCAACGACAAAGGTTGCCGCTGAGTCCGCGGCGAATGTCCTCCGGCGTGGGATGCGGGTGCGCATCCAGAAATGCTTTGCAGGAGACGACGAACCCGGGTGTGCAGAAGCCGCACTGGGAAGCATCATTGTCGACGAAAGCCTGCTGCACCGGGTGCAGTTTTCCCTCTGCCAGCAGAGATTCAACCGTGGCAATCGCTTTGGACTGTGCCTCAATGGCAAGCACGGAACAGGCATAAACGGGTTTGTTGTCCATCAGCACCGTGCAGGCGCCGCACTCAGCACGATCGCAGACCCGCTTTGCTCCGGTCAGTTCGAATTGATCGCGCAGCGCATCGAGCAGCGTCACGCGCGGCTCCAGTTCCGCCTGGTAGCTCTTGCCATTAATGGAGAACTGCATGGGGACCTTGCCCGGGCCACGCACGGGAACGTCCTCGCCCGCAGCCATGACCATTTTGGGTCCAGCCACCAGCGGAACAGCTACAGAGATACTGGAGATTTTGAGGAAGTCGCGTCGTGAAACGCCGGAATGATCTGAATTGTCCTTGTGGGTTTCTAGAGGATTATCATCATCTTTGGTTTTTCGCGGAGCATCTT
>DASPVV010000131.1:0-16422 GCA_035622175.1 Terriglobales bacterium | reverse complement strand
CAGTATCTGATTTCCAAAAGCGTCTGTCCAAATGGCGAAGTAAGCGTTGGTGCACGGACAAACCATTTGCGGAAGGACTTCCTTACCACCCATGGACTTGAGCTTCTTGCTGAAGTCGGCAACCGAATTCACTTTCAACATAGGAATGGCGGTCCGGACGGGATTGTCCGCTTGCTTCTGCAGGACGTTGATCAGCACCTCTCCATCTTTGCCAATGATAGAGAAGTACTTGATCGTTCCCAAGACGCCTTCCGTCATGCGCTCGAAATCAGGATACACCTTCTTGTAGAAGTCTTTGGCGCTGTCGAGGTTCTCCGCGGCACAGGTGATTCCGAACGTCGTAGCATCAGTGTTTGCGGGGGGCATTGCGCATTCCTCTCTTTCTCGGGGGGACTATTGTCGCGAACCAACCAGACTGTAACAGATGGGCAGCACGGTCTCAAGCCTGTACTTCGCGCGGCATTTCCATTCTGCCTTTGCATACTAGAATTGTCGAATCAAAGGTCTTCGTTCGCGAGGACCAAGGAGAGTTTGCATCCGCGGAGACGCCTGTGTCGTATACGGTGAAATCGTCCGGACAGAGCCCTGGGAGTATTGGCAAAAGCCATTGGAAGGAGGAAGCTGGAATCCCCCAGCCCAAAAATTGGCGCGGCATCCGCTGTCGTCAAGGATAGGAGTGACGTTCTCGGTTAGTGGTCGGCTTCCAGCTTGCGGTCGCGTTCCGGCCTGGCCTGAGACCGCGTTGTGATCAATCTGTCATAATCTTCCCCGTGTGCGGACGATACCGATTGTCGCGGCGAAAAGAAATCATCGAGGAATACTTCGGCAGTGCCCCTTGGGATGACGACTGGAACCCGCGTTACAACATCGCGCCCACACAGCAAGTCCCGGTGATCCGGCAGCACCCGAAGGAGCCTATCCGCCGAGTTTCGCTCATGCGATGGGGGCTCATTCCGCACTGGGCGAAAGATCCTTCCGTTGCGATGAGCACGATCAACGCAAAATCAGAAACAGCCGCCACGAAGCCAGCGTTTCGCGATCCCCTGAAGTTCCGCAGGTGCCTGATTCCGGCTAATGGCTTTTACGAATGGAAAAAGACGGGTATATCCAAGCAGCCATTCTGCTTCGAGGTCAATGACGGCGAGTTGTTCGCGTTCGCTGGGTTGTGGGATGGCTGGAAGAATGCAGAAGGACACTGGATCAAAACGTGTTCGATCTTGACTACTACCCCCAACACCGTGACAGCAGCTATCCACAACCGGATGCCCGTGATTCTCGACCGCGAGAACTATGACTTGTGGCTTGATCCCGGAATGCAGAACGCCGCAGCGATCTCGGAATTGTTGAAGCCTTACGATGCCCAGTCAATGCGAAGCTATCCGGTGAGCACGCGGATCAATCATGTTGGCAACGATGACGATGAATGTTCGCGTCACGTTGAGATTGCTGAGGCTCAGAATCGGCTCTTCACCTGACGAGAACAGAAACAACGGACGCTGTGCGGTAAGATGCACCTGCGTGAACGCTTTTCGTGAGTTTATGCTGGTTGACGATTCAGCTTGTTCTTTTGACGACAAACACGGTCTTGTCGTCGATCAAGTCCGCATCGCCGCTTTGTCGGAGCCGGTCATCTTGGCTTACCGCATGACTTAGCAACGCGCTGCAGATCTCCTTCGCCGGCTCGCGGTAGTGCTCACGCATGATCAATTCCAATTGCTCACGATCGTTTTTGTCGCTGCCGTCGTAAACCCCGTCGGTATAGAGAACCAAAACATCTCCCGGACTCATCAGTGTAATCTCACCGAGATCTGAAGCGTCGAACTCTGCTTGCCGAGAGTTCAAGGAGTAGTATTTCCTGCGATCGGGGTGATCTCCGGGGATCTGCAAACCGAGCGCAAAGAATATTCGGCTTTCATGGATGTTCATGAACTTGCGATACTCCGCCGAAAACAGCAGCGGTGGAGGATGCCCGAAATTCGCAAAACGAAAATCTCCGCCGGGACGGATTTCGCCGTATACCATGGTCGCGATTTCGCGTGCATCTTCCTTCTCAAGGATTCCCAATGCGTTGCGGGCGGTGACCGATTGCGCCAGTCGCAGGTTGATGTTTTCAAGCAGCATGGGCGTCGTTCTGCCGTAGCGATCCAGTTCAGTGAGCATCAAGGCATGGAATGTATCATGCACTGTCGATGCGATCTTGGCTGCAATAATCCCGTGCCCCTGTGCATCTGCCAACAGAACACCCGCCGTCGAATACAGATTATGCAGCTCTTCCGCAACCCGCACCTCCTCGGAGCTCCTGGCGAATCGATACTCTGCTTCCATCTCGGGCCTGTAGCCGGGCGTTGTTTTCAGCCACCGCACGTGGTCGTCGACAGAATTACGTGCCGCGGCACCGGGAGCAAGCGGTTCGAGAAACTCTTTTGAAAGGCGTTGAGCCTGCTGAATCCGTGCGTCGATATCGTAACGCTGTTGAAAATTGATGTACTCATAAAGGTCACCACCGACGTTTCCGGCAGGAATCGAATTCCCGAACATCTCGATGCCGGAGATATGCGGAATCGCACCTTCCACGGGCATAAGCCGCTCACGCAGGTATTCATCGATACTCAGAACAGGGTTGCGGCTAGACATGTGCAATGTGCAATGAGCTCAATCCTTATCTTAATCCTTTCCTTCTCCAGATTGCCTACGTGTGGTCGTTATGATGGAAGAATCCTCACGGCAATTGTCCCTCTACTTTGCGAACTTCTTGGCTCGACCAGCGCGTCGATCTCTGAACCTCAAGCGCATACCTGCCATCAAGTACGCTGCCGTGTCTGATGCAAAATGACCGGCGTTGAGAACGTGAACCTCTGCACCGTGCACGTCGTTGCGGTAGCGCTCGGCTTCTCCGAGATCAAACGAGAGGTCGTACTTGCCCTGATCACGAGCAGCCGTGGCGTTTCACGCGCATCCATGCCTGCCACTTCGGATAGGCGTCCACATTCTTTCAGTAGTCGTAGAAGAGATCGCTTTGGATTTCAGCCTGACTGGGGTGATGGAGAAGGTAAAACTCGTCGGTCCAGAGATCTGGATCGTAGCGCTGAACGTTCGGGTCATTGCCTATATGGCGCGTCCGCGTAGTCGCAAGGGAGGGGAGATTTTCGCGTAGAGCGTTCTACGATCGGCCCAGAACGCCCGTCGTGTTTTCGAATGGGTGTGTAGGCGAACCTCTTAGGGTCAGGCCGGTCACTGCGGCCAAAGATGACAGCCCTTTTTGGGTCTTGATGTGCTAGATAATAGGGTTGGAGGTGCGGGATGACAGCTGTCAAAGCAACTTGGGAACCTTTTGAAGAGCATGGTGACCTTACCATGCGAAGCAACCTACCTGACACCGTTTTCGCCTTTCCGAAGCAGCGCAAAGAACCGCTGACGGATGCACACCATGTGTGCAACGCCGCCGCACGATTCGATCAAGTCATCGACGTCTCCGATGTGGATCGGGCTTTAGCGTTCGCGAATATCGAAAAGGCCGCCAAATACTACAATGTGGATCTCTCCGAGGCCAATTGGCACCAACTCGGCGTTCATCCGCAGCACAATCGAAAAGAACACGCGGCCCAGGCTGTTGAGACGAAACGCGAGCGCGGCGAGCTCAAGGAGATCGCCGCGAAGGCCGTCGATACAAAACGTGCGTATGGCGTGCTGGAAGAAGAAGAAGCTAAGGCTGCCGCGACCAGGCGGCGTAAGCACAAAGCTGGCTAAGCTGGGAGTCTCAGTCCTGTGCTTTTTTAGACGATGCCGATTCCCCTCGGCACAACCGAAGTTTCGGGTTGCACGTCTTTTCGTCGACCAGAGTTAGGGTTCAGCAAGCTACGAAGGCCAACAACGATCTGACTCAGTTACGCATCCAACGAAAACCGAACTAAAACTACGCAAAAGGAGGACACGGTGACACCAACCATTGGCGCACCAGGAGGCAGCAAGCAAGTATCTGAGAAAAAAGGGATTCGTCCCTTCCAAGTGAATTTTCCGGAAGCACAACTTAACGAATTGCGTACGCGCATTAAGGCAACCAAGTGGCCCGAACGGGAAACGGTCGCAGATGCATCGCAAGGCGTGCAGCTGGCGACGATTCAGGCACTCGCCCACTATTGGGCGACAGATTACGACTGGCACAAAGTCGAGGCGAGGCTGAACGACCTGCCGCACTTCATCACCGAGATCGATGGACTAGACATTCATTTCATTCACGTTCGTTCGAAACATGAAAATGCGTTGCCGCTGATCGTTACCCACGGATGGCCCGGCTCGATCATCGAGCAATTGAAGATTGTCGATCCACTCACCAATCCCACAGCGCATGGCGCGAGCGCATCGGACGCTTTCCATCTGGTGATTCCATCCATGCCAGGCTACGGGTTTTCAGGCAAGCCGACCACCACCGGCTGGGATGTTCCCCACATCGCGCGTGCCTGGGTCGTACTGATGAAACGCCTTGGATACACGCAATTTGTGGCGCAAGGGGGCGATTGGGGTGCGGTTATCGTCGATCAGATGGGCCTGCAGGCGCCTCCGGAGTTGCTCGGCATTCACACCAACATGCCTGGCATCTTTCCCGTCGACATTGACCAAGCGGCTTTTTCCGGTGCGCCGGCTCCATCGGGCCTCTCAGCCGATGAGAAGGTCGCTTACCAGCGTTTGCAGTTCGAATATCAAAAGGGAATCGCCTACGGGTACCAGATGGGGCTGCGACCGCAGACATTATACGGAATCGTAGATTCACCCGTTGGCTTGGCGGCTTATTTCCTTGATCACGACGCGAGCAGCTACGAGTTGATCTCACGTGTCTTTAAGGGAGAATCCGAAGGCCTCACGCGCGACGACATCCTTGACAATATTACGATCGCCTGGTTGACGAACACCGCGCTTTCTGGCGCCCGTCTCTATTGGGAGAATTGGGGCAAACTCGGGTTTTTCAATGCCAAAGGCGTCTCCATCCCGGTTGCCGTGAGCGTCTTTCCTGACGAACTGTATCCCGCACCGCGGAGTTGGGCAGAGCGGGCATATCCCAAACTCATCCATTACAACAAGCTCGAGAAAGGGGGCCACTTTGCAGCCTGGGAGCAGCCACAACTGTTTTCAGAAGAGGTTCGCTCGGGCTTCAGGTCGCTCCGCAAGCTGGCAAGAGCCGCGTAGTGCGGCTTGCCGCGCAAATTGATCAACGTTGTGCGGAGTGGATGGACTCACTCCGCACATTCCTTTTTGCTCTACCCGCGGCACAGCTCTCATTGTTGGCGTAATACGAACGGGATCAACGCGACGGAGCATCAGGTCGAGTTGATCGTCGGGCCCGACTCGAGGCGAGCTAGGGCGCAGGTTTAAAGAAATCTGCGAACCTTTTCGGCTTGGGCACTCCAACTCCGGTTACATCGTCCCAACCGGGTGCAGTTTTCAGATGAGTATCCGTGCCGAATGTGACGAGATTGACCAAGCCCTGGTTCAGGGGTACATTCCAAAGCGCGTCGTAGAAAACCGTTGTGCCGTCGAGCGGCTGAGCTAGATCGGAGGCACTGTAGGACGTAAGCCCGGACGCATCCGTGATGGTCCCGGTCACATTCGTGCTCGACCCAAAGGGAACGATATCTGTAATGGTCGAAGACGGCATGGAATACACATACCGAGCGGCTTGGCCGAGTGCTGTGCCAGCCTCTTGGTTCGCAATCGCCCACAGAGCCGAGAACATGGGAGTAGCCACACTCGTGCCTCCGATAGGGAACCATTCCCGAGGCGGATAGACCCCATTGTCTGTTAGGTCGACCACAACCCCGGTGTACGGATCAGCAATCCAGGAGATATCAGGCAGCCGACGAAAACTCCCGGCTAACCGGTGCTGGAAGTCCGGTTTCAAGAAAAACCCACTGCTACCTCCGCCGGAACCGCCGAAGAAAGAGCCCTGCGGGGGATCCGACACGAGGCCATATTCATCCAGAGTGTTGAGATTGGTACCCCATCCGGACTGCCACTCGATCGCGTTGCTGCTATTCAACGCGAGAGAAATGCCACCCACGGCGGTCCCGTACTGCGTAGATGCTGGATACAAGACCGTGGCAGGGATTCCGAATTCCGTATAATCGCCATCATCTCCTGAAGCGAAGTCCGCCGAAACACCGGAGACAGCTGCCATCTGGGCGAGAAGGTTTGTCTCATCGAGGTCGGCGGGCGCGAGGAAGATCTCTGGCGCGCCGTAGCTGAACGACATCACATTGCCCAAATGGTTAGCCACGGTGTAGAGGAGGGCGACGTCGATGTCTTGAGCAAACCCGGAATCGGTCTCGATATTAGGCGTCACCAGGACAACGATGTTAGCCCCTGGCGCGATAGCATGCGCCCATTCCACATCGAGACTCTCCTCGACGGACGGGTAGTCGCAGGGGGAGAGAACAGGATAACCGATGACGCTGAAGTTCGCGGAGGTAAGAGCGGGCAAGCCGAACTGCGCCGAGAACGCGTTAGCATCTGACTGGATGGTAGCCGTATTGCAGATTTCGAAAATGACGATGGTTTGGCCGTTCCCGTCATAGCCTTCCTTGTACAGCGCGGAGAGGTTGTAAGCCGTGTGGATTTCAGGCGGAGTATACCCGCAGCCGCCGATGTTTGTACTGTCATACAAGTTGCCCGTGTAGGTAGCAGCCGGCAGTCCGCCGTTGGTGGTAAGCACGTCCGTCACCGGACCCTGGAAACAATTCGAAGCGAAAAAAGAATTCAGTGGCGACGTGGATGGAGCCGCGGCGGGCGATTCGAGGGAAGACGGGGGGGCTGGGGGAGTGTACCTCTGAATGGGAAGATTCTCAGATTGCTGATTGCTAAGTCCCGAAACGAGATGCACGAAGGGAGCGGCGGCACCTTCGATATAAGGATCCGTTGTGTTTGCGCGCACTACCGTTCCCCTTACGTTGAAGTTGCGCAGTTGAACGCGGAATGCGGCAGAAACCTGTGCGATGGTGCCTCGTGCCCGAACGAAAAAGTTGTTAGGATCGGCCAGCGTTATGGACAGGTCGTGAGCCGACAGGAACTCCTTAACCGTCTTGGCCTCTTGCGCCGTGGGGCCGTAGTCGGCCGCGATTTGAGAGAAACTCAACCAATCGCGATAATGCAGCGAAGTGGGATCATAGAGGTCCTCCGCAACCGAATCAAGTTGTTGCCGATTGTGAACCTTCAGCCAGACCGTTATCTCTATAGTCTGGGATGGGTCGGCCAGACCAAGTTCGGGGGCGGTTCGGACGAATGGAGGCGTATTATTCTTGATCAACTGGCCGGTAGCCGAATAGGCAATGCGAGCCCCTCCAAGGATTGAACTAACAAGCACAAGGCTTAGAGCGAAGTACTGAAACTTGAATGTGTTTTTGGACATTGTCCCTCCGTGGACGTGCTGAGCTGATGGGATACGCTTTCTTTAGCCGATAGCTTAGGAGAATCGAAGGTGGGATTGAGAGAGCTCTCCCAATTCGCGGGCTGATTCTACGCCCGTGTGGAGGCTGAGTCAACAGCGGCTTGCCTTGGCTTGCCTTGCTAGTTGGCTAGTTGCGGGTGTCGCAGCACGATGAGAAGTTCCTCTTTTCGCAGGATAGAAGGGAGCTCGACTGACACCTCCGACAACATTTTTGACCACCGACCAACACCCGTAGTCTGATTGGCCCGCCAACACGCTGGCATCAAACCACCTCCGTATCAAGGAGAGAGAGAGCCGCTGGTTTTTCATCATCGGGCGCTACTGTCAGATGCCCGCATACCACGCGTAGCCGCCATCAGGGCTAGCCCCGCCCAAACCCTTGCCGAACGATTTGAGGTTGTCGGTCAGGATCAAGCGATTGATGTATTTCACGTTCTTATAACCGAGCTGCCGCGGGACTCGCAGGCGCAAGGGACCTCCGAACGCCACGGGAAGTTCATTTCCGTTCATGCGGTGAGCGAGGAGCGTTTGCGAATGCAACGCGTCGGCCATGTCGATGCTCTCCCACCAGTCAGGTTGGATCGAGCGGTATACAACGTAACGCACCTGGGGCAGCGCGCCAACGCGGTCCAGGATGTAAGAGAGCGGTACCCCGCTCCATTCGGCGATATAAGTCCATCCTTCTTCACAGCCGATCATGGTGATCTGCGTACTGCTGGGGAAACTCCTGATCTCTGCCAGCGAGAACGAGGCCGGCCGCGCCGCCATCCCGTCCACAGTCACCCGCCAGCCCGCAAAACTGGCTGCCTGGAGTCGTTGGAATTCATCGCCCAACGGGTCGACCTCATTGGCGAACGGATTCTTGGAAATCTCGCTGCGGGAAAACTCCCGGGCCATAGAATGGCGGGTCAACAGTCGCTGTGCCGCATAGGTCAGCGTTTCTCCCGGGCCGTAAGGTCCGCCCGCGTCCGGCGGGATGAGTCCATGATGCCGCGCGACTTTGGCAGCGACGGCAATCCCAGATGCGCCGGCCGCGACCGCCAGCCCGGTGGTGACGAATTTGCGCCGAGAGAGAGTGCTCATAGCTTCATTCTATCGGAGGCATAGCACGGCCGGTGATCATGGCGCGCATGCGGTCTCGAAATCCCGCAACAAAGACCATCAGCACGTGAACCAACAGGAAGAGCACAAGCAAGATTGTCACGAGAAAGTGCAGAGTGCGCGCCGTTTGCTGCCCTCCCAAAAGCCGAACGGTCAGAGGGAATGCCGATGTAAACCCCATCGACATCGCCAATCCCGTCCAGATCATTAACGGGAACAGCACGAAGATCACCAGCAGATACGTCAGGCGCTGCAGGAGGTTATACGACCAAGCCTCTTCCTTACTCGGCCGCGCAAAGCGCCAACGTCGAACCAGCGAGCCGCCAAGCTCCTTGAGGGAGAGGTCAGAAGCCGCGGGAAACAGATTGCGCCGAAAATGCCCCGCGAAGAAGCCGAAGAGCACATAGAAGAAACCCGTCCCGACCGCAAGCCATGCCGCCTGGAAATGGAGATAGCGGCTCCAGCCGTTCTGATCAGGGAGCACGTACCCGTAGCCGGTGGGGACCGTGTCCCGGGAGGATGGCAGGTGCAGGTTGAGCCACGGCCGCATGTTTACGTTGCCGGTCTCGCCCCAGTAAAACCGCGGATGGGAAAGCACGATCTCTCCTCCGCTGACGAGCAGCGCAAGAAAGGCCACCGTGGTAATCCAGTGGGTCACGCGCACGAACGCGGAGTGGCGCTTCCGCTGCGTGGCCGCAGGCAGGACAGAACCAAGCTTAGCCGAAGAAGTCAATTGCCCCGCGCCGCGATCAGCGATCGGCAGACTCGCATTCATAAGGTGGGGCCCCATCGCCCGACGCTCTGGATTCTACCGCAAGCGCACGCAATGCGCCCGAGAATAGGGCCGCCGTCCTAGGCGCCAGTAGCGGGAGCAGCACGACAATTGATTTTCAGTCGTCTACCTAGAACGATGTAACCGGACGCAATCCCATTGCCATGCCATCAGTGCTGGCCACGAATGCGAGGGGTTCCCAAGGAAGGGGGGCGAGCCGATTACGCTGAAGGAAGCTTCTGACCCTCAATATTCCATCGTGTTCACGACAGGAGGTAGTCGCCACTGGTGATCGAACCAACCGGCCCCGAACTGGTGCCTACTCTTATCGCATTGGCCAGTGACCGCCCGCTCTCGAAAAGGTTCGCCAGCGAATCTCATAACGGCCAGCTTTTCTTGGCGATCCGGTATATGTGCTGCCATTATGAAAGCTCAATTTTGTCTGCTAAGCTGGGGTTTGCAGTTGCGATTAGAGGAGGTTCTATGGGCTGGAAAAGGAGTATTTTGGTTGGAATGATGGCCAGCGTATTGCTTTCTGTAAGCGCTCGAGCGCAGAAACCGGTCCGGAAGCTCGATGCTTCCAATGCTGAACATTCTAAGCAGGAACCTTGCTGGCAGGTTGCGGGTATTTCTAAGTCGGCGATCGATCGACGACGTCAGATTGCGCAGGAGACGCGTCAACAAATTGAGGCGGTGTGCGCGAACTCCGCGCTCTCGCCCACGCAGAAGCGAGACGAGATCCATCAGATCCGCGAACGGGAGCGCCAGGAAATGGAATCTCTGATCACGCCAAGCCAGCAGGAAGCTCTGCGCGCTTGCCAGGAGCAACGCGGTCATGGTGCCGCGCACCACGGAGCGGGGCATAGTGGGGGGCCATGCGGCGAGCTAACCACGGAGCCGTCTCATCCGTCTGGTGAGGAGGAGAACGAGAAGCCTCCGACGGAGGAGAATCCGCCTCACTAAAAACGCTGCGGCGAGATGTGAATTGTATGAAGAAAAAGGGGGGAGCAGCCAACCTTCCCTGGCGCTGTTTCCCTGCGTTGATTGCAAGGCCAGCACAAATGAACAATTCGTGCACGGGCCTGTAACGCATTCTCCGCAGCCCATCTCACCAAGTGCTTTGGAGTGGTGATCAGAACTGCAGAAGCTTCTCCGGGTGCCCTTCCGCTCAAGCTAGAGGGGATCGTCAACAAGTGTTTGGGGAATAGGTTCGGAGCCCAGCGAACCCAGCTTGAGCAGCGCCTCGCGCAGCCTCGGATGCTTCTGCGAAAGCCGAAGATACGGCATCTCATAGGCTGCTGATTTGCTAACAATAATCCGCAGCAGAGCGCGTTTGTCTCCCTCCCTCCACAAGGGCAGGTCCGGAACCAGAGAAAGCACAACCGCAAAGTTCTCGAAGTTCGTGCGTTGAAGCGGTGACCACGAGACGGTGGACACGCCGAGCACATGCGAGAGCCAAGCTCCCGCTACTTTGCGAAAACGCTGACTGTTTCCTTGGAAGTGCACCGACATGTGTTGATTCACTTGCAGTCCGATGTTGCGGGTGGAGAATGTGTCCCACGCTCCCATATCACTGCCAGGTAACTCATAAAAGACGTGGCCTTCGGCAAGGCGCCGCAAGATTCGCGAGGATGTTCGGTAGGTAGCATCGCGCGCCATCTTCTTCTCCTCACGCTCGATGACTTTCAGCAAATCCACCCGGCCGGGGCGGAAGCCCAATTTTCGATAAAACCAGAAGGCTCCTGATTCGATCGCTTCCTCATTATTGTGCCCCAGTTGGTAGGGATACATCGAAATGCAAGTCGTTCCCGTCAGGCGGCAGAGGCTGCGTAGAACCTGGGCAAAGGTCCAGGCGACTTCACCTCCTCGAAAGCTATAAAAGGTATTGAAACCGACCTCCATCCACTCGAAGAGTCCGACCGCCTCGATATAATTGATGGGCACTCCATTCTTCAACGTGAACCCGGCTGTATAAGCGCGCAGAGGCAGGCGCCGCGCGGGAGGCAAATTCCATAAGTAAATCGAAACCCCCCGTCCCACATCCGCACGCACCACCGAGGCTGGATCTCCCAATGTGGTGCCGTACAATTCGCGGTAACGCACCAGCATGACCTCGCGGACCATGTTCATCACGGCCTCGCCCTCCCGCCGCGACAGGCGGCGGAGGGTCGACGGTTGCCCGAGTTCCTGCGCCAGGACGACATCGCGTCGGCCAATGAGTGGGCCATGGTGATAAAAGAGTCGTCGAACGGCCTTCCAATTTCGCGTGCGTGAAAGCCGCAGATCGCTGAGTTGCCACCGCACCGTCAGCTGGAGCGAGTTGTAGAGTTCAGACTTCTCGACATCAGAAACGGACAAACTCTCCAACTGTCGCACCAGCCAGCGCAAGTCGTTGCCCCGCTTCTTCGCGGCCTGCAGCCACCGTTGCCAGGGAATGTCCGCTTCGACATGGCCGTCCTCCTCGATCAAGGGAATGAACCTGGGACAAACTGAGGCCAGGGCCCGCTCGGCGGCGCCTTCTTCCCAAACAATTTCCACGTCATCGACCTGCTGCACTAGCCATCGCACCGCATCGAAGCTGAGCGTGTCTTGCATGCTGGTTGCGGCCATGCCCGAGAATTCCAGAGAGTCGAATTCCTCCATGTCGGCTCCGCCTGCGCGCAGCTTGGCGACTCTCGCATGGAAATTGCGGAGCAGTTTCTCTGCTGCGCGAGCTGTCCCCGAACTATGGGGAAAAGCTCGCAGGAACAGCAAGGACTCGTGAAAGTGGATCAAAGAAGCGCCATCCGGAAATCGCCGTTTCGCCAGAGCGAAGAGGAGTTGCATAACGCCGGCGGCGGCACCGCGTCCGAAGCGATAACGGCAGTGGTCAAGTTGAGTAAGAAGTCGTTTCAGTGAGCCTGCAGCCATGGCGGGACTGTCGTCCTCCTGAGACCTTTTTCAGCGACGGATGTCCTCATTTCTTCAATGTCTTAATGGCTGGCTAATACAGTCGCCTCGCCTCGGTGCCGTCGGAGGAAACGTCAACGATACGCCACCCCCCATTCATCGCAGCGCAAATGGACTCTCTAACAAGGGGCAGTTCGCATTTCGACTACTCTCGAAGTCTCCGAAGATACTCCGAAATCATCGGAAGGACTTGGTTCGAGTAGTGCTACCGCGTCGCCTGCAGGGTTTCGTCTCCTGTACCCGCCGCGTGCGGCCAGAAACCCCACAGGGATGAAATTGCGATCACCCGAGCGCCATCGGAATCATCAACCTTCCGCCATTAATCTTCGTTCCAGCGGAAGCGGTAGTCAATGTTTCGACAGGGCAACTCAAGCAGCTTCTCAAACAAGGTTCGCTTTTCTTCCCAAAGAGCTTATGCATATCGCGACCGCAGCCCAGCGGACGTGGGAAAGAACCAAGCAGCCTAGGGGCTTTGAAACAAGGCTACAAAAAAGGTACAAACGAGCTACCCTTTTGCGCGCACCAGAGTTTTTGTAGTATGGCTGGCTGAACTGGGCGCCGCTCATATCCGCGGCCGAGGACACGGGACGTCAGCTTGTCCAGAGCGAAATCAGCGGGCTGTGGTTCGCTTGCCCACGGCTCCGCAGCGGAATGGCAGCCGATTGAATCACGGAACCCGGGTCGAGTGTTTGTAGTCTGCTGGCAGCAATTTGATGCGGCGGAGAATCGTTGCCTGATTCGGCGCTCAGTTCACCACCGTCGACCGCGCGTTTGCGTGATAGTATCTTCGCGGAATAGCCGTTCGTCCCTAAACGAGAGAGGCCGGAATGAATCAAGTTGCGAACCTGGCGTGGCGGGCAATCTGTGGCGTCGCAGTGTTCTCAGGGGTCACCACGTTCCTCCATGCGCAAGGCCGACCGCAGGATGCGGCCACCATTGCCAGCCGCAACGCCACGGAACAAGAGCTCGAATCGATCGCCATCATCGAGCGCAAGGTGATGGTGCGGATGCGTGACGGCAAGCGCATGCAAGCCGATATCTACCGGCCCAAGGATGAATCGAAGAGATATCCCGTCATCTTTGTACGTACTCCGTACAACTTCAATTATTGGGACATTGAGCTGGGTGCCCCCCGCGATATGTCGAGAGTGCTCGAGGCGGTGAAGCGCAGCTATGCCTTCATCGAGATGAACGAGCGTGGCCGCTATTTTTCTGAAGGCGACTACGACATCCTCGGCGTACCCCTCACCGACTCTGATGACGCACTCGACTGGATGAGCTCGCAGCCCTGGTCATCGGGCAAGGTTGGGTTGATCGGTTGTTCGTCAACGGCGGAGTGGCAACTGGCTGTGGCCGCGCGCGGGAATAAGGCGCTCGCTACCTTTATCCCAGAGAGCTTTGGCGCTGGCGTGGGACGCGTCGACCCGTTTTACGAGCAAGGCAATTGGTTTCGCGGCGGCGCCGTACAAATGCTTTTTGGTGTCTGGCTCTACAGCTCCGGGCTTTTGGTCAAAGATGGCCGGCCAACCTTCCCCCCAGGTATGTCGCAAGAAGCTCTGGTGACGGCAGCGAAGTCTTACGATTTGGATGCGCATCCGCCTGCACAGGATTGGTCCAAGGCGATCTGGCATTTGCCGGAGAGTGAAATCTACTCCGCGGTCGGCGCGCCGCACGGCATCTTTGCTGACACCACGCCTTCCGGCGCGCCCGGCATGATCGCGCGTACTCCCAACGATCCCTCCTGGTACCAGGGCGGATTGTGGAATGACAGCCAGCTCATCAACATCCCCGGAGCATGGTTGATGACCTGGTATGACGTCAGCGTGGCACCGAATCTGGCGGCCTACAACTACGTGCGCAGAACCGCGAAACCCGAGGTTGCGGACCAGCAGTACGCCATCATTGCGCCGGTTGCGCACTGTGCCTACAAGGGCGCGTCAGAACACACAGTAGTCGGCGAGCGCGACATGGGTGACGCGCGGTTCGACTACGATGCGTTCACCTACGGCTGGTTCGATCATTTCCTCAAAGGCGAGGATAATGGGCTGCTCGCCAAGACGCCCAAAGTTCGCTATTACACGATGGGCAGCAACAAGTGGCAGTCGTCGAACACATGGCCGCCAGAGGGGGCCAAGCCCGTGACTTACTACCTGGCCAGCGGCGGGCACGCCAATTCGCTGGACGGAGACGGAGGCTTACGGATTGCGGCGGCGGCGAACGACAACGCCGACAAGTTCACCTACGATCCCACGAATCCGGTGCCCACCCGCGGAGGAGGTTTCTGCTGCATGGGGTCCGAGTACAAACCGGGGGCGCTTGATCAGCGCGGCGAGGAAACTCGCGATGACGTACTGGTCTACAGTACGGAACCGCTCAAAGAAGGCTTGGAGGTGACTGGGCCGATCGAGGTCACGCTCTACGTCTCGAGCGATGTGAAGGACACCGACTTCACCGTGAAGGTCATCGATGTTCTGCCCGACGGCACGGCCTACAACATTGAAGAGAACGTCCAGCGCATGCGCTACCGCGAAGGCTATACCAAGCCGCCAGTCTGGATGGAGAAGGGCAAGGTCTACAAAGTCAGGTTTCAGCCCATGCAAACCAGCAATTATTTTGACCTAGGCCACCAATTGCGAATCGAAGTCAGCAGCAGCAACTTTCCCCACTTCGATCGCAACCTCAATACCGGCGGCGACAACTACAACGAATCGACCCCGGTGATTGCTCACAACGAGGTTCATCACTCAACGCAATATCCGTCAAGCATCACCTTGAGTGTGATGAAGAGGCAGTCGGCTGCCGGGTTGTCGCAAGCCGGTTTCGGTTGGCCCACATCGGTCAGCCCGTAAGTGGCTGCCAGGGTGCGATGCGGACCACTCGCCACCCGTGGCAAGGGTTGCGACGGCGGTTGCTGGAGCAGCGCTGCGGCTGGCGGCGAGACCCGCGGCTGGAAGGATTCAGGTTTGTGGTTCCCACGTCTCGCAAAGCCGGCGAGACCTGCTCGGTGCCCGGCTGAGGTATCGAGGAGCGTACGATACGCGGCCAGAAGTGCGCATGGGAAGGCCGCCAGGACCGACCGCCAGGCCACGATTTGAGATGTATCTAGGAAGCCCACTATGCCACGCCTAACAACCGCTTTGGTGAGCGCATGGTTGTTCGTTTCTCTTCTCCCCTCAGTTCTAGAGGCGCAAGGCACTGGATCGAGCGGCCAAGGAACAGCCTCCACTCGATCGAGTGCGGCGCCATATTTCCCCGATCGATTCGATTGGCAACACAAGCAGCCGGAGGAGGTGGGCATGGACGCTCGGCAACTCGATGAGGCCGTGCAGCATGCCCTTGCGAACGACAATCCGGCGACGAGAGACCTGACGACAGTCGGAGGCGTCGGAGGTGGCGAGCCATTTAATACGCCGATCGGTCCGCTGAAGGAACGCGGCGGCGCTAACGGTTTGATCGTTCGCCATGGTTATATCGTCGCCGCATGGGGCGACCCCAAGCGCGTGGATATGACCTTCAGCGTGACCAAGACATTTCTCACCACCGTTGTCGGCCTGGCCTGGCAGCGTGCCTTGATCCGCGACGTGAATGATTACGCCCGCGACTACATGCCACCAGGAGTTGATCTGTTTGAAGCGCCCCACAACCAAAAGATCAAGTGGGACGACCTGCTCCGGCAGACCAGCGATTGGCAAGGAACTCTCTGGGGAAAACCGGACTGGGCGGACCGGCCCGAAGGCGAAAAGCCGTCGGATTGGCCGAACCGGAAACTTTGGGATCCGGGCACGCATTATAAGTACAACGATGTTCGCATCAATGTGCTCGCTCTGGCTACGCTCAATGTCTGGCGGCGGCCACTGCCGGAGGTGCTGCGCGACGAGGTGATGGAGCCGATCGGCGCAACATCGACTTGGCGGTGGTATGGCTACGACAATTCATGGGTAGAGATTGATGGGCAGAAGATGCAATCGATGCCCGGCGGCGGACACTGGGGCGGCGGGATGTTCATCAACGCCTATGATATGGCGCGGTTTGGGTATTTGTTCTTGCGTGGCGGCAAGTGGAATGGACGAACAATTGTCTCAGAAAGATGGATTCAAATGGCGCGGTCCCCGGGGCCGGCAAACAAAGAGTATGGTTTTGCCAACTGGTTCCTGAACACGGCCCG
>DASPVV010000130.1:0-37729 GCA_035622175.1 Terriglobales bacterium | reverse complement strand
TCCCTGTGGGCAAACTGCCTCCCAGGGTTCCCTGCAAGGAAAAATCGCCGAAGCCCTTTCCGTAGGCCATCGTCGGCGTAATGATCGGACTTAACGCTCCCTGTTGATATTGCCCTGTAGGCAAACTCATCTGGTAGAAGGCGGTCAAAATATAGTTCCCTCGCTCCTCGTCGGCGGCGGCGATCCTATATTTCACCAGGAACTGCCAGTCTCCGAATCCGTCATTCGGAGAAGCCGGATTGTTAACGAAATAGGGAGGGACGGCGAGAAGGACCTCGACGTTTTTCTCCGGGATGATCTCGAGACCTCTGCCAACTCCGTAGTCGGTGGTTGTGACCCCGCCGTTGTGAGTCTGCCACCCAATGTCGTATCGAAACAGCTGGTGGAGTGTCGGACTGTTGGTCACCACGGGGACGATCCAGTGAGGTTGTTGGTTTTCCGTGTCTGTCACCATGCCCAACCAACTCGAGACGAAGCCATCCTGTCCAAAAGCCAAAGTTGACGAAAGCAAAAGACCGATCCAAAAGGCACAATGAGCCCTCACCGTCAGTTCTCCGCAGGCTGATTTTAGACAGGGCAATTCACACCTGTTGCCTCTGCCTGACCGCACACCCAGCCTGATTGAGCTCGTCCCTTATGTTCGATTCGTCCTGGAATGGCAATGCAGACGGGATAAACTTTATGTAAATCGCTAACTTATTGACAGGCTTGTTTTTGAGCCATTCTAGGAGCATTATTTTCATGCGCTCGATCCGTCCGCCCGGGTGATTTACGGCCGCTCAATTCCATTTCGGCGATTTCACACTCGACCAGTCCCGGTTTCGATTGCAAAGGGGCGAACGTCGTCTTTCTCTCGAAAGGCTTCCCATGCAATTGCTCATTCTGCTGCTCGAGCGGCAGGGAGAGCTCGTCACCCGCGAGGAGATCGCGGAACGGCTATGGGGCAAGGACGTTTTTCTCGACGTCGATCACGGTATCAATGTAGCTGTCCGGAAGATTAGAGTCGCCCTGCGCGACGACCCAGAGAGACCGCGCTTCGTCGAAACCATACTCGGAAAAGGCTACTGTTTTCTCGCGCCAGTGACCATGAACAACGGGGTCGCCGGCGCGCAAGTGCAGCCAGAGGTTCCGGCCGACTCCGACACCAGCACTCTCCCTGCCAATCTGGAACCCTCGTCCGCCAAAGCCAGCATCCTGTCTGGCAAAGTGGCGGCCTCGCTGGTGGCGTTGGCGACGCTGGCAGTCCTTGGCGTTACCTGGGTTTTCCATCTCGCTCGCGTCCCAACTCCGCCGGCTATGCGCAGGCTGGCCGTATTGCCTCTGAAGAACCTTTCCGGCGACACAACACAGCAATATCTGGCCGACGGCTTGACGGAAGATCTCATCGCTCGGCTCGCCTTGGTTCCCGGCTTGCGTGTGATTTCCCGCACGTCCTCGATGCACTTCCAAGACACCCAGCTTTCCCTCCCAGAGATCGCCCAAGTGCTGCAGGTAGATGTCATTGTCGAAGGATCCGTGATCCGAGACGGCAGTCAGATCCGCGTACACGCACAGTTGATTCGCGCCGCGACCGATGAACATATTTGGGCAGGACAGTACGAGCGCGAGTATGGAAGCGTTCTCGTTTTACAGCAAGACGTTGCTGGGGATATCGCGGACCAGATTGAGGCCAACCTCACTCCGGGGAGACGCGCGAGACTGGAGGGAACGCGGGGCATGGACGCCCAGGCTTACGAGGCCTACCTCAAGGGCCGTTATTACTTCAACCAGCGAACCGTCGAGGGGTTGAACAAGAGCATCGAGTGTTTCGAGCAGGCCATCGGTAAGGATCCGAATTCCGCCCTGGCTTACAGCGGCCTGGCCGATACCTACGCTTTGCTGGGCTTCCGCGGGCGCGTTCCATCGCAAGACGCCCTCGAACGGGCTAAAGCGGCCGCTTTGAAAGCCATTGAATTGCGGGACGCACTGTCGGATCCCCATGCATCCCTGGCGTTCATCGCCGAGACGCACGAGTGGGACTGGCGAACCGCGGAGCGGGAATATAAGCGAGCTCTCGAACTGAACCCCGACGATGCGCGGGCGCACCATTGGTATGCCGGTTACCTGACCTATGTCGGCAGAACTGACCAGGGGATCGCCGAGGAAATGCGCGCCCGGGAGCTTGATCCTCTATCTCTGCCGATCAACAATGCGCTGGCGGGCCGGTTGCTTGGGGCGGGGCGTTACGACGAGGCATTCGCGCAGGTGCAAAAAACCTTGGAGCTGGACGCGCATTTTCCGCAAGCGCACCAAACCCTTGGATGGGCGTACCTGAAAAAGGGAAATCCCGAGGAAGCCCTACGAGAGTTTCAGAACGCATTGCAACTTTCTGGCGCCGACGATACAGACCTGATGCTCGACCTGGGGTTCGCTTATGCCAGGACGGGTCACCGAGACGAGGCGCGCAAGATTCTCGCCAAGCTGAAGGAATTTCACCATCGCGGTCTGGCGATGTCTGGTTCGGTGGGGATTCTCTACGGAGCCTTGGGCGAATCCGATGAGGCTTTTGCCTGGCTCGATCAGGCACAGGCGGAACGCGACCCGGAATTGACCTATATCATGGTAGGACGCAGGTTCGAGCCCCTGCGCCACGACCCAAGGTTTGAGAACTTAGTGCGCCGGGTTGGCCTGGCTGACTCACCTGACCCCAAAAACGCTGATCTCCGGCAGCCAGCCATCCGCTTGCAGGTAAATCGCTCTCCCACCCAATCCAAGTAGTCGAGCGCTCGCACGATTGTCCGCATCCACCATGCTCGGCGTAGCAATTTTTGGGGCCGCGATCGAGGAACGGAGTCTGCGCCCGAGGGCATTTAGGGCGTCGACGAAAGACGCGGCTACAATGCCCTGCGGAGGAAATATGCGGAAATCGCGAAGACAGTTTTTGGCCGTCACATCCGCCAGCCTGCTGGCCGCCGCCGTCCCACCCAAGGTTCGGGCACAGGTGCCCGAGGCCGGGCAGCCGCCAACTCCCGGCGCGCCTCCCGCATTTGGCACCGGACCGCTGGTCGGTCCAGAGATCTCGCCCGCAACCGTAAAGGAGGCGGAAAAGCTGGTGCAAATCTCGATGACGGAGAGCGAAATCGCCATGGCCGCATCCAGCTGGCGCGCTACCATGGCCGCCCTTTACGAGCGCCGGACCGGTCCCCGCAAGGTGCAACTGGAAGCCACGCTGGCTCCGGCGACTACCTGGGATCCGGCACCCGGGAAGAGGGAGGCAGGCGCAATAGGGGACCGCTTCCTGCGCAGCCAGGGCGATCCGGGACCGTTGCCCGCGAGCGATGCGGACATTGCCTACGCGCCGGTGAGCCAACTCTCGCGCTGGATCGAGCAGCGCCAGCTCACTTCGACACACCTTACGGAGATCTACCTCGGGCGCCTCGAGCAGTTTGATCCCAAGCTGCGCTGCGTGATCACCTTAACCGCGGATCATGCCATGGCGCAGGCAAAGCAGGCAGACGCGGAGATCGCGTCCGGGAAATATCGCGGTCCGCTGCACGGTATCCCTTGGGGCGCCAAGGATCTGCTCGATACGGCTGGCATCCCGACGACCTACGGGGCCGAGCCCTTTCGCAACCGCGTGCCCAAAGAAGACGCAGTCGTGGTTAAGCGGCTCGACCTGGCGGGCGCTGTGCTGGTTGCCAAGCTCAGCCTGGGCGCGCTGGCCCTCAACGACATCTGGTTTGGTGGGCAGACCATGAATCCGTGGTTGCTCGAAGAAGGTTCTTCGGGATCGAGCGCGGGCCCGGGAGCCGCCACCGCGGCAGGACTCGTCGCTTTCTCGCTCGGCAGCGAAACCGAAGGCAGCATCGTGAGTCCAAGCATGCGCTGCGGAGTGACCGGACTGCGACCAACCTTCGGGCGGGTGCCGCGAACCGGGGCCATGACGCTCTGCTGGTCGCTCGACAAGCTGGGGCCGATCACGCGTTCGGTCGAAGATACGCTGCTGGTGCTCAAGGCCATTTCCGGTCCTGATGCGGGTGACCTCGCCACCGTGCCCGCCCATCTCGACTTCGATTGGAGCGCCAGCGTCCAGGGCCTGCGCGTCGGTTTCTTTCCGCAGTGGATCAAAGAAGCTCCTGCCAGCGAGGTCGATCGCGCCGCACTCCAGGCGGTCGAAAAGGCTGGAATGAAGCCGGTGGAAGTCTCCCTACCGGATTGGCCCTACGATTCGCTAAACCTTATTCTGTTTGCCGAGTCGGCAGCCGCCTTCGAAGATTTGACGCTCAGCGGAGGCGTAAGGGAGCTCAAGGCGCAGGTTCCGGATGCGTGGCCGAACGTCTTTCGCCAGTCGCGCTTCCTATCGGCAGTCGATTTCGTGCAGGCCGATCGGTTCCGCCGCAAGGTCGCTCGAGAAATGGCGCGCCTGTTTTCTCAAGTCGATCTGCTCCTGGTGCCCTCCCTGCGCGACGAAATGCTCGTCATCTCCAACTTCACCGGGCATCCCTCGTTGACCTTGTGCGCCGGTTTTGTGGAAGTGTCGGAGGCGAGGAGCGACTGGGCGCCGGACCCGCAGCATCCGCTGCCGAAGTTCTCACCGCCGCGACGCGTGCCCCACGGCGTGACGCTGATTGGGCGACTCTTCGAGGAGGGGACGCTCGCAAGCGCGGGGTTGGCGC
This sequence comes from Terriglobales bacterium, assembly GCA_035622175.1. GTDB lineage: Bacteria > Acidobacteriota > Terriglobia > Terriglobales > Acidobacteriaceae > JAFAGX01. Next base: position 33,074 of record DASPVV010000130.1, on the reverse strand, counting down.
TCGAGAAAATCTTCGCCGTTCACGAGAGGCCGCCTGGGTTCTGAGCGACAGCTTTCCAAGTCCTAGCCCTGGCAGCCGCGGAAAAGCGCGCAGCTAGGAAACTGTCAGCGCCAGCGAAGGACAAGGAGGCAGCGTGGGTTTCGTCGTCGTCTCTAAGCCAGGGAGTACTTTCCCTTTTCGAGTATGGCTTGGGCGATCTGCTGGCGCAAGGCAATCGTGTTGAAGGGTTCGTACTTGGCCAGGCGGCGGAGAATCGCCAACTGGGTGCGCAGCATGTCGCCTTCGGCAACGGCGGCGATGATCTTGCGCGCGCAAGCCTCAACCTTCTCCATCGCCAAAGAAAGATAGACGCGGGTCATGGCGCTCGGCAACCCCGCCGCCGATCGACCCGCACGTTCGGAGATCTTTTGCGCCCGAAGCACCGCCGATTCCATCGCGTACACCTCCATCACCATATCGGCGATGGCGCCCAGGATTTCCTGCTGATTCTCGAGGGCCTGCATGTATTTCTGGGTGGCGGAACCGGCGGCAAACAGGCTCAGCTTCTTGGCCTGGGCCACCAACTTGCGCTCCTCCGTCAGCGGACCCTCGCGATCCTCGCCCGCCAACGGCCCGGCGACGACTTCATCCATCAGCTTCTTGATCGCCGGCATGAGTGGCAGCTGACCGCTCATCGCGCGCTTGAGCAGAAATCCGGTGATGATGAGCCGATTGATTTCATTGGTGCCTTCGAAGATGCGGTTGATGCGGGCATCGCGGTAGGCGCGCTCTGCCGGGTACTCCTCGACAAAACCGTAGCCAGCATAAATCTGTACGGTCTCATCGACCACGTAGTCGATCATTTCCGATCCCCACACCTTGATGATCGAGCACTCGACCGCATACTCCTCGATCGCTTTACGGGTGTTTCCCAGGGCCTCGGCGCCAGACTTGTCGACCGCAGCCAGCGCGACGTCCATCATGCCCACGGTACGGAAAACCAAGGATTCGCCAACATAGATCAGGGTGGCCATCTGGGCCAGCTTCTCGCGAATCAAGCCGAAATCGGCGATGACTTTCTTGAAGGCCTTGCGCTGCTTCGCGTAGGCAATCGCATTCTCCAGAGCCAAGCGAGCTCCGCCCACGCACATCGCACCCAATTTGAAGCGCCCCACGTTGAGAATATTGAAGGCGATGACATGGCCTTTGCCGATTTCGCCGAGGACGTTCTCGACCGGCACTTTGCAGTCATTGAGGATGATGGGGCAAGTGGAGGATCCGCGGATGCCCATCTTGTGTTCCTCGGCGCCAATGGAGAATCCGGGGAAGGTCTTCTCGACCAGGAAGGCGGTAAACTTTTCGCCCTCAACCTTGGCAAAAACCGTAAACAGATCGGCAAAGCCGGCGTTGGTGATCCACATCTTCTCCCCGTTGAGGACATAGTGCCGGCCATCGGGCGAAAGCTCGGCCCGGGTGCGGCAATTGAGGGCATCCGAACCCGATGAAGCCTCCGAAAGAGCGTAGGCCCCAACGATCTCTCCCGCGGCGAGACGGGGCAGATATTTTTGCTTTTGCGCCTCGCTGCCGAAATACACGATGGGCAGCGTGCCAATGCCCGTGTGTCCGCCCCAACTGGTGGCGAAGCCAGCGTACTTCGCGATGTGATCCGCGATGACCGCCGCCGTCACCTTGTCCATTTCGAGGCCGCCGTAAGCCTCCGGAATCTCCGCCGAGCTGAGGCCGAGCTCGCCCGCCTTCCGCAGCAGGGCGCGAGTCACGGAGAAGTCTTTGTGCTCCATCTTCTCGATGTTCGGAATAATCTCGTTGAGAGCGAACTCTTCCGCGGTTTGAGCGATGAGCTGATGTTGCTCGGTGAAATCTTCGGGGGTAAAGACATCTTCGGGGGCACGCTCTTCGAGCAGGAAACTTCCGCCAGCGATCTTCGTCTTCAGAATTGCCGTACTTGTGGCCATACCGATCCCTTTATCTGACTGCGAAGGAGCATGACACCGGGCAGGCGGTATCGTCCCTTCCTTGCTTGCGATCCCTCCCGGCTCAGGAGGTGCTAAACCCCACCCTGCGCAGGGACAAAAGGGAAGTTTATAAGGAGTCCCATGGGTTTTGCTACAGCGCTTCCGGGAGGGGGAAGAAACGAAAGGATTGGGTCCGGCGGGCTAGGCGACCGGCCGGCCGTCACCAAGCTCTAATTCAGATTCTCGAAGATGCCGGCCGCACCCATCCCTCCGCCCACGCACATGGTGACCAGTCCGTAGCGGGCCTTGCGCCGCTTCAGTTCGCGCAGAATGGAGGCCGTCAGCTTGGCGCCGGTGCAGCCCAAGGGATGTCCCAGCGCAATCGCGCCCCCGTTCGGGTTGACCCGCTCCGGATCGAGGCCCGCTTGGTCGATGACCGCCAGGGCTTGGGCGGCGAAGGCCTCATTCAATTCGATGACTGCGATCTCGGACAGCTTGAGCCCGGCGAGCTTCAGCGCTTTGGGAATGGCAAACACCGGACCGAGCCCCATCTCCTCCGGTTTATAGCCGGCGGTGGCAAAGGAAACATAGCGCGCGAGCGGCCGGATGCCGAGCGCTTTCGCCCGTTCTTGGGACATGACGACGCTGGCCGCGGCCCCATCCGACATCTGGGAGGAGTTGCCAGCGGTCACGGTGCCCTTCTGATGGAAGGCCGGCCGGAGCGCGTGAAGGGCTTCGAGGGAAGTGTCGCTGCGCGGACCTTCGTCGGCTGCGAAGTCAACCTCCTGCCGTTGGGGCCTCCACTCTCTTGCCGAAGGGCGGTCGGGCGAGGGCGCCGCCCCGACCGTCTGGTCACGCCCCAGAGTAAAGCTGACCGGCACGGGTACGATTTCCTCGGCGAAGTTACCCGCCTCGATCGCCGCCACCGCCTTCTGGTGGCTGCGCAAAGAGAATTCATCCGCTCGCTCGCGCGGGATGGCGAAGCGTTGGGCCAAGCGTTCGGCCGTCAAGCCCATGGTGAGATAAGCGTCGGGGTAGTGATCCACCAGCCAGGGGTTGGGTGAAATCTTGTTGCCGCCCATGGGGATCATGGACATTGATTCGGTGCCGCCGGCGACGATGGCTTCTGCCCCGCCCGCCAGAATGCGCTCGGCGGCCAAGGCAATGGCTTGCAGCCCCGAGGAGCAGAAGCGGTTGATGGTGAAGGCCGAGACTTCGACCGGCAACCCCGCTCGCAGAGCCGCGGTGCGGGCCACGTTCATTCCTTGCTCGGCCTCGGGCATGGCGCAACCCAGAATCACGTCCTCGATTTCTTTGGGATCGAGCTGGGGCACGCGTTCGAGCGCGCCCCGGATCGAGATGGCAGCCAGCTCGTCGGGACGGGTGGCTCGCAGGGTACCTTTAAAGGCGCGTCCCACCGGGGTGCGCACGGCAGAAGCTATGACGACTTCGCGCATAGAGTCGGCTTCCCTTCCCGGGCGCTAATTTCGCAACGGCTTCCCGGTCTTTAAAGTGTACTGCATCCGCTCCTGGGTCTTCTTCTCGCCGCACAGCGATTTGAAGGCTTCGCGCTCCAGATCCAGGATGTACTGCTCGGTGACCAAAGTTCCCGGCGAGACGTTCCCGCCGCAGAGCACTTCCGCCACCTGGTTGCCGATTTTCACTTCATAGTCGGTGATGTAGCCACCCTGGCGCATCAGGTAAACGCCTAACTTAAGCGCCGCCAGGATGTTCTCTCCTGGAGCCGGAATCTCGCTGCGCGCCTGAGGAGGCTGGTACCCGGCCCGCGCCAGCTCGAGAGCCCGTGCTTTGGCATCGCTCAGGACGCGCTGGCGGTTGGCCGTGATGGCGTCGGAGTCGCGCAGGAATGCCAATCCACGCGCTTCCTGAGCGGAGGCCGCGACTTTGGCCGTGGCCACGGTTTCGAAGTTTTTTTTCATCGCCTCCATGAGTTCGACCGACTCGCCGCGCCCCCCCGGGCGAATCGCCTGGGCGCTCGTCAAGGCGCGCAGAAGCATTTCCTTCGAGCCGCCGCCCGCGGGAAGCAAGCCCACCCCGACTTCCACCAGGCCGATATAGAGCTCGGCGTGCGCTTGGACGGCGGATGCATGCAGCACGATCTCGGCGCCGCCGCCCAAGGTCATGCCGAACGGCGCGACCACCACCGGTTTTGCGGAAAACTTGATGGCCTGGGTCATGTTCTGGAACTGGCGGATGGCCAAGTCGACCTCATCCCACTCCTCTTCCTGGATGGACATGAGCAGAAGCATCAAGTTGGCGCCCACGGAGAAATTCGCGGCGTCGTTGGTAATCACAAAGGCATCAAAGGCATCCCCCGGGCCTCCACTTTTGAGGCTTTGCAAAATGAGCTGCACAATGTCGCCCCCGAGGGCATTCATTTTGGAGTGAAACTCGATCGCCGCCACGCCGTCGCCAAGATCGACCAGCGACGCCCCCGGGTTCTTGCTGACCACGCCCTTCGATTTCTTGGCGGCGGCCACGGACCAGACGCCGAGCGGCACCGGAGCCGGCCGGCGCTTCCGGCTTGCCAGGTCAAAGTAGGCACGCCCCGAGGCGGTTTGGGGGTCGTCCGCGTACCAGGAGGTTTGGCCGGAAGCGAGCAGCTGCTCGACCTGGGCGGAGAGCGGGTGTCCCTCTGCCTCGATGCGCCGCACGGTGGCTTCCACCCCGGCCGCATCCCACAGCTCAAACGGCCCCAGTTCCCAGTTGAGCCCCAGGCGCATGGCCCGATCGATCTCGAGGATCGAGTCCGAGATCTCTGGAATGCGGTTGGCGGAGTAGGTCCACAGATCCGCCAAGGCTCGCCACAAAAACTGCGCTGCCTTGTCGGCCTTCTGGGGTGGGCTGTCCAGGGCCAGCAGCAGGCGAAGGCGCGCGGCGGCATCCTCCAGGTTCTTCGCCATCTCGAGCGCGGGGAATTTCACCTTGCCCCGGGGATGATAGTCCAGGGTTTTCCAATCGAGCGCCCAGCGTTCTTCCTCTTTGCCGCCCTCGGGCGAAGCCCCCGGCTTGGCCGCCTTCTTATAGAAGCCGCCCTGGGTTTTGTCTCCTAACCATTTGCGCTCGAGCATTTGCCGGACAAAGGAAGGCAGGGCCAGATCGCTTCGCTCATCCCGCACGTTCTCGGAGAAATTGTTGACCACGTGGCCCAAAACGTCGAGTCCCACCAAATCCAGGGTGCGGAATGTCGCCGACCGCGGCCAGCCCACAGCCTCCCCGGTAAGCGCATCCACCTCTTCAATGGTTAGATCCATCTCCTGCATGAGGCGCATGACATTGAGCACGCAAAACGTGCCAATCCGGTTGGCAATGAAGTTGGGCGTGTCTTTGGCAACCACCCCACCTTTGCCAAGATGCACGTCGGCAAACTCGGCCACTCGCGCCAGGGCGGCGGGCTCGGTGTGGGGAGTGGGAATCAGTTCGAGCAGACGCATGTAGCGCGGGGGATTGAAGAAGTGCGTGCCGAACCAGAAGCGCTGGAACTCTGGGGAGAACCCCTCGGCAATTTTCCCCACCGGCAGACCGCTGGTATTGGTGGTAACCAGGCTCCCGGGCTTTCTGACGGCTTCGACCTTTTTGAGTAAGGCGCGCTTGATGTTGAGATCTTCCACCACGGCTTCGAGGACCCAGTCAACTTCGGCCAGCTTGTCGAGATCGTCCTCGAAATTTCCAATCCTGACCAGCCGGGCAAGCGATGAATCCATGAATGCGGCGGGTTTTGCTTTGCGCGCGGCCTCGAGTCCGGCGGCGGCGATCTGGTTGCGCGCCCGCCCGCCCGCGCCGGGCGGAACGATGTCCAGCAGGTAGCTGGGAACGCCGGCATTGGCAAAGTGCGCCGCGATGCGCGCTCCCATCGTGCCGGCGCCGAGGACTGCGACCTTGTGAATGCCCTTCATGTGGTATGACTCCCGGTTGCGGCCCGTGGCCGCTTCCAGTAAATCACGAAGAGGCCTCGCAAGCGAGTTCCCGGCGAGGATCTCTCCCCCGTCAGAGTGGCGCCGGCGCGGCTGGCAGCCGAAGCCGGGGACGATCGCACAGTTTGCGCATCGGGGAGAGTGGCAGGTGCCCGCCAAGGCAACCGTGTCCGAGCTGCTTCTGCGCTCTCGACCCACTCTGCGGTATGCTTTCCCTTTGCGGAGGGCTTATGCCCCTCACCCGGGCTCGTCCAATCCTACCGGCCGCTCGCCTCGAGAATGTCCGCTACGCCATTCGTGACCTGGTTGGCTACGCCGACGAACTCGCCCAGCAGGGAAACACGATTCTGTCCTTAAATATTGGCGATCCCAACCTGTTCGATTTCGAAACCCCCGCCCACATGATCGAGGCGGTGGCGAAAGCCATGCGCGAGGGCAAGAACGGCTATGCTCCGTCCCCCGGAATCAAACCAGCTCTCGAAGCCATTCGCGGGGAAGCGGCGCGCAAGGGAATCTGTTCCCTGCGGGATGTCTTTGTCACCGGCGGGGTCAGCGAAACCGTCGATCTCTGTCTCACCGCGCTGCTCAATCCCGGCGAGGATGTGCTGGCCCCGAGGCCCGACTATCCTCTTTACTCTGCCGTGCTGACCAAGCTCGGCATCGGCCTGAACCCCTATTGGCTGAATGAAGACGATGACTGGCAGCCGGATCTCGAGGACATCAAGCGGAAGATCACGCCACGCACGCGCGGCATCGTACTCATTAATCCCAACAATCCGACGGGATCGATCGCGCGCCCGGCGATGCTTGAAGCCATCGCCGAGCTGGCGCGCGAGCACAATCTGGTTGTGCTCGCCGACGAGATCTACGATAAGTTGATCCTCGACGACGACCAGCATCGCTCGATCGCAGCGATCGCCCCCGACGTCCCGGTGGTTACCTTCGGGGGCCTGTCGAAAAACTATCTCGCGCCCGGATGGCGCATCGGCTGGGGCATGGTGAGCGGCGAACTGGCGGCCGTTCAGCAGTACGATGAGGCCATTCAAAAGCTGCTGCGGGCCCGGCTCTGCGCCAATCATCCCGAACAATACGCCATCCCGCCTGCGCTCGAAGGCCCCCAGAACCACCTGGCGGTGGTTTGCGGCAAGCTCCGCAGGCGGCGCGATCTGACCGTGCGCTGGGCGCAGTCGACTCCCCGCGTGCGCCTGGTTGCCCCGCGGGGCGCCTTTTATGCTTTTCCCTCGATCGAGATTCCCGAGCCGGACGACCTCTTCGTCCGTGAACTTCTCCGGCAAAAGCACGTCATGGTCGTCCACGGCTCCGGCTTCGGCCAGAAGCCGGGCACGAAGCACTTTCGCATCGTCTTCCTTCCCGAAGAGCCCATCTTAGCCAAAGCCTACGCTGCGATCCGCGATCTGATGGCGGAACGGTACCGGTGATGACCGGCTCGACGGTGGGAACGTCTGGTTTGAGGACGAAGTCGCTGGCGGGTTCAGCCCGCTAGGGGGCGATCAGTCCGCCGGCATGGTGGCCGGATTCACGGCTTGGGATTTGCGCAGCGGGCGGGGGCTCGCGCCATCAGGCTGCAGCCACTTTCGGATCTCGGGAAGCGCCGCCCGGGTTACCACCTCTCCCGCGCGCACCAGGTTCGCCGCGTGTTCGAAGCCGTCGTATTTGAAGCCGTTGACATCCGGCTCGATGACCAGATCGGCCGCCTGCTTCCACACGCTGCAATTCATCTCTTGGGCTATCGCGAAGCATTGCCCAATCACGTCGAATAGATGGCGCGGCCCATCCCCCGTGGTCCAGCGTCCCTTCAGATGGACGGCCAGCACTGGATCGGCTCCCATCAGGCGCAACGGGGTTGTAGGGACGGCATAGGAGAGCATGCCGTCCACCAGCAGTCGTCCGCGGATCTTCACCGGCAAGAACATTCCCGGATAAGCACAACTGGCGCGCACCGGATCAACCAACGGTCCGGAGTGAAACAGCACGCCTTCCCCGGTCGAAAAATCGGTCGCCGTTACCGCCAGGGGAATGCGCAATTCCTCGAAGGTCTTGACCTTGAGGATGCGGTTCAGGAATCCAATCATGCGCTGGTTGCTGGCAAACCCGTACCGCGACAGCGTCCAGCGCGCGAAGTGTTTGAAGCGGACCTGGGTGGCAACTTGCTCGAGTTCGGCGGGGGATAAGCCGCTGCAATAGGCGGCGCCAATCAGAGCGCCCACGCTCGTGCCGGCAATATATCGGATCGGGATATTTTCTTGTTCGAGGACTTTCAAAACGCCCACATGCGCGATGCCGCGGGCAAAGCCACCGCCCAGCGCCAGACCAATCCCGCTGTGAGCCGGAGCGGTCCCGAAACTGCGCCCCGAAAGCTCTCGGCCGAACGCCTGTACCGACCGAATGATCTTCCCAAGACTCTTCAACCCCACCCCCAGGGCCAGGCTTGGCCTATCCAGCCAATGGATATCCTGCAAATGAGATGCCAGAGCCGCTCGGGAAGGTTTCGAAGTCGCCCAAGCCCACAGTAATCACCCCGCGAGATTACCCTCCGTTATGGGCGTGACTAAGGCTTTTATTCTTGTTAGCTTTAGGCAGATGGTGAGAGAAATCTCTGCGGGCGGGGTGATCGTGCGGCCCACGGCCGAAGGCTGGCAAACGGCAGTAATCGAGCCGCAACACGAAGCAGTGCCAAATGACAGCCAGAGGGGCAGGAAAAGATGGCAAAAAATGTTACTGGCATTACCCAAGGGACTGCTCGACCCAGGCGAAGAGCCCTACCAGACCGCCCTGCGCGAGGTGTTTGAGGAAACTGGGCTCAAGGCCACCCTGATCACCAAGTTGGGGGATATCAAATACGTCTATGTCCGCTCCTGGGGAAACCGCGAGCAGGTATTCAAGATCGTCAGCTTTTACCTGCTGCGCTACCATTCCGGCACGATCGACGAGATCTCACCCGACATGCGGGTCGAGGTGAAACGCGCCCTATGGATTGCCCTCGAAGAAGCGGTCGAGCAGCTTGCCTACCGGGGCGAGAAAGATATGGTGCGGCAGGCCCAGGAATATCTCAAAGTCCACCCCGAGCTTGCCAGCGGGAAGCCGCTTCCCTTCGTCCCCCCATAACCGCGCCCCCAGCAGTCGGCGCCCTGTGGCCGCGAAGGCCCCCGGTGCCTTTTTATAAGCACATGATTCTACATCATTTATCTTGACATCGGGGCTTTCTCTTGCCTAGCATAGGGGCAACTTGATCGGGCGCGTACCGTGGCCATCCTCACCCACATCCATACGGTAGGCGCCCGCATTTTCTGGTGGCCTGCATGGCTCCCTGCGCCATCTGTACCAGGCAAAAGAAACCTCTGAGGCGATGCGTTCTTTTGCGGGTACGGCAGCCTGGTTCAATGCGCCCGGAACTTGCCGGCGCCCGGCCCGGGCGACGAGAGCGCCGGGTCGATGGCGGGCTCGCCAGGGAAATCGATTCTCGGTTTCCTGGTCGTGGGGCGAAAAAGTGCTCTAATCCACCCGGTCGATTTGCGCTTTCTGCAAGCGGTCGGAGTAGTCGACGTACACCGACTTCCATTGGCTATAGAAATCAATGGCCCCGATGCCGCCTTCGCGGTGGCCGTTGCCGGTCGCTTTCACTCCTCCAAACGGCAGGTGAACTTCGGCGCCGATGGTCGGGGCGTTGATGTAGGTGATGCCGGCTTCGAGGTCACGCAGGGCGCGAAAGGACTTATTCACGTCTCGTGTATAGAGCGAAGACGAGAGTCCGTACGGGATGCGATTGGCGATCTCGATGGCATGCTCCAGGTGTTCACACCGCAGGATCGAAACCACCGGCCCAAAGATTTCCTCCTGGGCGATACGCATCGTCGGCTCGACGTCGACAAAGACGGTCGGCTCGAGAAAACTGCCGTATTGCTGATCGCCGTGGGTCAGCCGGTTGCCACCGCACTTGAGGCGCGCTCCCTCGGCCTTGCCGATCTCGATGTAGTTCAGGTCGGTCTCGAGCTGGCCGGGGTTGATCGCCGGACCCATTTCTACCGTCTCATCGAGACCGTTGCCGATTTTGAGCCGTTTGGCACGCTCGACGTAGCGCTCCACAAACTCGCCGTAAACCCCCTTCTCGACCAGAATGCGGCTGGTTGCGGTGCAGCGCTGGCCGGTGGTGCCGAATCCTCCCCACACGCCGCCCTCGATTGCGAGATCGAGGTTGGCGTCGTCAAGAACGATCATCGGGTTCTTGCCACCGAGTTCGAGCGAACAATGTTTGAAACTCTGGGCGGCTTTGGTGCCGATGACCCGGCCGACGGCGGTCGAGCCGGTGAAGGAAACCGCACTGACGTCAGGATGCTCTAACAGGGGAGCGCCGACTTGCGATCCAAACCCGGTCACGATGTTCACCACGCCCTTGGGCAAGCCGGCATCGACCAGCGCGCGGACCAGGTTGAACGTCGAAAGCGGCGTGTCCTGGGCGGGCTTGATCACGCAGGTGTTGCCGCAAACGATGGCGGGCAGCAGCTTCCAGGAAGGAATCGCCATGGGAAAATTCCAGGGCGTGATCATGGCGCAGACGCCGATCGGCTGGCGGACCGCCATGGCGAACTTGTTGGGCAACTCCGACGGCGTGGTGGGCCCGAACATGCGGCGGCCCTCGCCGGCCATATAGTAAGCGGTGTCGATCGCTTCCTGCACGTCGCCCCTGGTCTCTGAGAGAATCTTGCCCATTTCCCGGGTCATGTCGCGGGCACATTCCTCTTTGCGCTCGATCAGGATTTCCGCCGCCCGATAGACAAGCTCGGCGCGACGAGGAGCGGGAACCAGACGCCACTTGGCGAAGGCGGATTTGGCGGCGGCCACGGCGGCATCCACGTCGGCTTTGCCAGATTTCTGGAAGATGCCGACCAAGTCGCGGTTGTCTGCGGGATTCCGGTTTTCGAAGGTCTCTCCGGTGGAAGCTTCGACCGGTTCACCGTCGATTAAATTCTTATAAACCTTGGCGCGCGTGGCCGTGCCGAGAATGGTAGGACCGGTGAGTACGTCGGTAGCCATAAACCCTCCTGTGAGCACACGGAAGCCGCGTGCTAGCAACAAATCTGTTGAACCTCCTATGCTATAGCCTGGAGGTGCGGGCTTCAAGCGAGAGCGAGCAGGCGGTAGTGGGCTACTTTGAATTTCGATTCCGTTTGACTGATCCGAAGGTTATGCCAAAGGCTATGCCAAAAGCTAGCCCGACCCCGACTCCGAGAGCAATGTTATGTAGCGCCACTCCGAGACCAGCTCCCACAGCGATGCCAAACGCTAGTCCCATGCCCATGTAGTTCTTCATGTTTTACGCCGCTCTTCCCGCCCGCCGCTGTTCGTAAGACTCCCAAAGCGCAACCAAATCTTCCACGCTCCACAACCGATCTTTAACACCAGCGGCCATCGCTGGACTGACGCGCAGCGTGCGGTGAATCTTCCGCAAGGAAAGCAGTTTTACGCCGGCACGCTCGGTCTTGACTTCGGGGGACATGTTTGCCTGCTGCGAGCGCAAACGCTCGCAATCCTACCCGTCGCGGGATCAAGCCGTCGTCTTGCTCGAAGTTCCTGACCTTGCGGCTGCTGCCGGGAGGCTTGGCCACACACCTCAACTGGGCAAAAGGCAAGTTAGGACTTTACCAGGCTGCCCCCCCGAGCCGGAACAAACCCAAGGGTTGATTTTTCTTTCTGGCGGGCGCCAGTCCGCTTACTCCATCTCGAAATCGGCGCTGCGCGAGCTGGACTTGTTGCCCAAGGAATCCAACGCTTCGAGCTCGACACGGTACGCGCCAGGATCGAGCGTGCCGACCGGCAGCTTCAGTCCCACGGGAATCACCGGATTGCCTTTCTGGATAAACGAGGCGGCGGTAACCATCCCGGTATCGAATTTCGCCTGCCCAGTTTTGCGATCGAAGACCTTCATCTGGATTCCCACCTGGGGTGGGCTGGCGCTGGCGAGGAACGGCTCGTAGATTTCAAGGTACATGCCCGCGGTGTCGCTCTTCTTGAAGCGATAGCTGGCGGCCGGCACAATCTGCATGCCATGGGTAACAAGCGGGGTGTGATCTTCCATCAAGGCGGCGTCGAGGCCGGTCGCCACGTCAGCCGCGCGACGAAACTCCTTACTCAGCGCCAAGGCACTAAGGCTGAAGCGCTTTCCATCGTAGGGGTCGACGGCGAGAGCGGTTTCGATCTTCCCGAAAGCTTCCCCGCCGGAGTTGAACACGACTTTCAAGTTGTACTGGCCGGAGGCTACATCAAACTGGTTTTCGTAATGGAACGGTTGTTTGGCAAACTCCTCCATGTCTTTCTTATTTTCGAAGTCGAGATTGACGGCGTCGCTGAAGCGCGCCGCCACGGAATTGTCCGCTTTGTAGGCGATCCCCAAAATGTTCAAGGTGGCGTGCTGCTTGCCCTTCACTTTTTCAAATTTGATGGAAGTGACGGGAATATCCATGGCCAGGTTGACGCGGGCGGTGTTGGCCGAGGTGTAGAAATAGGGAGTTGCGATGGCGGCGGCGATCGTGCCCGCTTGCGTTCCCTTCGCCTGGTTTTCCAATTCCTTCTCGACTGGCTGGTCGGCGAGCAGGTCGGCTGGCTTGACGTTGCAGTATCCGCTGCGCGAGCGCACGTCGGTATCGCCGCGATCGACTTTGACGCGAAGCACGTGGCAGCTTCCTTCCGGGGTGTTGGTGGGCGTGTAGCCCAGGAGGTAGTATTCGCTCTGCTCTTTGGCGATCTTCTCCATGCCGCCCAGCAGGTCATTGGTGTTGAGAATCACAAAACCGCCCGTCCCGTTGGCCAGAGCGTAGAGCACCTGCTGGTTGTCGCTGGCGCTTGGAGGAATGGGAGGAATGATCTGGCTGGGCTGGTAGTTCGAATTATAAAAGCTGGAGGTAGCCGGGCGTGTGCCGACGTCGTGGCCGCCGCTGGTGCCAGCCCCGGGCGACCCGCTGTGGCTTGGACCGCCACTCGCTGGGTTTCCAGTTCCGGTGCCGCCAGGGGCGCCGCCGTGAGACCCGCTTCCGCCGCCGCCGGCCGTGCCACCGTGCTGGACCAAGACCAGCTGCGGCTGCCCGGTTTGCTCTCCGAAAGAGGCAAAGGTGGGGGAGTGCAGCGGAACCGACCGCCAAAGCCGTGGCGTCAGCCGCTCGGCGCCCGGCTGGGACCCGGGAACGATGGCAACCAGGCCGCGCACATCAATGGGATAGACCGCGACATTCGATTTGTTGCAGGTGTCGATGGTGGCGGTGAGCTCGGATTCTAGCTCCGCGGTCAGGGGAAAGCCGGAGGTCAGCAGCACCAGGGTTTTTCGCCCCGGGACCGCGGTGAGGTTCTTGGCCAGATCGCGCAAGGCCAGCAGTACGCTGCGGGCGCCAAACTCCGCTTCGGCATTCCCCAACGCGGGCATGCCCGTCAGGGGGGAAGTGCCGAGCGAGGCCACCTGCACTCCGGCGGCGGGCGTAGGGATCGAGCCTAGGGTGCCGTCGGATGGGGATGGGTTGGAGGCGACCGCGGATGGTTTCGCCCCGGCTACGGCCTGTTTGAGCCGGTCGGCATTGGCGGTGAAATTCTGCGTAATGCGCAGGGTGCCGCCAAACTCGACCACCGCCATGACCTGGTTGGGACCGACATTGGCGTCAATGAATTTTGCGGCGGCCTCGCGCGCCTTGGCTTGGTCGCCAAACTCCATGCTGGAGTCGTCAAAGAACAGGACCAGATAGTGCCTCTGCGCATTGGCCGAGGGACCGCTCCCCGATTCGTAGGAGAAATTCTTGATCGTCTGCTCCTTGTTGTCCTCCCACACCTTGAAATTCTTCGCGGTGAGGTCGCGAACGTAGTTGCCGTGTTTGTCGGTGACCACGGTGTCGACCAAGACTAACCGAGCCTCGGCCTTGATCGTGGCCGCGTCGGGCTGCTGCGCCTGAACCGAAGGCGCGGAGCCAACCCGCCATGCCAGCCAGCCAGCGGCTAGCGAGAACAGCAACGAGCAAAACCTGCGTCGGTCACGGCTCATACCACACCTCCAAACCTAGGGAATTTCGATGGCCCCGTTCTCGGCGGAAAGCAGCCCTTCGGTGTCGCGGACCACGAGGCGCACCAGATAGCTGCCCGGCTTCACGTCAAAGCTGGTCTTCATTGTGAATCCGGATGGCAGCCTGCGCTCGAGGGTTTCGTCTTTCAAGCGCATCTCGAGGATCTTTTCGTTCCCGGTGATGAAGCTGCCGTTGCGGTCAAACAAGGCGGCGACGATGGTGAGGTTATTGTTGTTGCGACCCTCGGCTTTGCGAAAGTGCATCCGTTTCACGTCGACATGGACGAGCACGGACAGCTTGGCATCGACATCGGTGGATTTGAAGAACTGGGTGTGCAGATCGACCGGCAGGTCGTGCATTTCTTCCTGCGAGAACACTGCCTCCTCGATCTCCTGGTGGGCCTCCTGCCCGGCATCAGGCGCATGTTGGGGAGCGTAATAGCCTTGCCGGGCCTCGACCGTCAGCTTCGCCGGATGGCTCAGCTTCACGGTCAAGCGGTGAAAGCGGCCATCGTATTTCAGGTTCTGAGGGGAAAAAGCGAGCACGTAATAGTAGGCCGGTGCTTCCGCCGCCTGTCTTAAGCCGCCTTCGAGATCATTGCTATTGTGAAAGAAAATGCCACCGGTCGATGCGGCCAGGTTGGAGAGCACGTCGCTATTGAGGGACGCGGCCTCGTTTTCATACAGGGCTTCCTGAGGGGCGGCGCCAAGGTTGGGAACGTTGGCCCGGCTAATGTCGCCCATGCCGGCGGGAACATAAAGGCCGCGAGCATCCACCGCGCTGACGACGATATTGGCGCGCAAGGCATGATCGATAAGCTCGCTGACTTCCGGTTCTAGGTCCAGGGTGAGAAAACCGGGGGAAACCAGCACGATGGTTCGTTGTCCCGGCATCGAGGACATGCGGCGCACGACATCCTTCACGCTGCCGAGAACCACGTGCGTCTCGTTCTCGCCGCGGTTCAAGGCGGTTTGGGCCGCGGATTCCGCCAGATTCCGGGCGGAGTTCAACGCCTGGACAGCCAAGGCCGGGCTGGAGGCCGAACTGGCCATTCCCGAACACTGCAGTGCGTCTTTGGTCGCACTCTCGAGGACTTGCGAAAAGTTCTTATTGACGATCAGATCCGCCATGTAATAGCTCATGTACGGGCACTGCTGGCTCTCCGCCCGAGCGATGGGGCGAGGCTGAATCCGGAGCAGAGCCGCGGAGAGCTTGCCATGATCGTCGGTAAAATCGAGGTCGCCTTGCCCGGAGGTGGTAAAGATGGCGGCCCGATCCGTAGCCTGAAGCGAACTCAGATGGCGGCTGGCAGCCTGGCGCACCGCGAGCACGTCTTCGGTCGTTATGTGGATATCGTCAAACAGGTACGCGATGAACCGTTCGGGAACGTTCGGCGTGGTGTTGCTTGGCGTCTCGCCGCTCTCCAGGGCAGTGCGCTTTTGCTCTCGCGCCACCTGGGTTCCTGGTTGCTCGACCGAGAACTGGCTAATCACCTGCGGCTTGCGGTCATCGAAGAGTTGAAAGTCCTCTTTACCCAGGCTACCGATGGCTCGCCCCTCGGGGTCGCGAACCACCACCCGAACCAGTACCAACCGGACGTTTACTTTGAAGGTGGTCGCCTGGTCGTGCGAAGTCACCTCGGGGGCGGCGTTTTCTGCGCTGTTCGACCCCGCAGGGAGGCTGGAGGAAGCCGGGGATTGCCCGGCCGGCGCCTGGGCGGCCAGAGGCAGGGCGAAGCAGATGGCGAGGGTGGCCAAAGCGGCAACGGCTTGGCGGCCGCACGATTCTCTGCCCACAACTGAGGTTGCCGACTTCATGGCGGGGCGGCGAAAGGCGCCCGGAGCGAACCACCGAAGCATACTCCATTAGGCGGAAAATGGCAGCGCAAAATGTCCCGGAACCACCCACCCCCGACGGGCCCGAAGCACCTTCTCTCCTTTGGGGCCGGGTCGAACCAACGCTTCCATCCCCAGTCTGGGATCGGCCTGCGTCCTTGTCCAGAGACGATTTCGGGCAAGCTCAGGCTCGGCTTACGGTCCTGTGCTGAGGGTGGGAAGCGATGTGCATGCTGTGACCCGGAAACGCACCATCGGCCGGAGCCGCGCCAGAAGCGGTTACAGGTTCGTGCACGAAGGTAATGTCCTGGGGTGATTACCGGTTTGTGGCCCGTGGTGGCTGTGGTAGTCTCGAGTTAACCCCAGTCACGAAAATTGCTCTTGGTGGTCTTCGTGTCGGCGAACCGCAAGCCTGGTATCCAGATCGCGTGGAAAACAGTCACCTACCGCAGCGTGGCTCTGGCGGTATTGAGCGGCCTGCTGGTATTTTTCATCGCGATTCGGCTGGCGTTCCCCCAATTCACCGACAACAGCCTCAAGGCTGCCGACGGCATCGGCAGGCGCCTGCTCGAGGCCGTTGCCGGAGCTGCCCCGGCGAAGTCGGGCGCGGTCAACCTGAAGGAGGCGCACTTCACGGCGCTCGATGGTACGGTGCGAGTCCGGAAGGCGAATGGGAGCAGTTGGGCGGCCGCTGATTACAGCATCCCGCTCGAAAAGGGGGATGTGGTCCAGACCAGTTCGGAGGGCATGGCGAAGATTGTGTTCAATGACGGAACCAATTACACCGTCAAACAGGATTCCCTCATCGTGATTGCGGAGAACTCGGCCAACGACCAGCAGCAGACCAACGTGACGGTCGCGCTTTCCACCGGAACCGTGGACTTGGCGACGGGTACCTATCTGCAGGGTTCGAAATCGCAGGTGATTGTGGCCGGCGCCACCGCCTCCCTGGCTCCTGATTCTGCCGCCATGGTGCACAACGATCCCAAGGCCGATGAACACGAAATCCTGGTCAAAAAAGGTACGGGCGAAATTACCCGCAATGGCGAAACCATCCAGCTGGCAAATTGGGAGAAGGTCCACTTTCGGGAACAGTCGACCCACATGGAAAAACTGAAGGAGATCGGCCCCCCGACGCCGATTTCACCCGCCAATATGGCGCCGATTTTTGCCTGGGGCGATCCGAAGCCAGTGGAGTTTTCCTGGACCCGCATGGCCAACGCCCGGGGCTACCGCCTGCGGATTTCGAAAAATCCCTATTTCTCCTCGACCATCGTGGATCGCACGGTCAAGACGGCCGACGTACTGGTGTCCGGCCTGGAACAAGGCGCATATTATTGGGAGGTGCAGTCGCTCGATGCCGGCGGGAAGGAGTCCATCGAGAGCGAGAAGAACCGCTTCACCATCATTCCCAAAGGCCAGAACACGGAGACTCTAGACCTCGAACTGGACCCCTTCATCCAGCACGGCCATGTGCTCGAGCTGACCGGAAAGACCGAGGCGGGAGCTCGGGTCATGGTGAACGGCGCCGAAGTGCCCATCGTCGGCAACGACGGCCGGTTTCACTATTTCACTCCGCCGCTTGCCACGGGGGAGAGTGTGATCACCATCACCGCGCAAAACGCCAAGGGTGGTGTCAATACTTTGCAGAAGAAGGTCGTGATTCAGTAACGTGAGGACAGGAGTCTGAGGATCGAGGCTCATGCCACGAGGAACTTTGGTTGTACGCCGCGCGGGAAGCTGTTCACGGGGAAGGTCGAGCTCGAATCGCCCGGCGCTAGAACCGCAACGATCTAGTTCATGAGAGAGAGCACTTTTGCCTATGTCATCGAACGGTTTTCATTCCAGCGGAACGCCCCATAATCTGAGGTCGCTGTTCAGTATATTTTCGAGCGACCTGGCGATCGACCTGGGGACGGCGAACACTTTGGTCTATGCCCGGGGCAAAGGGATCGTAGTGAACGAGCCCTCGATTGTGGCCATCAACAAGAACACTGGGGAAGTCGAGGCCGTCGGCAAGGAAGCCAAGGAGATGCTGGGCCGGACCCCGGGCAATATCGTCGCCATCAAGCCCATGAAAGACGGCGTCATCGCCGACTTCAAAGTAACCGAGAAGATGCTGAATTACTTCATTCAGAAGGCCCATAACCGGAAGATGCTGGTGCATCCGCGGATTGTGATCGGGGTGCCGTCGGAGATCACGCAGGTGGAGAAGCGGGCGGTCATGGACTCGGCCTACCGGGCCAAGGCGAGTGAAGTCCACCTGGTGGAACAGGCGATGGTGGCGGCGATTGGGGCGGGGCTGCCGATTACCGAGCCGAGCGGCAACATGGTGGTCGACATCGGGGGGGGCACAACCGATATCGCGGTCATTTCCTTGAGCGGCATCGTCTACTCGCGTTCCGTGCGCATGGCTGGCAATCAGATGGACGAAGCCATCATGAACTACCTCAAGCGAAAATATAACCTGCTGGTTGGAGAGCGCACCGCCGAGCAGATCAAGATTGAAATCGGTTCGGCCTACCCGCTTGAGAAACCGCTGACCATGGAGATCAAGGGCCGCAATCTGATCGAAGGCGTACCCAAGACGATCACGGTTGACGACAGCGAGATTCGGGAAGCCCTGAGCGAGTGCGTGTCGACGATCATGAACGCCATTCGCGTGGCGCTCGAACGCACGCCTCCCGAGCTCTCCGCCGACATCAGTGACCGGGGGATTGTGCTCACCGGTGGGGGGGCGCTGCTCAAGAACTTGGATAAGCGGATTCGCGAAGAAACCGGGCTGCCAGTCTCCATTGCCGACGACCCACTGTGCAGCGTGGTGCTCGGCACCGGCAAGATGCTGAGCGATTTCAAGCTGCTGCGGAAGATTTCGATCGAGTAACGGAGTTTCCGGCTTCGAGCTACCGGTTTCCGAGCGCCGAGCTCCTAGGGTCGCCAAACTCCGAACCAGACACGGGTAACCCGCTCCATGGAACACCTCATCAGTCGCTATCGAAACCTCACCATCCTCACGATCTTGCTGTTCGCGCAGGTGCTGGGGCTGGCGATTCAAGTCAAGCGGTCCAGTGACAACACCCCCACGCGCCTGATTCGCATCTGGGCGGTGGACGCGGTCACACCCTTCGAGAAGGGCATTGTCTGGCTCGAGAACGGGGTGCGCAATCTCTGGCGTGGATACTTCTACCTGCGCGGGGTGAGACAGGAGAACCGCGCGCTGAAACAGCAGATCGAACAACTCCAGATCGAGCGCGCCAGCCTCAACCAAGACGCCGAACAGGCGCATCGTTTGCAAGCGCTCTTAGGGTTTAAGGAGCGCTACATTTCGAAAACCCTGGCGGCCCAGGTCATCGGGTCGAGCGGCAGTGAACAATCGCGCTCCATTTACATCGACAAGGGCAGCCGAGATGGGATCAAGCCGGACCAGGCTGTGATCACCGCAGACGGTGTGGTGGGTAAGATTTTGCGCGGCGTGCAGGATCACGTGGCCAGCGTCCTGCTCATCAACGACCAGACCAGCGGGGTGGGCGCCATCCTGGCGACGTCGCGTTTGCAAGGCGTACTGCGGGGATCGCCTACCGGCGAGGTGGTGCTCGAAAAAGTGATGTCGGATGAAGCCGTGGAACAAGGCGAAAAGGTGCTCACCAGTGGCGGTGACCGGATCTTTCCCAAGGGTTTGGCGGTGGGGACGGTGGTGAAGGTTTCTCCCGGTCCGGAGCTGTTCCTGAATATCCGGGTTAAGCCGGCGGCGGATCTCGACCGCTTGGAAGAAGTGCTGGTGATTACCGACGAGGAGCTCACGGAACCGGCCGAGGCCGCTGGCGAGCACCTACGGGCGGCGGATATTCTGGCCCAGAGACTGCCGTCGATTCCCGATCAGCCGGCCCCCAGCAACCCGAACGCCCCCCCGCCGCCTACCTTCGGACTGAAGATTCAGCCGCCGCCCAACCGGCAAGCGCCCACCCCATCGGCTGTTTCCGCCGCCGCGAAAACCGGCCAGACTGAGGCGGTTGGGCAAGCCTCCGCAGATCGATCGCCGGCCAAGCCAAAGCCCACCCCCGTCCTTGCCTCTCCCCCGCGTGCGAGCGGCGACTCTCGCTCGGCGCCTCTGCCATCCGAAGTCCAACCCGATTCTCCAAAAGCCCAACCTCAAGAGCCCCAACCTCAGCCTGCAACCGAGCAACCCCCGCAATAGCGTGCCCATTACCTACACATCGCATGAGCAAGTCGAGGTTTACCGGTTCAGCGCGCCGGCTGCGATTCTCATTCCTCTGGTGGCAGTGTTTCTGCAAGCCTTCGTGCCCCTGCGCTTGCATTTCTTCGCCATCTTTGATCTGCCGTTGCTGGTGGTGATCTTCTTTGGGGTAGCGCGACGCAACCCGGTTTCCGGAATGTTGACCGGAGCCGCCATCGGCATTCTCCAGGACGCCCTCACGCCCTCGCTGCCGATTGGCGTCTTTGGCATCGCCAACACGTTCGTCGGTTATGGCGCCTCATCGCTCGGCGCGAAAATTGATGTGGATAACATGGGGTCGCGCTTTCTGGTCACGATTTTCTTTTCTATCGTGCACGAAATTGTTTACTTCACGGTAGCTCGTGGACTGGTGGACATTACCCTGCACTGGAGCTGGTCGCATGAGCTCGGTTCAGCGTTTCTTAACGCCGTGCTGGCGGTGGCGATGTTTGCCCTGCTCGATCGCTTCAAACAGAGGACGTAGACAGGCGATCGGCGGCAAAACACGGTGCTCCTTCCGTTACTAAAGACAGCAGCGGTCCCGCCGCTTGGCGGCTTACAATAGAGTTAACCGCTGGAAAGGATGAGGCTGACGTCAGGGTTCGCGGGGAAGTGTGCGCAAGCCCTCAAACCTGACCGCGAAGCCCTGCGTTCTCCCGATGTTTGGCCGCGACGAAAAAATATCGCCTCTCCGTCTGACCGCGGTGCAATACATCATTCTGGGAATTTTCCTGATCCTGGCTTACGGATTATGGCGGCTGCAAGTGGTGCAGAGCGAGTTTTATGCCTCGCTGGCCGAGAAAAACCGTATTCGCAACGTGCCCATTTTGGCGCCGCGAGGAAAGATTCTCGACCGTGAGGGACGCATCATTGTCGACAACTATCCCTCGTTCACCGCGCTGCTCCTGCGCGACTCTTCCCGTGATCTCGCCTCCGACGCCGATCTGATCGCCCAAGGTCTGCACCTCGACCCCAAGGAGGTGAAGGATCGCATCCGGCATTTTGCCGGTACGCCGCAGTACCAGCCCATTTATCTAAAAGATGACATTACCCCGGATGAGCTGTCCTTCATTGAGGCTCACCGCAATGAGTTACCGGAACTGGATACCATCATGGCCCATCGCCGGTTGTATCCGCGAAACGGGTTTATGGCCCATGTGATCGGCTATGTCGGCGAAGTTAGCGAGGAAATGCTGAACCAGCCGCAATTTGAGCTGTACAGCCCAGGGGATGTGGTGGGCAAATCCGGAGTGGAGCTCGAATACAACCAACTCTTGATGGGCAAGAATGGCTTTCGGCGGGCGGTCGTCAACAGTCACGGCCAAGAGGTGGGCCGTCTTGACGAAACCCAGGCGATCGCCGGCAGACAGCTCAAGCTCACCGTGGATCTGGACCTGCAAATTGCCGCCGAGCAGGCGCTCGAAGGCAGAAATGGGGCCATCATTGCGATGAATCCCCGCAACGGGGAGATCCTCGCCATGGTCAGCCGGCCCACGTTTGACCCCAACGATTTCGCCATACGGGTCTCGCGCGACCGCTGGGCCCAGTTAGTCGGTGATGAAGAACATCCCTTGCTCAACAAGGCCATCCAGGCTCAGCTCGCCCCCGGATCCACCTTCAAGATCATCATGGCGGTGGCAGGGCTCGAGGAGGGCATCGCACAAGATCTGCACGTGATCTGTAATGGCGGCGCCGTTTTCTATGGGCGCTACTTCAAATGCTGGGTGGTGGCCGATCACAGAGTCCATGGCGCGGTGGACATCAGCAAAGGTATCTACCAGTCTTGTGACGTTTTTTTCTACACCCTGGCGGAGAAGCTTGGCATCGAGCGTATCGCCAAATATGCCACGATGTTTGGTTTAGGACAAAAGACCGGGATCGATCTCCCCCAGGAGGTTACGGGTGTGATGCCATCGGAAGAGTGGAAGATCCGCAACTTCAAGCAGAAGTGGTATGCCGGAGAAACCATTTCGGTGGGCATCGGACAGGGGGCTGTGGCCGTCACCCCGATTCAGTTGGCGCGGGCGATCGGCGGAATCGCCAGCGACGGGGTCTTGGTGCGGCCGCATATCACGAATCCCGCGGATCTGCCAGCCAACGTGGTTCCGGCGTCGAATGTACCCGATACGGTGAAGATTCCGATACAGCCGGAGAATTGGGAAACCATTACCGACGCCATGGCCAACGTGCCCACTCCGCTCGGAACCGCCAATAGCGCTCATTTGCAGGGGGTCGACTTCGCCGGCAAGACCGGCAGCGCGCAAACCGTGAGCAATGCACTCAAGGCGAAGACCGCCAATGGAAAATCCAGGTATAAGGATAACGCCTGGTTTGTCGGGGTGACACCGCGAAGGAACCCGGAGATCGTCGTGGCCGTGCTCTTTGAAGGTGGCGAGCATGGGCAGTTTGCCGCGCGCATCGCCGCCCAGGTGATTAAAGCCTACGTCGAGAAACAGCGGCGACCACCGAGCAAACTGGCAGAAGGCAAGCCCAGCGTGGAAATGGGGGCAGTCTGGGAGGATGCCGGTCCGGATGGCTCCGAAGACGGTGCTTTGCACGGCGGTCGCTTCCCGATCGATCTCCCGCAAAGGCGCTTGCCCCTGGCGATGGCGGCACCGGGAGTCCATTAGGTTTGGCGCGCGAGGAGCGGAAGCGCTGACGGCGGAATTCGATGGCACGCTACGTTTCATTTCGCGACTTTGACTGGCTGCTTTTCTTATTCGTCCTGATCATTTGCGGCCTGGGGGTGATGGAGATCCACAGCGCGACCGTGCACACGAAGTTTGCCGGGGCGCACATGCGGCAGGTGTATTGGGTGATGGGCGGCGTCGCCGCCATGTTTCTGGTGAGTGTGGTCAACTACCAGGCGCTGCTCGAAAGGATTCACTGGATGTACATCGCCGCGGTTGCATCGCTTGTGGCGGTGCTGGTCTTTGGTCAGAAGTACCTGGGCGCGCGCCGCTGGATCAAGATGCCAGGCGGCGGCCACTTCCAACCTTCCGAATGGGTCAAGCTGATCTTGATCCTGGCCGTGGCCAAGTACTTTGCCGACTTGCAGGAAAGGGAACTCTCTTGGTCGGATTTCATCAAGGCGGGTGCCATGGTGGGGTTGCCCATGCTCATGGTGCTGGCGCAACCCGACCTGGGCACTGCCCTGACCTACATCCCCATTGCAGTCATGGGCCTGTTTCTCGGCGGCCTTCGCGCCAGGCAAGCCCTCGCCGTTTTGGTGCTGGCGGGGCTGACCATGCCCCTGGCCTGGCATGGACTGAAGCCCTATCAACGCGATCGGCTGACCAGCTTCATGGAGCCGGCGGCGGATCGCCAGGGCTCGGGTTACCAGGTGATCCAGTCCCTGATCGCGGTCGGCTCGGGAGGGATTTGGGGAAGCGCGGCGGGTTCCCAGACCCATCTGTCCTTCTTGCCCGTTCCCCAAACCGACTTCATCTTTGCTGCTTTTGCCGAGGAACACGGATTTGTCGGCGCATTGCTGGTAATGCTGCTATACTTTATAGTGCTGATGCGTTTGACCCAGAATGCGCAAACGGCCCCAGATCGGGCCGGGACGTTTCTGGTCATGGGTGTGGTGGCGGTGCTGAGCTTCCATATCCTGGTCAACATCGGTATGGTGGTTGGCTTTATGCCGGTCACAGGAATCCCCTTGCCGTTGATGAGTTACGGCGGATCTTCCGTTCTATTCATGTTTTTGGCGCTAGGTATCGTGATGAATGTTCGCATGCGCCGTTTCGTGAACTGAAGCGAGCGAAAGAAGGCAAGGAGCGTTGCCGCGCGTGCCAGTTTGCGGTGGTTCAACAAGATTACGATCGCCCTCGCGTTAAGAGGGCACTCACCGGCCAAATGATTACCAGGCCGGCCAGGATTGAAGCCCAAGGCGTTGCAGGGTGGGTAACGGCCCCCAGCGTTGAGAGAGGTCACAAACCCTGCAGGCGCAGTGCGATAAGTGAGAGACATTTTCGAGCTCGTCGAATTGTTCCGGTTCGAGGAACAACTGCGGCCAAGGCTGTCCATACCCAGGGCGGCTTTTGCCGCCCTCCATTTGCTCCGATCCTTGCCTGCCTAGTTTCCGGTGATGGCCTGGGCTAAGGAAGCCCAGGACCGGAGTTTCCATGACAAAAGAACTGTTTGTCTCTTCCACCCCGCATGAGACTCGGGTGGGAGTGGTCGAAGACGATGATCTCGCGGAAATTTACCTCGAGCGTGAAAAGGAATACACGTTAGCAGGTTCCGTTTACAAGGGGCGGGTCACGCGCGTGCTGCCCGGCATGCAATCGGCGTTCGTCGACATCGGACTGGAGCGCGACGCTTTCCTCTATGTATCCGATTTCATGGAGCTGCCCGAGGGGGAGGACGAGGTGGAGGAGATCTCCACCAAAAACTCTCGACCTCAGCCATCGCAGCCCCACGAAACCCAACCCTCGGCCGAAGCGCGCGAAGCCGCTCCCTCCATCGCCCCGGAGGCGGAGGTGCCACCCGTGCCGCCCCCGAGCGGAGAGAATCGCCCCCGAACCGACGCCGGTCGGGCGCGGGAAGGCGGTGGCGATTGGCGAAGCCGGCGGCGGCGGCGCGGACGCCGCGGCGTGCGTGTGGGCGAAAGCCGGTTGGCAAAGCCGGAATCGCCTTCGCCCCAGGGTTATCAACCGATGGTGCTGCCGGGCGAATCCATTTCCAAGTACCAGCGCCTGAGCCAAGCAGCGCCGGGCCTGGAACCGGTGAGTGGGCCGGTAGGCACCTCCGCGCCACCGGCCTCGGCTGCGATTGCGCGGGAGTCTCCCGAAGACGAGCCGCTGTTCGGGGAGAACCGAGAGATGCCGACGCTTGCGATGGACGCAGCCGACGAGCAATGTGCCGGAGCCGGCCACGACCAAGCACGCGCCCGTGAGACCGCCGAGCAGGAACCGTCAAGCCGCGATCCTAAACCGCAGCACCTCGAGCAAAATGTGGCCTCGGTGTTCGATAAGCCGGAAGGCGAAGAAGATGGCAACGAACCCGGGGTGACGGAGTCTTCCGCTCCGAGGGCCGGGCTGGCCAGCGCGATTGGCACCCTGGAAGAAGAAGTGATCGAGGAGGACGAAGCGGACCTCATGGCCTATGTGCAAGACTTCAAGGAAGACGCCGCCTTTGACGAGATAGAAGAGGAGACTCAGCGGGCGGAGGATTATCAGCCGCAGGAACTCGACGCCCCCCTTGAGCCCACCACGCAGTCGGAAGCGGCCTTCGCACCCGAGCCGGTCTCCCCCCAGTCGACCGAAGCTCTAGAGGCCAAGGAGGAGGCCGAGGAGGAGGCCGAGGAGGATGAACTCGAGCAAGCCCAAGCAGAAGCGGAAGCTCTGATTGCCGCCGAAGCGCAAGGGGAAGGCAGCGTGGAGGCCCGCGCCGAAGTCCGCGCTCCCTCAGAGACGGCGGGATACAGCCAGCGAACCCAGCGCCAGACATGGGAGCGTCGGGGTGGACCCCGCGGGCGTCGGGGAGGACGCAGATTCCGCCGACAGGACGGGCAGCAACTGCCGCAGATTACCGATCTGCTGAAGGAAGGTCAGGAGATCTTAGTGCAGATCGCGAAGGAACCGATCGCAAAGAAGGGGGCGCGCATCACCAGCCATATTGCCCTACCCGGGCGTTTCCTGGTGTATCTGCCCACCGTACACCACACCGGCGTGTCTCGTAAGATTTCCTCCGACGAGGAGCGTCAGCGCTTGCGGCGAATTATTCTGAGCGAACGGGAGAACGGCCACGGCGGCTTCATTGTTCGCACCGCAGCCCAGGGCGCTTCGGAAGAGGAATTGCGCGCTGACATTCGCTTCTTAAAAGGCTTGTGGTCCGAGATCAAGGCGCGGGCCGATGCGAGCAAAGCCCCAACCCTGATCTATCACGATTTGAATGTCGTCGAACGCGTGCTGCGCGATCAGGTCACCTCGGATTTTTCTGCGATCTGGGTGGACAACGAGCAGGAATACGAACGCATTCTGCGCTTTGCCAACCGCTTCCAGCCGGCCTTGGTGCGAAGAGTCAAGCTTTACTCCAAGGAGAACCCCTTGTTTGACGAGTTCGGATTAAACGAGGAGATCAACAAGGCGCTGAAGTCGAAAGTGTGGCTGAAGAGCGGCGGCTACATCGTCATCAATCAGACCGAAGCCCTGGTTGCGATCGATGTCAACACTGGCAAGTACGTGGGCAAGACGGCTCGCCTGGAAGATACGATTGTGAAGACCAATGTCGACGCGATCCGGGAAATTGTGCGCCAGATACGGTTGCGCGACCTGGGCGGAATTATCATCATCGACTTCATTGACATGGATGAGCGCCGCAATCGACAGAAGGTCATGCAGGCGCTCGAAGAAGCGCTGCGCGGGGACCGCTCGCCCTCGAAGGTGCTGCAGTTCAACGATTTTGGACTGGTGGCGATCACGCGCAAGCGGGTCAAACAGTCGCTCGAGCGAGCCATCGGCACTCCCTGTCCCTATTGCCAGTCGACGGGGTTTGTGAAATCGGTGACCACGGTGTGCAACGATATCTACCTCGAGGTGCGCAAGATGGCTAAGCATCTCGAGCACTCGGATGTAATGCTGCGGGTGAACCCCGAGGTGGCGAAGGCGCTGAAGTCAAGCAACGCCCGTCTCCTGAATGAGATGGAAGAACTGACCGGTCGAACCGTGATCGTTAAGAGCGATCCCTCTCTACACCAGGAGCAGTTCGATATCCACTAGCGATCGTTGTCGACCCTCAACCCGGCGGGCGCGCCGCTATTGCGCGCCGGCGGCCGCCGCAGCCAGTTCGCCAGGCTGGGCGCAGAGAGTTTCGACGGCCAGGCGGGCACAGTCTTTGAGTTTCTGACGGGAAGCTTCGAGCGCCTGTTCATCCCCGGCGAATTCCTGCCGCCGTTCCTGGGGGATGAGACCTGCGGCATCTTCCCTCAGCGTGCGCTCGATCTCGAGCAGGACGATCAGCGCGTCGGCGTGCAGCTTCCAAAGCGAGGGGGAAAGCTCTGCGCGTCTCAATTCTCCTAATTCGCTGGTGATGCGCGCCACCACGGCAACCATGCGGAGCTGGGCGCGAGCCACGGCGGCTCGCACGCTGTTCTCTTCGAGATAATCCGCGCCATAGGCTTGGGCTTCGGCCGGGGTGAGGACGAGATTGAAGAATCGCATGGGCACGACCTGGCGAAACTTTGGGTTGGCCACGCGCACAAACACGCGAATGGATTCCTCGACCCGGCACAGCTTGACTTCCTCGGTCGAGATCTGCTGGGGAGTGACCTGGCGGCGCATGGCCGTCATGTCGAGCAAGGGGCGGACGGAGGGCGCCGGGGTGGCGCGGATCTCCGGAGAAGGTGCGGGGCGAGGCCATCGTCGCATCGGGGGACGCTGTTGCAGGGCTTTTCTTAACTTGGAAATGCGCTGAAACGTTTCCCGGGCGGTGGCGTAGTCGGCCCGGAGCAGTTCCGTCTCCTGAAATTCGGCTACCTGTTCTACGGTCACGTCGACGCCGTCGACGGCGCCCAGGATCGTTCCCCCCAACTCGCTCAGCTCGTCTGCCAGCTCTTTGATGCGCATCGTGGCATCCAAGAACAGCCGATCAAAGATCTTCCCGAAGACGGTGTTATAGGCAGCGATGGTGGCCAGCACGGCGGGGTGGTAAAAGGAAACGCCAAACGATCGCTTGCAGTCCCGAACCCGGGGAATGATTTGGGATTCGAGCAGTGCGCTCAGGTCCTGAAAGTTCTCGGCTTGCTGCTGCCACTGCTCGAACTCTCGGAGCTTCTGGGCCTCTACCTCCGACAGGAGTTTCCCCTCCGTATCGGCGAGAATCTCCATCAGGGCAATCTCAAACGGCGAGGGGGGAAGCGCACCATCGAGGCCGTAGCCCCGCCGTTCCCACTGTCCGGGAACGCGCGGATGGCGGTACAAGAAGGTGGTCACGACGTCGGTCTTATCGCGGTGCCGATCGGAGGCATCCTTATGGCGTGTATAGTAGCGCAGCACGGCCTCAGCGATTTCGGGGTCGGTTTCGGGAGTCAAGGCCCGGCGCAGCATGGCCGGGGTGATTGCCAGTTCGAGCAAGCGGAGCCAGCGATGCAGGAGCGACAGGGTCTCGGTGAGCTGGTCGTCGGCCTGCAACGAACCGGCCTCGAGCCCGGCGGGAACCGGGACTTCGCCGCCCACGGACTGCTCGAGAAGCTTCTCGTAGAAGCCCTGGACGGTTGCCAGAATGGCGAACTCCCATTTCGGATCTTCCACCAAGTTCGCTCCCGCGGGTGCTCCGAGAATCGCGCAGATAACGTTAGTCTTGCCCATGGCGACGCTTTCGGACAAGGTCCGAGCGGACATGTACCAGCGTCGCCAGGAGCCGACCTCGCGGGGCGCCTCAAGAACCACCAGCCACTTGGCTCGATCGGGATCGATAGGGAACAAGGGCCGGGGACAACAGCACGGTTCGGCCGATCTTCACCGAAACCGCCCGCAGGACGTACCCGTTCTTTGCCACCCGACCGGGTAGAAAACCGAAGGAGAAGTGTGGTAGCCTGAACCAGATTGGGGACGACACTATGCAATGGACAACGCCTGAAATTGAAGAGATCTCGCTAAATTGCGAGATTAATTCCTACGCCAGCGCTCAGCTGTAAACGGTGTACATCGAGATCCTGGGCTCGGCCGCAGGAGGGGGTTTTCCCCAGTGGAATTGCAACTGCCGCAACTGCCGGTGGTTGCGCGAGGGCGGGTTTTCTGGCCAACCCCGTTCCCAGACCCAAGTCGCCGTAAGCTCGGCTCGAAACTGCTGGTTTCTTCTCAACGCCTCGCCGGATTTGCGCACCCAGATTGAGGGCACACCCTGTCTCCACCCTCAAGGGGGCGGGCGCAATTCTCCCATCGGTGGCGTTCTCCTCACCGGGGCAGACATCGATCAAATTGCTGGACTTCTGTCGCTGCGTGAATTGCACCGCTTTTGTCTCTACTGTGCGCCCTCGATTCGTCGCATTCTTGAGCAAGACAACTCCGTCTTTCACATGCTGCAGCGCGTGCCGGACCAGGCTTCCTGGCATGCGATCAAGCCCGGGGAGAGCTTTCGCTTGCTCGACCCGGCAGGAACGGACTCAGGCATTGGTGGCACGGTCTTTCCCCTGGCCAACCGCTACCCGGCATATGTCTTGCCGCAGCGCGCCGCCGAGCTTGAGCCTGACGAGGCTCAATTGGGTGTAATGCTCGAATCGCCATCCGGCAGAAGGCTGGCGTACCTGCCCGCCGTGGCAACCCTTTCTCGCTCCCTCGTCGAACGCCTCGCGCTGGTCGATCTGCTGCTCTTCGATGGGACGTTCTGGAGTGACGACGAGCTGATTCCGCTCCAAGGCCGAGGATCGAGCGCGGGAGAAATGGGGCACACGCCCGTCTCCGGACCCAACGGCAGTTTGCAAAAGCTCGCCGGATTGCGCCACCCGCGAAAGGTATTCATCCACCTCAACAACACCAATCCCATGCTCGATCGAGCGAGCGCGCCCTATCGCGAAGTTCGGGAAGCCGGCTGGGAAGTGGCCGAAGACGGAAACCAATTCGAGCTCTGAGCCGGTGCCGGTCGTTAGGTTCGAGAGGGGATTACTCTCGGCTAAAACGAAGCTTTTCTGCCTCTTAGGGCCATCGCTCCGGGCGCGGTAAGCGGGTGGCAATTACTCCGGTGATCTAGTGTCTTCCTCTCCATGCGTAGCATGCTCTAGGCATGAGTACAAAGACCCGCAATCCACTGCAAACCGATGAGCAGAGCAGGCTCGAAGCTCTCTACCAAAACCTCGATTTGTTTCTGACGCAACCCATGCTTCACCTCGACGACTCCGAACCCATCGTCGCCGGCGAGATACGCAAGGAACTTGGGCGCTTGAAAGCACAAGTCTGTCGCGTCGAGAAAGCTCTCGAAGGGCTGCCTTCGAACGCGTCCCTCGATCAGGTTCGCGAGGCTTTGGAGCAAGAGGGACTCATCCAGTGCGGGCCGACCAGCGGCATAGACTAGCTCTGTTTCCCTGGGGCCTTCGCTCCTGACGTTGGCGGCCGCAGGCCGGAGGGATCAATCGGCCACGATTGCGCCCGTCAAGCGTGCGATCTGGCCGAGCTTGTGATCGATGCACCAGTCGTACACCTCGTCCACGATCTTCTCGGTGGCGCGGGGATCCCAGTAGCTGGCTGTCCCAACCTGCACCGCCGTGGCACCTGCCAACATGAACTCGATCACATCCACGCCGGTCGAGATGCCGCCCATGCCAAGGACAGGAATTTTGACGGCCTGCGCGGCATCATAGACCATGCGCAAAGCAATCGGCTTGATCGCCGGGCCGGACAGTCCCGCCGTGACATTGGAAATTCGCGGTTTGCGGGTTTCAGCGTCGATGGCCATGGCGAGAAAGGTGTTGACCAGAGAGATGGCGTCGGCTCCGGCTTCCTCGGCCACTCGGGCCATTTGCGCGATGCTGGTCACGTTGGGCGAGAGCTTGACGATCAGCGGCCGGTCGCAGCGGTGCCGGGCCGTCGAGACGACCTCGTCGAGCAAACGGGGAACGGAGCCGAACTGGAGTCCCCCGGATACAGTGTTGGGACAGGAAACATTCAATTCGTAGGCGGCGATGCCTTCCGCTTCATTCAGGATTTCAATGGTGTCCTCATAGTCTTCGCGGGTATAGCCGAAGACATTGGCGATGACCACAACCTGCTTGAGCCGGCGCAGTTTGGGCAACTTCTCCTTGATGAAAGCCCGCGCGCCAATGTTTTGCAGCCCAATGGCGTTCAACATTCCGGCGGCCGTCTCATACAACCGCGGCGGGGGATGACCAGCGATGGGATCCCGGGAGAGTCCCTTGACGACGAAGCCTCCGAGTTTGTCCAGATGCACGACATCTTCGAATTCAACTCCATAGCCAAAGGTGCCGCTGGCGGCAATAATGGGGTTCTTCAGGTCAATCCCGGCAAAGCGGACTCTTAGATCTGGGCGGCGTGGGCCGCTGGGGGGAGGACTCATCGCGGTTGTAGTGTATCGCCAAGATGTCTTTCGTAACTAGTCCCCTGGAGGTACACCATGCGACGCTTGAGCGTGAGTGCCGCCATTGAAGCCTACATCCGTGAAATGGAGCTGTTGCGCAAGCCGGGAACGGTGTACCGGGCCAGGCACGTGCTCACTCAGTACCAGCGTTTCGCCAGGCCTCACGACATCCGTCAAGGCATCATCGATTATCTGCAATGGTGCAAGAGTCGAGGCAACGCAAACTCCACGCTGGTCTGAAGCGGACGCACATTCTCTGTTTCTACAAATCAATCAACGTGATGGTTTCTATCCCGCGGTTCACGGTGCTGAAGGAAAAGCCGACTGCCTTCACGTTGGACGAATGCTTGAAGCTCATCCACGCCGCGGGGAAACATCGGCTGCTGATAACAACTCTCCTGTTCTCCGGCTTGCGCGCCACGGAACTGTCTTGCCTGCGCTACACGGACGTGGCCGACGGCAAACTCCTCATCCGCGCGGCGTACACCAAGAATTCGCATGAACGTCACGTAACAATACCGGACTCGCTGGTACGCGAGCTGCGAGCACACCGCAGCGGAAGCGACAGAATCTTTCCCTTCAGCCGGCATGGCATTTACAACCGTGTGAGGAAGGTCACAAAGCGAGCCGGCCTCGGCTCGGGCTGGACTCATAAGCTTCGTTCAACCTATGCAACCACGCTTCTGCAAGCCGGTGTGGACGTGGCTTCCGTGGCTCACCAGCTCGGCCACCTTTCGCTGCAGCCGACCATTCGGTATTTGGACACACTAGGCGACAAGGCCTTGCAGCAGAAAATTACGTCGGCCCTGCCACGAATCGGGACTTTGGAGGAAGAATCATCTAATGGAAACGTACATGTATGAAGGCGGTATACGAAAGCAGCTCTGCAGATTCGCATGCGTTGAACTCGGGGTAATGATGGTTTTTGTTAACTTGCGTGGAATGTGGCATGAACCACTTTGGCGCATCGAAGGAGAGCAGAACTGGCTGCGAGCGTGGCTGCATTATGGCGACTCCTCGCCAATGCTGGTGCTTGGGCCAAACGACAAACTGATAGTCATCGACCTGAAGGGTTATCGGCTCACACACTGACGGCTTTCGGCCTTGCAGAGCACGATGATTTACTCGCGGCTGGAATGCGACACGCGATTGTCGGAAAGACTCAGCACGAAAAGGATTGAGTGCGGCTCGAGGTCACATGCTGATCCTAGGCATCTTGCAGATAGTTCTTTTGGCGATCAATGCCGTCCTCGTCTGGCTGTATTGGCGCGAGACAAAACGTCTACGTCTATCGGCAGAAGCGCAAGTCGAAAGCTCCTCGCTTCCCGCGATAGTAGCGAAACTGGATGAAGCATCCGGTAATCCGGTTCTGTTTAACATCGGGAATGGTCCCGCAATCGAGCTTGATTGGTCCGTGTCAGACGTGGCCGATCCGAAAGGCACGTTTTCATACCTCGAACCGCATAGGCCAACGGGCGACTTCTGCCCTCAGCACATTTTCTTTGGCCTTGTTCAGGCGCGTTATGCCGTCAATTGCGTTGTCGATATTAATTGCACGTATCGGAGCTTGTCGGGCAAAACCTACTCCTCCAGGAGTGTGTATGATCCCCGGCATCACCGGTTCACTACTACCTTCCCGGCATGAAATCCCGAGCGGCCCGGATAGCGCCGGCGCGGCGTAGAAGGGACGGCGTGTTCGGCCTCGAGTTTAAGGTGAACCATACAGCTCTTGTTCTGTTCGGGGCAATGCAGTCGGCCATGACATCGGCAGAAGCTGTTATCGCACTACGCGGACCTTCTCTCGCCCAAGATGCACGATTTGAATTTGTGCCCCGTGGCGAGATTGTGAGGCCGGATTCTCCGAGCGCGCCATCCGGTGAAAACATGGGAACCGTGCTCACTGGAGTAGGATTAGGTCTATGTGCTGGCTGCTAATCGGGATCGCTGCTACCGTCGGTTACTGGACCGGAATCCTGCGGGCCGCTCGCAAGCTGACCCTCGCGGAGCGGGAAGGCAAAATAAGCTTT
>DASPVV010000129.1:0-2765 GCA_035622175.1 Terriglobales bacterium | reverse complement strand
AGGCCTTAGCGCTAGCATGGCTCCGCGAGACCCGTACTCCATCGAATGACTGGTCAAAGGGCGAACCGACGCGATGAAAAACAAGCTCCGCAGGCAGTACAAGCCACCGTCCAAGCCGGGGAGAACTCGTGGGAAATTGTTAGTGCTTGCTGGGACTCACGGTGAACGACCGACTCACGTTAAGTGCGGTGAAACCGAATGGCACGCTAGTGTCTCCGGTTCCTTGATCCTGCTGATCGCTTACCGTGAAACTCCAGACAGTATTTCGGCGAGTGCAGCCTCCAAATTGGTCGCAGATTCCAGCTTTGAGGGTGGCTGTATACTCGCCGCCCGGTAGAAAGACTTGGTTCGGGAATAGTCCCCAGGTGCCATCAGCGATTTGATCTACAGATGCCGCGATACGGGCACCTTGACGGTTGGCGAGAGTGAAGGTCTCGGCATTTACACCCTGAACTGGTGCTGAAAAGGTCACTTTTACGACCAAGTCCTGATATGCATTGCGTGCGCCCGGTTTTGGATAAATCGCGACCGCGGGAGCATGCGTCTGGGTCGGCGCGTCATTTACTGTAATCACCCAGTTACGGGCAGCCATGGGCACGGGCGGCGCACCCTCAACCACAGCTGGTTCGACTGTGGGTCTTCTTCCATCGCAAAGACCGCCGAGCACACAGGGCTGGAGAATGGCATCGCCATTGAGGTCAGCGAGATTGCCGAGGAATTTCTGCGCTACAACGGCTTCGACTGACTGATAGTAGACCACCGCTGTAACTGCAATCGGGCCGGCGGTTTTCAAAGGCACCACAACGGAGTAGCGGTCCAGTTTCACCGTGGCGCCGGGATTGGGCATGGGCTTCAGGCGAGTGTCTTTGAGATAGGAGTCATCGAATAAATCGCCGTTGCCATTGACGTCCTTAAATTGTGGCAGGCCAGTCGGGTTTGTCGGATCGATGACACGACCATTTTGATCAATGGGCAGCCCGTCACGATTCGTCGTGATGTTCAAGGGAGTGGCGTATACCAAGTCGAGCGTCGGGCATCCATCGCCCTGCGAAGCTACGGCTTTGAATTGTATGGAGTAGGGATCGGCGGAGCCAGGCGGAATCTTCCACTGACAACTCGCAGGAAAATTGGGATCAACCATCTCCTGTGTCGTAAGGCGACCGACTCCAAGTGAGTCGCGATTCCAGAAGGAGTCGTGAATCTGCAGCTCCTTGCCTGTTGCCAGATCATAGGCACGAACGGCAAGCCATGCTGTGCGTCCTTCGGGGAAGCCTGTGGGGAAGTTGTGTCCGCTACCTGTATTTGCGATCTGGATCGAAATCGGCACTGAGGATCCGCTCGGCGCGGAAGCGGGACCGTTGATCGTGAGGCTAAGGACGTGGCGCAGACGATCCCATGCCAGCCGCGCCTGCTGCACGTAGCTTCCGCGGTTGTTGACCTGAGTCCAGTAAGCATTCGCGTAAGGGCTTTTCCTGTCGGCCGAAGAGAAACTGAACACCGACAACTCCGGATAGGGTGAAACATTGCCCGTTTGACCTAGATCCGTTCCGATCATCCTCGTCACATAGGCGTTCCCTCCGACAAAATGATGAGTGTAGAAGGGATGAACTGCGCCGTTTGACGCCACTTGATCTTCCGGAGGCGGCAGTGGGGCTCCGTGTTGGTAAAGCGTCAGGGCTGTGCCCGGCTGGCCGTAGTCCTGCTGCATGTGGCAGGTCTGACAATCTCGCTTGAAATGTGGATCGTAGTTGGTGTTGCCCGGCCGATCAGCGTAACGGCTGTTGGCCCATTCGGTGTACGTGCGCTCAATCGGAAATCCGCCGACCCACTTCCCCAACGGGTTCTTGATGGGGAGAGCATTCGTCACATCGTGGCAGGCTGCACACATTTCCGCACGGGCAATCATCACCTGGTGATAGCCTTTGTGGCTGACAGGATTCATGTGCTGGAAGTCGATGGCCTGACCGAAAACCTGACTGACGTAGGAATCGGCAGGGTTCGCCGGGATGTTCGCGGCCAACGGTCCCAGCCGTTCGGGAAATGCGATGGCGTGCGGTGAAAGCTGATACGCCCCAGCACCGATGCTGTACCCTTGATTGCGCACGGCTGGGTTGGGAACCCGAAATGTGTCTTGCTCGTTCGCCGACAGCAAATCGGAGCGCGATTGCGTGCCCAAGGCCGGCATGTATCGCGAGGTGCTTTTGACATAGTTGTGAAA
Source organism: Terriglobales bacterium (assembly GCA_035622175.1). Taxonomy (GTDB): domain Bacteria; phylum Acidobacteriota; class Terriglobia; order Terriglobales; family Acidobacteriaceae; genus JAFAGX01. The sequence goes on along the minus strand of DASPVV010000129.1, from coordinate 547 downwards.
AGGGGTATCGCGCGTGTCCGCAAAGGTGTGACAGATTGCGCAGAAGATCCCGCTCTTCCCGCTGTCGGTGTTGCGAAGCTGAGAGGTGAGTTCCGCAAACGCAATACCGGTTCCGTTGTCGGAAGTGGGATTGAATTTTGGATCGACCTTTGCGCTTTCCATGCCATTGCGTGGATCAATTTCTACGTTGTGCAAGGGAACATTGTCGGTGTAGTTGCTCGGCATGTGGCATCGCGAGCAGAAGCCATCGAGCAGAGAGCCGGGGCGTGAGACCGTGAACATTTCAGTACCGAGGTTAAAGGTTGACGAGCATTCGCCTTTCTTAGCGAACGGATTGTGTTCGGCCTTCGGCGTTCCGTCGGGAGGCTGGGGCGTATCACATTCTCCGTAAGCGGAGGTCTCGCGAGCGGCAAGCAGAAAAGCCCCGCGCCAAACCGGATCGCGCCAGGCGTTGGACATCATCGAACCGTTCCACTCATCGAAAATCTTCTGATGGCAATTTCGGCACTGGCCAGGGCTGTTTTCCTGAGCCCAGTGCTCCTCGAAT
>DASPVV010000128.1:0-3536 GCA_035622175.1 Terriglobales bacterium | reverse complement strand
AGGTCAGCTATCTGGTTTCTCCACTGAACGACTTATGCATTTCCTAACCCTGCTTGGTCGAGACGTTGAGATCACCGTAAAGCCCGCGCCGCGATCCCGCCGCCAAGGGCATCTCCGCGTCGTTGCGACGGCGTGATGTTTCTCTTTCACAGGATCGACCAATGCCTTGCTCGGGTGAGCTACCCACGGTTCGACAAAGTCGCTAACGTCATGCCCAAGGGAACGGGCGACCACCTTGCTACAAAAAGCTACAGGGAAGCTACAAGAGCGTGTTATAAGAAAATCGCGGTTTTGATGCGAAAATCTAGTATCGGTTCGGAAGTCCTTGAAAAATGGTGTAAGCCCTCGAGGGATTTAAGTGTGATTCGAATCCCTCCCTTATAGTGATCCCGGCTCGGTGAAATTCCAGAGGTAAATGTTCCACAGCACTAGTGGAATCATGGGCTGTGAAAATCTGCGCTTTCCCTGGGGGGATGGGGTTGCAGGGGAAGGGGGGCTTCGGACGTTGGCGATCAGCATCAATGCCAGGGCGCATCGTAAAATCTTGGGACCACAGGTGGGTGCGGACATCCGGGCGATCTCTTTCACGCGGCCGTCTCCGCGATCTTCTTGGCGACATCGTAGATCCAGTCCACGCCAAAACGCGTATCTCTAACCAGCTTGCGTTTCTCTGCGGCGGAGAGCGACGCACCCAGTGTCTCGATCTCGTGCGGTCCCACACCTCCTTTGCCGAGACGGCGCAGCGCCTGCACGACGAGCGCTAATTTGCCGTCAAGTCCGGCCAGCACCTTGGGGCGCGCGTGCTTGAAGTGAATGACGCGGCGCCCGATCCGCAATTCGTGATTCGGGCCATCGGTCAGATAGATAATTTTCGAAGGCACCTGCGTCGATAGACCGAGCAGATTCGCGGCCCATGCTCCCTCCGGTACGATCTTCCAGCGTTGTCTGCGGGCTATAGCACGTGCAGCCTCGTCAATGTTGGGGCTCAATCTGCCGCCGAGCGCGGGATTGATTTTAGGAACGTCATACAGGCCGCGCTGGAGGCGACGGATTTCCCCATTCTGAGCGAGTTTTGCAAGGGTCACATCGATCATCGTGCGGCTGGCGATATCGAGGAAATCCTTTGCCGAGAACGCCTTTCCTGGCTCGAACCGTTCAATGCGTGCAACTAACTGATTTTTCGTGGTTTGCATGTATTGACCCGTGTCATTGATTAAGAAAAAATATACTAGTTTTTCTTAATGGCTACAAGCTCTATTTGGCCAGGTCTTGCGAGCTTGGCATCGGAGTTTTGGCCATGAATCCGGCGAGGCGAAAAGAAGGCGATCAAACTATAGCAGGTCCCATGCCGGTGTTCTCTAACAAACCCTCAAAAGGGGGCCTCGTTACAATACAGGCCCGATTCGGGCGACCTACCGACAACATGATCACCACGATCACCGGCTTCATGATGACCACCACCACTACCAGAAACATCGGCCATCGCAGCCCGTCCCACACCTCCCGCCTGACGGACATTCGGTCCACAACACCGCGCCGTGGACCAGATCCGGGCTGTGGTTGGAGCACCGCGCCATCGAGAGGACGGAGTGGAGCGGATGTGTTCGGAGCTGCGCATTCCGGGCGACTTTGACATCGCGCAGATCAGGCTTCGTCCCGATTATGACTCGTTCTTTTACCGGCCTCTTGGGGAGCGTCGCCCACGGTGCCAATCCGAGAGCCTGGCTCCAGGAGATCCGTTTTGCAATCCCCGAATCGTCGCCGTGCAGCGCATAGGAGAGCAGCTTCCCTTTAGCGCCGTGTTTTCGGGTAGGTCTCCGGAAAACCCAGGACTTGCACCAGAAGTGCAACAATCAGATGGAAACCAGCGCAGCTGCGCAGACTGGCTGGCTTCTTACGCGTTTTTGCCAGCTGACCCGAGTGGAAGGGGGGCACCTTCGCAAAGTTTGACCCAAGGCGAGATTCGGTTTAGATAGAGACCTCAGACGTTGTAGTCCACGCACCTGACGAAATAATTCGGAAGCTGAAGAGGCATTGCCCGGCTCCTGTGAATTTCAATCGTCAGGCAGCGCTTTCGAAAAACCGTTCGGCAACAGTCTTAGGATGACGCCTATGTCAATCCAGCCTGGTCAGGTTACTCCGGCTATGCCTGAGCTCCAATCCTATGTGCAAACAACGCCCGACCTGACTCGGGAGAATCTTCTCGACGTTGAAGAAGTTGCAAGGCGTTTGAACGTCACCCTCAGTGGGTAAGGGATCACGCCACGCGTCGTCATCCTAAGCTCACGTGCGTGCGACTTGGCAGTCTAATGCGTTTCCGACCGAGCGCCGTAGACGAGTTCATCGAGCAGCAGTCACATGCCGCGCCTTGGCGGCGCCGGCGCGCTAAGGCATCCTAAATTCTGCTTAATGTTCAACCAAACCAGTGGAGGCGAGGTATTTTCCACGCCATCCGTCTATGGAGTTCCGGCTCGAGGTTCAGCGCCGTGAAGACCTTCAGAAACGTACTCCTCACGTCGTGGAGCTAGCGCTTGATTGGAGCCGTGTTGAGGGAGGAACTACGTGCTGAGGGGGGCTCTGGATTGCCAGCACAACGCTTATTAGGTAATGTCCCTGATCTTGGCTTCGGTGATTTGCCCCCAGGATGCCCCCGAACTCGTAACATGGATAGGCTGTAAGGTATTGTGAGCGCGGCAGGATTCGAACCTGCGACCCATGCCTTAAAAGGACTTTTCAAACGAGAGATCAACAACTTGGACGGATCGCTATGAAAAGAGACCGAGTGCTACAGATGACTTGTCCAGCAAGGCTTTCCAGGAGTGCTTAAAACACTCAGTAGCACTCGGTAGGGTATGATGGTGGGCACAAACTTGGGCACACCTGTCTGGGAGACCCTGCTCGGAGCTAGGTACACATTCTCTTTTCCGTAGTAGAGATCGCTTGACCCGGGGGACCCCCTCGATCAAGGGGGTGGGTGTACCCAAACAGTGCCCCCTCCGCAGTTGCCCGGCCTTCGCAAATATTTTTCAGTCGTTATCCGTGGACACTACAGATTTGTTGTGAAGATTTTCGGGCTGCAGGATCGGGAAACGGAAATTGATACCGCCTGTGCTAAGGTGTGGCCTCGGCCTGCGCAATTGACCTTCTGTTCTGTCCGGCCTACCATTCCCACGCAATGGTTCCGTCGTCCCAACTGGTCGGCCAGACCATTTCGCACTACCGCGTCGTCGAGAAGCTGGGCGGCGGAGGGATGGGTGTCGTCTATAAGGCCGAGGATGTAAAGCTCGGGCGGTTTGTCGCTCTCAAGTTTCTGCCTGAAGATGTCGCGCAAGACCCGCAATCACTAGCCCGTTTCCAGCGCGAAGCCAAGGCTGCGTCCGCACTCAATCATCCCAACATCTGCACAATCTACGAAATCGGCAAGCACGCAGGCCAGTCCTTCATCGCCATGGAATTTCTGGATGGACTGACGCTGAAACACACAATTGCCGGAAAGCCATTGGAGATCGAAACGGTGCTGTCGCTAGGTGTTGAGA